>JBGAOP010000004.1:0-171027 GCA_044221735.1 Phycisphaerales bacterium | reverse complement strand
GCGGAAGGACTGCATGATCGAGTTGATTCGGGAGTATGCGTGGCTGGGGTGGTATCTGACGGCCGCGTCGGTGGTGATGTTCTTTGTCACGCTGCTGGCGGTGCCGGCGGTGATGGTTCGGATTCCGGCGGACTATTTCGTTCGCGACCGGCGCGCGGCGACGCCGTGGGGGCATCGGCACCCGATCGTGGCGTGGACGTTTCGGATCGCGCACAACGTGCTGGGGTGGGTGCTGATCCTGGCGGGGATCGCGATGCTGGTGCTGCCGGGGCCGGGGGTGGTGACGATCTTCGTGGGGGTGATGCTGGCGGAGTTTCCGGGGAAGTTTCGGCTGGAGCGATGGATCGTGTCGCGGCCGCGGGTGCTGAAGGTGATCAACTGGCAGCGGAGCGTGCGCGGCGTGGAGCCACTGCGGATGGAGCCTGAGCGGGCTCAACCGGTGGGCGGTGCGCTGAAATAGGTGAGGAGCTCGATGGCGCGAGATTGGGCTGCGCGGGCGCTATGGGGCGCGTGCGAGGGCCGCGCCGGACTTTGAGAGCAGATGGCTGACTGGGCTCAGGAGTGGGCGGGGGTCGTGTCGTTCGTGAGGGCGCGGGGTGATTGTCGGCGGGAGCGCGGCGGGGTGCGCCGGCTCGGGTTTCGGGAGGAGGGACTGGACTGCAGCGTGTGCGGGTTGATGGGTGGCGAGGATCTGGACGAGTTCCTCGGTGGTTGCGGGATCGGCGGCGAGCGCGGGGTCGGCGTCGATGCGATCGAAGAAGGCTTCGAGGTCGTTCAGGAAGCCGGGCGGAGGTTCGGCGGGGGCGGGTGCGGGAGACTGCGGCGCGGATGCGGCGGGCGCGGGGACTGGCGCGGGTTCGGCGTAGGGGATGTCGGAGTAGCGCGTGGGGGAAGGCGTGGGGGCGGTGGTGATGGGTGTTGGTGGGCGCGGGGTCGCGGGCACTTGCGCGGCTGGGGCGATGTTCGCTCGCTGGCGCGAGATGGCCTCGGGGGACGGGGTTGGGCGGAGGTTGGCGATTCGGAGGAGGGTGGCGGCCGCTCTGCGTGCGGATTCGTGGGAGGGAATGGGCGGCGCGCTGGAGTCGGGATCGGGCTCGGGGAGAGCGTGGACGAGTTCGTGGCGGTTGGCGGGATCGGTGTGGGCGCGGATGTAGCGGCGGAGGAGGATGTCGAGCGAGCAGATGGCGCGGGGGAGCGTGTCGGCGGCGATGAGTCGGGAACGCCAGGTGCAGACGGAGTCGGTGGCTTCGAGCTGCTCGCGGATGGCGGGGTGGACGAGCCAGAGGGCGAGGATGTCGGGGGTGGTGTTGTGTCGTGCGGCGAGGGCGTTGAAGGAGAGGTCGCCGCGGCGGAGGTCGTCGAGGAGCGGGGCGGGGGTCCTCGGGGGTTGGGGGTGGGGGTTGGAGGGGGTGGCGGGCATTTGTACGGGTACTATACGGTATTTTGGATGGTTGTCAATAGATTTTGATAGGTATTTGGGTGGGGGTGGTTTGGAGGGCTGGGAACGACGACCTTCCCCCACTACGGCGGCGGCCGCGGGGAGTGGACTTGGCCATGAGGGCGGGCGGGGAAGGTGGGGGGCGGCGGGATGCCGGACGCCTCACCACGATCGGCATGGGTCGCCGGGCTTGGATTGGGACCGAAGGTCTCCGTCAACGAACGCTGGCCGCACGATCTGGGCGCCAGCCGTCATTCCGGCGACCCATGGCACGTTGATCCCGATCCCGGCCACCCGCCCCTCCTCGTACCCATCAGCCCACCCGCTCGCCTCCTGCATTCACACTTCGTCCGCATTCGGGACACCGACTCATGCTGTCGCCCGTCGGCTGTCGCAAATCATATCCGCACTGTGTGCATCGGTGTCGCCGGCTTCGAGATCTGTGTCTGTACATTCTGACGCATCGCTCAGCGAGCCACAAAGCGGCAGCGAGCGCACTGGTATTTGTGATCAATCCGATCCATAGCGGTTTCATGAGCACGACTGCTTTGTGTCCAAGCAGTTCTGTGCCGATCATGTCGTGCGAATCCACGCCACTCGGCATGTTCTTCCCGCTATACACGAACGTCATCCACCCGGCAAAACTGTAACACGGCCATCCCGCGCTCTCAATCTGTAGTTGGCAGTGCAAAGCAGCCTCGGGATCATCACCGTATTGGCTCGTATAGCAAGACGACTGCGCTCCGAGTAGGGTTCGCCGCACGGCACGGTCCGGTCTCGCGGCCCATCCGGATGGAACTTCGTATGGCCACTGGTTCGGCGAAAACGGCTGTGCGAGGACCGTTGTCCAATCTGCTACATTCGCGAGCACTTGCGCGACAACGAACACGACCACGAACGACACCGCCCAATATGCTGCCGCGCGAAGCACGCCGCGCCAGATTGGCTCTCTGCACATGTGGCATACCTCAAGCTCATGCGGCATGGATCGGTCACATCCCAGAGCAACTTACGGGCGGGGGCCCTACCTTCCGGCGCAACGCACCGTGCCACTGCCTTGCGGTTCCTACGCAAGACAGTGCCGTCTCGCGGCCCGCGCCGACCGTGCGGGGATGCTGCGTGCTGGCCCTCCATTGGCGTGCATTCTATCGATTCGCGGTGTGGCTTGCTCGCTCTCTTGAAACCTCGATCACATCCGAGCCGGCCGATCCTGAAATAGCCGAGCGAGGCGTTCGTCCGCCCTCCGGGCGGGGCTTGTGATGGCGGGCTGCCCGGGGCTTGCTCGCAGGGCCTCGCGGCGCCCCGGGCAACGGGCGGGCGCACTCCGTGCGAGAGGCAGAGGTGCGGCGATTCCCAGAGCGGAGTTGGTGGGACGATGGGGTGTTTTGGATTAGGTTTTGGAGCCACAGCCACGGAGTGGAGTGGCAGCCAGCCGAAAGACACTGCCACGGAGTGGAGTGGCAGCCAGGCGTAAGACACCGCCACGGAGTGGCGGGCCACCCAAGGCGGGCCACCCAGGAGCGGGGGAGGGGGCGAGGAAAGGCGGGAGCGCGAGGCCAACGATTGGGGCCCATGACGACGCCGACTGGTCCAGTTCTTCCCCGCCGCACCTTTGCGATTATTTCTCACCCCGATGCGGGCAAGACGACGCTGACGGAGAAGTTTCTGCTGTATGGCGGGGCGATCGATCTGGCGGGGTCGGTGACGGCGCGGAAGGACCAGCGGGCGACGGCGAGCGACTGGATGGAGCTGGAGAAGCAGCGCGGGATCTCGATCTCGTCGACGCTGCTGCAGTTTGACTACGGCGGGTATCGGGTGAACCTGCTGGACACGCCGGGGCACAAGGACTTTTCGGAGGACACGTACCGGGTGCTGACGGCGGTGGACTCGGCGGTGATGGTGATCGACGCGGGCAAGGGTGTGGAGGCGCAGACGCGGAAGCTCTTCGAGGTGTGCAAGCGGCGCGGGGTGCCGATCTTCACGTTCATCAACAAGTGCGACCGGCCGACGAAGCCGCCGCTGGACCTGATCGATGAGCTGGAGAAGGTGCTGGGGATCGGGGCGTTTCCGGTGAACTGGCCGATCGGGACGGGGCCGAACTTCAAGGGGGTGTATGACCGGGTGGAGGGGCAGATGCACCTGTTCGAGCGGACCAAGGCGGGGGCGTTCGCGGCGCCATCAACCGTCGGCGGGCTGGATGATCCGACGCTGCTGGGGATGCTCAGCGCGCCCGAGCAGATGGAGTCGATCGAGGAAGTGCGGATGCTGGATCACACGGGCGGGGCGGGATCCGCGCTGGATCCGGCGGCGGTGCTGCGGGGGGAGATGACGCCGGTGTTCTTCGGCAGCGCGATCAACAACTTCGGCGTGCAACTGCTGCTGGACGGGTTCCTGAAGCACTCGAGCCCGCCGACGGCGCGGAAGTCTCGCGACGGGCTGATCCAGCCGGACGATCCGCGGTTCAGCGGGTTTGTGTTCAAGATCCAGGCGAACATGGACCCGCGGCACCGGGACCGGATCGCGTTTCTGCGGGTGGTGTCGGGGGCGTTCGAGCGTGACATGTTCGTGGTGCACGCGCAGAGCGGGCGGCGGGTGCGGCTGGGGAACGCCACCAAGCTCTTCGGCAACCAGCGCGAGACCGTGGAGAACGCGGTGGCGGGGGACGTGGTGGGGCTGGTGGGCAACGACCTGTTCGGCATCGGCGACACGCTGACGGACGATCGGACGATCGTGTACGACGAGATTCCGGAGTTCACGCCGGAGTGCTTTGCGAACCTGACGAACCCGCAGCCGGGGAACTACAAGCGGTTCAACCTTGGGCTGGAGCAGCTGCTCAAGGAGGGTGTGGCGCGGAAGTTCGAGTCGGTCGGCGGGTCGCAGAAGAACGCGCTGCTGGCGGCGGTGGGGCCGCTGCAGTTCGAGGTGCTGGTGTATCGGCTGCAGAACGAGTATGGGGCGGAGTCGCGGATCGAGACGGCGCCGTGGACGATCGCGCGGTGGTGGCGGGTGAAGGGGCAGGCCGCGCCGACGTTTGCGAAGGCGGATGAGACGGAGATGCCGGAGACGCCCAACGGGAGCAAGCTGGTGTATGACGATCGCGGGCGGGCGATGGCGCTGTTCGCGGACCAGTGGCCGCTGCGGTTCTTCGGGGAGCGGAACCCGAATGTGGAGCTGTCGCCGATTCCGTTTGATAAGCCGGCGGCGGTTGGGGTGATGGAGGGGTGAGCGGGAGGGGGGGCTAGTGGCGGAAGTGGCGGGCGCCGGTGGTCATGCAGGTGACGCCGTGCTTCTGGCAGAGGTCGAGGGTTTCCTGATCGCGCTTGGAGCCGCCGGGGTGGACGATCATGGAGACGCCGGCGTTGATGAGGAGCTGGGGGCCGTCGGGGAAGGGGAAGAAGGCGTCGCCGACGGCGATGGAGCCCTTGGCGCTCGGGCCTGCCTTTTCGATGGCGAGGCGGCAGGCGGAGACGCGGTCGACCTGGCCGGAGCCGATGCCGTAGAGGCGAGTGCCGAGTGCTGAGTGCTGAGTGCCGAGGGGGCCGCCGAGGACGATGGCGTTGCTGGTGACGAAGCGGCAGAGGGTTTCGAGGATCATCGCGGCGTGGAGCTGGGCGGGGGTTGGAGCGGGGCCGGCGGCGTGGTGCCAGGTGGTGTGGAGCGTGCTCGGGCTTGCGCCCGAGCCTCGGTCACGGTCCTGCACGAGCATGCCGCCGGGGATGGACTTGTAGTCGAGCTTGCGGGCGCTGGAGGGGAGGCGGTTGCCGACGGCGAGGAGGCGGACGCCGGTCCAACGCTCGCGGAGAAGGTCGAGGGCGTCGTCGTCGAAGTTTGGGGCGACGATGACTTCGAGGAAGTTCTTGGGGTCGGCGATGATCTTGGCCGCGGCGAGATCGATGGGCGTGGAGGTGGCGAGGATTCCGCCGTATGCGGCGATGGGGTCGCCGGCGATGGCGGCGGCGATGGCGTCGTGGGTTGTGGGGGCGACGGCACCGCCGCAGGGGTTGGTGTGCTTGACCACCACAGCGGATGAGGAGTGAGGGGATGATGGGTGAGGGGAAGAAGCGAGTCGTGCGAGGGCCTTGACGGCTTCGAGGGCGGCGGCGGCGTCGTTGATGTTGTTGTAGCTGAGCTGCTTGCCGTGGAGCTGGCGGGCGTTGGGGATCGTCTGGCCGGTGCTTGCGGGGTCGCGGTAGAGCGCGGCTTCCTGGTGGGGGTTCTCGCCGTAGCGGAGCTGGTCGAGCTTGGTGTAGCGGAGTTCGAGGACGGCGGGGAAGGCGGTCGGGGCGCGGCGGGAGAGGAAGGAGGCGATGGCCGCGTCGTACTCGGCGGTGCGAGCGAAGGCGGCCGCGGCGAGTTCGGCGCGGGTCTCGTGGGTGGTGGCGCCGTTGTTGGTGTCGAGTTCCTGGATGACGCGGTCGTACTGGGAGGGCGAGGTGAGAACGGTGACGAAGCGGTGGTTCTTGGCCGCGGCGCGGAGCATGGCGGGGCCGCCGACGTCGATGTTCTCGATGGCGGTCTCGATGGAGACGTTGGGGTCGGAGATGGTCTGCTGGAAGGGGTAGAGGTTGATGCAGACGAGGTCGATGGGGGTGAAGTTGTGCTTGGTCAGGAAGGCCTGATGCTCGGCGTTGTCGCGGAGGGCGAGGAGGCCGGCGTGGATGGCGGGGTGGAGGGTCTTGACGCGGCCGTCGAGTCCCTCGGGGAACTGGGTGACCGTTTCGACGGGGGTGACGGGAACTCCGGCGGCGGCGAGGGCCTTGGCGGTGCCACCGGTGGAGAGGATGGTGACGCCGCGGGCGATGAGGGCGCGCGCGAAGGGGAGGAGGTCGGACTTGTCGGAGACGGAGATCAGGGCGCGCTTGATGGGCATGGGAAATTGCAAATCGCAAATGGCAAATCGGAAAAGACAGAATTCAGGGCCTTGGGGGGCCCTGTGGGGAAATGGTACTCGAAAACGGGGGGCTTTGGCTGCGGGGCCGCGTCGCGGGCGGCACGGGCAGGATGCCCGTGTTACTTGGGGGCGAGCTTGGCGACGAGGCCGTTGCCGGAGACGGCGTAGAGGTTGCCGTCGGTGAAGTTGTCGGGCTTGAGCATGGTGACGCCGGGGAGCTTGACGGTCTCGACGGTGGCGCCGTCGTCTGCCTGGAGCGAGAAGGCCGTGGATTCGGCGGCGTTCCAGACGATGAGGCGCTTGTTGCGGATGCCGACGAGCTGGCCGGAGACCTTGCGGTTGGACCAGAGGATCTTGCCGGTGACGGCGTCGAGGCAGGTGAGGCCGCCGAAGGTGCCGGTGCCGTCGCCGGAGCCGAGATCGCAGTACACGCGGCCGTTGCTGAAGACGGGCTGCTGGCGGAGGGGGGCGTCGGTGCGCTTGCGCCAGATGGGGACGACGCCCTCGGAGGTGAAGGCGTAGAGGGAGTGGTCGTTGGAGGCGATGTAGAGGGCGGTGTCGGAGGAGCCGAAGGCGGTGCCGGGGCCGGAGAAGATCTTTGCGCGGCCCTGTGAGAGGCCGGAGAGCGGATCGAAGATCGCGAGCTCGCCGGTGGTGGAGCAGATGGCGACGCGGTTGCCGGAGGTGACGGTGGGGTCGGCCTCGATGGAGCCGCCGAGGCCGCTGGCCCAGGCGCGGAAGCCGTTGGCAACGAGGTGGCCGAGGACCTGGCCGTTGGCGCAGCCGTAGACGAGGATGTCGCCGACCTGCACGGGCTTGGTGTTGACGACCTGCTGGAGATGCTGCTTGTCCTTGAGCGTGCCGGTGGCGATGTCGTAGAAGTAGAGCTCGGACTCGCTGGAGACGAGCAGGCGCTCGTTGTTGCGGAGGATGCCGACGAACTTGGTCAGGCGGCCGGCGACCTGCTCGGACCAGCGGGTGGTGCCGGAGCGGGACTCGAGGACGCTGACCACGCCCGCGGACTCCTGAGCGACGACAACGTCGCCGAAGATCTCGAACTGGGTGATGTGCTCGCCGGGGAGCATGGTGGGGAAGCCGCGCCAGTCGAGGCGATAGCCGAGCTTGGCGTAGTCGTCGAGGAGGACGGGGGTGGCCTTGGCCCGCTCGGTGGCGGACTGGGGGGCGTGCTTGGCCGCGCTGCCGGAGGAGGAGCAGGCGGACAGGAGGGGGGCGCCGGCGAGGGCGGTGAGGGCGAGGAGGAGAGCGGGGCGGGTGAGGGTCAGCATCCGGACAATTCCTGTTGGCGAACGGCGCGACGGGGGCTGCGAACTGCCGACAGCCCACCGGGCGGAAGCCCGGTGCCACGTCTGGGGGCGATAGGGTACCACGGTTGAGGGCGGATTGCTGGCCGGGGTCGGTTTGTGAGGGAGATGGAGGGGGATCGGGGGGGGATGGCTGGGTGAGGGGGGATACTGTCGGAGCGTGTTTACGGGGCTTGTCCAGACAGTTGGCACGGTTCGAAGCGCGGAGCGGCGTGGGACGGGGATGCTGCGCCTTGGTGTGGCGACGGGGACTTGGGCCTATGGACGGAACGCGCGGGTTGGGGATTCGGTGAGCGTGGCGGGGGTGTGCCTGACGGTGGTGAAGCGGGTGGCGTGGGGGCTTGAGTTCGATGTGGTGGTGGAGACGCTGGCGAAGACGCGGCTGGGTGATGTACGCAAAGGGGATCGGGTGAACCTGGAGCACGCGGCGACGGCGGCGACCTTTCTGGGCGGGCACATCGTGCAGGGACACGTGGATGGGATTGGGCGCGTGAAGCGGGTGGAGAGCGGGGATGACTGGCGGGTGTGGGTGGATGTGCCGCGCGAGATGCGGGCGTGGGTGGTGAGCAAGGGATCGGTGTGCGTGGAGGGCGTGAGCCTGACGGTGGCGGGGGTGACGGCGAAGGGGTTCTGGGTGGCGCTGATTCCCGAGACGCTGGCGAAGACGACGCTGAGCGCGCTGGCGGTTGGGGATGCGGTGAATGTGGAGTGTGACGTGATTGGGAAGATGGTCGTGAGGCAGATGGAGACTCTCGCGGAGGCGCGGAGGCCGCGGAGGAAGGCGAGGAAGAGGTGAGGGGAAGAGGAGAACAGGAGAGCAGGAGAGCAGGAGAGCAGGAGCGCGGGGTGTAGTTTTGGGGAGCGTCGCGTGCGTGTGCTTGGGATTGATCCTGGGTTGCGGTTGACCGGGTATGGGTGCGTAGAGAGTGCGCCTGCGCATCGAGCACCGACCGCTCAGAGCCGCGGTCGGTGGCACGGATCGGGGCCGGATGCGGTGCTGGTTGAGGGCGGGGTGATTCGGCTGAATGCGAAGACGACGGTGTCGTCGCGGCTGGCGGAGCTTGATGCGGACCTGCGCGAGATCATCGAGCGGTTGAAGCCCGAGGTGGTGGCGGTAGAGAAGCTGTACGCGCACTACAAGCACCCCACCACTGCGATCGTGATGGGGCATGCTCGCGGGGTGGTGCTGCTAGCGATCGAGCGGGCCGGGCTGCGGTTGGTCGAGTTGGGGGCGACGGAGGTGAAGAAGTCGCTGACGGGGAACGGACACGCGAGCAAGGAGCAGATGCAGCGCGGGGTGGCGGCACAGCTGGGTTTGGCCGCGCCACCGCAGCCGGCGGATGTGGCGGATGCGATTGCGATTGGGTTGTGCGGGCTGAGGCGGGGATAGAGATGCCGGACAGCGGTGGGAAGTGTCTGAAATGCTGAGTTTGGCTAGTGGAGGCCGGAAACCCTGCGTGGAGTCGGCCGCTCGCGGATCGATTGGTGTCGATTCAAGACTTCTCGTGGCGTGAGACTCCGCATGGTGCAGAGTTGGAGGGCTGGGCCGGCCGCGGTGCGGCTGGGTTGAGGATGGAGCCTCTGGCAACATGGAGACGGATCGATGTCGTTTGGGTTGAGCGCGCGGAGGCGTGGGTGGTGTGTGCTCGGCGCGGTGAGCGCGGCGGGGTGGGCGTGCGCGGGCGTGATGGGCGCGCCGCCGAATGACAACTGCGCCTCGGCCACGCCGGTGATCGCGCCGGGGTTGAACTCGTGGACAAGGGTGCAGGGGACGTCGGTCGGGGCGAGCCTGGAGATTCCCTCGGGGTGCGGGACGGACGACCAACTGGATGTGTGGTTCACGTTCACTGCGCCGACGGCGGGGCGGTGGTACTTCGACACGACCGGGAGCCTGCTGTACGACACGACGCTGGCGGCGTACACGTCGTGCGGGGGGACGCAGACAGCGTGCAACAACGACATCGACACGACCAACTTTCTGACGTGGTCGGCGCTGGCGGTGCCGATGACGGCGGGGCAGAGCGTGAAGCTTCGCGTGGCGGGGAACGACAACGACGCGGACCTGATCACGCTCAACGTGGTGGGGCTGGCGTCGACGGCGCTGAACTCGTGCGCGACGGCGGAGACGATCACGCTCAACGTGCCCAAGGGCGGGACGAACATGGAGGCGACGACGGACTTCCTGCTGCCCTCGAGCCTGTGCGGGCAGTACACGGGCTCGCGCGGGGCGCTGGATGTGTTCTACCGGTTCACGCCGACGGTGACGCAGTTGTACACGATTTCGGCGTGCACCTCGAACTTCGACACGGTGCTGGCGGTGCTGCGCGACTGCACGGGCTCGGCGGCGAGCGTGGTGGCGTGCAACGACGACAACGCGGCGTCGTGCGGGACGACGCTGGGGACCTCGCAGATCACGGATGTGGCGCTGACGGCGGGGACGGGGTACCTCATCCGCGTGGCGGGGTTCGACTATGAGCCGGCGGATCGGGGGAACTACACGATCGTGGTGGGCGCGTCGGGGGCGGGGATCTGCTGCCGCGGGGCGACGTGCGTGCCGCTGACGACGAACAACTGCACCCCGACGGGGCACGCGGGGGCGGTGCTTCGGTATGGGCAGGTGTGCAACTCGGTAAACCCGATCACGCCGTGCTGCCACGCGGATTACAACAAGGTCGGGGGCGTGACGGTGCAGGACATCTTCGACTATCTGAACGACTGGTTCACGGGGAACGCGGCGGCGGTGACCGGGGGGAACGGGACGGGGAGCCCGGTGGTGCAGCACATCTTTGACTATTTGAATCTTTGGTTTGGGGGATGCTGAACGAGGTACGAGGTACGAAGTGGGAAGTGGGAAGTACGGCGCGGGGGCTACTTGGAGGGTGGGGCTGGCGGGGGTGGGGCGGTTTTTTCGGCCGCGAGTTTGTCGAGGCTCTTGAGGAACTCGGTGACGGTCAGCAGGGTGAGGCTGGTGGCGTCGGTGGGCTGGGCGTTGTCCCAGACTGCGGCGCGGATGCCGCCCTTGGCTTGCTCGGGATTTGCATACATCCATGCGCTTGCGTCGTCTACCTGGAGTTGGCGGAGGTAGCGCATGGCGAGGAGGAGATTGGCGATTTCACGCGGCCGCTCTTCGGGGGTGGTGAGGCGCGGGTCGCCGAGCATGGTGGCGATGAAGGCGAGGGGGCGGACGCACTGCCAGGTGGGGTAAGGGTTGCCTTTGCCCTGCTCGAGGCCCGAAGTGAAGACGATGCCGCCGATCATGTCCTGGGTGTCTTCGGTGGCGGTGAGGGGGGTGAGCTGGTGCTGCCAGACTTGGTCGCGCATTCGGCGGAGGGCGAGGGAGGCGGGCACGCCCGGAGGCGCAACGGCTTGGACGCGAGCTTCTTCAGCAGCGCATCGTGACTGGGCCATCTCGGCCCATCCCAGCCAAGGCATGAGGGATACAAGTCGGCCCTCCGATGTCTCCGAGTAGATCGAACGCAGCATGGGCTCGGTCTTGGAGAGGTCGGGAGATCCGATCTCCCGCGGCATGCTGAGCGCGGCCATGATCAGGATCGGTTTCAGCGATACCGGGAGGACGCGGGGGTTCATCGCGGCGACAAGGGCCTGAGATTCCGAATCGTTCGCAGAACTCCCCGACGCCTCGTCGAACATCGTGACTCGCAGGGCTCTGCGTGCTCGCACTTGGAGGAGATCCCTTTCCTTATGCGGGTCAGAGATCGAGGGAGTCAGAAGGAGATACATCGCCGGCGCTGCCGCGGCTCCGCTTTTGCCTGCATATGCGGCTTCACGGACAAAGAGCCATCTTGGATCGCTGAAATCGCTCGCTCGCAATCCGCCTTTGCCGAGCGATTCACGGTATTGCTCAACGGCGTAGGCCGCGACGAGTTGGTCCAGCGGCGAAGCGGGCGTTGTTTCAACCTCAACACCTGCACGAATGTTGGCGATCATTCGGCGCTCGCCCTGGGTGTTCGGAGGCAGGAGTCTGGCGATGAGATGGTCTGCGAGCGTGCTCGCGAAGGCTCGCAGCTCTGAAATGGACAGCGGCTGTCCGGCGGGGATCGGGCGCTGGCCACGGAGCAGGATGGCGGGAGCGGATCGAAGCGTCGACTGGGCCGCGTGGGTGGTTCGAAATGAGTAGAAGCGGAGAGCGTGCTTGTCGCGGATTTTCTTGGGGTCTTGGAGGGCGGCGGCCGCGCCGCCTTCGCCGAGGGTTTGGGCGATTGCGCTGCCGAGGGCGCGGTGCGGGAGCGTGTTGGTGGCGAGCATTTGGGCGGGGAAGATGGATTGGAGTTGTGGCGTGGATGGCGGCACGCTGCCCGGGCTTGCGCCCGGGCCTCTGTTCATGACGGCTACGCCGTCGAGGCCGGGGCGGAGCTGCATTTCGGCGTCGTCCCAGGTGGTGGGCTCGATGGCGATGAGGGGGCCGGCGAGTTCGAGGCTGAGGGTGATGTCCTGCGCGACTTGCTTGAGAGCCTCATCGCGGAGGGCGTCGTTGGGGAGGCCGAGCTTTGGCTCGGCCTGCTGGAGGGCCTGCGCGAGTGCGCGGCGGAGAACCGTGGGGCTTTCGGGCTTTTCGTCGAAGGGGTGCTCGGACCAGGCGGTGGAGCGTGCGATCACCTCGCCGCGGAGTTTGAGGGTGAGGCAGGCGCCGATAGCGCTGGGGAAGGACTCGCTCTCGGCGGGTGGGGACCAGGAGCGGATGTGGTTTTGGAGTTGGGTGAAGGAGGAGAGGGTGAGGTCGGGGGAGGGTTGGGCGGAGGCGCGAGAAGCGGCGGAGAGCAGGAGTAGGAGTACGAGCAGGAGCAGGACCGGATGTGAAGACCTTTCGCACCCCCTCCGGCATCGCTGCGCTCCGCCACCTCCCCCGCTTGAGCGGGGGAGGCGGGGGCGTGGTCCGAGAACATCGGGGGTGGCGCGTGTTGCGGGGTGGGCGCGTGTGGTGATGTGGAAACGTGTTGTGGTGAGGTTGTGCAACATGCTGGAACTGTGGTAGGCTTAGGGCAAGCGTTCTGGGACGACGAATGGCGTTTTCAGGGCTGCGAGCGGGGTTGGTGGGTGATACGCGAGCATGGACGCCGCGGTGGCACGCGCGTTGAAATGGATTTCCGGCAGACAACCGGAGATTTGCCCATGGTCCTCGCCCTCACACTCATGTCTGATCACCGGCGGCGGTTGCTCGTCCTGACGGCGCTCTCGTTCCTGGCGCTGTGCTAGGCGTGGGCGAATCGTAGACGGACCCGGATTGCTCAAGGCTCTCACGTCTCCTGCTTGCACAGGCGACTTCACACCCACGACGCCCCTCGGTTTTCCGAGGGGTTGTTCGTTTTTTGAGGCGCGTACAGGCGAGCAGGAGCGGGTCCGGACAAAGAAAAACCCCTCGCGTGTGCGAGGGGTTGGGAGATGCTCGGGCTTCGTCCCCCGCTTGCGCGTGGGGCTCGTAGAGGCTCAGCCGAGGGTGATCTTGTCGGTGCCCATGGCTCCGTGGTCGTCCATGCCGCCGCGCTTCGGGGCCTTCTTGGAGGGACGATCCTCGGCGCCCGAACCGGCCTCGGCCGCGGAGCGGTCGGCTCCGGCGGTGTCGCCCCACTGGGCGCGCTTGAGGGAGAGGCCGATCTTGCGGTCGTCGATGTCGACGCGGAGGATCTTGACATCCACCTCATCGCCGGCCTTGACCACGTCCTGCGGGTTCTCGACCTTGTGGTCGGCGAGCTCGGAGATGTGGAGGAGACCCTCGAGGTCGTTCTCGAGTTCCACGAAGACACCGAAGTTGGTGATCTTGGTGACCTTGCCGCGCACGACCATGCCGGGCTTGTAGGCGTCGGGGATGGCGTGGAGCCACGGATCCTCGGTGAGCTGCTTGAGGCCGAGGGCGACGCGCTGCTTCTCGCGGTCGACATCGAGGACGACGCACTTGACCATGTCGCCCTTCTTGAAGACCTCGTTGGGGTGGGTGATCTTCTTGGTCCAGGAGACGTCGGAGACGTGGAGCAGGCCGTCGATGCCGGGCTCGATCTCCACGAACGCGCCGTAGTTGGCGAGGTTGCGGACGGTGCCCTCGATGACGGTGCCGGGCGGGTACTTCTCGCCGACGAGCTCCCAGGGGTTGATCTCCGTCTGCTTCATGCCGAGGGAGATTTCCTGCTTGTCCTTGTTGATGTCGAGGATCACGACCTCCACCGGGTTGCCGGGCTGGACCAGCTCGCTCGGGTGGTTGACGCGGCGGGTCCACGACATCTCGGAGATGTGGACCAGGCCCTCGATGCCGGGCTCGAGGCGGACGAACGCGCCGTAGGACATGATGTTGACGACCTCGCCCTTGACGCGCGAGCCGACGGGGTACTTCTTCTCGATCTCCTCCCAAGGGGAGATTTCCTTCTGCTTGAGACCGAGGGCGATCTTCTCCTTCTCGCGGTCGATGTTGAGGACCTTGACCTCGATCTTCTGGCCCATCTTGAGCATGTCGGAGGGGTGGTTGATCCGGCCCCAGGACATGTCGGTGATGTGGAGGAGGCCGTCGATGCCGCCGAGATCGACGAAGGCGCCGAAGTCGGCGATGTTCTTGACCTCGCCGTGGACGATCATGCCTTCCTTGAGCGTGTCGAGCAGGCGCTTCTTGGCGGTCTCGCGCTCCTCCTCGATGAGCTTGCGGCGGGAGATGACGATGTTGCGGCGCTCGGTGTCGATCTTGAGCACGCTGGCGCGGACGTCGCGGCCGATGTACTCGCCGATCTCGCCGGGGCGGCGCACGTCGACCTGCGAGGCGGGGAGGAAGACGGGCACGCCGATGTCGACGAGCAGGCCACCCTTGATCTTGCGCATGACGCGGCCCTCGACGACGTCGCCCTCACGGGTGGTGTCGACGATGCGCTGCCAGTTGAGCATCCGGTCGGCCTTGCGCTTGGAGAGCTCGACCATTCCGGTTTCGGAGTCGATGCGCTCGAAGAGGACCTGGACCTTGTCGGAGACCTTGAGCTCGGCGGGGTTGTCGAACTCTTCGCGGGGGATGAGGCCCTCGGACTTGAGGCCGACCTCGACGACGACGTCGTCGCCGGCGAAGCCGATGATGCGGCCCTCGAGGATGGAGCCGGGGGTGAAGGAGGCGACCTGCTTGGTGAGCAGATCGTCCATGGCGGTCGCGCCGCCGGCGCCGAAGGACTTGCCGAGCGCGCCCGTGAGGAACGCGGCCGCTTCGTCGTCGCCGATGCCGAGGGATGCAATGAGATTTTCGTCGATCATTTCTGCGTGATGCCTTCGATCGTGCGTCGCGTCAGTGCGCCGCGCGATCCTGTGAGACCAGCCATTGGCCGACTCCGACACCGATTCACCGGGCCGCGGGGGTCGCGGTCCGTTGAGCCGTTGGTTTGTGTGTTTGGGAGGGGGCCCCTCTGGGGCGGCTGGGGGTGCGAGTGCCGCTCACGCAACGCTTGCGTGAGAGAACGGCGCGGCCTGTTCAGGGCCGGGAGGGGATTGTTGGCGGGATGAGGGGTGAGAGCAAACGGGGTTTTAACGGCGTGGTGGGCCCATCGCGGCCGACCACGGCACCCGGGGCTAGTCGTGGAGGTCGTCTTGGACGGAAGCGGGGTTGGCGGCGAGGGCTTGCAGGAGTTGGGGGAGCCGGGAGTTAAAGGCTCCCCGGGCGAGGAGGGCGTCGGCGCCGGCCGCTCGGGCCTGCTGGAAGAGATCGACGGCCACGTGGGGGCCGAAGGCGAGGATGTGGATAGGGGAGTTTTCCTTGCCGGGGGCGTTTGGGGGTGGATCGGCCGGGACGGGGACGGAACGGGGATCCGACTGGAGCTGCCGAACGCGGCGGATGAGGTCAAAAACGTGCGGTCCGGCCTCTAAATCCACAATGAGCGAGCGGACTGGGGAGTCGGCCAAACGGGCCTCCAACATGTCCAGATTCCGGACCGGGCGGCAGGGGATGCCGAGGGCATCGGCGGTGGACTTGATGCGTGTGGCCCAGATGAGATCGGCGGCACAGAAGACTATCATCGAGACCCCGGTTCTGGGACGTTGCGGTGGTGGCCGCGGCCTTTGGACCGGTGGGATCGCGGGCTAGGCGGCTCGCGCACAGGATAGCCGAGGGCCCCAGACCTCCTCCCCCATCCCCCCCCACCACCACCTTCCACGGACGTACACCCCATGGCCAACAGCACCATCGCCGCACCGAACTCGAAAAAGACCGCCCCGCGTCGCGAACTGTTCAAGAGCCCCGTGTTCGACGAGGTCGGACTGCCGCGCGACCCGGACAACCTGTACCTGCAGACCGTGGACACGATGCTGACGGCGGCGGAGATGCTGGAGGTTCCGCACGAGGTGCAGATCATCCTGGCGCAGCCGAAGAACGAGATCATGGTGCACTTCCCGGTGCGGATGGACGACGGGACGTTCAAGCTCTTCAAGGGCTACCGGGTGCAGCACAACAACGCGATCGGCCCGTACAAGGGCGGGCTCAGGTTCCACCCGGACGTGCACCTGGACGACGTGAAGTCGCTGGCGCTGCTGATGACGATGAAGACGTCGCTGGTCCGCGTGCCCTTCGGCGGGGGCAAGGGCGGGATCAAGGTCGATCCGCGGAAGCACTCGTCGGGCGAGATGGAGCGGATCGTTCGGCGGTTCACGTCGGCGATCGCGCATCAGATCGGGCCGGACTATGACATTCCCGCCCCGGACGTGGGCTCGACGGCGCAGCACATGGCGTGGATCGCCGACACCTACGGGTTCCTCTCCGAGGTGGGCGGGCACCAGCCCGAGGCCGTGATCACCGGCAAGCCGGTGGAGTACGGCGGCTCGCTGGGTCGCGAGAAGGCGACGGGCCAGGGCCTTGTCGACACGCTCGTTGAGCTGGCGCCGGAGCTGGGCATCAAGATCGACGGGATGAAGTTCAGCCTGATCGGGTACGGCAACGTGGGCTCGTGGACGGGCCGCATCCTCGGGAAGATGGGCGCGAAGCTGGTGGCCGTGATGGACCACACGGGCGCGATCCACAACGACAAGGGCATCGACACCGAGGCTCTTGCCGTGCACGTGGGCAAGCACGGCGGCGTGGGCGGATTCGCCAGCGCGACGAAGTGCTCGACGGAGGACTTCTACAAGACCAAGGTCGACGCGTTCATCCCGTGCGCCCTCGAGCAGATGGTGAAGGACCGCGAGGCGAAGATGGTCGACGCGAAGGTGGTGGTCGAGGGCGCCAACGCCCCGACGACGCCGGCCGGCGACCGCATCTTCAACGATCGCGGGATCGAGGTCATCCCGGCGATTCTGGCGAACGCGGGCGGCGTGACCGTGTCGTACTTCGAGTGGGTGCAGAACAAGTCGTGCGTGATGTGGGACGCCGCCGAGGTGGACCAGGCGCTCAACCGGCACATGGTGGCCGCGGCGCGGACGACGACGGTGATGCGTCAGAAGTACAACTGCGACATGCGTACGGCGGCGTACATTGCCGCGCTGGACAACATCAACAAGGTGTACAAGCTGCGCGGCATTTTCCCGTGAGAAGGCCACAGGGAACAGGGCACAGGCCACAGACTTGAAAGGCAGTACACGATTGGGTGGTCCTTGTGGACCACCCTTTTTCTTTTTCTGGTCGGGAGGTTTTCATGGCCGTTATTCAGTCGCATCGGGATCTGATCATCTGGCAGCGGTCGATGTCGCTCGCGGCCGCGGTCTACTCGCTTGTTGGATCGTTCCCCGATCGTGAGAGATACGGGTTGATATCGCAGCTGACCCGCGCCGCGGTCTCGGTGCCGACAAACATCTCGGAGGGATTCGGGCGAGCGTCGCGGAGGGACTATTCACGGTTCCTGGCCATCGCACGCGGATCGCTGATGGAGGTGGACACTCTGCTGCGATTGAGCGGGACGCTGGGTTTCACGCGTGATGAGGCGACGGCGACCATGCTCAACGAGGTGGACGAGATCAGTCGGATGATCGCCGCGATCCGACGAAAACTCGACGCCAAGCAGGACTGACCGCCGCTTTGCACGTCTGTGGCCTGTGGCCTGTGGCCTGTTCCCTGTGGCCTCGCGGCTACTTGGAAATCTTGGCGAGTTCTCGTTCAGCGTCGGCCTTCGTGTCGGCGAAGTTGATGGCTTTCTGAAGGGCCGCGCGGGCTTCGCCGGGCTTGCCGGCGTCCTGCAGGGCGAGGGCGAGGGTCATGTAGGGGCCGCCGCTGAGGATCCGGCGGCCGCCTTTTTCCACGTCGGCGACGGCGAGCTGGAACATCTGGAGCGCGGCGTCGGGGTGGCCGTGCTTGGCGTACATGACGCCGAGGTTCTGATAGGCCTGATAGGCCTGGGGCATGTACTTGGCGGCTTCCTTGAAGGCTCGCTCGGCCTCGGGCAGGTTGCCCTTGTCGCGCATGCGGCCGCCGTAGGTGAACCAGGCGCGGCCGTCGGCGGGGTTGGCAAGGGTGGCGAGGCGTGCGAACTCGTCGGCTTCCTTGTCGCGCTTGAGGTAGTCGAGCTCCACCGCGTAGTTGGTGAGGACCTGGGAGCCGGGGGTGACGGTGGCGGCGTAGGACCAGAGAGTCTCGGTGTCGCGCCAGATTCCGGTCTGGGCGTAGGTGAGCGCGGTGAGGGCGACGACGGCGATGGAAGGAACCGCGAGGGAGAGGAGTGCGACGGGCTTGCGATTGGCGGACGCGTCTTCGCGGGAACGCGACCATCGGAGGATGGCGACGATCGATCCCGCGAGGAGCGCGGAGAACACGAGGCTCGCGAGGTAGGAGTAGCGATCGGCTACGAGCTGCTCGCCGCTCTGGAGGATGCCGAGCACCGGGGCGAGCGAGATGGCGTAGATGGCGGCGGCGGCGAGGAGGGCGGGGAAGCGTTTGCGAAGGGCGATGAGGGCGACCACGGCGACGGCGAGGAAGATGTAGGCGGTGACGAACCGCGGCTCCCACGGATTGAGCCGCTCGGGGAGCTGGTAGAACGGTGAGAGGCCGACGGGCCAGAACGTGGCCTTGGTGTAGAACCAGAGGCCGTAGATGGACTGGACGCAGCGCTCGAGGATCCCCCACTGCGCGATCGTCTTGGCGGCGAGGGCCTGGTTCTGCGCGGCGGCGGCGAGCGCGGCGGTGATGAGGCCGATGATGAGGAACGGGATCTTCTGGATGAGCACGGGGCGAGAGGCCAGGGAGAGCCAGGCGCGCGGATCGGCGGGGAGTCGGCGGAGGGGGTAGATATCGAGGACGAGCATGAGGACGAAGAAGCTCATGCCCCAGGCCTTGGAGAGGCAGGAGAGGATGAGCAGGAGAATGGCACCGAGAAAGGCCCGCGGACTGGCGAGGGCGGATTCGCCCGGGCGCACGCTGCGGAGGTAGGCGATGGCCGCGGCGAAGAGGAAGACGGCGCTGAGAACATCGCGGCGTTCGGTGATCCAGGCGACGGACTCTGCGCGAAGGGGGTGGAGGGCGAAGACGGCCGCGCCGAGGAAGGAAGCGAAGCGAAGGCCGGGGGTGGATGCGCCGGCGGCGGCGAGGGCGATGAGGCGTTTGAGAAGGAAGTAGACGAGGACGGCGCAGGCGGCGTGGAGGAGGATGTTGGTGGCGTGGAAGCCGGCGGCGGGATTCTGCTGCTGTCCCCAGAGGGCGTAGTCGAGGCGCCAGGAGAGCCAGGTGAGCGGGTGGTAGTGGCCGCCGAGGAAGCCGGTCCACATCCAGACGAAGTTCTCGAGGTCGAATGGCCCGCCCCAGATTCGCGGGTTCTTGATGACGAAGGTGGGGTCGTCCCAGTGGACGAACTCGGCGGTGAACGCGGGGGAGAAGGCGAGGAGGGTGAGGGCGAGGAGGGCGAGAGGGAGGAGGAGGTCGCGGAACGAAACACCGGCGGCAGGCTCGGGGGTGTGGGGGGATTTGGAAGGTCGAAGTGTCGGCATTGGCGGTCGCCCAGAACTGTGGGTCAAACCCTATACTTCGAGCATGCAGAGGACATTCCATGTCGTCGTGATTCCGCAACGGGAGGGCGGGTACTTTGTGGAGTGCCCGGCGCTTGAGGGGTGTCATTCCCAAGGGGAGACCTACGACGAAGCGATCGCGAATATCCGCGAGGCGATCGAGCTGGCGCTTGAGGACATGGAAGAGTCGGGCGAACCCATCACCGATCCGATTCCCATGCCGACGATCGCCGAGGTTCGCATCGCCGTATGAGCAACCTTCCCAAGGTGAGCGGGGCGGAAATGGTTGCGGCACTTCGTCGCATCGGATACGAAGTGGCTCGGCAGGAAGGGAGCCACGTTCGGATGCGGCACCCAACCGACCCGGCACGCCGACCAACCACGGTGCCGATGCACAAGGAACTGAAGACGGGCACGTTGCTCGCGATACTGCGAGACGCGAACCTGACACGGGACGAGTTCAAGGGCCTTCTCGACGCGTAGGTCCGGCAATCACGAGCGTTCTGCAATGAAGTGCATCACCACTGAACAGTCCAAGGAATGGTGGACGCAGCACTATCGCTTTGCTGGACTCCCGCAAAGCTGCGACGAGTGGCCGACCGCGCAGGTTCTGAAGTCGCATTTGGCGTTCGATAAGAACGTTCCCATCTCGCGCCTCCATCAACTTGGCCGCACCTTTGTGGGCTGGCTGGTTGAGTCTGTGCCGGATCGGGTGCTCATTTGGGTTGATGAGCACGGCATCTGGGAAAGCGCACAGGACCTTCATCTGTACTATCTCTTGCGAACGTCGCACGGCGACCACCTGCACCTGGAGGATGGCCCCGGTCACCTGTTCAACTTCCACGAGCATGGCCACGCGCAATCACTGGTATCGCTGGCGATTTCGTTTGGCTGGGGCTTTTATGTCGCGTCAAGCGATGGCCGTCGGGCGATTCGGCTCGATCATGATGGACATCTGCTGGTTTGGGCGGAGCACGCGTCGGAACGAGAAGCGTTTGCGAACGCGGTTGGCATATTGAATCACGGGTAATCCTGCCTCGTCGGGCGGATGAGGATGTCGCCGATGTGGACGCGGGCGGGCTGGGAGCAGGCGAAGGTGACGGCTCGCGAGACGTCGGCGGGTTCGAGGACGGGGCCGATGCGGTCGACGACGCCCTTGAACCACTCTTCTTTGTAGCCCGCGACGCCCTGAAACTCGCTGACGACGAAGCCGGGCTCGATGAGCGTGACACGGATGCCCTTGGGGGCGAGCTCGCGGCGTAGGCCTTCGGCGAGGCCGTGGACGCCGAACTTCGTGGAGCCGTACATGCTCGAGAACGGGGAGACGTGGCGGCCGACGACGGAGCCGATGACGACGATGTCGCGGGGGCGCTTCTGCCAATCGTTCTTGTCGCGGGCTTCGAGGTCGGCGAGCATGCGGTGAGCGGTGGTGCGGAGGAGGCGGGCCGCGCCGGTGAGGTTGGTGCGGATCATCTCTTCCCACTCGGCGGGGTCGGAAGAGACGACGGAGCCGTTGAGGCCGCGGCCGGCGTTGACGACGACAAGGTCGGCGGGTGCGCCGAGGGTCTCGGCGGTGTCGAAGAGGCGGTCGATGGTGGCCTGTTCGGCGGAGTCGCCGGCGACGGAACCGGTGGCGCCGGGGCGGAAGGAGGCGGCGGCCTGCCGGAGCTTTTCGGCGCGGCGGCCGTTGAGGACGACCTTGGCGCCCTGAGCGATGAGATCATGGGCGATGGCGAGGCCGATGCCCGCGGTGGAGCCGGTGATGATGGCGATGCGGTTGGTGAGGGACATGGGGGGAGCGGGAGTGAGAAGTGGAGAATGAGAAGTGAGAAGGGGACGCTAGGGCTTTGGGGTGGGGTGGCGGAGTTGTTCTTCGGCCTCGCGTTTCTTGCGGATCGCTTCGGCCTCCTGCTCTCGCTGCTTGCGGAGGCGCTGGGCGTCGGCGTCTCGCTGCTGGTCGAGGGTGGGCTTTGGGCCGGCGGGCGCGGCCGCGGGCTTTGCGCCGGCCGGGGCCACCGGGGCGTTGGGCGGGAAGAGCTTGCGGAACTCGGCTTCGGACACGGGCTCCTGCACGCGGGTGGCGAGGTTGATGCGGAAGTAGCTGGTGGGGACGCGGTCGCGCGGGTCTTCGGAGTAGCCGTAGACCCACTTGGTGTCGGGGACGATGGAGAGCGGGGCGGACCACAGGCCGCTCGCGTTGGCGGTGGTATCCACGAACGGCTCACCGGGTCCGGTGAAGAGGCGGATGTGGTGGTCGGCGACGCTCGCGCCGTTCACGGTGATGCTGGCGGTGGCGAGGACGAAGTTGGATTTGTAGAGGGCGGCGAGCGAGGAGAGGGTGGTTTCCACGCGATTACCGGCGCGGTCCGGGACGGCGAGGGCCTCGAGCTGCGATTGCACGCTCTGGAAGGTGTCGAGGGTCGGGAGGATGCAGCGGGCCTCGTAGTTGGCGAGTTCGAGGTTGCCGTAGGTGCGGACACCGGATTTGGTGACCTGGATGGGCTTCGCGGCGGCCTTGTCGAGGATGATCCGGATGGGGAGCCACTCATCACGCGCGGGGGATTTCGCATCGGCGGGGCGGCGGAGATTCTCGAAGCGGTAGAGGACTTCGATGTTGCGGCGGGCGGGGGCCGAGGAGCCGCAGGCGGGGAGGAGGATGAGGGCGAGAAGCAGGAAGGGTGCGAAGAGGCGCATGAGAGATGGTAGATTCCGGATAAGGAGTGAGGGGATGATGGGTGAGGGGAGGAGTTGGGGGCCCTGGATACGGGCTGGCCCATAGGTGGTGGTGCGCCCGGCACGGGCAGTGATGCCCGTGCTACATTCCGGCATGTACGGATCGCACCTGTCGATTGCGGGCTCGATGGTGAACGCCCTTAATGAGGCGGCGAAGCTGAAGATGGACACGGTGCAGGT
This sequence comes from Phycisphaerales bacterium, assembly GCA_044221735.1. GTDB lineage: Bacteria > Planctomycetota > Phycisphaerae > Phycisphaerales > UBA1924 > UBA4658. Next base: position 148,568 of record JBGAOP010000004.1, on the reverse strand, counting down.
GTTCACCAAGAACCAGCAGCAGTGGAAGGCTCCGCCGCTGGATCCCGGGGTGGTGAAGGGGTGGAAATCTCGCGTGGCGGAACTCGGTTGGCAGGGGCGGACGGTGTCGCACGCGTCGTACCTGATCAACATGGCCTCGCCGGATCCCGAGCTTTGGAAGAAGTCGGTGGACATGATGACGGTGGAGATCGAGCGGTGTGCGGAGCTCGAGATCCCGTTCCTTGTGCATCATCCCGGGGCGTTCACGACCTCGACGCGGGAGGAGGGGCTGGGGAGGATCGCCGCGGCGTATGCGGAGTTGTTCAGGCGGACGAAGGGGTTGCCGGTGGTGTCGTGCCTGGAGAACACCGTGGGCGGGGGATCGAACCTTGGGCGCGAGTTCGAGGAACTGGCGCGGCTGCGGGACATGATCATCGAACGGACGGGCGAGCCGGGGCGGCTCGGGGTGTGCTTCGACACGTGCCATGCCCATGCCGGGGGATATGACTTATCCACAACGGCGGGGGCGGAGGAGGCGCTGAACACGTTTGAGCGGGTGGTCGGGCTGAAGTGGATCCGGGTGCTGCACCTGAACGACTCGAAGGGAACGGTCGGGAGTCGGCTCGATCGGCACGAGCACATCGGGAAGGGGACGATCGGGCTCGCGGGATTCGCCGTGGTGGTGCGGCGGGCGGAGTTTGCGAGCGTGCCGAAGATCCTTGAGACGCCGAAGGGCGAATCGGGCACGAAGCCGAACCACGATGCGCTGAACTTGCGCCGATTGTGGAGGCTTCGGGATGAGGGGACGATAAAACAACCGGAACAAGGGATGTCGAGAGTGAAGAGCACATCCACCCGTGCCACACGACGGAAGTAGATTCGGCTATTCTGTCGCCACTCGGAATGGGGCATTGGGTGATCGAACAGACCAGACGCGGGCAGGATCGCCCGCTGACTTGCACAAGGGCTTACGGATGAGAGGAAGCACGATGCGGACCGGTTTGTCTGGGCTCGGGGCGCGGGCGATCGCGCTCGCGGCGTGCGCGGCGATCGGGCTGAGCGGGGGCTGCGAGAGCAAGGGCGGCGGGAAGACGTCGCCCACGCGCGTGGACAGCGGCGGCGAGACCCGCAGCGCCTCTCCGAATGATCCGCAGACGGCGGGCTACATCGCCAGCGCCGAGCAGGCGATCCGCGACGGCGACCTGGACAAGGCGCTGCAGGAGTTTGCGCGGGCGATCGAGGTCAACCCGAACTCGACGACGGCCCACCTGGGGATGGCGGACATCTACCGGATGAAGGGGGACTACACCCGGGCCGAGGCGAAGTACGCGAAGGCGTCGGCGCTGGAGCCGAAGAACTTCGATGCGCAGTACTTCCACGGGCTGATGCTGCACCTGCTGGATCGGCTGCCGGAGGCGATCCAGGCGTACATCCGGGCGCTGACGCTGCGGCCGAACGACTTCAAGGCGAATCTGAACCTGGCGACGGCGTATTACCAGCTCGACGAGAACTCGCAGGCGCTGCCGTACGCGAAGCGTGCGGTGGAGTTGAATCCGCAGGACGGGCCGGCGCGGTTTAATCTGGGTGCGATCTACGCCGCGTTGAACCGGCATGGCGATGCGGTGCGTGAGTACACGCAGGCGGCGGAGTTCATGAGCCTGACCCCCCCACTGCTGCTGAACCTGGCGGACAGCCTGGCGAAGCTGGAGCGGTTCGAGGAGATGGGCAACGCGCTGACGCAGGCGATCAAGACCGAGCCCTCGGCGATCGCGTACGAGCGGCTTGGGTTTGCGAAGTTCAAGATGAGCCAGTTCGCGGATGCGAAGGCGAACTTCAACGCGGCCGTGAAGATGGATGGGGACTACTACCCCGCGCTCAACGGCCTTGGCGTGTGCAGCCTGAACGATTGGATCCGGTCGGGGCGGACGGACTCCAAGACGAAGGAGGCCGGGCTGAACGCTCTGCGGCGGAGTTTGCAGATCGAGCGGGATCAGCCGCAGATTCTGGAGATCCTGACGCGGTACGGTCGCTGAGGCGAATTTTCGCGGGCTCGAAAGAAAACGAAGGCATTGGGCGATGGCCCGATGCCTTTTTTCTTTCCTGCATTTCTTCGGGATCTTCGTGCGGCCTTCGGTACTTCGCGGCAAGAGCCTTTGTTCGGGGCTTCCCGCGTACGATGGGGCATGCCCGACGCGAAACTACTTGAAGCGTTCCAGACGCCCTCCGACACGCCGTTTGTCATTGAGCATGTGAATGAGGAGTTCACATCTGTTTGCCCGGTGACGGGGCATCCGGACTTTGGAACGGTGATGGTGCGGTATCAGCCTGCACCGGGGAAGTCCAAGGCGGGGAAGCGCGGGTGCGTGGAGCTCAAGTCGCTGAAGCTGTACTTCCAGAGCTTCCGCAACGAGGGGATCTACTACGAGGCGGTGACGAACACGATCCGGGATGATCTGGTGAAGCTCATGGGGCCGGTGTGGTTGCAGGTCATCACCAACTGGAAAGGGCGCGGCGGGATTCGGTCGGTGATCAGGGCGGACTTCGGGGCGGTGCCTGCGGAGTATGTGGGGCGGTAGAAGAGTCTCTCGCGGAGGCGCGGAGATCGCGGAGGGAGGCATTTGAAACACGGAGGGCCACGGGGACCACGGAGGGATTCTGTGGGATCGAGCCAGCGAGCTCTTGCGTTGCGATCTCCGCGCCTTTGCGAGAGATTGGCTCTAACGGTTCTTTGAATCCAGCCAGATCGTGATCGGGCCGTCGTTGGTGAGCGTGACGTTCATGTGGGCGCGAAAGACCCCGGTTTCGACTGGGGGGCCGAGGGCGGCGAGGGTTTGGGCGAACTTCGCGAACGCGGGCTCGGAGAGCTCGGGCTTCATGGCGTTGTCGAATGAGGGGCGGCGGCCGCGGGCGGCTTCGCCGGCGAGGGTGAAGTTGGGGACGAGGACGACGGTGCCGCCGACATCGATGACGCTGCGGTTCATTTTGCCCGCGTCGTCGGGGAAGATGCGGAGGTGGGCGATCTTCTCGGCGGTCCACTTCAGGTCGTCGTCGGTGTCGGCGGCCTCAAGGCCGGCGAGGATGAGGAGGCCGGGGCCTTCGCAGCGGGCGCGGATGGAGCCTTCGACTTCGACTTGGGCACTGGAGATGCGTTGGATGACGGAGCGCATGGGGATTTCAGATTTGAGATTTCAGATTTGAGATGTGCCGAGCCTAGCCGATCAGGAATGCGGGCGGAATGGTCGCTGGAAAAATACCGAGCCTACAACACCTCATGCGTGGCAAGAACGTCCTGGTGTGGTTTCGAGCGGACCTGCAGGTGGAGGACAATCCCGCGCTGATGCGGGGAATGGCCGACGCCGCGGCCGCGGGCGGGGCGGCGGTTGGGGTGTTTGTGATTTGCGGCGAGCAGTGGGCGAGCCATGACTGGGCGGGCGTGCGGGTGGACTTTGTGCTGCGGACGCTGCGGGAGTTGTCGGGGGCTCTCGAGAAGCTGGGTGTGCCGCTGCTGGTGGTGTCGACGGGGAGGTTCGCGGGCGTTCCGCGGGTGATCACCGATGTTGCGGCGAAGCACTCGTGCGGCGCGGTGTATTGGAATCGCGAGCATGAGTTGAACGAGGCGCGGCGGGATGCGGAGGTGGAGGCCGCGTGTGTGAGGGCCGGCGGGAAAGCCATCGGATTCACGGATCAGGTGCTGATCGAGCCGGGGGAGGTGCGGACGGGAGAGGGGAAGTACTACACGGTGTTCACGCCGTTTCGGCGGGCGCTGTATAAGGCTGTGGAGGAGCGGGGTGGGGTGAAGCTGTGGGGATCGCCGAAGAAACAGGCGGCGATGGGGATTGTCTCATCGGCTGTGCCGCGCGAGGTTGAGGGGTTTTCGTGCGGCGTCAAGAATGCGCAGACGCTGTGGCCTGCGGGCGAGGTGGAGGCGCGGCGGCGGCTTAAGGCGTTTGTGTCCGCTCGCGTGTCGAAATACCAGGAGAGCCGGAACAATCCAGCGATCGAAGGGACAAGTGCCCTGTCGCCGTACCTGGCGGTCGGGTCGATCTCGATCCGGCAGTGTGCGGCGGCGGCGGTGGAGGCGAATCGGGGGCAGCTTGGCGGGGAGGGCGGGGCCGCGGTGTGGATGTCGGAGCTGGCGTGGCGGGAGTTCTACCGGCACATCATGGTGGGCTTTCCGCGGGTGTGCATGCATCGGGCGTTCAAGCCGGAGACAGAGCGGCTGAAGTGGAGCACCAATGAAAAGCACTTTTCCGCGTGGTGCGAGGGGCGGACGGGCGTGCCGATCGTGGATGCGGGGATGCGGTGCCTGCTGGCGACGGGATGGATGCACAATCGCGTGCGGATGATCACGGCGATGTACCTGGTGAAGGACCTGTTCATCGACTGGCGGCGCGGCGAGAGGTGGTTCATGGAGCACCTGATCGACGGGGATTTGGCGAGCAACAACGGGGGGTGGCAGTGGAGCGCTTCGACGGGAACCGACGCCGCGCCGTACTTCCGGATCTTCAACCCGGTGAGCCAGAGCCGGACGTGCGAGCCCTCGGGGGCGTTTATCCGGCGGTGGGTGCCCGAGCTTGCAAAGCTCGAGGGCGGCGAGAAGGGCGCAATCCATGACCCCGGGGAGCTGCCGCCGCTGGCCCGGGCCGGATTGGACTATCCGCAGCCAATAGTGGATCATGCCAAGGCCCGGGACCGGACGATTGAAGCGTTCAAGGCGCTCTGACGGCTCGGGTCGATCCGGCGTGCCGGCACTGGAGTGTTCATGGGCTGGTTTGCGATCACGCTGCTGAGCATCGATTGGGTGCTGAGGATCGCGGTGGCGGTGCACGTGATCCTGCGGCGGCGGTCGGTAGCGACGTCGCTGGCGTGGCTGTCGATCATCCTGTTCGTGCCGGTGCTGGGGCTGGTGGTGTATTTCCTGGTGGGCGGGTCGAGCCTCGGGGCGCGCCGGGCGAAGCAGTATGGGCGGGTGACAAAGCAACTGGAGCAGGCGGCGTGTGCGCTGCTGGTGAAGCGCCGGTTGTCGGCGACGCGTGTGGATGCGGAGTTCGAGCCCATCGCGCGGTTCGGCACGGCGGTGACGGGGCTGCCGCCGCTGCGCGGCAACTCGCTGCGGCTCTTCGGCGACAACGTGACGATGCTCGAGGCGCTGAAGGCCGACATCGACGCGGCGAAGCACCACATCCACCTGTGCTACTACATCTGGACCCCCCCACCCGACCGCGCCGGGACGATCATCGCCGAGTCGCTGGCCGCGGCGGTGAAGCGCGGCGTGGAGGTGCGGGTGCTGGTGGATGGGGCGGGGAGCTATGCCTTCCTGCGGCACGAACTGTGCGATCAGATGCGAAGGGCGGGCATCAAGGTTGTGGAGGCGCTGCCGGTGACGGTGCTGCGGCTGCCGTTTGCACGGATCGATCTGCGGAACCACCGGAAGATTGCGGTGTTCGACGGGATGATCGGGTATTGCGGGAGCCAGAACATCCACGACGTGGGGTACACCTCGCCGCGCTGGAAGAAGGCCGGGAAGTGGATCGACGCGACGGTGCGGGTGGAAGGGCCGGCGGCGCAGGAGCTGGCGGTGACGTTCCTGCGCGACTGGCAGCTCGACAGCGAGGAGGCGTTTCGCGAGCTGGAGGTGTATCTGCCGGAACCGGCCGCGCCGGCGGGGATGATGGAGGGGATGGGCAGCGTTGTGGCGACCGGTGGCGACGCGGCGGTGCAGGTGGTGGCGTCGGGTCCGGAGGGAGGGCGCGAGGGCGGGTCGCCGGAGGCCATCCACCAGGCGATGCTGACGGCGATCTACGCGGCGCGGCGGGAGATCGTGATGACGACGCCCTATTTCGTGCCCGACGCGGCGATGCTCGAGGCGATCCTTGCGGCGGCGACGCGCGGGATCCGCGTGGTGATGGTGCTGCCGGATGTGTCGGATGCGCCGGTGGTGGCGGCGGCGGGGCGGGCCCACTACGAGGATCTGCTCGCGGCGGGCGTGGAGTTGCAGGAGTATCTCGGGGGGCTGCTGCACTCGAAGGTGATCACGATCGACGGGAAGATGGGGCTGGTGGGCTCAACGAACATGGACCAGCGGAGCTTTTTCCTGAACTTCGAGGCGACGATGTTCGTGTACGACGAGCCGTTCGCGGGCGCGCTGCGGTCGCTGCAGATGCAGTACGTCGCCAGCTCGCGGCGAATCACGCCGGAACGCTGGAGGAAGCGGACGGTGTGGATGCGGCTGCGGGACAACTCGGCGCGGCTGCTTGGGCCGCTGCTGTGAGGGAAGTGACGGAGTGACAAAGTGACGGAGTGACTGAGCGGAATTTCCCGAGCCGCGTGGCCCAGGTCTCGGTGTCGCGCACGGATACATGGTCCTCCACACTCCCCCCACTCCCAACACACACGGGTCGGCGGGGGTGGATCGTGACGGGTGGATCGGGATGACGCAATGCTCCCGCGCGACACGCGCGCCAATCGTCATGCCGCCGACCCGTGGCACGATTCCTGCACCGCCGTGCCCGGGCTTGGGCCCGGGCCTCTGTTACGTGGTCCACAGCGCGCCGGGCTTTTCGGCGACGATGTGGGTGGCGTAGTGCGCACCGGCGATTTGTCGGAGGCGGCGGAGTGGTTCATCCACCGGCTCGCGGCTGAGGATGAAGGTGGAGTGGTGCATGGGGAGGAGGCGGCCGCGCGGCTCCGGGGTGGGGCCTGCCAGATGCGTATACATGCTCCAGACCTGCTCGGGGGTGGCGTGGGCGTGCTCCCACGGGTTGTACGCGCCGATGCCGAAGATCGCGAGATCGACGGGGCCGAGGTGGTCGAAGGCGTGGGTGTGGGCGGTGTCGCCGGCGAAGAGGATGCGGTGCGTGGGAGATTCGATCAGGTACGAGTTGAAGCGGCGGTGGCGGTCGTAGGCGGTGCGGGCTCCCCAGTGCTCGGGCTTGATGGCGGTGATGGTGAGATGGCCGAAGCGGGCGGAGCGCTGCCAGGGGAGTTCGGTGATCTCGCCGAAGCCCTGGGGGATGAGGCGGCGGGTGTGGGTGGCCGTGATGACGGCCGCGTTTCGGGCGGGGGCGGTGCGGGAGTGCTTGAACTCGTCGTGACGCGGGTGCGTGCCCGCGCCGACGAGCCGCTTGAGCGATGGGCGGTCGAGGTGGTCGAAGTGAGCGTGCGAGAGCAGCACGAGATCGATGGGCGGAAGGTGGGCGATGTCGAGCGCGGGCGGGGCGATGCGGGCCAGGCCGAGGGTGAGGGTGCCAAGACGCATGCCGATGCGGCGGCTGAAGACCGGATCGGTGAGGATCGTGATCCCCCCCAACCCCCCTACTCCGCCCACATGCAAGAGGACGGTGGCGTGACCGATCCAGAGCGCGGCGAGGCTGGAGTGGGTGAAGGTGTCGATCTGGGCGGCGGGCTCGACGCGGGCGTGACCGTTCAGGCCTTCGGAGACTGAGGCGATGAGTTCTCGCGTGTAGCGCGGCACCGCCCCGCGTGCGCCGGTGACCGCGCGGTGCATGACGCGGCGGACGCCGGGGACGGGCTCTTTCTTCTTCGCCGGGGGATGGCTGGGGTCGGGGGGAGACATGGCTCGACGCCGTAGTTGTACGCGGGGTGAGGGTGTGAGTTCATCCAGAGTTCACCACAGAGACACAGAGGCACAGAGCAGAGGGAAGAGAGGCGGAGTTGGTGGGGTGGAGGGGTGTGGAGGTGGAAGAAATGAACGGGCGCAGTGTGCGAACCCGTGCATCCCCACCCTCCGCCTGTTCTTCTCTGTGTCTCTGTGCCTCTGTGGTGAACCCGAGAGACGGTCTAGGGTTGTCCCATGGTCAAGATTGGCTTCTACGGCGCCGCGGGCGAGGTCACCGGGTCCTGCTACATCATCTCGACCGATCGAGCGCGGGTGATGCTCGACATGGGGATGCACCAGGGCGAGAGGGAGGCCGATGAGCACAATCGGCGGATGCCGCCGGGGGATCTGTCGAAGCTCAACGCGGTGGTGCTCACGCACGCGCACCTGGACCATTGCGGTCGGCTGCCGCTGCTGGTGAAGGCGGGGTATCGGGGGCGGATCCACTGCACGCCGGCGACGGCGGAGATCACGTCCCTGATCCTGCACGACTCGGCGCGATTGCAGCAGGACGACGCCACGCGGTTCAACGCCCGTCTGCGTCGGCCGGGCGAGCCGGCGGCCGAGGCGCTGTATGTTCCGGACGACATCGAGCCGACGCTGGGGCTGATCTCGACGATGAACTATCGCCAGCCGCGCGAGATCGCGCCGGGAATCACGGTCGAGTTCTTCGACGCGGGGCACATCCTGGGGTCGGGGAGCGTGCGGATGACGGTGCACGACGGGGCGCGGACGGTGAACATCGTGTTCTCCGGGGATGTGGGCGTGGCGGGGTCGCCGATCCTGCACGACCCAGTGACGCCGCCCGTGGGGGATGTGGCGATCCTGGAATCTACCTACGGCGATCGCGACCACAAGTCGCTGGAGGCCACACGGGCGGAGCTGCTGGGAATCCTGCGGGAGGCGCAGGCCGTCGGGGCGAAGGTGATCATCCCGGCGTTCGCGGTGGGGCGGACGCAGGACCTTGTGTACCACATGGGGGAGTTTCTGCGGTCGGGCGCGCTCAAGAGCCTGCGCGTGTACGTGGACAGCCCGATGGCGACGGAGACTTCGGACCTGTACCGCCGGTTCACAAACCTCTACGACGCCCACTCGGCCGACCTGCTGCACAACCACGGCTCACCGCTGCAGTTTCCCGGGCTGACGTACACGCGGACGAGCGATGAATCCAAGCGGCTGAACTCGGCGACGGGGTGCATGGTGATCATCTCGGCGAGCGGGATGTGCACGGGCGGACGCATCGTGCACCACCTGTATCACAGCCTGCCCAACCCGAACACGCGCGTGGTGATCGTGGGGTATCAGGGCATCGGCACGCTGGGCCGGCGGCTGGTGGAAGGGGCGAAGACGGTGCGGATTTTCCGCGACGAGATCGAGGTGAAGGCGAAGGTGCACACGCTTGGCGGGTTCTCGGCGCACGCGGGGCAGAGCGGGTTGCTGGCGTGGGCCGCGCCGTTCAAGGGGACGAAGACGCGGATGATCCTGACGCACGGGGAAAACGGGCCGCGCGGCGTGCTGAGGGCGAAGTTGAAGGAGCGGCTCGGGCTGGAGGCGGGGATGCCGGAGTATGGGGAGGAAGTTGAGGTGTGAGGTGGGAAGGCGGAGGTGGGAAGTCAAGGCCGGGCGTGGGCCAGATGGTCGATGACCTGCTTCGCTGTGCCTCGGACGAGCTCGGGCTCGGCGGGATCTTGGGCGAGGCGGGTGATTGATTCGATGATGGCCGGGTCGGGGCGTTGGGCGTGCGCGTTGGCGGCCGCGATTATGGCGTTGCGCTTGAGCATCGGAAGGCTGGCGCGCTTGGCGGCCGAGGTGCTGAGGGCGTGCGTGCGGTCGGCCTCGGTCCAGTTGAGGACTTCGAGGAGGTTCAGCATCGCGCGGCCGGTGGTGTCGGCGTAGGCGGGGTAGAGGTGGTACTCTGGGTGCTCGCTCCGCTGCGCGAGGTTGAACGGACACACATCCTGGCAGATGTCGCACCCGAGAAGGTGGTCGGCCATGGGGGCGTGGAGGGCGGGGTCGATGAGGCCGCGGTGTTCGAGGGTGAGATAGGAGATGCAGCGTGTGGCGTCGACTTTATTGGGCGTGATGGCGCGGGTGGGGCAGGCGTCGATGCAGCGGGTGCAGGAGCCGCAGGGGGAACTCAGATTTGAGATTTCAGATTTGAGATTTGAGAGAGATTCGGAAGACGTTGCCGCGAGATCGAGCGTGGTGGCGATGCCGCCGAGGAGGAGGTAGCTGCCGAGCTTTGGGTGGATGAGAAGGGTGTGCTTGCCGATGAACGCCCCCCCACTGTTGTCTGATGTGCGGAGATTGGCTCGTGCGGCGTGTTCGCGTTCGAGGACTGGGGCGGTGTCGACGAAGGCGCGGTAGTGCGCTCCCGTCGCGGCGGGGAGTTCGCGGAGGCGATCGGCGAGGGCGTGGAGGCGGCGGCGGATGACGGCGTGGTAGTCGCGGCCGCGGGCGTACTTGGCGATGCGGCCGGTGGGTGCGGAATGAGGCGATGCGTTGGACGCCACGCGGAGCGTGGCGGTACCCGAGCCCCGAGGGGCGTACTGGTCGGCGACGATGATGATGGACCGTGCGCCGGGGAGAAGCGTGCGGATGTCGAGGCGCTCTTCGAGGGCCTCGGCCATGTAGTCCATGTCGCCGTGGCGGCCCTCGGCGAGCCAGGCGCGGAACTCGGCGCTGCGGGATGAGGGCTGGGCCGGGGCGATGCCGGCGAGGGCGAAGCCCATCGCGTGGCAGGCGTTGATCACCTGCGTGCCAAGATGGGCGGGGTCGTGGGTGGGATGGTCCACGGAAGGTGTCGAGCGATCAGCGGCGTGAGCCGGCCTTGGGCTGGTTCTTCGCCGGGGCCCTGGCGGGCGCGGGGTGCTCGCGGGGCGCGGGGGTAGAAGCCTTTCCGCCGAGCCACTGGTACATGGTGCGCGAGGCGTGGGCGAGGGCTTCCTCGGCGGGGGCGAGGCCGGGGATCCAGGCGCGGTCCCACTCGAACACGAGCGGGCCGGTGTAGCCCGCGGCGACGAGCGCGGCGACGAACTCGCGGCAGTGGGCGTCGCCCTCGCCGAGGAAGCAAGGGGTGCCGTTCTTGAAGTCCTTCACGCGGGCGAGCCAGAGCTTGGCGCCGAGGGTTTGGATGGCGGCGATGGGATCATCGCCGGCGAGGACGGCGGTTGCGGGGGAATAGGCCGCGCCGAGGAGGGGGCTGTTGATTGCGTCGATGACCTCGCGGAGCTCGGCGGCGGTGGAGAAGGAGCCGCCGTTTTCGAGGACGATGCGGACACCGGTCTTGTCGGCGTGGTCGACGACGCCGCGGAGGCGCTCGACGATGCGGGCGACGGCGGCGGTCCGCTTCTCGTAGGCGGGGATCTCGTAGCCGAAGACGCGGACGAGGGGACTTTCGACGCCGACGGCGAGGTCGACGGCGCGCTTGCCCTCGCGGAGCGAGCGATCCACGCCGGGGAGGAGGTAGCCGAGCACGGGCGGGAAGATGGGCTCATCGAAGCGAACGCTGCTGGCGATGCAGGCGATGTCGAGGCCGGCCTCGCGGAAGAGCGTGCGGACCTTGGCGTCGCTGGTGAGGGCGGGGTCGCCCGCGAAGTTGCGCGAGTCGTCGCCGAAGGTGCGGAGTTCGACAGCCTGGAAGCCGAGCGCGGCGGCGCGCTGGGCGATCTGGGCGAGGGTCCAGTCGGGGGTGGCGAGGGTGGAGAAGGCTGGGATCATGTGGGATTTCGGATGTGGGATGTCGGATGTTCGGAGGCGGGGAAGTGTAGACGAGCGGGGCTATTCCACCGGAAGCACCACGGCAAAGTCGGAGCCGTGGCCGGGCGCGGAGGTGACGGTGATTCGGCCGCCGTGCTCTTCGATGAGGCGGCGAGAGGTTGGGAGGCCGAGGCCGGAGCCGCCGCTCTTGGTGGTGAAATAGGGCTTGAAGATCTGCGAGATGGTGTCGCGCTCGATGCCCGGGCCGGTGTCAACAACGTGGATGGCGGCGACGCGGGCGGAGGGCGCGGCGGCCTCGGGGTCTTTGTCGAGCGTGGTGCGGAGGGTGAGCGAGCGCGGGCGCGAGCCCTGCTTCTCGCCCGCCATGGCCTGCGTGGCGTTGATGAGGAGGTTGAGGAGGGCCTGCTTGACGGCGCGGGGATCGATCGAGACGGTGATGGGCCCGGGGGCGAGCTCGGTCTTGATGCTTGCGCCGTGGCTCTCGGCCTCGGGGTGGTAGAAGTCGGCGAGCTCGGCGACGAGCTGGTTGAGGTCGGTGGGGCGGGGCTCGAGGTGGACCTGGCCGGCGAAGTCGAGGAAGTCCTGGAGGATGCCGCGGAGGCGCTCGGTCTCGCGCTGGAGGGCCTTGGTGCGATTGATCAGCGGGCTGCGCTCGCCGGGGGGAATGTCGAGTTCCTGTATGCCCTCGACGAGGAGCTGGGCGTTGAGGCCGATGGTCGAGAGGGGGTTCTTGATCTCGTGGGCGAGGCCGCCGGTCATGGCGCCGATCTCGGCCATGCGCTCGGCGTGGCGGGCGCGGCGTTCGGCGGAGCGGACGCGCCGGAGGTGGCGGCGGAGCATGATCCAGGCCGCGCCGGAGGCGGCGAGGGTGCCGAGGGCGAAGCCGATGAGGGCGGAGGAGGGGTCCAAGGGGGAAGGATAGGGAGAGGCCACAGTGGACAGGGCACAGGGCACAGGGCACAGACTTGCGAGGCAGTGTGCTTGGGGCTCGGGCTGTGTCCTGAGTGCAGGTTGCAGCACCACTGGCAGACAAGCTGCCAGTGCCACCCAAGACACACCGCCCGGAAGGGCGGTGCTACTTAACGGCGTGGGGAGCGGGAGTATGTGCGCTTGGGGACGACGACCTCGAGGGACTCGACGCGGGTGACGCGGGTGGCGTGCCAGCCCTTGTCGGTGAGCTCGGCGTCGTAGGCGACTCGGGAGCCGTCCTTGAGCACGCGGAAGCCATCGCCCTGGATCTTCGAGTAGTGGACGAAGATGTCCTGCCCCTCGGGTCCGACGATGAATCCGAAACCCTTCTTCGGGTCGAACCACTTGACCTGTCCGTTGGCTTCCACGATCCGTGGTGGCGTTCCGTCAGACATCTGGATACCCCTCGGGGCCAACGCACGCGGCGGGGATGATCTCGCATCCGGGAGTCCGGAGACCGCGAGTCATCTGCACTGGAAGCTGCGTGTCGAACATACGGCCCACACGAACCCCCTCACGCCCTGACGTTCCCAGAGTACCAAGAGCGCGAAGAGTTCGCCAAGGGTCGATGCGCGTGAATGTGCATAACTTTGGAATGTGACAGCGCGTGACAAACGACAGGCCCGTGCGAGTTTGTCGCACGGGCCTGATGCAAACACATGATTTCAAGCCACTTGCGCGAAGCGACAGGCAAATCCCCCCACGAATGGGGAGATTGAACATTGCTTAGTCGCGACGACCGCCGCCGCCGCGGTGGCCACCACCGCCGCCGCCACGGTGGCCGCCGCGATCACCGCCGCGCCCGCCACGATCGCCGCCGCCGCGGTGTCCGCCGTCGCGATGGCCGCCGCCATGTCCGTGGCCGTGGCCCTCGCCGCCCTCGGGTGCGCCGACGGGGACGGGGTCGCTGACGCCCTCCTCGATGAGGACGGCCTTGCGGGAGAGCTTGATGCGGCCCTGGTCGTCAACGAGGATGACCTTGACCTTGATGACGTCACCGATCTTGACGATCTGCGAGACGCTCTGGACGTACTGGTCGGAGAGCTCGGAGACGTGGCACATGCCGTCGGTTCCGGGGGCGAGCTCGACGAAGGCTCCGAAGTCCTTCACACTGACGACCTTGCCGGTGTAGACGGTGCCGACCTTGATCTCCTCGGTGAGGGCCTCGATCTCGCTCTTGGCGGCGTCGATGGAGTCGCCGTTGGGAGCGGAGATGACGACGGTGCCGTCGTCCTCGACGTCGATGCCGACGCCGTACTTCTCCTGCAGGCCGCGGATGGTCTTGCCGCCGGGGCCGATGAGCTTGCCGATCTTCTCCGGGTTGATCATGATGGTGACCAGGCGCGGGGCGAAGGGGCTGATGCTCTGGCGCGGGGCGGGGATGATGCCCTCCATGATGTCGATGATCTCGAGGCGGCCCTTCTTGGCCTGCTCGAAGGTGCGGGCGATCTGGTCGAGGTTCAGGCCGCGGGCCTTGAGGTCGAGCTGGATTCCGGTGATGCCCTCGCGGGTGCCGGAGACCTTGAAGTCCATGTCGCCGAAGAAGTCTTCCTCGCCGATGATGTCGGTGACGAAGACCTCGTTCTGGTCGTTGTCATCGGTGAAGCGGCCGACGGAGATGCCGGCGACCGTCGCCTTGATGGGGACGCCCGCGTCCATGAGGGCGAGGCAGCCGCCGCAGACGGAGGCCATCGAGGAGGAGCCGTTGGACTCGGTGATGTCGCTGACGACGCGGATGGTGTAGGGGAACTCCTCGGGGCTGGGGAGGATGCCCATGAGGGAGCGCTCGGCGAGCGCGCCGTGGCCGATCTCGCGGCGGCCGGGGCCGGTGATGCGCTTGGCCTCGCCGGTGGAGAAGGGCGGGAAGTTGTAGTGGAGCGTGAACTTCTTGGAGTACTCGGGGATCAGGCCGTCGATGATCTGCTCGTCCTTGCCGGTGCCGAGGGTGACGGAGACGAGGGACTGGGTCTCGCCGCGCTGGAAGAGAGCGGAGCCGTGGGTGCGCTGGAAGACGCCGACCGCGCCGGTGATGGGGCGGAGCTGCGTGGCATGGCGGCCGTCGGCGCGGGCGCCGGACTCGACGATGAGGCGACGGGTGGTCTTCTCTTCGAGGCGACGGAGGGCGTCCTTGGCCATGGCGCGACGCTTGGTCGTGGTGGCGAAGGTCTCGTAGTTGCCGGTGGCATCGACCTTGAAGTGGCCGTCGAGGATCTCGGTGATGAGCTTGTCGACCGCCTCGTTGCGCTCCTTCTTGCCCTTGAGCTTGCGGGCCTCGGTCATCTTCGCGCCGGCGAGCTTCTTGACCTGCTCGACGATTTCGGGGGTGGGGAGAACGCTGTCGCCGGCGCGCTTGGGCTTGCCGGCCTTGGCGACGAGGGCGTTGATGGCCTCGAGGGTCTGCTTGATGGCGTCGTAGCCGGCCTCGATGGCGCCGAGCACGCCCTGCTCATCGACCTCGGCCGCGCCGACTTCGATCATGTTCATGCCGTCCTTGTGGCCGGCGAGGACGAGGTCGAGGTCGGAGTAGTCGAGCTGGGTGATGGTGGGGTTGATGACGTAGCGGAGGCCGTCATCGGTGTGGACGCGGCCGACGCGGACGGTGGCCGTGGGGCCCTCGAAGGGGCAATCGGAGAGGGCGAGGGCCGCGCTGGCGGCGGTGCCGGCGAGGACGTCGGAGTCGTTCTCCTGGTCGTGGCTCATGACAAAGCACTGGACCTGGACCTCGTCGATGAAGCCGTCGGGGAAGAGCGGACGGATCGGGCGATCGATCATCCGCATGGTGAGGACTTCCTTCTCGTTCGGCGCGCCCTCGCGCTTGCGGAAGCCGCCGGGGAACTTGCCCGCGGCGGAGGTCTTCTCGCGGTAGTCGACGGTGAGGGGGAAGAAGTCGAGGCCCTCGCGGGGCTTGGCGCGGACGACCGTCGCGAGGACGGTGGTGCCTCCGTAGGTGGCGAGTACGGCGGCGTCGCAGAGCTTGGCGATGGTGCCGGTCTCGAGGATGAGCGTGCGGCCGCCGATCTCGCGCTCGACGCGGATGGAACCCAGTGGTGATGTCATGGTCTTCTACCTCTGCACCGCGGCGGTGCGCTTGGGCCGGGCCCGAGGCCCCCGCTGGGCGGCGGGGAGTACGGACGGCCGACCGAGTTGTGATTCGGCTGCGGGCTGGATGCCCCAGAGGCAGAAGGCAAAGGGCTGTGGTGAGAACCGACAGCCGACTGCCCACTGCCACCCGGATCCACGTTCCGCGGCCGCCCCGTCCCCCATTACGAAAAAGGCTCGCGTGTCTCTCGACACGCGAGCCCGTGTGGTTCTTACTTGCGCAGGCCGAGCTTCCCGATCAGTGCCGTGTAGCGGTCCTTGTCCTCGTTGGCGAGGTACTTCAGGAGGCGGTTTCGGCGGGAGACCATGAGGGTCAGGCCGCGGCGGGAGGAGTTGTCCTTGATGTTGCCCTGGAGGTGCTCGGTGAGCACGGCGATCTGGACTTCGGGCGAGCCCGAGTCCTTGGCGTGGATGCGGTGGCTCTTGATGGCGGTTTGCTTGCGCTGGGCGGAAATCATGGTGTGTTTGGTACCGGGGTTCGGTGCGGAGCGCGGGATGGAAAAGTGCCCAATGGACCCAGCGCTCGCCCCAGGCCCTTTGGGTGCGAACGGTAGGCAAACCGAGGGGGGGGATCAAACACGTTCGGCGTGCCGTGGAGGGTGGTTTGGGAACCAAATGTTCGGCTTCCGCGCGGGGGATCGGGGGAGGCTACGCTCGACTCCATCATGCAACTCTCCCGGCGCGTTACTTCGCTCAAGGCTTCCGCGACCATCGTCGTCATGAACCGCGCCAAGGAGATGCAGCGGCAGGGCATCGACGTGATCTCGTTCGCGGCGGGGGAGCCGGACTTCGACACGCCGCAGGCGATCAAGGACGCGGCCATCAAGGCCTTGCTGGCGGGGCAGACCAAGTACATGCCGACGATGGGGGATCACGACACGCGGGCGGTGATCGCCGAGAAGATGACGCGAGTGAACAGGATTCCGAATGTGACGCCGGAGCACATCGGGATTTCTTCCGGCGGCAAGCATGCGCTGTACACGGTGCTCCAGTGTTTGTTTGACATGCCGAGTTGGAACACCGGAACAGGAGAACAGGAGAGCAGGAGAACAGGAGAGGGGCAACTCGAGTGCCTGCTGCCCGTGCCGGCGTGGGTGAGCTATGCGCCGCTGGCGGAACTCGCCGGGGCGAAGGTGGTCGAGATTCCCTCGTCGCCGCAGGCAGACTTCAAGGTGTCGGCGGAGCAGGTGCGTCGGGCGATCACGCCGCGGAGCCGCGCGCTGGTGCTGTGCTCGCCGAGCAATCCGTGCGGGACGATGTACAGCGAGGCGGAGCTGCGGGAGATCGGGGCGGTCGTCGCCGAGGCGGGGCGGACCATCGCGCCGGACCTGGTCGTGATCAGCGACGAGATCTACGAGAAGATTGCCTACGGCGGGATCCCCCACTTCTCGATCGGATCGATCCCCGAGATCGCCGAGCGCACGATCACGCTCAACGGGCTCTCGAAGGCGTACTCGATGACGGGGTGGCGCGTGGGATACACGGCCACGAGCGGGACGTGGGGCCTGAAGTTCATGAAGGCGATGGCCACGCTGCAGGGGCAGATGACCACGAACATCACGAGCTTCGTGTATCCGGCGATCCGCACGGCGATCACCGAGTGCGAGGGGGACACCAAGCGCTTCTGCGAGGCGTTCGGGAAGCGGGCCGCGCTGATCAACGCGCGGATGTCGAAGATGCCGGGGATCGTCTGCCCGCGCTCGACCGGGGCGTTCTACGCGTTCCCGGATGTGTCGGCGCACTTCGGCAAGACCAGCACGGGGGGGAAGCGGATCGCGTCGGCGCAGGACTTTTGCGAGGCGCTGCTGGCGGAGCAGAAGGTGGCCGCGGTGCCGGGCGAGGACTTCGGCGGGTGCGCGAAGAACCACGTGCGGTTCAGCTTCGCGTGCTCGGAGGAGACCATCAATCGCGGGATGGACCGGCTGGAGGCGTTCATCGCCGGGCTGAAGTAGCTGCGATCAGGGATCGGGCGGGTCGTCGGCCTTGGGCCGGTCTTTTCGCAGATCGAGCATGGGCGGCTCGTCGGCCTGGGCGGGCGCGCCGTGGGCCACGCTTGCGGGATCGGGGAGCGGCGGGAGGCCGTAGTCGGCCCGCAACTCGTTCTGTTTGATGAGCTCGGCGGGGATCGCGCTGGCGAGGAACGTGGCGGTGCGCCCGCCCGCGAGGCCGATGGCGACGTTCTCATTGGTGCCGGAGGCGAGCGTCTCGGGCCAGGCGATGATGAGCCAGAGGTCCTCGGCACGGGAGCCGGGGGGGATGGAGTGAACGTCGATGCCGGGATGCGTGAAGACCGTGTCGCCGAGGCGATAGGCGATGGTGTTTGGCGGGAGCGCGGCCGCGGCGTTGCGGGCCTCGGTGCGCTGGCGCGGGCCGGGCATGGAGGCGAAGTCGGTGAGGTTCACTGTGCCGATGGGGACCGAGTTCATGCGCGACCAGAAGCCGCCATTGGACATGTCGCCGGTGTCCATGAGGTCGTAGATGGATGTGGGCGAGGCGGCGATGGCCTCGGCGATGTGGGTGATGGGGACCTGCGGCCGCCGGAGGGCGCGGGTGAGGTTGGCGATGCGGGCGGGGCTGTTCGCGCCCACCGTCGAGGCCGTGGCGAAGGGGCCGCCGGCGGGGGTTGGGAACGCCGACGCTGACGAGACCGCGAAGACGATCATCGCGATGTAGAACCCGATGAACGAGAGGAACGCGAGGATGGGCACGGTGAGCACGGCGAGCGCGGCGCGGCCGCCGTGGACCTTCTGGGCGTCCTTGAGCGCGATGCAGCCGCTGACGAGCCACCAGATCCAGCCGAAGTATGCGCCGAGGCAGGGGACCGCGGAGGCGACGTTCGCGCCGGAGGAATAGCAGAAGGCCTGCCAGGTGCGGCCGAGACCGTGGGCGCATCCGCCGGTGATCTTCAGGATGCCGTGGGCGACGACCGCGGAGAGCGAGAGGATCAGCAGCCAGAAGATGAGCAGGCCCGCGGCCGAGCCCGCGCCCATGCCGAGCATGACCGCCCCGACGCCGGTGCCGCCGCGCGGCCCCGCCGCCGAGGCGATGCCGCCGATGATGCCGAAGAACAGGAGCATGAACAGCCCGTACACGAGGGCGAGGCCGCCGAGGGTGCAGAGCATGAACGCCGTAGCGGGCCACGCGCCGCTCTCGGGGGGCGTGGCTTTGAGCAGTTGACCGGGCTTCACGAGCGAATGGCCGATGGTGGCGAAGAGGGCGGAGAAGAAGCCGCGGCGCTTGCCGCGCTCGAGCCAGGGCTGGCGCTGGACCTCGGTCTGATGCTCCTGCACGCCCTCGGTGGGGAGGAGGACCATGTCGTCCATGTCGATGGGCTTCGAGCAGCGGACGCAGTTGAAGGACCGGGGGACGAGATGGCCGGTGGGGCCGGTGCCGTAGTAGTCCTGCTCGCAGTGCGGGCAGCAGAAGCGGACGGAGTTGAGCGTGAACTCGTACTCGGAGGGCTTGAAGGGCGCGCCGCACTCCGGGCAGACACGGGCGGAGATCTGCCAGAGGGGATAGTCGCAGTTCTTGCAGCGCATCGATTCAGGATACCGGCTGGGGCCGCCAGGACGCAACTTCCTTCTTGATGCCGGGGCGGGTGAACCAGATGACGAGGAACGTCGGGAGGAGGGCGTACCAGATGGCGCTGAAGATGGCCGTGCCGACGACCATGGCGACGGTCATGGCGGGGGGCATGGCCGGCATCTGGCCCGATGCGCTCATGGCCTTGAACTGGTCCTGCTGCATGGCCGCGGTGAGGATGACGAGGGGGACCGTGAGGAGCAGTTTGAGCACGGCCCAGACGAAGATCCACTTGGCCCCGCGGGCCCGACGACGGCACAGTTCGATGCCCCCCAGCACGAGCAGTACTGTGACGAGACAGACGAGGCCGTCCATGATCGCGAGGGGGACCTTCCAGATGCCGATGGCCTCGGTCGTGCCATTGCCCGAGACGCGGCCGAGCCACTTCCACTCGGGCATCAGGAACGGGGCGATGACTCCCCAGCCATAGAGCGCCACGCCGATGCCGCCCATGACGATGGAGATGATGCCGATGGTGATGGGCCAGGTGGTTGGCGACTCTTTGCGGCCCAACTGGCCGGGGCGGACCGGGGGCGCGATGCGCTCGGGGGCATCGGGCGTGGGTGATGGCGTGCCGGGCTCGGGCGGTTGGGGGGTCATGTGGTGCCGCGTGCGGCGGCCGACTCAGAGTACCGGCGGCGAGCGCCACGAGGCAACTTCACGCTTCACACTCGCGCGGCTGAACCAAATGAGCATGAAGACCGGGAGCGCGCCGAGCCAGAGCAGCGTGAACACGGCGGTAAACGCGGCGACGCCGATGCTGATGCTCGACATCATCTCCGGCGGCGGGGCGGAGGCGCCGGCGCTCGCCGTTTGGGCGAGGACCGCCTTCATCTGGGCCATCTGCATGAACGCGGTCACGATGCAGGTCGCGATGGCGTAGACGATTTTGAGGATCGACCACCACACCACCGCGGGCGCGGCCCACGGCCGCCGCTTGATCATGCCGATCCCCGCGATGACGAGCAGCGCGCCGACGAGCACGCCGAAGCAATAGATCGGGAACAGGTACAGGGTGTACTTCTCGATCGCGTCGAACGGGTTGGGCTGGCCCTTGGGCATGGGCATCGAGCGGAACACGCCCGAGAGGAGCGGCAGCGCCATGCCGCCAACGGCCTGCAGACTGGCGCACGCGCCCAGCACGATCGAGACGATGCCCAGCGGCATCGGCCATGTGGCCTGAGCCGGTGCCTCGGACATGAGCGGAGGCACGGCGGGCAGCGGATGGAACGGCGAGGATGCGCCGGGGATGGGCGGTGGGCCGAACGGGCTGCCGGATTCGCCGGGGTTTTGGCTCATGGCTGGGCTGGGGGAGTATCGACGGGCTGGGGAGCGGCCGCGGCGGGTTCTTCGGCGAGGCGGAGGACGATGCGCTTTCCAAGACGATCGTCGTCTTCCTGACGCACCCAGATGCGCTGCTGCTTGACGAGTTCGAGAACGGCAAGGAACAGACCGATCACCTCCGCGCGGGGGCGGTTCTCGAAGACGCTGGCGAACTCGAGCTCGGCGGGGGGCGTGTCGGAGCCCGCGATGCCGCCGGTGGCAGCGAGGAGTTCGGCGGCCTGGCGGCGGAGTCGATCGACGATGTCCTCGGCGTGGATCTCTACCGGAGTGTCGTCCATGAGGACGTGGTGTTCGCCGACGCGGGTGAGGTCGATGGTCTCGATGATGCGGCTGAAGGCCTCGACGAGGTCGATGAGCTCGATGTCGTCGAGGTCAACGGGGCCGGTGATCTCTTCGGGCGTCTGCGGCGGGGCGGCCTCGACTTCCTGCTTGCCGGGAAGGGCGCGGCCGGCGGGGAACATGTTCTCCCAGTCGTGCTTGAACTTGCTGAGGCGGTCGCTGGCGTCGCGGAAACGCTTGTACTCGAGGAGTTGATGGATGAGCTCGGCGCGCGGGTCGAGCTGGGGCTTCTCGGGGCGGGTCGACCCATCGGCCTCGGCGATGACCTCGCCCTCGGGCGTGGTGGCGGTGACGGGCGGGGCGAGCGTGCGCGACTTGATCTCGACAAGCGTGGCCGCCATGACGAGGAACTCGCCGGCGCGCTCGATGTCAAGCTTCCCCCCCCCACCCCCACCCCCCCCACTTCCTTCGTCGTTCAGATCGCCGATGAAGCGCAGGTACTGCTCGGTGATCTGGGCGATGGGGATGTCGGTGATCTCGACCTCGGCGCGGCGGATGAGGAACAGGAGCAGGTCGAGCGGTCCCTCGAAGGCGTCGAGGCGGACGGTGTATTCGGTGGTGGGGACCATGAGCATCCTTACTCGGAGAACGAACGGGGAAATCAGCATACCCTCTTCGCATGCCGCAGCGATCGGCCCCCGGCAAATCCACCGCTGTTTCACCGGTTTCGGCCCCGACCGGGGGGGACGCCGCGCGGGGTGGGATGACGGCCGAGGAACGGGCTTTTGCGGTGCGGTTGCTGTCGGCTGAGAGCGCGGCGGTGGCGGGGGTGGCGTCGCGGCTGGGGCCGGAGTTTCATGCCGCGGTGGGCCTGATTGTGAAGTGTGCGGATGCGGGGGGAACGGTGCTGGTGACGGGGCTGGGCAAGTCGGGGCTGATCGGGGCGAAGATCGCGGCGACCATGTCGAGCCTTGGGATCACGGCCCACTTTGTGCACCCGGCCGAGGCGGCCCATGGGGATCTTGGGCGGTTCCGGGCGTCGGACCTGTGCATCGCGCTGTCGTACTCGGGGGAGACGGATGAGGTGGTGAACCTGGCGTCGATCCTGCGGCAGGATGGCGGGGCGATTGTGTCGATTACCAGAGGGTCAGAGAACCAGAAGAAGCAGCCGCAGGCGAGCCTGGAGAGGCTTGCGACAGTGGCGCTCTCGATCGGGCCGTGCGATGATGCGGAGATCTCGCCCGCGCCGACCTGCTCGACAACGGCGACGCTGGCTCTGGGCGATGCGCTGGCCCTGTGCGCGGCGCGGCGGCGGAACTTCACGGACAGCGACTTTGCCAAGCGGCACCCGGGCGGGTCGCTGGGCGGGCTGCTGCGGCCGATCACGGAGTTGCTGCGGTTCAAGGTCGGCAAGACGCTCAACCTTGTGCCGGATGACGTCAGCGTCGCCGAGGCGTGCCGGCTTTCGGAGACGGTCGAGCGGCGGCCCGGGGCAATGCTGCTGATCAACAAGAAGACGGGGCTACTGACGGGGCTGTTCACGGACGCAGACCTTCGGCGGCTGGTCGAGCGGGATCGCGGCGCGCTGGACCGGCCGGTGCGTGAAGTGATGACGAAGAACCCCGGCACGCTGGCGGATACGTCGCTGGTGCGCGACGCCGTGAACATGGTGCGCGAGCATCGGCGGGACGAGATTCCCGTGGTCGACGCGGCGGGGAAGCCGATCGGCCTGCTGGACGTGCAGGACCTGATCGCCCAGCGGCTGATCCGGAGCGAGTGATGCCGCGTGTGACCCTTTCAAGTGAGGCGATGGATCGTGCGCGGCGGGTGCGTCTGCTTGCGCTGGATGTGGACGGGGTGCTCACCGACGGGTCGATCATGCTCGACGATCAGGGCGTGGAGACCAAGCGGTTTAACGTGCGGGATGGGCAGGGGATCACGGCGTGGATCAGGATGGGCTACGACGTGGCGCTCATCACGCGCCGGTCGGGGATGGCGGTGCAACATCGGGCCAAGGAACTCGGTATCACCCGCATCGTGCAGGGCTCGCAGAACAAAGCCGAGGCCCTGGAGCGGCTGCTGGCGGAGACGGGGCTGACGGCCGCGCAGATCGCGTACGTGGGGGACGACTGGCCGGACCTGCCCGCGCTGCGCCGGGTCGGGCTGCCGATCGCCGTCGGGGATGCGGATGATCGGGTGAAATCGGCGGCGATGGTGGTAACGACGGCCGCGGGCGGGCGCGGGGCCGTGCGGGAGGCGATCGAGGCGATTCTGGGGGCGCAGGGGATGATGGAGAAGGCAATCGGGATATTCGACGTGTGATGCCACAACCGACAGGTTGCCCTCCCGAGAAGCCCCAAGAAGAGTGTTCCCCGAACTCGTACCATGACACCTATGGGTGACCGTCTGTTTCGAACCACGAGCACTGCGGCGCGGCGGTCCACTGGGCTGCTGATCGCCGCGGCCCTTGCGCTGATTCTGGCCGGCATCGTCCTGTGGGTGGCGGTGGGCCAGGGAGGCGCGGGCAAGGGCACCTCGCTGCCGGGCGATGTGGTGGACATCGGCAAGGCGCCGGATGCAATTCCCGGCTCGACGGACCCGAACCAGATCCAGCAGAGCGGCGCGGCACGGCTGCAGTTTGCCGACAAGACCGACACGAGCCGGCTGGGGTCGGAGCTGGCGTTCGACAAGATCGATCCCGTGGGGCCGGGGTACTACACGCTGACGCAGCCGCGGGCGTGGGTGTACCTGAAGGATGGACGCACGCTGCACGTCCGCGCGGATACCGGGCGCGTGAAGATGCCCGTGAAGATGCAGCAGCCCGAGAGCGGCGAGTTCCGCGGGCACGTGGTCCTGCGGATGTATCCGCCGCCGAACGTGGCCAAGGGCGCGCCCGCGCCGGCGATCAATCCCGACACGGACGAGCCCGGGATCGTGGGCGTGACGGACTCGATCAGCTTCGACACGGTGCTGCTGGAGATCACCACGCAGGACCACGTGACGATCGCGGCCAAGAACATGCTCTTCGAGGGCGATGGGCTGCTGGTGCGGGCCAACCAGGTGAAAGAGCGGATCGAGCTGCTCAAGACGCACGGGGATTTCGTGCGGTACAACCCGACGGTGAAGGTGGCGCAGGCCGCGCCGAAGGCGGCGGCGCCCTCGAGTACGGCGCCCGCTCCGGCGGTAACGGCGACGGGCGCACCCGCGCCGATGCCCGTGGCGACAACGGCCGCGGCGGCACCGGCAACGGCCGCTCCCGTGAAGGAGCAGTTGTACAAGGCGGTGTTCGGGGATGAGGTAACGGTGACGCAAACGACCCGGAAGCTGCAGGCGGACACGCTGGAGGTGTTCGCGCGGCTGATCAACAACGCGCTTCCGGAGAACGCGCTGGGGGTGTGGGAAGAGAAGCCCGAGGCCGGGAAGACGGCTGCGACGACGGCCCCCGCGCCGGCGACTCCACCGACTGCCGCGCCCGCGACGACGGCCGCGGCTCAGCCCGCCGCGCCGGTTGCGCCGCCCGCGAACGAGGCCCTCGCGCTGTTCGTGAAGGGCGAAGAGGACATGACCCTGAAGTGGAAGGGCCCGCTGACGCTGACGCCGATCGCGGATGCGGCGACGCCGGAACTCGCCGGCGGGAACCACTTCTTCGGACGATTCTCCGCCGACAAGGCGGGCGGGCAGACCGTAGTGAGCATGGAAGACACCGCGGCCAAGTCCAAGGGCGAGTGCGCGAAGATCGAGTACGCGGCCACCTCGCGGATGCTGTCGCTGCTGAGCGGGCCGGACTCGCCGAGCGTGAAGTTCTCCGCGGAGGGCGCGTTCCTGGCCCGCGTGCCCAACGTCAAGGTTGATCTGGGGACGGGCATCGCGAGCGTCGCGGGTGCGGGGCAGTTGCTGGCGATCCGGGCGACCAAGCCCGGCGAGAGCGCGACGACCTCGGGCCAGGCGGAGGCGAGCGTGCCGAAGCTGCCGCGCGGCAAGCCGACGCTGCTGGCGGCGGATCAACTGCGCGAGATCTCGTGGACGGACCAGGCGGACTTCACGTTCCGCACGGTGGCAGGGCGGATCTCGGGCGGGCTGGACATGGCCAAGTTTGAGGGCACCGTGATCGCGCACGATCGGACCTCGTCGATCAGTTCCGACTCGATGCGGGTGGACTTTGCCGCGGCCCCGGCGCCGGGGACGCAGCCCAACACGCTTCGGCACATGCACGCGGAGGGGAACGTGATGGCGATCGCCGGGCCGCGCACGGTCGATCCGGACCGGCAGCAGCCCGCGCTGGATCCGTACATCGCGTGCGATGCGCTGGACGTGGCGTTCGTGCCGTCGAAGTCTGACCCCAACGACACGGACCCGGTGCGGGGCGTGGCGACGGGGAATGTGAAGGCGGCCAGCCGCGACGCCTCGGTGCGGGCGCGGGTGCTGGAGACCGCGATGGCGCGGGACGACAAGAACGCGATCGTGCTCGTGGACGTGCGGGCGCGGGGCGATGTGAGCATGGAGCGGGCCGACGGCGTGCGGGCCGCGGCGGAAGAGGTGTGGGCCAACCCGGTGCTGCGCAACGCGCGGCTGGCGGGGCAGACGGTGGTCATCGGCAAGGGCCCGTCGCAGATCACCTGCCGCGAGGTCGAGCTCGATGATGTCCGTGGGACGATGCAGGTGATCGGGCAGGGGACATTCGAGCACACGCAGGCGGGCGGCTCCCCGCAACTGGTCTCGGCGGGCGAGGACCCGGCGACGCTGGGCGGCAAGGGCGATCCGACGAAGGTCACCGCGACGTGGAAGCGCGGGATGCTGTTCAACAACAGCGCGGGGACGATCGACTGCATCGGCGAGACGGTGGTGACGGCCGCGTCGAACCTTCGCACGCAGACGATGCGATCGGACAAGCTGCAACTCTGGCTGACGCCCGCGCCGGCGGCCTCGGAGTCTTCAGCGGCGAGTCCGACGGCACAGGGCGCGGCCGCCCCGACAGGAACAACTCTCGCGGCGAACACGCCCGCGCGGGCGGGAGAGAATCCATCTCCCGCACCCGTGGACACCGGCGATCGGAAGCTGCTGCGGGCGAAGGCGATCGGGGCCTCGGTGGAGCGCGAGGGCGCTCCGCACGCGACGGTGGAGGTGCGGCGGTATGCGCCCCCGCCCGCGGCCGGGTCCGAGCGCGTGCTCGAGCAGGTGCTATATGTCGAGGGCCCGACGATCGAGGCCAACGACGAGGCGGGGACGATCTCCGTTCCGTCGGCCGGGCGCGCGATCGTGCGGGATCAGCGGGCGGCGGGAAACTCGGTGGTGCTGGCGAACTCGTCGGGGCTGCCGGTGAGCGCCTCGGGCGGGGCGAAGGGGACGTCGCGGTTCACGTGGGCGGAGTCGATGGAGTTCGTGCGCTCCACGGGAACGCTGACGATGAAGAAGGACGTGGAACTTGTGCACCTGCCGCTGGGCTCGCAGGTAGTGACGCGGCTGGTGGCGATGAAGATGGACGCGAAGTTCAACATGCAGGGCGGGGCGAACAATCCTCGCTCGGCGGAACTGGTCTCGGCGGATGCGACGGGCGCGGTGTACGCCGAGAGCGGCACGCAGCGGCTGATGTGCGACACCTTCGCCTACGACGCGCTGCGCGGCACGGCCGAGGCGAGCGCTCAGGCGGGGAACAAGGTGACGCTGTTCGACGAGAAGAAGCCGCCGCTGGTGGCCAAGAGGCTCTTCTGGGACCTGGTGAAGGACCGGGTTGAGATCATGGAGCCGGCGCCGATCACCGCGCCGCGGTAAGAGTCAAGGTGTACGCAGAGGTCCGCGGGGGACACGCGGGGGACACGCGGGGGTTCGCGGAGGCGAGGAGGGGAAGAAGAAGGAAGTACCCGACGAAACATCGGGCTTGCTCGCGCATCCGGGCCCGGCCATGCTTCGCGATGCTTCTCAGCGGACCCCTGTGCGACTTCCGCGATCCTCTGCGTGCGGTTTGTCGCGAGTCACGCCGAGGTGCGATCGATCACGCCGTACTGCTCGCGCTCGCCGCGGCCGCGGAGGGGATAGTCCTTGCGGAGCGGGTGGGCGGGGTATTCCTCCCACGTAAGGATGCGCCGCAGGTCGGGGTGGTTGCGGAAGCGGATGCCGAACATGTCGAAGGTCTCGCGCTCGGGCCACTCGGCGCCGGGCCAGAGATCGCAGACCGAGTCGACGTGCAGGCCGGGGTCGTCGACGATGCCGTCGGTGGGGAGCGTGGGCGAGACGAAGGTCTTGACGAAGAAGCGATCGTCGCGAGCGTGGCTGATGAGGTTGTAGACCACGGCGAAGCGGCCGGGCATCTTGGTGGGGTAGTTCAGGTAGTCGATGCCGAAGACGTCGGAGAGGAAGTTGTACTGGCAGGAGGGATCGTCGCGGAGGAAGGCCATGACGGCGTGGAGGTCCTGCGGCTCGACGATGAGCGTGGACTGGCCGCGGTATTCCGTGGCCCGGAACTTCTTGCCCGGGAACTTGGCCTTGAGGATGGTGAAGGTTGGGTGGTTGATGGCGGGAGTTGTCACGCGGAATCCTTCGAACTCGGAAGTGGGAACTCGGAACTCGGAACCGAAGGCGGGGAGTTTATTCAGGCCGGGGTGAGCGTGGGGAGGCCGGGGGGAATGTGGGATCTGGCGAGGTCGAGAATGAGGCGGCCGAGGGGATCGGAGGCGATCGGGGCTGTCGGAAGGCCGTCGGCCGCGGGCACACCGACGATGATCGCTTGGAGCCCCCCCACTTCACCTTTCGGGAGCAGTTCGATGGCCTCGTACATGCGGCGGAGGTGATCCTCGATGCGACCGGGAGCGAGCATCGATGCGGCGCACATGGCCGCGGGGTCGTACACAAGGCCGATGCCGAGGTCGCGGGCCCACTGGGCGTCGAGGAGCTTTCGGCAAGACGGAACATCGCTGACGACGTGCCGAGCGTGCGGGCGGAGCAGGAGCGTGCCGCTCGGCGCGGCGAGTCGGCGGCACACGGATTCGAGGGCGCTCCACCCCGGCGCGGCCCAGGTTCGCGGGTCTTCGTCGAAGAGCTCGCCGCCGTCGGTCTCGGCGAAGGAGCCGGACCACGCGATGACTTGTGGTCCCTTCGATCGCGCACCAGAAGAGTCGTTCACCAGCGACAGAACGCTTTGGCCGAGCCAGGTCGCTCGCCACGCCGGGGTTGGGCCGGCCGCGCAAATATCGCCGGCATCTCGAGGGATGACCAGCGAGAACGGGCGGTTGTTCGGGAGATTGTGGGGATCGTGATGGTCCATCGGCGGTTACACCATCCAGCGTACGTCGGGCCGGGTCCGATGGTCGCCCGCCGAGGTTCACCGCACACTCGTGCCGGGGCCCTCTCGCCGCGGCTCTGCCTGATCTGGCGGGGCAGCACCAACACCCGCCGGGCTTCGGCCCGCGTCTCATCCGGAGAATGATCATGCTCACCCTCTCGCCGAAGTTCTCCTCCCGCCTGCCCGTTCGCCTCGACATCTCGTGGATGAAGGGGGCGGATGCACCGTCCACCACCGCCGAGAGCGCGGCCGATCTGCCCGCCAACGCGGTGGTGCTCTCGCAGATCCTCGAGCTGAATCCCACGGCGAGCCCGGAGTTCCTTGGGCAGTTTTCGGATTCGGCGCTGCACGCGTACCTGGATCACCTGCTCGACGCGGCCTCGCCGCGGGGGCGGTTCGCTCGGCGCGTGCGACCGGACAACACCCCGGGCGTGACGTGGCGGACGGCGCGGGTCTGATGTGTGGTCGAGTCCGAGCATTCGAACCCCTCGCCGGCGCGGGGGGTTTTTCGTTGGCTTGGGAGAGGATCTTGCGCAACAACTACCGACAGGCGGGCCGTGGTACCATGGCCCGAGAATCTCGGGCTTTGAGTTATGTTCCCTTGCGGCGCGGTCGATAACTCGGGCGGAACGTGGCCAATGGGATCAAGCGGGCGGGTTGGACCGTCCGATAAACCCTTGGGTCTTGCGGTAGCGTGCGGCACGGGATGCCGCTCGTTGCACGCAAGTTCCTTCTGTGCCGGCACTTATGCCGGACGTGAGCAGGACCGGAGGTCCGCTCGGAGCCGAGCTTTCTGAGGTTCGGTCGAGGCGAAGGACGGGCTGGAGGCCCGCATCAACGCCGCGACGGAGCCTGGCCTCCTTTGGAGAACCTGGACGTGAACGCGAACCTCCCCACTTCGACCCGGACTCTTTCGATCGCCTCGCTTGTTGCCATCGCGGGCCTCGCCTGCGGCTGCATGGAAAACACCACGAGCCACGCTCACAAGAGCACCGGCGGGACCATGACCACCGAGACGCGCCCCACGGTGATGAGCGCGCCGATGACCAACACGGTCAGCCAGAACTACGCCATCCAGACGACGACCGAGCCCATGACGGGCACGGAGTCGACGGCGATGGGCTCGGGCCAGACCGGGATGGGCACCACCGAGATGGGGACGATGCCGAGCACGTCCTCCACGATGACGATGACGACGACCTCGTCGAGCGGCTCGTCGTCGATGATGACGCCCCCCAAGACGACCTATCGCCCCGGCCAGAAGCTCGAGCCGTTCTGGATCAGCATGATCGCGGAGGCCGACCGGGCCGTGTGGGACGACCAGTTCAAGGCCAACAAGGGGATGGACGTGCTGTCCACCCGCACCGCCCCCAACATGGCGACCACCCGCCCGACGGGCGAGGACGGGGCCGAGGGCCTGAGCCACGTGACCTACGCCTCCGAGGGCGCGGACTTTGATCCGTGCGTCTCTCGCGACGGCAAGTACATCGCGTACGCCTCGACCCAGCACCGCCCGACCTCGGACATCTACGTCAAGGGTGTGAACGGCCGCACCGTGACGCAGCTGACCTCCGACCCGGCCAACGACGTGATGCCGTGCTTCAGCCCCGACGGCGGGCGCATCGCGTTCTGCTCCAACCGCAACGGCAACTGGGACATCTTCGTGATGTCCACCGGCGGCGGCCAGGCCCTGCAGCTCTCGAGCGATCCCTCGCACGAGCTCCATCCGACGTGGTCGCCCGACGGCAAGAAGATCGCGTTCTGCCGCCTCGGCGAGACTTCCGGCCGCTGGGAGATGTGGGTGATGGACGTCTCGGGCACCGGTGCCTCGGAGTTCATCGGCTACGGCATGTTCCCGCAGTGGTGCCCGATGGCCCGCACGGGCATGGACGGGCGCGACCGCATCCTGTTCCAGCGTTCCCGCGAGCGCGGCGACCACGCGTTCAGCGTCTGGACCATCGACTATCGCCCCGGCGACGCCTCGAGCCCGACGGAGATCGCCTCGGCCCAGGGCCAGGCGCTCATCAACGCGGCGTGGGCTCCGGACGGCGAGAGAATCGTGTACGCCACGATCCCCAACCCCAACGACATCGCTCAGGCGTCCGACAAGATGCCCCAGAGCACGCTGTGGATGACCGGCGTGGACGGCACCCAGAAGGTGCTGCTCACCTCCGGGCCGTTCATGAACCTGATGCCCTCGTGGTGCGCCGATGGCCGGATCTATTTCGTCTCCGACCGCACCGGCGTGCCGAACATCTGGTCCATCGGGACCGAGAAGGCCATCACCGCGGCGACCGGCAAGCGTCCCGAGAAGACCTCCAACACCGACTTCGCGGGCAAGCCCGCCGCCAAGCCGCACACCGTGACGCCCGTGGCGAATCCCTCGACCGAGGCGACTCCCGCCGCGGCCGAGGTGACGGGTGCGCACGAGACGCCCGCCGAGCCGGGCCACGAGCACTGATCCTTCACTTAGTTCCATCCTCCGCGCGGCGGCCCTGATGCCCCGTGCGAGCGAACGACCCCCCGATCCCGCGAGCCTGACGGCCGCAGGATCGATTGACCTGAATCCTCGGCGCGGGCGATGGAGTTTGCCCGCGATACCGGCAGGACGCCATGACAACCGTACAGAACATGCTCACACGCGCGGCCTCCGGCGCGGTCGCTTTCGCAGCGATCGCAGCGGCGGCCGTGCTTATGACACTTTCCGGGTGCACACCCGCCAGGCCGGGGCTCACGCCTCCGGACGTGCTGGTGGCCCCCTACAACGCGGGCGAGGGCGACGTGCTCTGGGCCGTCACGCCGCTGGCCAATGAGTCGGGCGTCTCGTTCGTTGACGCGAACATGGTGGCCGACCAGATCGTGGCCAAGATCGACGAGGTGCGCGGGATCGCGTGCCTGCCGATGAACCGCACGCTCGCGGCCATGCGGGCCCGCGGGATGAAGATGATCACGTCGCCGCAGGAAGCCCGCACGCTGGCCGAGACGCTCGGCGTGGACGGGCTGATCGTGGGAACGATCACCGCCTACGACCCCTACAACCCGCCCAAGCTGGGCGTGAAGCTCGCCCTCTTTGCCCGCAACGCCGGCGTGGATGCGCCGACGCTTGATCCGCTCCGGCTGCAGATCTCCTACACAGAGTTCGACCGCACCATCGCCCGGCAGTATCTCACCAAGCCGGTGGCGACCGTCAGCCAGCACCTCGACGCCGCCAACCACGAGGTGCAGATGGAGCTTCGCCGCTACGCCACCGGGCGGCACGACCCCGAATCGGCGCTTGGGTGGAAGGCCGTCATGCAGAGCATGGACCTGTACACGCAGTTCGCGGCGTTCGTGGCCGTGTCCCGCCTCATCGATCAGGAACGCCTGAGGGTGACGCGGACGACGACGACCGACGCGAGCACGTCCTCTCCATAAGCGACCCATTTGCGTGGGTCGCTCCAGCACGGAAGCGACCCATGCCCGCAGAAACGCCGTCAAGCCGAAAGTCCCCCTCGTCCAAGGGCCAGCCCGCGAAGGTGAGCGTCTCGCCCTCGCGGGATTGTGTCACCCTGTCCAAGGGGGTGCACCGCTGGACGTTCTCCTGCGAGCGCGGCCATGAGCAATCCCTCCTCATGCGGCTGGCCGAGCTGGCCCGCAATGAGGATGTGCCCTTCGACTGGTTCGACGCGGCCCTGGTAAGCCACCAGTTAAGGAACCGCCTGCTTCCGGGGCTTTACCGGAGCGAATCCCCGGCCTCGGCGGCGGGGGTGGGCCCAAGTTCAAAGACCGGATAAAGCCGCGGCCCCGCCAAGCCGACCAATCACTATCGGGCCTCGTGTTCTCGCCCCTGACCTATGCCCCCCCCACTGCGTGCCATGGACGGCCGCTCGACGGAGTAAAGGATTATGACCACCCTTCCCCCGCTTCCCCTGATCAACGGCTTCACGTCCTATTTGATGGACGAGCGGCACTTCAGCCATTACACGGCGCGCTGCTATGGCGCGGACCTTCGGCAGTACGTTGAGTTCCTCGCCGACGACGGCGGGGTGGACGTGGTCGAGGCCACCGAGCAGAAGGCGTTCGACAAGATCGCCGGCAACGGCACGGCCAATGGCGACACGGCGGGCACGATCCTGCCCAGCACGGTGACCACGCTCATCTGCGACGCGAACCCGGACTCGATCCGGACGTTCCTCTCGCACCTGGGCACCAAGGAATACTCCGCGGCGACGATGGCCCGGAAGATCGCGACACTGCGTTCCTTCTACAAATGGTCCAACCGCCGCGGGTACACCAAGACCAATCCGATGACGGCGATCCGCACCCCGCGGCAGGCCAAGCGCCTGCCCAAGGCGATCACCGTGGAGCAGATCGAGAAGCTGCTGGCGACGCCGAGCGACAAGGACGTTCTGGGGCTGCGTGATCGGGCGATGCTCGAGACGCTGTATTCCACGGGCATCCGCGTGAGCGAGCTGGTGGGGCTGAACGCCGACGACATGGACGAGGCGGGCGAGGCCCTGCGCGTTCGCGGCAAGGGCAAGAAGGAGCGCATGGTGCCGCTGGGCACGCACGCCATGGGCGCCGTGAAGCGCTACGTGGAGATGGTGCAGAGCGACGTGCGCTGCGCCTCGTGGTGGGCCAGCGACGGCGGCAAGACGCGCCCGCTGTTCGTCAACAAGCACGGCAAGCGGCTCTCGAGCCGGTCGGTCCGCCGCAAGCTCGACAAGTACCTGATCTCCGCCGGCCTGGACCCCGACATCAGCCCCCACACCCTGCGTCACTCGTTCGCCACGCACCTGCTGGAGAACGGGGCGGACCTGCGAAGCGTGCAGGAGCTGCTGGGCCACCAGTCGCTGAGCACCACGCAGATCTACACGCACCTGACGACGCAGCGGCTGCAGAACGCGTACAACCACGCCCATCCGCGGGCCGAGTCGGCCTGAGGATGTACGAGGCACGAGGTTGGAAGTACGAAGTGAAAGACAAGGGCCGCGAGCGATCGCGGCCTTTTTACTTGGTATCGCCCGCGCCGAGCTCGAAGAGGCTCGCGATGATCTGATCGGCCACCTGCTCGGCGGTCTGAGCCTGATCGATGGGGATCACGGCCCGCAGAACGTACTCGGCATCGAGGATGACCGCGACGGCGTCGGCTCCCGGGTTGAAGAGATCGATGGTGGCGCGGGCGTCGGTGGTCCAGAGAACATCCGGCCACTTCTCGCCCGTTTCTCTGACGCGCCGGAGGATCTCGTCGGGCTCGGGGGCGTTCATCACCAGGACCGGCGCGAAGCCGAAGCGGGCGATGGCCGCGGCGGGGTCTTTCTCGGACTCCGGGGTGCCGGGCATTCGAACGCGGAACGCATCGTCGTGGGTGCGTTTGAGGATCGCCGCGAGGGCGTCGTGGTTGAAGCGGCGTTCACCCAGGGGCGGAGCGAGGGGCTTGGTGCGGAGGAAGATGAGCACGACGTGCTCGGCGGGTTTGACGCCCGCGGCCGCGGCGGCGAGAGGAGGTTGAAGAAGTGCGCCCATGTCCCAGTTGCCGCCGCCGCCGACCCTGTCTGGTCCGGCCATGCCCTGCGTGATGGGCATGGTGGGGATGCGGACGCCGACACGGAGCGTGCCGGAGCGCGGGCGGAGCTCGTCCATCGCGTCGACGCGGGTGCGCCGGGAGATGTCGATGGCGCTCTTGGCCGGTTCGCAGGGGCCGAACGAGGAGACGGTGAGCGTGAGCGTGGTGCGTCGGACCGGCAGGTCGATCACCAGAGAGCGCAGCCGACGGTTCTGTTCGACGAGCGTGACGCTGCCTCCGACGCCCGCGGCCATGCACACGCCGCGCACCGTGCGTTTGGAGGGGTGCTTCGGATCGACGTCCACCGACTGCCAGGAAATGTCGGAGGCGTAGGGGAAGAAGGCCGCGATGGGCGTGTCGGCGGGGGCGGCGAGCAGATCGAGCTCGGGGATGAGGACCGCGGGGATCGCGGCGCCAAGGCCGGAGGAGGAGAGCGCGGCGTCGATCGTCGATTGGAAGTACGAGGAAGGATCGCGGGAGTGAATGGCGGTGATATGACCATCGGAGGCGAAGACGCGGAGCGGGCCGAGTTCGAGGCCGATGGCGGCGGGGGTGGCCGGCGGGCCGGCTTCGGTCGCGGGAGTGACGGGCTGGAGTTGAACGCTGATCGAGGAGCGCGAGGCCCGCGTGCCTGTGGCCGGGGAGGGCGCGGGAACGCGGAGTTCGTACTGGATGCGCTCGCAGGTTGGGGCCGCGCGGTAGGATCTCTGGAGTTCGACAAGCACCTCGGCGGGGGTGGGCGGCGGGGCCGCGGCGGGGGTCTGCGCGCGTGCGGCCGCGGTGAGACCGAGCAGGAGCGTCAGCACTATCGCGGGGAGGAATGGAGATGAGGCCGCGACCGGGCGAGATGCGGAGAGTCGCGCGAGAAGGTCGGCGACGCGGCCGCGGCCGGGGAGGACGAGGTCGGGGGCGATGGCAGCGAGGGGCTCGAGCACAAAGGTGCGTTCGTGGGCGCGCGGGTGCGGGAGCGTGAGGCCCGGAAGATCCATGGTTCGATCGGCGTAGGCGATGAGGTCGAGATCGAGCGTGCGCGGGGCCCAGCGGGCTTCGCCCTCGCGCGTGCGCCCGCGCGATCGCTCGATGGCGTGCAGGCGATCGAGCAGGTCGCGGGGCTCGAGCAGCGTGGAGAGCAGCGCGGCGGAGTTCAGGTAGGGGCCGCCGGGATTCAGACCAGGGGCGGTGAGGGCTGGGGTCTCGATGATCGGGCCGCGGGCGAGGACCCGGGTGCCGGGCATGGCGGCGAGGGCGTCGAAGGCCGCGCCGATGTGGGCCCGGCGGTCGCCGACATTTGAGCCGATGGCGACGGCGGCGATGTCGTGGGGCGCTTCGTGCACGCAGAACGGTACGCAGAGATCGGGGGCGTCCTGCGTGGCGGACGCTGAACCGAGCACCACGGCACCCGGTGCAAAAAGAACAAGAGCCCCCGCTCTCACCTGGGGGCCCTTGGAAGAAGAGGGAGAACTCGCCTGGTCGGGGCGAGCATCTCGGAGCGGCCCCTAGTGGGCGGCCGGCTCCAACTCCCGAGCTCGATGTTGCATCTGGGCCTTGAGACGGGCGAGGATGCTCGAGTGCATCTGGCTCACGCGGCTCTCGGAAAGGTCGAGGGTGGCGCCGATCTCCTTCATGGTCATCTCCTCGAAGTAGTAGAGGATGACGATGAGGCGCTCGGCGCGGGAGAGGCCCTTGGTGATCAGGTCCTTGACGTCCTTGCGCTGGATGTCGGCGAATGGGTTGTTCTGGCTTTCGTCCTTGATGACATCGATCTCGCGGACGTCCTTGTTGCCGTCGCCCGCGAAGCACTTGCGGGTGAGGCTGAAGGTGCCCACGGCCGAGGAGTCGCGCTCGTACTTCTCGAACTCCTCGCCGGCGAGGCCGAGGATGCGGGAGAGCTCGTCCTGCGTGGGGGCGCGCCCGTGCTCCATCTCGAAGGCCTGGCGGGCTCCCTCGACCTTGGAGGTGCGGTGGCGGACGAGGCGCGGGACCCAGTCCATGGAGCGGAGCTCGTCGAGGACGGCGCCGCGGATACGCGGGGCGCAGTAGGTCTCGAACTTCACGCCGCGGCCGAGGTCGAAGGCGTCGATGGCGTCCATGAGGCCGAAGAGTCCGGCGGACATGAGGTCCTGGATGTCGACCTCGTCGGGGAGGCGGGCGTAGATGCGCTCGGCGTTGTAGCGCACGAGGGGAAGGTACTTCTCCATGAGATAGTTGCGGATCTCACGGGCGTGGCTCTTGCGATACTGCTGCCACACCTCCCGGATGGGGAGTTTGTCGAGCTTGTTGGGAAGTTTGGAAGGCTCCGCGTGCTCGACGGCGTATCTGCCGCCTCGAGACCGGGTGCCCGTTGACGCTGTGCGGGGTCGTGACATGGCCGCTCCTTGACCTCGTGTTCCCGGCCGTGCGGGCGACCGCGTGGGTCGCCTCGTGGCCGCTGGTTCCGTGACGCCGCCGATCCATGGCGATGTCGCGGGTGATTATACAGACCTTTGGAAAATTGCAACTCCGTGCACAATTTGTGGAGAACTATGGGGACAACTTCTGCGCATTCGGGGAAGAAGCCCCCGGAGTGGACTCGGGACGCGGGCCACCGATGGGATGCGTTTTCTCGTAGACGACGGTGGCTTCCGTAACCACGCGCTCGCAGATCATCCCGATGACCATGCCAACCACCTGGCCGGCGACCATGGCGATAAACGAGCGCAGCAGGATCGTTTCCGCGGGATTTCCGGCGAATAACCCGGCGAGAATGCCGACGGCGAACGCGGTCAATCCGCATCCGGCGGCGATGACCTTTGTAGGGACACCTGGTGCCAAAAGGACTCCATGTCTGCGAGAGAAGACTCAAGCCCAACCCGACGTGGCCGTACCTCGGCACGACGGGGACTTGAGTTGAGCGAAGGGACGAACGTCCTCAACTTTTTTCGGCGACGCCCGCGCTTGCCGGTGAGAAACCCAGCAAGCGGCGAACCAGCCCGGCCATGCCGCGCGTGGCGGATGCGGCGGGGGGAGTTGGCGGCGGATTGCCCGCCCCCTGTGCCCGGGAGCGGGGCAGCCCCAAGGTATTGATGATGGCGGAGGCGAGATCCGAGATACTGCGTGCCGCGGCGGACTCCGGGTAGCCCAGCAGGAGGGGCTTTTGTGCCCGGACGGAATCACCAACGCGCACATCTTGCGCGATGTACCCGATCATCGGAAGGGAGACACCGAGGAAGCGGTCGCAGACGCGGGCGATGCGGGCGTGGGTAGAGAACGCCTCGAGGGGCTCGCGGGCCTGGTTCACGATCAGGGAGAGTCGGTTGTCGGAAGCGCCAGTTGCAGCACCACGGGCGGACGAGCCGCCCGTGCCACCCTGCGCGGCCCCGACGCTGGCACCCATCTCGCTCTCGAGGACGAGGCACTTGATAAGCGCGTACGCGTCGGCGACGGCCGTCGGCTCGGGCGTGGCCACGATCAGCGCGAGGTCGGCGGCGTTGAGGAAGGCGGTGATGTTCTGGCCCACGCCTGCGGCGGAATCTATGAGGATGATGTCGGCGTCGGCCGCGAGTTCGACGAGGCCCGAGAGCAGCACGCGACGCTCCATGGCGGAAAGATCGGCGATGCGGCCGATGCCGGCGGAGCCCGGGACGAGGCGGAACCCGCCGGGGGCGTCGATGGCGATTTTGGCGAGGCTGCCCGTGTGGCCGCTGGCGCTCGAGGCGAGCACGTGCTCAAGACGGTTGGTGGGCGAGATGCCGCAAATGACGTCGGCGTTGGCGGTGCCAAGATCGGCGTCGACCAGCGTGACGCGCAGGCCGCGGCGGGCGAGGGCGATCGCGGTGTTCACCGTGACGTTGGTCTTGCCAACGCCGCCCTTGCCGCTGGCGATGGTGACGATCTTGGCACGCTTGGCGGTGTTGAGTCGCGCGGTGAAGTCGGGAGTGAGCGCCGACGCCGCGGCGGGCCTTGCGGCCTGAGCGGGGATCGGCGGCGGCTTGGGGGCCTTGGCGGCGGGGCTGGCGACCTCGAACATGCGCCGGAGGGCGGTGGCCTGATCGTCGGCGGGGCTCGCGGCGCGGGCGGCGGGGATCGGCGGGGGCTCGGGGAGGGTCACTCCGTCGAGATCACCGTTTGCCGACGGCGCATCCTTCCGGCCGGGGATGGCTGGAGGGGTGGGAGGATTCGCCCAGTGGCGGGTGTTGCCGGGCACGACGTTCAACGGCCGTGACCTCCGGTGTACGCCGCGTACGTCGGGTAGTTGGAGGTGTCGATCGGGGCGGAGGGGGGCTGCGCACCGAAGAGGCCCTCTCGCTCCATGCGCGCGTAGGCCGCGTCGTCGCGACGGGGCATGGCGGGCACGGCGGCGGGGGCGTAATACGGCTGCGGCTCGGGCGCGGGCTGGTAGGCCTGCGGCGGCATCGCACGGGCGGGCACGAGGGCGTTGTCGAGCACCATGCGGGCAAGGCGGTCGGGCTGGCCGGCCTCGATGTCGTCGGGAACTTCCTGGCCCGTGGTGATGAAGGAGAAGGCCGCGCCGAGCTGGCGGGCGACGTTCACGATCACGCCGAAGTTCACGGCCTCGTCGAGCTTGGTGAGGATGACGCTGCCGGGTCCGAGCGGGGCGAAGTTGGCGACGGTCTTCTGCAGCACGGCCTCGCCGGCGGTACTGGAAAGGACGAGGTGGACCTCGGTGGGGTTCGCGGCCTCGATGAACTCGCGCAGCTCGGCGAGGCGATCGGCGTTGAACTGCGAACGGCCAGCGGTGTCGATGAGGACAACGTCGTACTGCGAGAGCGACTGCACGGCCGCGGCCATCTCCTGTGGCGACATGACGACCTTCAGTGGAAGGCCGATGATGCCCGCGTACGTGCGGAGCTGGTCGACGGCGGCGATGCGATAGGTGTCGCTGGTAATGAGCGCAACGGACTTGCCGTGGCGGAGCTTGTACGACGCGGCGAGCTTGGCGACGGTGGTCGTCTTGCCGACGCCGGTGGGGCCGACGAGGGCGATGACGTGCGGGCCGTATCCACCTCTTCCGCCACGGAGTGGCGGGGTACCCGCCGAGGGGATCAGCGAGGAGATGTGGCGGAGGACGGTGGTGCGGACGATGTCCTCGTCGGTCAGTTCGCCGGGGGTGAGCTCATCGCGAACGGCGCCGATGATGGAGTCGGCGATGTCGCGGCTGACGGCGGACTCGAGCAGGCGAAGGTAGTGGCGGAAGAGGGCCTCGGGCATGGCGCCCGCGGCGACGCCCGCGCTCGTGGTGGGCCCGCTGTGGAGGACCTGGTTGACGAGGAGCTTGATGTCGGCAAGCTCTCGCTGGATCTCGGATTGAGCCTCCGGCTGCGCGACCTTCGGAGCCGCCGTCGGCTTGGGGACCGGCATCGGCTTGGGCTCGGGAGTGGCGGCGGCTCGCTGGGCGGCGAACTCGGCCTTGGCCGCGGCGAGGCGGCGCTCGCGCACGGACATCACCTGGGGCTCATCGGCCGGGAGGGCGGCGGGGATCGGGCGCGGGTGGGTGCTGGGCGGGCGGCCGGGGCGGGGCGCGGCTGCGGGGCGTCGAGGCCGG
This sequence comes from Phycisphaerales bacterium, assembly GCA_044221735.1. Lineage (GTDB taxonomy): Bacteria > Planctomycetota > Phycisphaerae > Phycisphaerales > UBA1924 > UBA4658. Next base: position 109,615 of record JBGAOP010000004.1, on the reverse strand, counting down.
GGGTGTGGTTCGCGAGCTCGGCGGCGCGCCGATAGGCGCTGGCCGCGGCGGACTTGGCGAGAACGGGACGTGCGGCCGGGGCGGCGCCGGGGCTCACGGTCTCGACGGTCGGCTTGGGCGCGCGGGCGAGGCGGGCGGCGGTCACGGGCTCGTCGGAGGCGGTGATCTCGAAGACCTGGCGCGCGCCAAAGCCGAGGATGCCGCCCTGCTTGACGGTGCGGGTGTGCAGAATGATGGCGTTCTTGCCGAGGTCTTTCTTGACCGCGGAGAGGGCCTCGGCGATGGACTGTGCGCGGAAGGTCTTGATTCTCATGGTGCCGTCCTGGCCGACGCTGGAGACACTCTGCCTCGGGAACATCCCGGAGGCCGCGTGCTCGTACGCCCCGCATCAGATCGGAAACGGATTGTCGAGGAGGGGTGGGGTGTCGTCAAGTTGGGGGAGCGCAACGGGCGAAGAGGAGGTGAAACGATGGAGACTTGGTGAAGGGAATGAGCGGATGCTGTCGGTTGCTGTCTGTTCGAGCGGCGGGGGCGCGGATGGGCCGCGGGCTGATCCGAACGGGCGTCAGGCGGCCGCGGCGGCGGGGGATTGCATGCTGACGGGTGGGCCAACCAAGGCCATGGACTCGATCTCGACCCCCGCCACGGCCTCGTTGTAGCCAAGAACGGCGACGTTGGGCAGGTGGGGATCGAGGAGTTGGCGGACCACAGCACGGACCTGCGGCGAGGCGAGGACCACGGGGGGGTGACCGGCGGTGGTGACTGAGCGAAGGGCGTCGAGGATCTGCTGGCTGATCTGCTGGGCGACGCGGGCGGGCATGTTGACGACGGTGGCGCCGCCGGAGCGATCGATGTAGGAGTTGATGGTGTCTTCGAGGGCGGGGTCGAGGGTGACGCAGACGATGCGGAAGTTGGCGGCACCGGGCTTGCCGCGGGAGCCATTGAGCCGCCCCACTTCGATCGGGCTCGCGTACTGCTGGCAGATGCTGCGACGCAGGGCGTGGCGGACGTACTCGGTGAGGACGTCGAGGTCCTTGGTCTTGGGGCCCCAGTCGCTGAGAGTTTCGAGGATGGTCTCGAGGTCGCGCACGGGGACGCGCTCGCGGAGGAGGTTCTGCATGACCTTCTGGAGGTCGCCGGTCTTGACGATGGTGGGGACGACTTCTTCGACGAGCTTGGGCGTCTTTTCCTTGAGCTGCGTCAGGAGGTTGTTGACCTCTTCACGGGTGAGCAGGTCGGTGGCGGTGGTCTTGACAACCTCCGTCAGGTGCGTGGCGAGGACGCTGGTGGGGTCAACGACGGTGTAGTTCATGGTCTCGGCCCGCATCTTGAGCTGCGGATCGATCCACCACGCATCGAGCCCGAAGGCGGGTTCCTTGGTCGGCTCGCCCTCCACCTTGCCGGTGGCGATGCCGCTGTCCATGGCGAGCAGGCGGCCGGGGATGGTCTCGCCCTTGGCGACCACGGCCCCCTTGATCTTCACGCGATACTCGTTCGGGCCGAGCTGCATGTTGTCGCGGATGCGGACGGGCGGCAGGATGAACCCGAGCTCCACGGCAAGCTGGCGTCGGATGGCGGAGATGCGATCGAGCAGGTCTCCGCCCTGCGTGGTGTCAACAAGGGCGACGAGGCCGTAGCCCACTTCGAGCTCGAGGGTGTCGAGCTTGAGGAGAGCCTCGGGGGCGGGCCCCTCGGGGGCCTTGGGCGCGGCCGATGCGGCCTTGGCGGCCTCGGCCTGGGCCTTGAGCTTGGTGGTTCGCTTCAGACTGAAGCCGAGCCCGGCGAGGCCCGCGGCGGTGGCGATCAGGGGGATCGTGGGGAGGGGCGTGAAGGCGAGCACGCCGAGGAACGCGGCCGTGACAAACAAACCGATGGGCTGGCTGGTGAGCTGGCCCGTGAGCTCGTGGCCGAGCTGCTGCTTGGAGCCCGAGCGGGTGACGATGAGGGCCGAAGCAATGGCCACAATGAAGGACGGAATCTGGCTCGTCAGACCGTCGCCGATGGTGAGCAGGGTGAAGACGTGGGCGGACTGGCCCGCCTCCCAGCCGCGCTCGATGGTGCCCACGGCGAAGCCGCCGATGACGTTGATCCCGATGATGATGATGCCGGCGATGGCGTCGCCGCGGACGAACTTGGAGGCACCGTCCATGGCCCCGAAGAAGTCGGCCTCGTGGGCGATCTTCTCGCGGCGGCGGCGGGCCTCGGCCTCGTTGATGGCCCCGGCGTTGAGGTCGGCGTCGATGGCCATCTGCTTGCCGGGCATGGCGTCCAAGGTGAAGCGGGCGGCCACTTCCGAGATGCGCGTGGCACCCTTGGTAATGACGACCCACTGCACAATGACGAGGATCAGGAAGATGATGATGCCGACGAAGAGGGAGTCGCCCGCGACGAAGTTGGCAAAGGCGGAGATGACGTGACCGGCCACGCCCACGGCCTGCTGGGGGGTCTGGGCGTTGGCCGTCAGGATGAGGCGGGTGGAGGCGACGTTGAGGACCAGCCGCAGGAGGGTGGTCGCCAGCAGGAGGGAGGGGAAGACGCTGAAATCCAGCGGCTGCTCCATGTAGATCGTCGTGAGCAGGATGAGCACGCTCAGGGCGATGTTCAGGCAGATGAGGACGTCGAGCATCGCAGGGGGGAGCGGGACGAGCACGACGATGAGGAGGGCGATGAAGCCGATCGGGACGATCAGGCCGCGGTATTTGTGGAGGCGCAGCAGGAGCGCGGGGAGGTTGGAGCCTCCGGCGGCGGACAGGGTGGGTTTTGGGGGTGCAGCGGTCGCCATCCTGGCTCGGTCGTAGTGCTCTTCACGGGCGTCCTGCCCGTGGTGGGAATCGGAGGGGCTCTATCGGCAGAGGGGGATCGGGGGGACCATTTCTGCGCGGGCAAGGCGTTGGATCGGCAAGGCTTGCGCGGCCAAGGCGGCACGCAGAGGTTCACGGAGGCCAGGCGGGGGTTCGCGGAGAGGCAGGGGAAGGGGGAAAGCGAGGTAGAATGAGGCGATGAAGCCGCACCCGAGAATCCGCACGGCGATCAAGTGGGGCGGGCTCGCGGTGACGGCGGTGCTGGTGGTGGTGTGGATCGGGAGCGCGTGGGGGGACATCGAGTACGCGATGCCGCGACAGGGTCTTGTCGCCGTGCGGCACGGGCGCATCGAGGTATTTGGGATGGACCCGCGTCTCGTGTGGGAAGGCAACGTGGTGAGCGTGTCCGCGCCGGGCGTCAGTCTGGACGGCCCGGAGCCGAGCCGCTTCACATGGTGGGGCTCGTGGAAGACCGACTCCCTCGGCTGGCGCGCGGTCGTGCCGCTCTGGCTGCCCGCCGTGGCAACATTGAGCGTGGGCCTCGCCGCCTGCATTCCGGAGATGCTCGCCCGCCGCCGCGCCCGTCTGAACCGCTGCCCGACCTGCGGCTACGACCGCGCGGGGATCGGGAAGGATGCGGTGTGCCCGGAGTGCGGGGCGGTGCCTTTGGCCTTAGAGCCGACGAAGTCGGCGTCACATGCTTAGCCCGGGCCGCGAGGCCCGGGTGAGCGTGCCGGGGGATTGAGAGCCCGCAGCCCGCAGAGCGGGCGGCACTGCCGCGCATGGGCGCGTTCGTGTGTCGCCCACTCCGTAGGCTTGGCCGCGCCGCCCGCCTGTTACCCGGGGCTCACGCCCCGGGCTACGCGTGTGTTGCCCGCTACGCGGGCACACCTCTGCGAGCACACTCCATATCCATGCAGGCGTGGTCCATCTCCATGTGTGCGCTGCTCCCCTCCGGGGCCGGAGGGGTCGGCCCCGAGGGCGGATGGATGGGGCGCGGTCGGACCTGTGCTTGTATCCTGATGTCACCATGCCCTCCCCCCCCGCCCCCCGGCGCACGATCCGCGAACGCCTCCGCCGCGCTCGCGCGGGGGAGTGGGATGAGATCGTTCCGCTCGCGCTCATCGCTGTGCTCGCGGGGGCGCTCTGGCTCTTCATCGCGATCGCCGATGAGGTGGCCGAGGGGAAGACCCGCGCGCTGGACCGGACGATCCTGCTGGCCATGCGCTCGCCCGCCGATCCCGCCGATCCGATCGGGTCGGAACTCGTCGAGGAGATCGCCCGCGACCTGACCGCGCTGGGTGGGATCTTCACGCTCACGTTCCTCACGCTCGCCATCGGTGGGTTCCTTGCGCTGCAGCGCAAGTGGCACACGGTGGTGGTGCTGTGCATCGCCGTTCCTGGCGGGCTCGTGGTCAGCTCGGTGCTCAAGCACGCCTTCGACCGCACGCGGCCGGACCTGGTCCCGCACGGGTCGCACATCTACACGTCGAGCTTTCCCAGCGGGCACTCGATGATGGCGGCGGTGACGTACCTGACGCTGGCCGCGCTGCTGATGCGGACGGTTGCGTCCAAGCGGATCAAGATGTACGTGCTGTCGCTGGCGGTGGGGCTGACGCTGCTGATCGGGACCAGCCGCGTGTACCTTGGGGTGCACTGGCCGACGGACGTTCTGGCCGGATGGACGCTCGGGGCGGCGTGGGCGATCGTGTGCTGGCTCTTCACGCGCTGGCTGCAGCGGCGGGGGCAGGTCGAGCCGGAATCGCCGGTGTGAGGTTCGGGGGTACGCCCCTCAGCTCTTCATGTTGACGTACTGAAGCGGCTGGGGGAGCCCGGCCTTGTCGAGCATCGCCATGACCGCGCGGAGGTCGTCGATCTGCTTGCCGGTGAGGCGGATTTCCTCGCCCTGGATGCTGCCCTGCACCTTGAGCTTCGAGTCCTTGATGAGCTTCTGGATCTGCTTGGCGAGGTCGGTGGGGAGACCGTCCTTGAGCTTGATCTCGCGTTTGACATTGCCGAGCGCGCCGTGGCGAGCGGCCTCGATCTCGCCCCACTCGAAGGACTTCATGGAGAAGCCGCGCTTCATCGCGGCGTTGAGGAACATCTCCTGCACGCCCTTCATCTTGCCCTCGTCGGCGGCGTGCATGGAGATCTTCTTGTCCTTCTTGTTCACCTCGATCTCGACGACCGAGTTGCGGAAGTCGAAGCGCGTGGCGATCGCCTTCTGGGTGTTGTTGATCGCGTTGTCGAGTTCGGTGTAGTTGATGCGGCTGACGATGTCGAGTTGGGGCATGGGGGAGGGTAAATGGCCAAATGGCAAATGGCAAAGCAGCAAATTCGAGCCAAAGGCCCTTCCTCCGCGGCCTCCGCGGGCCGAAGTCCCGCTGCCTTGATTTGCCAATTGCTATTTGCGATTTGCCGCTTGCCGCTCACCGCCCGAGGCGGGCGAGGATGTCGTCGAGGATGGCCCGCGCGGCCGCCGTGTCGCCGAAGAGGCCCGAATCGACCGTGAGTCTGGTCATCGGGAGATTGTGCGGTGGGAGGCCCTGGTCGGACCAGGCTTCAATGGTGGTCTTGTCGGTGCGGCGCTCGCCGGTGCCGGAGGCTTCGAGGTGGATCTTGTCGGTCGTGCCGTAGGCCTCGGTGATGACATAGCCGCGGGCGCGGAGGGTTTGCTCGGCCGCGGCCCGAATCGCGGCGGGCGGCGATGGCGGGCGGAAGAGGTTGGCGGAAAGGCGGTTGCCGGAGACTTCGACGGGAGTTGGAGACTTGGCGCCGTGGAACTCGGAGACGGTGTGCGAACAGGCCGAAAGTACAAAGTGCAAAGTGCAAAGTGCAAAGCCGAGCCGGAGGACGCGAGCGGTACCGGGAGCCGGTGCCTTGATTTGTACTTTGCACTTTGCACTTTGCATTTTCATTCCTTCAGCCACTTCCGCATGTCCAGATCGTCCGGATCGATTCCCTCGGGCCAGACTTCATTGCCGGACGCGGCCCGCTTGTCCGAAGCGGGGCCTTGAGTCTGCCCTCCGGTGGTCGCGTCGACTCCAAACCGGCCCACCCAGTCGGCGACGGATTCCTTGTTGAGCGAATCCGGGCGCGAGGGGTCGGGCAGACTGCCGCCGCGGCGGGCGTCGTCGAGGAGCGCCTTGAGGAACTGCTCGCTGGACATGCGGCGGGCCTTGGGGCCGACAGGGCCGATGGCCGCGGCGAGGACGCGCTTGTCGGAACTGACGACGGTGATGCCCGAGCCGCCCGCTTTGCCGGCCCTGTGCTCCGCCTCGATGATGAGCCGCTCGATGACCGAGTCGGCGTCTTTGCCGGGGCCTGCGAAGACCACTCGAATCGGGGCTTCGGGGTGGAGGTGGCCGTCGGGGACAGCGGATCGGCTGCCGGTGCCGTCGCAGACGAGCAGGACCGGGCCGCCGGACCAGCGGCTGGCGGCGAGGAAGCGGATCAGAGTGGCCAGATTGAGCCCGGAAAGGCCCTCGTGGGCGGCCGGGGCGGCATGGAGGACGTTGTAAGTGTCAACGATGAGCACGTGGGAGGGTAGAGAAGGCATCGAGGCATCGAGGGCCTGCTTTCACGCCATTCCTTGATGCCTGGATGCCTTGTTGCCTTGATGCCTTCCTGTCCCCCCGCTTGATTCTCCCCCCCACCCCTCCTTTACTTCGTCCCCCCTGTGGGAGGCCGTTTTCGGCTTCCGCGCGGGGTATTCACCCCAACTTCCCTCGAAAGCAGGTTTGCGAATGGCGATCCGGATCAAGTCCCGCGGCGGCGAGTCCACCGACCAGATGATGCGTCGGTTCAAGAAGCTTTGCGAGAAGGAAGGCTTGATCAAGGACATCAAGCGCAAGGAGTTCTTCGAGAAGCCCTCGGAGCGGAACCGGCGCGACATGCGCAAGGCGATCTCCAAGCGCATCCGCGAGGCCCTGCCTCCGTCGGTGCGTGAGAAGATGCGCGAGGAAAAGAAGAAGAAGTTCGGCGGCGGCCGCTTCGGCGGCGGTGGTGGTGGCGGCGGGGGTGGTGGTGGATACGGCGGCGGGGACAACTGATCCCATCGACAGCCCAAGAACGCCCGGGGGACGCCCGGGCGTTTGTGTTCCGGCGAGCCGTTTAGCCGACAAATCAGATACCCGAATCGGGGTCCCGGAGAGATCCGAAGCCCAAGCCATGATTCTCACTCTGGAGGTTCCGTCTTGCTGACCCTCAAATCCATCATGTCATCGACAACGACCCGCGGGGGCACGTGGGCGCTGGTGCTGCCCGTGCTCATGGCGCTCCTGAGCGTCATGCTCATCCCCGGCATGGCCCGGGCCGAGGAGGGCCACAAGCCCGGCGGCGAGGTGAACATCACCATGCCCGACCTGACGGGCAAGGAAGTCAAGACGATGTTCTTCGACGGCAAGTTCAGCGGCAGCCAGCTGCTGATGACGGGCCTGATCGTGAGCATGCTCGGCCTGGGCTTCGGCATGTGGATCTACATGCAGCTCAAGGGCATGCCGGTGCACAAGTCCATGCTGGACATCTCGGAGCTGATCTACGAGACCTGCAAGGCGTACCTGCTGCGACAGGGCAAGTTCCTGATGATCCTGTGGGCGTTCATCGCTGTCGCGATGGTCGCGTACTTCAAGCTTCTTGTCGAGGTTTCGTGGGGCGACATGCTCACGATCCTTGCGTTCAGCCTCGTGGGCATCGCGGGCTCGTACGGAGTGGCGTGGTTCGGCATCCGCGTGAACACCTTCGCCAACAGCCGCGCGGCGTTCGCCTCGCTCAAGGGCAAGCCCTTCCCCTGCTACGACATTCCCCTCAAGGCGGGCATGTCGATCGGCATGGCGCTCATCAGCGTCGAGCTGCTGATCATGCTCATCATCCTGCTGTTCCTCCCGGCGAACATCGCGGGCAAGTGCTTCATCGGGTTCGCGATCGGCGAGTCGCTGGGCGCGGCCGCGCTCCGCATCGCGGGCGGCATCTTCACGAAGATCGCCGACATCGGCTCGGACCTGATGAAGATCGTCTTCAAGATCAAGGAAGACGACGCCCGCAACCCGGGCGTGATCGCCGACTGCGTGGGCGACAACGCGGGCGACTCGGTCGGCCCCTCGGCCGACGGCTTCGAGACCTACGGCGTGACGGGCGTGGCCCTGATCTCGTTCATCATGCTGGCGATCCTGCCCAAGTACTTCGTCGGGCCCGGCCTGACGGAGGAGGCGGCGAAGGCCGCGGCGGCGGGCGTGCAGGTGCAGCTGCTGGTGTGGATCTTCATGATGCGCATCATCATGGTGGGGGCCTCGGCCCTGTCGTACTTCGTGAACGGGGCAATGGCGAAGGCCAAATACGGGAACGCGGCGAAGTTCAACTTCGAGAGCCCGCTGACGTCGCTGGTGTTCATCACTTCCGCGGTGTCGATCGTGCTGACGTTTATCGCCAGCTACCTGCTGATTCCGAACATCAACGGCGACACCTCGCTGTGGTGGAAGCTGTCGGCGATCATCACCTGCGGCACGATGGCCGGGGCGATCATCCCGGAGATGGTGAAGATCTTCACCTCGACCGAGAGCCACCACGTGAAGGAAGTGGTGACCAGCTCCGAGCAGGGCGGGGCCTCGCTGAACATCCTCTCGGGCCTCGTCGCCGGCAACTTCTCGGGCTTCTGGCTGGGCTCGGCGATCATGTTCCTGATGGGCGCGGCGTACTACATCGCGCTGATCCCCGACGCCAACGGCCACACGCTGGGCAATCTGATGGCGGCCCCGGCGGTGTTCGCGTTCGGCCTGGTGGCCTTCGGCTTCCTGGGCATGGGCCCGGTGACGATCGCGGTCGACAGCTACGGCCCGGTGACGGACAACGCGCAGAGCGTGTTCGAGCTCTCCACGATCGAGACGATCCCGAACATCAAGACCGAGGTGCAGCAGCAGTTCGGCTTCACACCCGACTTTGAGAAGGGCAAGGAGTTCCTGGAAGAGAACGACGGCGCGGGCAACACCTTCAAGGCGACGGCCAAGCCGGTGCTCATCGGCACGGCCGTGGTCGGCGCCACGACGATGATCTTCGCGCTCATCATCGGCCTCACGCATGGCCTGACACAGAACCTGGACAAGCTGGGGCTCATGCATCCGCCGTTCCTGCTGGGCCTGATCGCGGGCGGCTGCATCATCTACTGGTTCACGGGCGCCTCGACGCAAGCTGTGTCCACCGGCGCGTACCGCGCCGTGGAGTTCATCAAGAAGAACATCAAGCTCGAGGGCGCGACCAAGGCGAGCGTCGAGGACTCCAAGAAGGTCGTGGACATCTGCACGGTGTACGCCCAGAAGGGCATGTTCAACATCTTCTGCGGCGTGTTCTTCGCGACCCTCGCGTTCGCGTTCTACGAATCCTACTTCTTCATCGGGTTCCTGATTTCCACCGCGCTGTTCGGCCTGTTCCAGGCCATCTTCATGGCCAACGCCGGCGGCGCGTGGGACAACGCCAAGAAGATCGTCGAGACCCATCCCGACTACAAGGGCACCGGGCGCGGCAAGGGCTCGGACCTGCACGCCGCGACCGTCGTCGGCGACACCGTTGGCGATCCGTTCAAGGACACCTCCTCGGTGGCGATGAACCCCGTGATCAAGTTCTCCACGCTCTTCGGCCTTCTGGCCGTGGAACTCGCGATCAGCATCAAGGGCATGCACGACGTGTTCGGCATGTCGGGCGAGGTCTTCGCGCACGTGCTGGCGGCGATCTTCTTCGCGATCTCGGCGCTGTTCGTGTGGCGCTCGTTCTACGGGATGCGGATCGGCGGGAGCGCGTCGAAGGCGCACTGAGGCGGTTCAGACACTCTGGATTGATGAAGGGCCCGCGAGCAATCGCGGGCCTTTTTCGTAGCACGGGCAGGATGCCCGTGCTACTGCTCGAGCTTCTCGAACGCCCCCTTGGCCGCCTCCTGATCAAGGTACTTCTGGAACTCGGTCATCTTGTAGGAGACAAAGCAGAACGCGTGGTGGATGGCGAGCCACTCGATGTCGCTCTTGTCCTCACCGAGGTCCTTGCGGATGCGATTGAGTTCGGCGAGGATGGTTTCGGCCTTGATCGTCTTCATGCCGAGAGTGTACGAGGCGACGGGCTTCGGATCGCCGACCACGCGAGGGCGGCGACGAAGAGGGCCGTCATCGCCAGCACCACGCACGGACCGGGCTGCCAGTTGCGCTCGACGCTCAGGGCCAATCCGCCAAGCAGGCCGATGAGGGCGGTCGCCAGCGAGATCGCGATGACGCGGCCGAGGCGGTCGCTCAGGCGAAGGGCGGTCGCCCCGGGGAGCACGAGCAACGCCGAGGCGAGCACAACGCCCGCGGTCTTCATGGCCGCGACGACGACCAGCGCGAGCAGGATCATCAGCCCGGCCCGAAGGGCCGCGGCGGGGACGCCGAATCCCCGCGCTGCTTCTTCATCGAAGGCCCAGAAAAGCAACGGCCGACGAATGGCGGCGAGCGTGAGAAGCACGATGCCCATGACGATCGCCGCAAGGACAACCTCCGAGCGGCCGGCGTTCATCACGGAGCCAAAGAGGATCGATTCCCACGAACGAGCGTCGGCAGCGCGGCCCACCGCGAGGGCGTGGTCGCGGCCGTAGGCGAACAGCAACGCCCCCAGAGCCATCGAGCCTACGAGGAACAGCCCGATGGTGGAATCCTCGGGCGTGCGGCGGCGGTCGGCGATGAATCCCATGCCCAGCGCGGCGGCGATGCAGAAGATGGCAATGACGGCAAACTCGGCCGCGCCCCCCACTGCGATGAACCCGAACGCCGCGAGCACGGCGGCCACCCCGACCCCACCGAACGCGCTGTGGCTGATGCCCTGGCCGATGAACCCGAGGCGGCGGACCACAACGAGCGGGCTGAGGATCGCGCAGGTAACAACCGTGCACGCGCCCGCGAGCAGGCCGGGCAGGAGCAACTCCCGCATCATCGGGTCGCGAAGGCAGGCGAGGATCCCGGCGTGGTCAGCGGCCATGGCGGGTCTCCTTGCCCTCGACCGAGATCGTCACATCGCCGGAGCGGCCGGGCGTGTGGGGCGAGCGGCCGCCGTGGTCATGCTCGCAGCACTCGCCCGCGGGGTGGGCGTGGACATGGACGGGCCCGGTGAGGCCCTTGATGCCGACGAGGTCGTGGCTGAAGAGTTCCGCGAGCACCTGCGGCGTGAGGCCCTCGGGGCTGACATGGCTGTGAAGCCGCCGGGCGAGGCAGGCGACGCGGTCCGAGCCCGCCGCGATGGCCCGCAGGTCGTGCGTGATGATGAGTATCGTGACGCCGAGAGATCGGTGGATGCTCTGGAGCAGGTCGCCGAACTGCTGCTGGCCCGCCGCGTCGATGCCGACGAGGGGTTCATCGAGCGCGAGGATCTTCGGACGCGCCGCGAGGGCGCGGGCGATCATGGCCCGCTGCATCTGCCCGCCGGAGAGCGAGCCGATGGGCCGATCGGCGAAGGGGAGCGCCCCCGTGAGGCGGAGCATGTCCTCGACGGTGGCCTGCATGTCCGCGGGAACCGGCCTCCACGGGGGCAGCCTCCACGACGCCCCCAGCGTGACGACCTGGCGAACACTCATTGGGAAGCCGAGCAGGGCTTCGACTTTCTGCGGCACATACCCGATCAGCCCGGCGCGGCGGGCGTCGGCGGGATCCTGGCCGAAGATGGTCGCGCGGCCGGAGGAAGGACGGAGGAGCCCGAGGGCGATCTTGAGCAGGGTGCTCTTGCCGCCGCCGTTCGGGCCGAGGATGCCCAGTCGCGTCCCCTCGGGGATGTCGAGGTTGACGTTCTCGATGGCGGGGGCGGCCGCGCCGGCGTAGGTGAACGAGATGGACTCGAGTTTGACGGCGGATGCGGTCAACTGGGATTCTCTGGGGGCTTCGCGGCGGGAATGCCGGACGAGCCATTATCGGCCGGATCGGCGGTGTTCACGCCGAGAGCCTCTTTGAGCGCCGCGAGATTGGCGTTCATGAGTTTGTACCAGTCTCCGTCTCCGAGCGGATCGAGGACGGCGGTCTTCGCGCCCGTGGCGGCGGCCAGACGCTCGGCCGCGGCGGGGGAGAGTTGGGGCTCGACGAAGATGGTGGTCAGATGGTGCTCGCGGACGGCATCGGCGGCCCGCTTCAGGTCGTCCGGGCGGGGCTCGCCGGCGTTGAGGCCGGTGATGGCGATGACTTCGAGGTTGTAGCGCTTGGCGAGATGGCTGTAGGCGTCGTGGGCGACGACGATGGTGCGCCGGGGCGCGGCCGCCAGCGCGGCCTCATACGCCCGATGCACCGCCTCAACCTTCAGAAACTCGTGCTGCACGACGGTGTCGAGGAGCTTGGCCTCGACGGCGGCGCCAGCCTTCTCGCGGATGGCCCCACCGCATTCGACCATCGCTTCGCGAACGAGCAGGGGATCGAGCCAGACGTGGGGGTCCGCGCCATGGTGGTGATGATCGTGGTCGTCGTGGGCATCCTCATCGTGATCGTGGTGGCCATCGCCCTCGAGCTTGAGCACCGAGGCGAGGTTCACGACGCGGCGGCCGGCGTTTGGGTGATCGGCGAGGAACTTGTCGACCTGCGGCTCCATGCCGAGGCCCGCCATGACGACGATGTCGGCCTTGCCAAGGGCCATGAGCTTGTCGGGCGAGATCTCAAAGCCGTGCTCGCTCGCGCCGGGGGGGACGAGGGTGGTGAACTCGTGGGGGATCTTGGCGTCGGTCAGGAGCGGTGCGATCAGGCCGCGCAGGGGTGGAATGGTGGCAACAACTCGAATCGGCGCACCGGTCGGTGCGGGTTTCGGGACCGACGCGGACGGGGCCCCTTCGCAGGCCATCAGCCCAATGGTCAACAGCGCCATCACGCAGAGCAGCCCCCCACTGACGTCGGCCCATCGCACGCGGCCGCGCCGGGGCTTGGTGTGAGCGCTCACTTCGGAACCGTTTGCGGCCATGGTGAAACCTAGGGCGGGCGGGGCGAAGATGCAACTGATATGCAAGACTGGCGATGGCGGTTCGGACGATGGGGGAATCGCGATCGGTGGCGGGTTGGTGGCCCTGCGCCGACAGGTGTGTGGAGGTCTCGGTGCTGATAGGGCGGAAGACCGGCCGCGCGAGGGATATACTGGGCGGTCTGACAACCTGTCGGGGCGGTAGCTCAGTTGGTAGAGCGCTTCGTTCGCAATGAAGAGGTCGGGAGTTCGACTCTCCTCCGCTCCACTTCCCGTAAACGCCTGAAGTCATTGGACTTCGGGCGTTTTCTGCTTTTGCGACTCCGGGCTGGCGGGGCGATGTCTTGCACGCTCAGATGGCCGCGACTTGTGTTGCCAGTGATTTCTGGGCCAGCCGCTCGCCGGCCTCGCCGGCGCGCTGGTTGAGTTCGCGGTATTTCGCCGGGACTCGCGCGGCGATGGCCGCGGCGAGGTTCTGGCGTGACACCACCGGAACGACCGTGTTGAGCACGCACAGGGCGACGCTGTTGGCCGCCACTTTGCCGCCCGCCTTCACGGCGGTCTCGGTGATGGGGAGCCGCACCACGCGCCCCGGGCTGGTGATCTCGGGGCCGATGTTGGTGGCATCGAAGATGACGATGGTGTCTGGCCCCACCTTGGCCGCGAGCTTGCCCGCGGCCTCGGCGGACATACACAGCAGCACGTCGGGCTTGGTCACCTCCGGGTAGGCGATTGTGCCGCTGGAAATGATGACCTCGGACTTGCTCGAGCCGAGCCGGGCCTCGGGGCCGTAGGTCTGGGTCTGCACGACGTTGCGGCCGTCGAGCATCGCGGCCTCCGCGAGGATCACGCCCGCCGTGATGACGCCCTGGCCGCCCGCGCCGCTGATCCGCACTTGCACCGGGTCTTTCACGATGCGCTCCTTTTTCCTGCGCCCGCAGCGCCGGCCGCCGCGACCTTCTGTCGGTACAGCGATTCGTAGTCAACACGCAACTCTTCTCGGAACACGCCGGTGGGCATGAGCTCCGGATGGTCCTCGTCGCTCTCGCCGCAGGTGCAGTCCTGCATGGGGGCGCTGGTGTCGCGCAGGTAGTGGACCATGTCGTAGGGCTCGGCGACCTCGTTCATGCGACCAAAGTAGGTCGGGCATGAGGTGAGGATGTCGATGACCGAGAAGCCGCGGTGCATGATGGCCCGCTTGATGAACGACGAGGCCTGCTTGTGGTCGAAGGAGGTCGTACGGGCGACAAATCCCGCGCCCGCGCCGAGGGCGAGGCGCACGAGGTCGAAGGGCTGCTCGATGCTGCCCGCCTGCGAGGTGGTGCTGCGCTTGCCGGTGGGCGTGGTCGGGGCGAGCTGGCCGCCAGTGAGGCCATAGATGCCGTTGTTGAAGATGAGGGCGGTGATGTCGAGGTTGCGCCGGCAGGCGTGGATGAAGTGGTTGCCGCCGATGGCGGAGGCGTCGCCGTCGCCCATGATCACGATCACGCGCAGCTCCGGGTTCGCCAGCTTGATGCCCGTGGCGAAGGCGAGGGCGCGGCCGTGCGTGGTGTGCATGGTGTTGAAGTCCAGCACAAACGGCGTGCGCCCGGCACAGCCGATCCCGCTCACCACCGCGACCTTGTTCTGGTCGAGGTTGAGTTCGCCGACGGCCTCGAGCAGGGCCTTGACGATCATCCCGTTGCCGCAGCCGGGGCACCAGACATGGGGCAGCTGGCTGGTTCGGAGGAACTTCCGGTAGGTCTCGCTCATGATTGCACCACCTTCGTGCTCGCGCGGCCGAGGCCGGCACGGCCAACATCCGCGATCTGTTGCGGCGTGAGCAGGTGGCCGTCCACGCGGTTCACCGGGATCACGCGGCAGCGGCCGCCCGCGGCTCGCTCGATCTCGCGGACCATCTGGCCCATGTTCATCTCGGGGACGATGATGGTCTCGACCTGCCCGGCCACTTCGCGCACGAGATGGTCCGGGAAGGGCCAGAGCGTCTTGAGGCTCAGCAGCCCGGCGCGGATGCCATCGGCCCGCAACTGCTCCACGGCCGCCTGGGCGGGGCGGCTGGTGATGCCGTAGGAGACGATTCCCACATCCGCATCGTCGAGCATGAACCGATCGTGCAGCCCGAGTTCGACCACGTGGTCCTGCACCTTACCGATCATGCGGCGAAGCTCCTTGGCCGCGTTCTCATCGCCGACGGCGAAGCCCTCGGCGCCGTGGGCAAGACCGGTGACGTGGTAGCGGGCCCCCGCGCCGAAGGGCACGAAGTCGGCCCCCGCGCCGCCCGCGAAGGGCTTGAAGGTCCGCACGTCGGCGGGCGTTTTGCGCTCCACCACCTCGATCTCGCCCGGCTCGGGCCAGTCGATGTTCTCGCGCATGTGGGCGAGCACCTCGTCGAGCAGCAGGATGACCGGCACCCGGTACTGCTGCGCCAGGTTGAACGCCTTGACGGTCATGTCGAACGCGTCGCGCACGTTGGAGGCCGTGAGCACGATGACCGGATGGTCGCCGTGGGTGCCCCAGATGGCCTGCATCACGTCGCCCTGCGCGCCCTTGGTCGGCTGGCCGGTCGAGGGGCCCCAGCGCTGGCAGTTCACGATGACGCATGGCGTCTCGGTGATCGCGGCGTAGCCGATGCCCTCCTGCATGAGCGAGAAGCCGGGGCCGCTGGTGGCCGTCATGCTCTTGGCCCCGCCCCAAGCGGCGCCGATGATGGCGGAGATGGAGGCGATCTCGTCCTCCATCTGGATGAACACCTTGCCCCGCGCGGGCATCGCATCGGAAAGAATCTCCATCACCTCCGAGCTGGGCGTGATGGGATAGCCCGCGTAGAAGTTGCACCCGGCGTAGAGCGCCGCGTGGGCGCACGCCTCGTTGCCCTGAACCAGTCGTTGCTTTCTCATGCCACCGGCCCGCCTTCCTTTGCAAACACCCGCGCACGCTCCGAGGTTCCACGCTGGATCCAGATCGCAAAGTCCGGGCAGCGGGCCTCGCACAGACCGCAGAACACGCACGTGTTCGGGTCCTTCACCGCGATGTGGCTCGATCCATCGAGTTTGAGCGTGCCCGTCGGGCAGCTCGTCACGCACACGTTGCATCCCTTGCACAGCCGCGGGGCCGTCGTCAGGCGATAGTCGGACTGGAAGTGGCGGACCATGCCGCTGTCCACCTCGACCCGGCCGCGCGTCGGCTCGGGCTTCGCCTCGCGGACGGTTCCCGTCAGTGCCCGGTCGATTGCCCGGGCCGCCTTGCGACCGTCGCGCACCGCCTGAACCACGGTTGACCCGCCATTCACGCAGTCGCCGCCGGCGAAGAAGCCGGGGACGCTGGTCCGCATCTCCTCGTCGATGCGGACGACGCTTCCGGTCATCTCCACGCCGAGGGCCGTGAACAGGTCGGTATGCGGTTTCTGGCCGATCGCCTTCACCACGGTGTCCGCTTCAACGACGAACTCCGAGCCCGGGATCGGCTCCGGACGCGGCCGCCCGGATGCATCGGGCGCACCAAGCCGCATTCGCACGCATCGCACACCCGTCACGCGGTCGGTGCCGACGAATTCCACCGGCGCAACCTGCGTGATGAGCTTCACGCCCTCGCGCTTGGCCGCGGCGACCTCGTGGGCGAAGGCGGGCATGTCGGCCTCGCCGCGGCGATAGAGCATCACGACCTCGGCCGCGCCGAGCATCATGGCCTGCCGCGCAACGTCCACGGCCGTGTTGCTGCTGGTGACCTCGGTGGATCGGAGCATCACGGCCTCGCGGGCAACGTCGATGGCGGTGTTGCCGCCGCCGATGACGGCGACGCGACGGCCGATCTTGAATCCCCCGCCCCCCCCACCCCCTCCACTCGCTCCGCCCTGCGGCCCCAGCTTCAGCGTCTCGATGAACTTCAGCGACTCCCAGACGTTCGGCAGCCACTCGCCGGGGATCTTGGCGGGCATGTCCTCGCCCATGCCCGCGCCGAGGAACACCGCGTCGTGCGTCTCGCGAAGCTGCGCCACGGTGATCTGGTTGCCAACGCTGACGCCGAAGCGGAGTTGCACGCCCATCCGGCGGATGCGTTCGACCTCCTCCGGCAATGGGCGGTATTGCTGCTTGTACGGCGCGATGCCGCGGGTCACGAGCCCGCCGGGGAAGTCGCGGCACTCGTAGACCACGACGCGATAGCCCTTGCGGGCGAGTTCGGCCGCGCAGGAGAGACCCGCGGGGCCCGCGCCGATGATCCCCACGCTCTCGCGCCGGGTCTGCTCGGGGCGGGGCACGTCCATGGCCGCGGCACTCTCGAGGGCGCGATCGGTGGCGTAGCGCTGCAGCCGCCCGATCTGAATCGCTCGCCGACCCTCCTTCAAGAGGACGCACGAGCCCTCGCACAGCACCTCAACCGGGCACACGCGGGCGCAGGTTCCGCCGAGGACGTTGTCCTCGAAGATCTTCGCCGCGGCGTCGTGCGGCCGTCCCTCAGCGATGTCCCGGATGAACCCCGGGATGTCGATGCCGGCGGGGCACGCGCCGACGCACGGGGCCGATGTGCACGGTCCGCCGCATCGGAGGCACGCCTCGGCCTCCAGCACGGCCTCGGCATCGTGCATCGTCGGATGGGCATCGTGGGAAACGGGGCCCAGCAAGGAAGAACTCGGGATGGTGGTCACGGGCGAACTCCTCTCCGATGGGCGGCCCGCGCGATGGGGTTCCACTTGCGGCGAACGCCTGGCGGTCGGTTCTGGTTTGGGAAGTGCTGCAAATCTCACGCCGGAGATTCGCCGCACGACGCTCGGGCGCGACACGTGATGGCGAGCGTGGCCCGTGCGTCCGAGGCGGCGTTTGAACGTGCGTGATCGGGTGTGGGCCCCATGCAATCCCCGGGGGATTGGTCGTCGGGCCTTCGCAGCGCGAGCATTGCACACCGATCGCTCGTCGCCCGGAACCGAGAATCGCCTGCGATGGGCTTCCCGAAATCGGGAGAGCATTTGGGCGCGGGCGACGGGTTACTTCGCGGGCGCAGCGGGCTCGCCGAACACGGTGAACTCGTACCGACCTGAGCCGATGCGAACGGGGACGCGGCCGTCTTTGGCCGGCCCCGTGGAGACCGCCGGCTCGGAGGCAATCGGCTTGCCGTCGAGAAGCACCTCGCCTCTCGCGGGCAGGAGCACACTGGCCGTGGTGTTTGGCGGAATCGAAGCCCGCAGCGTGAGTCTGCCTTTGGTCTGCTCCCACCCGCACTCGATCGGGCCTCGGATTGATCGGTATGTTCCGCGGGCCCGCGAGATGCCGGGGCCGGGATGGGGTTCGATGGTGATCGACGCGAAGCCGGGCGCGGCCGCGCGGATGCCGAGCATGTCGGAGATCATCCATTCACCCACAGCGCCGATCGCGTAGTGGGCGAGTGAGTTCATGCCGGGGTCCTGGAAGCCGCGGCCCTCGACCCAGCCGTCCCAGCGCTCCCACACGGTCGTCGCGCCGTGGTCGACCTCGTAGCCCCAGGAGGGCATCTTGCGATTGAGGAGGAGGCGGTACGCATCGTCGTTGTGGCCGCGGGCGGAGAGTTGGGCCATGAGCGGGAGCGTGGAATGGAAGCCGGTGGAGATCTGGCCGTCGTAGGGCTTGAACCGCTCGACCATGCGGGCGGTCGCCGCGGCTTGCAGCGGTTCGGGGATGAGGCCGAAGTGCAGGGCGAGGGCATAGCCGGCCTGCGTGTCGCCCTCGAGCACGCCCTCGGGCGAGATGTACGCCTTGACGAACGCTTGGCGGATTGCTTCGGCGAGATCGGCGTACTTCTTCGCCTCGGCGGGCTTGCCGAGCACGCGGGCCATCTCGGAGACGCTCTGCGTGGAGCGGAAGAAGAACATGGTGGCGAAGACGTGCTTGGGGACTTCCGCGCCCTTGGCGGGCCAGCCCTGGAGCTTGAGCGTGTCGGCGTTGAGCCAATCGCCGTAGTCGTTGCCGCGCGAGTGGGTCCAGAGGAGGTCGGGGTTCTTTGAGTGGATGTACTCGATCCATCTCACGGCCGCGTCGAACTGGTCGGCGAGGATGCGGGTATCGCCGTAGGTCTGGTACGCCACCCACGGAACGAAGACGCCCGCGTCGCCCCAGGCGGGAACGCCGGAGAAGCGGGCGTTTGGGTCAAAGGGCTGAGGCGAGAAGTCTGCGAAGCGGCCGTCGGCGGCTTGCGCGTCGCGCGTGTCGGGCACCCACTTGGTGAAGAACGCGGCCATGTCCATGTTGACGCAGGCCGTGGGGGCGAAGGCGAGGATGTCGCCCATCCAGCCGCACCGCTCATCGCGCTGCGGGCAATCGGTGGGCACGCCGACGAGGTTGCCGCGCTGCGTCCAGAGGATGTTCTGCCAGAGGCGGTTGACCATCAGGTCGGAGCACTCGAACGTGCTCACCTCGGACGCGGACGAGTTGGCCACGAGGCCGACGATCGCATCGAGCGCGGGCTTTGCGGCGAGGCCGGTGAGTTCAACGTAGCGGAACCCGTGGTAGGTGAATCGCGGTTCGTACGCTTCTTCGCCGTCGGAGCGCGGCGTGTAGCGATCGGTCTGCGCCGCGGCGCGGAGGTTGGCGGTGTAGATGGTGCCGTCGGGGTTCAGAGCCTCGGCGTGGCGCATCGTAACCGTCGAGCCCGCCTTGCCGCGGAGGCGGGCGCGGCAGCAGCCGACCATGTTCTGGCCCATGTCGAAGACATACACCCCGGGTTTGGGCTCGGTGATTGTGATGGGCTTCAACTCTCGCGTGACGCGGATGGGTTCGTTGGGTTGGGCGACGATGCGGGCGCTGGGCGCGGCAACCGCCACGGCGGGCTTCCAGGCGGCCGCGTCGAAGCCGGGAGCATCCCATCCGGCCATTTCGCGGCGGGCGTCGTATGTCTCGCCGTCGAGTATGTCGTTGTCGCGGATGGGCCCTTCGATCGTGGAGTGCCAGGAGTCATCCGACACCACCGTCATCTCGGTGCCGTCGGTGTACCGAATGTCGAGGCGAACCAGCAGCCGCGGCTGGCGGCCGTAGATCGCCCGCGGCGGGCCCTTGGGCACGATCCACGACAGGCCGATCTTTCCCGCGTACCACCCATCGCCGAGGATTGCCCCGATGCAGTTGGGGCCGGCGCGTACGAGCGCGGTCACGTCGTAGGCCTGATACTGCACGCGCTTGGTGTAGTCGGTCCATTCCGGCGCGAGGGCGTGGTCACCCACGCGCTGGCCGTTGAGCCGAAGCTCGTACAGGCCGAGCGCGGTGGCGTACACCGTTGCCCGCTCGATGTGCTTGCCGTCAGCGGCGGCCGAGAACTCCCTGCGAAGCATCGGGGAGGGCAGTTTGTCAAAGCCCTCTTTCGGCGCGGGCGTGGCATCCCCGATCCACTTCGCGCTCCCCCAGTCATGTTCGCCGGGCAATCCCGCGCTCCACATCGCCGGCTCGCTCCACGCCGAGACGACGCCTCTGTTGTCCCATACGCGGACGCGCCAGTACACGCGCTGTCGTGGGGCCAGCGGTTGGCCGGCATAGACGATCTGATTCGTCTCGGCGGAGGTGACCTTGCCGGAGCTCCACATCGCGCTTTCGCTCGGCGCGGCCGGGCTGGGTGCGGTCGTCACACTTATCTCGTATCCCGTCTGCACCAGCCCTCGCGCCGCGGGGTCGGCCGCTTCGAGTTCCCAACTCAGCCGCGGGCGGGGCGTATCCACCGCCAGCGGGTCTACGAGATACTCGCAGCGCATGTGCGTCGGCCGCAGCGCGCCGTGCTTCGCCTCGTCGGCGAGGGTCGGCGCGCCGCACGCCAGCGCCGCGAGCAGGATCAGGCCGACACGCACGCACCGGGAGACTTCATGCAGCATGCGGCCAGTCTATCCGCTCGCCACAGCCATTCCGGCGCCCCACCGCTACCCTCCGGCATGGGACGGAGCGACTGGCGCGACAAAATGGCGCGTGTGGAATCACTCATGCGGGCGGTGAGTCTGGAGACGGACCCGCAGGCGATGGTGCGCACGTACGCCGAGGGCGCACGCGGCCTGTTCTTGACCGATCAGATTGTGTCCGTGAGCCGGCGCAACGTGGACGAGCCGTGGTATCGCATCACGCGCTCGCGGCGGTTTCAGCGCGACATTGATCCGTGGGAGCAGAAGGCCGAGCTGCCGGTGATCGCCGGGGGCGTGCTGGGTGAATGGCTGTATGACGGCAGGCCGCGGTATGTCGAGAACTTCGAGCCCGATGAGCTTGATCCGGCGTACTTCCATCTCAAGGACATGAAGGCCGCGTTTGTGCTGCCGCAGTACGACCAGGGTGTCGCGCTCAACGCGACCGTCATGCTCTGGGACAACCCGGCGAAGGTCGACGTCGAGCAGCTCCCCAACGCACTCTGGCAGGGGAACCTGTTCGGGCGAACGACGCACACGCTGGTGCTGCGCAAGCAGCTCGCGGCCGCGTACGAGTCGCTCGACCGCGAGATGCGGGTCGTCGGCGCGATGCAGCGGGCCCTGCTACCGCAGGAGCTTCCGGAGATCCCCGGCGTGGAACTCGCGGCGGAGTATCGCACATCGGAGCGGGCCGGCGGCGACCTGTACGACCTGTTCCCGATGGCCGATGGGTCGTGGGGGCTGTTCATCGGCGATGTGAGCGGGCACGGCACGCCCGCGGCGGTCATCATGGCGATCACGCATGCGCTGGCCCACGCCCACCCCGGCCCGCCGGAGCCGCCGGATCGATTGATGGCGTACCTCAACGAGCGGCTGAGCGTGCACTACACCTCGCGCACGCCCGCGTTCGTCACGGCGTTCTATGGCGTGTTCAACCCGAAGACCGGGACGCTGCGATATTCCAACGCGGGCCATCCCCCGCCGCGCATCGTGCGAAACGGACGAGTGCAAGCCCTCGACGGAGCGCGCGGCCTTCCCCTGGGCGTGGACGACCGCGAGCACTATCCGGCCGCGGAGGTGCGGCTGAGCCCGGACGATCTGCTCATGCTCTACACCGACGGGATCTCCGAGGCGTTCAACCCGTCGAACCAGCTTTTCGGGTTTGCGCGGCTGGACGATGCGCTGTCGGGAACAGGAGGGCCGGGCGGGAGCGCCCGCGGGGCGATCGATGCCGTGCTGAAGTCCGTGGGCTTCTGGGCCCAGGGTCGGCCGCCGGCGGATGATCAGACGATGCTGGCGATGAGGGTGAGATAAGAAGGGGCATTGGCCAAGTGGCGCTCTTGCCTTTCGCCCGCGGAGCGGGCGGGCGATGGTTGCCAGATGCGCCAGCATCTGGCAGGCGACCGGCACTGCCCTCGTCTGTCTTTGCCTTCCCGCCCATGAAATGGGCGAGCGAAGCCGGTGTCCTCCAAGGTAGACTGGACCCATGCCATCCTCATGGACCCAGAACTTCTATCACCTTGTCTTCAGCACCGCCCACCGCGAACCGCTCATCCACTCCGAACTGCACGATCGCCTGTACGCCTTCTTCGGCGGCATCGCCCGGGACCTGAGCGCGCAGCTTATCGCGGGCAACGGGATGCCCGATCACTCCCACCTGCTCGTTCGTTTCCCCGCGGACATGGCCCCCGCCACGCTTGCGCGCGAGGTGAAATCCAGGTCTTCGCGCTGGATCCACGAGACCTTTCCCGGCATGGGCTCATTCGCATGGCAGCGCGGCTACGGAGGGTTCACCGTGAGCAAGTCCAACGTCCCGGAAGTCGAGGCGTACATTCGAAGGCAGGCGGAGCATCACGCCTCAATGGACTTCAAGCGCGAGTTCCTCGCGCTGCTGGACAAGAACGAGGTTGAGTATGACCCTCGATATGTATTTGAGTGAGTGTGCGAACGCGTGACGCTTCGTCCGCCCCTTTCATGGGCGGGAGGCCAAAGGCAAGGAAGGGAGTGTTGGGTTTCTGTCGACCAGATGCTGGCGCATCTGGCAACAATCGCCGGCCCGTTTCACGGGCCAACACCGCGCTCCGGTCCACCACAACCACACTCCGGGCACACCGCATCCTTCGCGAAGCCCGTGCGGTCGCAGCGACACTTCGCGCAGAGGTTGAGCCGCGCGAGGCGTTCACGGCGGTGGGCAAGGATGTCCGCACACCACGCGGCGCAGGCGACGACCGTCGCCGTCGCCGCAGGCAGCCACAATGGAATGGCCGATCTGACGATGACAAGTAAGTTGAACGAGTAGTCTGTGCCGAGGTCAAGATTGCACGCCGGCAATCTCATGCAATGAAGCCACGGCCAGGATGGAGTTCGAATCCAGTCGCCATAGCCCACTTGACCGTCGGCCAGAAAAGCCGCGAACCCTCCTCGCACATTCCATGTAATGCTCCACCATCCGCTCCCGATCCACACCACTACCAGCAGCACCGTCACCGCCGCGCCACCCCACTTGATCGTCTTGCGGAGTTTGGGGTGGGGCGTCATGCTGGCCCCTCCCTTGCTCCCACACTCCGGGCACACCGCATCCTTCGCGAGGCCGGCACGGTCGTAGTTGCACTTCGGGCAGAGGTTGAGCCGAGCGCGGCGGGCGAGGGTGTCGAGACGCCAGGCGGACACTGACAGCATCATGCTCGGAACAACCAGCATCCAAGCTGGGACAAGAAGCTGCCATTCGGCCGCTGGCGTCGCTTCGCTGTAGCGGTACCACCATTCCATATAGAACGGATGGGTACCGTTTCCAAATCTCAGGTGTACGGACGTAAGGCCCCAAAGGGCGACAGGCAGCTTGGTTACCCCGAAGCACCCGCCGCCAACGACCAAGAGGTAGCCACGACCGGGATTCCAAGTTCTGTAATACCACCCACTCCCAATCCACACCACCATCAGCAGCACCGTCACCGCCGCGCCGCCCCACTTGATCGTCTTGCGGAGTTTGGGGTGGGGCTTCATGCTGGCCCCCCCTTGCTCCCGCACTCCGGACACACCGCATCCTTCGCGAGGCCGCTGCGGTCGTAGTCGCACTTCAAACACAGGTTGAGCCGAGCGCGGCGGCGGGCGAGGGTGTCGAGACGCCAAGCTATCGCGGTGGCTGTCAAAGCGAGAATCAGCGGAATCCACAGTCCAATCCACAAGTACCATTCATCAGCCGCATACCGCTCCAGCGTGATCGAGGTCAAACGGAATCGCGCCTGAGGCGGATACTGCTGGAACGTCACGCCGAGCCCGGAAACCGGATACCCCTGATTGGCTATGAGCAACAACCCTTTTTCAAGGGCGACCTCGTAGGAGGGCGGCACGACAAACATGACGATCCGCTGCTCGCTCACGATCCAGACGACTATGACTAACAAGACTACTGCCGATCCGCCCCACTTGATCGTCTTGCGGATTCGGGGATGCGGCTTCATCTCACCCAGAATACCACATCGTCCGTAACCGACACGGGCGGACAAGCCGCCCGTGCCACCCTGCTCCCGCAGATTCCCCGCTAACCTTCCCACCGGTTTTCAACGCCCCCACTCCTCTACTCCCCCACTGCGTCACTGCGTCACTTCGTCACTTCGTCTCTTCCCCCCGCCCCCCATGGCCGATCCCCGCGACACGCCCGCGATGCGTCAGTACTACCGCTTCAAGCGGCAGCACCCGGACTGCACGCTGCTGTTCCGCATCGGCGACTTCTACGAGATGTTCGATGACGACGCCGTGAAGGTGTCGAAGGCGATCGGGCTCACGCTCACGCAGCGGACCGAGGGTGTGCCGATGTGCGGCATGCCGTTCCATCAGCTCGAGACGTATCTGCGGAAGCTGCTCAATGCGGGGTTCCGCGTCGCGGTGTGCGAGCAGACGGAGACGCCCGAGACGGCCAAGGAACGGGGAGGGGGGGGGACCGTGATCGAGCGGGCCGTGACGCGGGTGCTCACGCCCGGGACGCTGGTGGATGAGGCGCTGCTGGAATCGGATGCGCCGAGCACGCTGGCGGCGGTGTGTTTTACGGGCGAGGGCGACCACTCGCCCGCGGTGGCGGCGGTGGTCGATCTTTCGACGGGACGCTTCGAGGTGTTTGAGTCGCCCGGCGAAACGCTCGGCGATGAGCTGGCGCGGCGGCGCGTGAGCGAGTTGGTGTACAGCCAGACGGCGGATGGGAAAGAGCCGCCGCGGGTGAAGGTGTTGCTGACGGTGCTGGGGACGTCCGGGACGCCGCAGCCGAGCTGGTTCTTTCGGATGGATGAGGCTCGGGAGGCGCTGCTCAAGCAGTATGGCGTGGCGACGCTGGAGGGGTTTGGGTTCGGGCCTGACGATGCGGCTATTCGCGCGGCGGGGGCGGTGGTGCGGTACCTGCAACTGACGCAGCTCCCGCAAGACAGTCAGAGCCCCACCCCCACCAGCGGTAACACCGGGGCCAATGGGGCCGCCGCGTCCACAGCACGCTCACTGTCCCACCTCCAGCCGCCGCGTCGCGATGAACCGAGCGCGGGCTGCGTGCTCGACGGCACCACGCTCCGCTCGCTCGAAGTGCTGCGGACGATCCGGGCCGCGCCGGGTGGGGGAGGGGGGGGCGATGAGGGGGATGGCTCGCTGTTCGGCGTGTTCGCATCGTCGCGCACCTTTCCCGGTTGCCGCACCGCGATGGGCAAGCGGTTGCTCCGCGAATGGCTCTGCCGCCCGCTGCGCGACATCGCGGCCATCGAGGCGCGGCAGAAGTGCGTCGCGACGCTCATCGAGGATCGCCAGACGGCCGCGGCACTCAGCGCGGCGATGGAGAACGTGCAGGACATCGCCCGCATCGCGGGGCGGCTTGCGCTGGGGCGAGCCAATCCGCGCGATGTGGTCGCGCTGGGGCGTTCGCTCGCGCAGGTGACGCCCGTGGGCGAAGCGATCGCCAATGCGCCGGCGTTTGCCGCGCTGAAGGGGCGGATCGATGCGCTGAGCGCGAAGCTGAGGCCGCTTGCCGAGCGCATTGCTGATCGGTGCGTGGAGAGCCCGCCCCCCCACCTTCGCGAAGGCGGCCTCTTCAAGGACGGCTTCGATCCGGAGCTCGATGAGGCCCGGCGGCTTGGGCGCGATGCGGCCGGGTGGATGGCGGAGTATCAGGCCCGGCTCATCAACGAGCACCAACTTCCGAGCCTGAAGGTTGGGTACAACAAGATCTTCGGGTACTACATCGAGCTTCCCTCGGCCCAGTCGAAGCGGGCTCCCGACGCCTTCACGCGCAAGCAAACGCTCAAGAACGCGGAGCGGTACATCACGCCGGAGCTCAAGGACTTTGAGTCGCGGGCCAGCACGGCCGAGGCCCGGGCCCTTGCCCGCGAGCAATCGCTCTTCGAGGACCTGTGCGACCGGGCCCGCGGGCTGATCCCCGAGATCACGGCCTTCGCGGATGCCGTGGCGGAGCTTGACGTGCTGGCGTGCTTTGCTGAGAAGGCTGTCCGTCGGCGGTGGGTCAAGCCGGAGATCGTCGATCGTCCGGTGCTGGGACTCGAGCAGGGTCGGCACCCCGTGCTGGATGAGCGGCTGGAGCGGAACTTTGTGCCCAATGACTTGTGGCTGGGGGATGGGGCCAGCGGGTCCCTCGCCGGATGGGGGTCGGGGGCAAGTGACGGAGTGACGGAGCGACGAAGTGACGGAGTGAAAGGCGCCGAGCCATCCTCTGAAACTCCGTCACTCGGTCACTCCGTCACTGCGTCACTCGCGCTCATCACCGGCCCGAACATGGCGGGCAAGAGCACGTTTATCCGCACGGCTGCGCTGCTCACGCTGCTGGCCCATACCGGCTCGTTCGTGCCGGCAGACAAGGCCGTGGTCGGGTTGACGGATCGCATCTTCACCCGCATCGGGGCCGACGATGCCCTGCACGCCGGACAATCGACGTTTATGGTCGAGATGACCGAGACGGCCCGGATCCTCAACCACGCCACGGCGCGCTCGCTGGTGATCCTCGATGAGATCGGCCGCGGCACGAGCACGCTCGACGGTTTGTCGCTGGCATGGGCGATTGCGGAAACGCTCGCCGGTACGACGAAGACCCTCGCCGCTTCCGCTCATCAGGCATCCCCCCGCGTCCTGTTCGCCACCCACTACCACGAACTCACCGATCTCGAAGAGATGTTCCCCGGCCGCGTGGTGAACCTGCACGTGTCGGTGCGCGAG
This sequence comes from Phycisphaerales bacterium, assembly GCA_044221735.1. Taxonomy (GTDB): domain Bacteria; phylum Planctomycetota; class Phycisphaerae; order Phycisphaerales; family UBA1924; genus UBA4658. The sequence continues at coordinate 82,837 of JBGAOP010000004.1, read as the reverse complement.
TGGGGCGAGGAGATCGTCTTCCTGCACCGCATCCTTCCCGGGCGGACGGATCGGTCGTATGGCGTGCATGTGGCGAAGCTTGCGGGGCTGCCAGCCGCGACTGTGGCGCGGGCGAAGGAGATTCTGGAGACGCTGGCGGTGCAGCATCATGGGCCGACGGGGGGGAGCGGAGGATCGAGCAAGGGAGCTGGGGAGCAGGGGAGCAAGGGAGCAAAGATTGCTGTGCCCGCGCCAAGCACGGGCCAGCTTGCCCTCTTCACCGAGTACGTCGCCCACCCGGCCGTCGATGAACTTCGCGAAGTAAAGCTCGACGCTCTCACGCCGTTGCAGGCGTTTGATGTGCTGCGGAAGCTCAAAGAGATGACCAGACCCACGAAGTGAGCTGGGCGTGCGGCGGGCGTCGCCGCCCCACCCCCGATGGCTACGCTCATCCATGCCCCTCACGCACTATGTCACCCTGGGCCACTCCGGCCTCCGCGTCAGTCCGCTCTGCCTCGGCGCCATGACCTTTGGGCTCGACTGGGGATGGGGGTCTGATGTCGCCGAGTCGTGCGCCATCATGGACGCGTACATCGAGCGCGGCGGGAACTTCCTCGATACCGCCAACATCTACACCAAGGGCCACTCCGAGAAGATCATCGGCGACCACATCGGCAGCAACCCCGCCAAGCGCGACCGGATGGTGATCGCGACCAAGTTCATGGGGAACATGTTTCCCGGCGATCCCAACGGCGGCGGCGCGGGGCGCAAGGCGATCTTCGGTGCGTGCGAGGAGTCGCTCCGGCGGCTACGGACCGAGTACATCGACCTGTACTGGATGCACTTCTGGGATCCCAACACGCCGATGGACGAGACGATGCGGGCGCTGGATGACCTGGTGAAGGCCGGGAAGGTCCGCTACATCGGGTTCAGCGACACGCCCGCGTGGAAGTGCGTGCAGGCGCAGCTCATGGCGCGCGGGCGGCACTGGTCGCCGCTGATCGCGCTGCAGATCGAGTACTCGCTGCTGGAGCGCACGGTGGAGGCCGACCTCATCCCGATGGCCATGGAGATGGGCATGGGCGTGACGCCGTGGTCGCCGCTCAAGGGGGGCGTGCTGAGCGGGAAGTACACGCGGGCCAACCAGCCCCCGCCCGGGCGCGGCGAGTGGGTGGCCAATCACCTGAAGGAGCGTGCGTTCACGCTCATCGATGCGCTCATCGCCATCGGCAAGCAGGCCCATGCCACACCGGCGCAGGTCGCGCTCAACTGGGTGCAGAACCGACCGGGAGTCGCCGGACGCGGAAGCACCATCATTGGGGCCCGCACGATGGAGCAACTTCGCGATAACCTTGGGGCGCTGGCGATCCACCTTCAGCCCGAGCATCTGGCGACGCTCGACGGGCTGAGCACGCCCACGCTGCCGTTCCCGCATGATTTCCTGACGTACACGGTGAACAACGTACAGGGCGGAACGACCGTCAATGGACGGCCGAGCAAGGCGTGGCATCTGGCCCCGCAGAGCGACAAAGAACGCTGGTAGAAGCGCGACCTCCCCCCCTCTTCCGCCTCCCCCCACACCACTCTCAGTGAAAGCTGGTATGCTCGGCTTCGTTCATACCACGGACGGGGCGGGGTGTCGCTCGCCGGAGGCTTCATGTTCGGACTTCTTGTCGCCATCTGCATCCTGATCGCCCTCGGCTTTGTGTACGTCTGGATCGCCAACGTCGTCGCGCACGAGGAGGTCTCGGTCGGCACCGGCGTGGCCATTCTGGTGCTGGCGGGAATCGCGAACTTTGCGCTCAACTACCTGCTCAGCGAGGCCCTTGGGGGGACCGTCACGCTGATTCTCTCGGTTCCGCTGAACTTCCTCGTGCTGGCGGGGCTGACGCATCTGCTCGCGAAGATCAACTTCAAGCAGTCGCTTATTGTCGCGGCGATCTTTACTGTGCTGATGTTCCTGCTCTCGTTCGGGATGACCATGTGCACGGCCGCGCTTTCGTGAGCGTGGGTGGTGTGGCCGGGGGCGGGTATGCTCGTGCATGAGCAATCCCCTTTCTCCCGAAGTTCTGGGGCGCACCTTCGAGCGCGGCCTTCCCTACGCGGGGTATGTCGCCACAGGCAAGCCCAACGAGCAGGCCAACTGGGCGGCGTTCCACGCTCGGGTGATGATGACCATGGCGCAGCGGGCCTTGATCGCGGGGTTCACCCGTCGCATCAATGTTCTGTGCGTTTCCGGAACGTGGTGCGGCGACTGCGTGCAGCAGTGCCCGTTCCTGGACCATATTGAGGCGGCGAATCCGCCGCGCATTGGCGTGCGGTTTGTGGATCGGGATGAGCATGCCGAACTCTCGGGCCAGCTCAAGATCTGCGGGGGCGGGCGGGTGCCGGTGATGTTGTTTCTCAATGAGGACTTTGAGTTCCTGTCGCTGTTCGGCGACCGCACGCTGAGCCGCTACCGGGCTCTCGCGGCCAAGCAACTGGGCGGGGCCTGCCCGCTGCCCGGGGCGGCGACGCCGCCCGATGAGATCGCGGCCGAGCTGGCAGACTGGGTAAGCGAGTTCGAGCGGGTTCATCTGATGCTGCGGCTGTCGAACAAGATGCGGCAGCGGTATGGGGACTGACGATCCCTGAAGTTGATACGATTCCGGCATGGGATTGCGCACCACCGGGCCACGACTGCACGCACCGCTGACCTTCGACGACCTTGTCGCCGATCTGGTCTGGCCCAGGCTTCTGCGGGCCGGGCACCTTGCGCTGCGGCCCTCGCGGCTGGGGATGGGGCTGGTGTTTGTCGTGGGGCTTCTGCTGCTGAGCATCATGGCCGACCGGCTTGATGGCGACATCGGCCGGAACGTGCTGGGGACCTCGCTCTGGACGGTGATCGTGGATCTGGTCGAGATGGCGCGGGGGAGCGAGAGCGATGGATCGCGGATCGGGCGGGAGACGTTCGCAGTCCTTGCCAGCACACCCGCCTATCTGGCACGTACGAGCCCGTGGGTGGCGTTCTTTGTTCTGCCGCTGATGGCGTTGTGGACGGCGATCTGCGGCGGAGCGATGTGCCGATCGGCGGCGTGCGAGTTTGCGCAGGGCGTGGGGATCGAGTGGCCCAAGGCCGTTGGGTTTGCGCTGGCGCGCTGGTGGGCCCTGGTCGGCGCATTGGTGGGTCCGCTGCTGCTGGCGTGGGCGCTGATGATCGGGATGGCGGTGGCTGGCTGGGCGCTGTTCTCGCTGCCGGTGGTGAACCTGCTGGGAGCGGCGGTTTGGCCGCTGTTCCTGCTGGGCGGGCTGGTGGTGTCGATCGTGATGCTGGCGTACCTCGTCGGGTGGCCGATGCTGCTGCCGTCGGTGGCGTGCGAGGGAACCGACGCGGTGGATGCTGTGCAGCACGCGTACTCGTTCGTGCTGGCGCGGCCGCTGCGGCTGGCAGTGTATCTGCTGATCCTTGTGGCCCAGTTTGTGGTGCTCATGGCGATTGTCGGCGGCGCGCTCTGGCTGGCGATCAACGTGGCGCAGAAGTGCGGCATGGAGTGGTCGGGCCCGCGCGGGGCCGACGCCCTTGGGCACATGCCCGAGCACGTCGTGCGGAGCGTTGACGAGAAGGCCCAGTGGCCGCTGGTGCGCGGCGTTGTCAACCTGTGGACGGTGGTTCCGGTGCTGCTGCCGCTGGCGTTTGCGGCGAGCTTTGTGTGGTGCGGATCGACGATCCTCTACCTGGCGATGCGGCGCGTGGTCGACGGGCAGGATGTGCACGAGGTGTGGATGCCGGGAATGGTGGAGGGAACGCTTGCTGAAGGGGGAAGGGGGAGGGCGGAAGGCGGAGGTTCGGAAAAGACGGCCGTGGTGAGCCCCGGGCCGCGTGACGGCGTTTCGGACACGGGTCCGGCGGATGAGACGTGATGGGTGAATCCGGGATCATCGTGTTTGTCGGCGATGGCCGCGCGGGCGCGGCGTCCGACGTTGCCGGGGCGTTGGCCGAGTCCGGGGTGCAGATGCTGGATGTCAACGATCCGCGGGCGTGCCGCTCGTGGACGCTGCGGGCCCGTGAGTCGGACCTGCCCCGGAGCCTGTTGGAGGCCGCGGCGGGGACGACATTCTCCGGGAACGGCGTGGCCCTTCTGGTGGATGAGCGCGAGATTCGGTGGGTGGCGGATGCGTGCGTCGCGGCGCGGTTTCGGGCGATCACGTCTCGATGAGCGGGCGCAGGTCGGCGACGGTCAGCGTGGGCGGGAGTTGCTCGAGGCCGGTGGCCTCCTCAACCTTGTACGGGCCGATCGCGGTGCGGCGGAGAGCCGTGAGGACCGCCTTGTGCCCCGTGGCCGCGACGCCGATGTCGCGGGCGAGGGAGCGCACGTACGTGCCCTTGGAGCAACGGACCTCGATGGTGAGCTTGGGCCACTGGTAGTCGTGAACGTGGATCTCGTGGATGGTGATGGGGCGGGCGACCATCTCCGGCTCCTTGCCCGCGCGGGCGAGGCGATAGGCCCGCTTGCCGTCGATGAGCATGGCCGAGTACATGGGCGGCACCTGCTGGATGGTGCCGGTGAAAGTGGAATGGAGGAGCGATTCGATGGCCGCGCGGGTGGGGATGCGGGCGGGATCGATCGGGTTCGGAATCATCTCGCCCTCGAGATCGTCGGTGTTGGAGTAGTGGGCGAGGTCGATCTCGGTGAGGTAGGTTTTCTCGCCGGCCATGAGTCGCTCGCACCAGCGGGTGGCGCGGCCGACGAGGACGATGAGCAGTCCAGAGGCAAGTGGATCGAGCGTCCCCGCGTGGCCGACGGCGATGTTGCGCTTGCGTTTCGGGTCGCCGACGCCGCCGGCGACAAGCCGCTTCTTCACCGCGCGAACGACCGTCATCGACGAGATCGCCCGGCGGGCGGGCTTGTCCACGAGGACGAGGCCGGAGGGAGGGGGTGGGGAGTTGGGGTCCATCAGGGGATCGTCGGATGAAAATGGTCGTGCTGGGGCGGCAGAACCCCACCAATGTGAATCTCGATCGGCTTGCCAGCGCTGTAGTTGTAACCGCTGATTATTCCGGACCTACCGATCGGCCCGACCGCAGGCGGACTTGCGCCAACCTCGGACTGCAAGAGCGTGATGCCATCGAGATGTCGCAGAATCCATTGTTCATGTTGCTCGGCCGGCACGGGACTCGCCCGCCCGCGAAACAGAAAGATGGCGCTGGGTTCTTCGTAGCCGACCAGAGCAACCGGTGCTGATCGTGCCGCCTTGTCCCAGTCATTCCTTTGGACGAACGCAAGAAGTCTTGACGAAATCCAAAATCGTTCGCATCGCGGCGCAACCCAAGCGAGCGTGATCCAGCACCAGCACACCATGGCCAGCACAGCCAGCACGTGCGCGAGCATGACCGCTCGATGCCGAAGCACCAACCAGACGGCACCGCCGATCGCCGTACTGAGGATTGCGACGGCTAGACCAGGCAAAGTCCTTCCCGCACCGTTCTGCCCAATCGCAAACCCTCCGGCTTCCATCAGAAGCCCGAGGCTCCCGATGAGTCCGGCCGCACCGATTCCTCCCCAGACAATCACCCCGATCCGATCAAGGACCGATCGGGCGAACGCAAGCGTGCCGACCCTCGCAGCGCAAACCGTGCGGGCGGTGAGCAGCGCAATCGCCGGATACATCGGCATCGTGTAGTGCGGTAACTTTGTTGCGATAATCTCAAACACCAACCACATCGGAATCACCCACGCCAGCAGAAACGCCTCGGGCCGGTTGCGGAGAGTGAATCTCGCCAATCCGCGCCGCCACGATCGCACAAACGCCGCGGCCGTCAGCAGCGATCCCGGCCAGAACAGCACAGGGAGTAGGACGACGTGATACCCCGGCGGCCCCCAATGGCTTTCCTTCGCCTCCGTGCTGCGACCAAGCGTTTCGTCGTAGACCGTCGTCCAGTACGTGTGCCACCCAACGCGATGCGCCACGAGATACACCCAAGGACCGACGATCGCGGCGACCACAAGCAGGCCGAGAATCGGGCGGAGCTTGATGAGCCAGCGGGCGTTTCGTGAGACGATGGAGAGGGCGATCGCGGTGAGGATCGCGATCATGGGGGTGATTGGGCCTTTGGCGAGGATGCCGAGACCCATTGATACCCAAAGGGCAAGGAGCCACACCACGGGCGGACGAGCCGCCCGTGCCACCCCTTGTTGACTGGTGTGCCCGGCCCCCCCACTCTTCACCGTCGCCTTCCAGCACACATACAACGCCAACATCGTCGCCGTGGTCGTGAACAACAACAACTGATCCGCCCGCGCCTGGTGCGCATCCCAGACCACCATTGGGCAGACTGCCAGGAGGGCGGCCCCGAGCGCGGCCGCGCGGGAATCGAACATGCGCATCCCCATGCGCCACGTCAGAAGCACCGTCCCGATCGCGCACAGCACGCTGGGCACGCGGAAGACCCAGATGTTGCCGTTCCCCCACTGCCCCATGCCGTCGGTGCCCGGGCCATCGCCAAGCACCCGGGCCGAGGCCGCCTGCAACCAATAGATCAGCGGCGGCTTGTTGAGTCGTGGAGTGCTGCCGATCCGCGGGACGATGTAATCCCCGGATTCGAGCATGGTCCGCGACGCTTGGGCAAAGCGTGACTCATCCCGATCCACCGGCGGGATGCTCCACAGCCCCGGGAGATACACTGCGAGGCACAGCACGATGAGCGCCACGCCCCCCCCACTCCACGACCTGCACCAAGACCGCACGGCCGCGCCGCGCGGTTGGGCGGCGGTCGGGCCGATTTCCAGCAGCACCCGCGGCAGGTCGATCAGGCGCATGCGTGGTTCGGTCGAGGCCATGGGCCGGGACTATAACGCGGCCGGGGGCACCGCCGCATGACCAGTGCCCGGCGCGCATGGCCGCGATGGCTGGCTCCGCTGCTGCTGGGCGTGGTGGGGTTTGCCGTCGTACACCCGTTTGATGCGGAGGTCGGCGCGGCGTTTGGACGCTTTGCCAAGTGGCTCTCGGGCGATCTGCGTCGGGAGGCCGAGGCGTGGCAGCAGTATGGGCAGGGCGTGTTTATCTGCGTGCTTGTGCTGGTTGTCTGGCTGCTCGATCCGACGCGTCGGCGGAGACTGCTGGATCTCGGGCTGGCGCTCGCGATCGCGCAGGCGGTCTCGACCGGGGGCAAGATGCTGATCGGGCGGCCCCGGCCGCGCGAGTGGTTCAATGACCCCTACACGTTTCTGACCCCGTGGGGGGAGTATCCGATCAAGGTGAACGGTCAGTACCGGCTGGTGCATGCCTGGGACACGCACGCGGGGGCCGGAACCGACTTGTGGTCGATGCCCTCGAGCCACACGCTCTTCGCGGCGGTTGTGAGCGTGTTCATTGCGACGCTCTATCCGAGGCTTCGGTGGGTGGCGCTGGGACTGGTCCTTGTTGTCGGGAGCGGGCGCATCATGTTTGATGCCCACTGGCCGACGGACGTGATCGTGGGCGGCGCGGCCGGGTGGCTGATCGGCCGGTGCGTGGTGGGCTCGTATGCCGGGGTCCGGTTGCTGGACTGGGTCTGGGTGCGGGTCGTGAATCGAGCGGCCGTTCCGGCCTATCCGGCCTTGGCGGCGGCCGATCGAGACCGCGGAGGGGAAGATTGAACGCCTGAGGCATACACTCGTCCCCCCAGCCCCCCCGATCGGTTTTTCACGGAGAGGTGTCCGAGAGGCTGAAGGAACGCGACTGGAAATCGCGTAAACGGGCAACCGTTTCGAGGGTTCGAATCCCTCCCTCTCCGCTTTGACAAAGACCCCGCGCTTGCGGGGTCTTGTCGTTTCCCGGGGGACACACCGGCACGTGGTGATTGCTACGCGATCAAGACCTGCTCATGCGGTTCTTCGCCGTGGTCGTCGCACGCGGATTAACCTTTGCCGGCGCACCAACGGGGCCAATCCTGCACGGCAGTGACCGTTTCCAAGGAGCCGCTCGTGACCGTCCGGCATGACAACTCGTCCAGCTCGATTCCGGCGTCGGACCTTCACCCCACCACCCGGTCCGAGCGGATCCCCGTCTCGGTGCATACGTCGAGCGAACTGGCCAGCCGGGCGGTGGCGGCGGAGATCGCCGCGCTTGTCCGCGAGCGTGCCGCGGCGGGCCGGAACGTCGTGCTGGGCCTCGCGACAGGCTCCACGCCGACGGCGATCTACAACGAGCTTGTGCGGATGCACACGCGCGAGGGCCTCTCGCTGAAGAACGTGGTGACGTTCAACCTGGACGAGTATTGGCCGATGAGGCCCGACGACCTGCAGTCGTACCGCCGGTTCATGCAGGAGTATCTCTTCGACCATGTGGACATCGACCCCGCGAACATTCACATCCCGGACGGCACGATTCCGCGCGGCGACGTCGCGGCGTGGTGCGAGGGATATGAGCGGGCGATCCGGCAGGCGGGGGGGATCGATATCCAGATCCTTGGTGTGGGCCGCACCGGCCACATCGGATTCAATGAGCCCGGCTCGCCGCGCGATAGCCGCACGCGGCTCATCACCCTTGACCGCGTCACTCGGATGGATGCCGCCAGCGACTTTTTCGGCGAGCGCAACGTGCCTCGCACGGCGATCACCATGGGCGTGGGCACGATTCTTGATGCCCGGCGCGTGATCCTGCTGGCCTTTGGCGAGCACAAGGCCGCGATCGTCAAGCGGGCCGTGGAGGGCGACATCACGCCCACTGTCGCGGCAAGCTTCCTTCAGCAGCACCCTTCGGCCCGGTTCGTGCTCGACCCGGCGGCCGCGGCCGAACTCACCCGGTTCAAGACGCCCTGGCTCCTTGGGCCCATCGAGGAGTGCGGTGGGACTTGGGATGTCCCGACCACCCGGCGCGCCGTCATCTGGCTTGCCAAGACGGTGGGGAAACCCATCCTCAAGCTGACCGACGAGCACTACAACGAACATGGCTTGCAGGACCTGCTCGCCGCACGCGGCGGGGCGTATGACATCAACATCGAGGTGTTCCGGGCCCTGCAGAAGACCATCACCGGTTGGCCTGGAGGAAAGCGGCAAGCTCCCGGCGAGGTGTATCCCAAGCGCGTTATGGTGTTCAGCCCGCACCCGGACGACGATGTCATCTCCATGGGCGGCACGTTCATTCGCCTGTGCGATCAGGAGCACGAGGTGCACGTGGCCTATCAGACCAGCGGCAACATTGCCGTGTGGGATGAGGCCGCGCTCCGACATGTCGATTTCGTCCGCGAGTTCGCGAGCGCGTTCCCGCAGCTCGGCAAGGAGTTCGCCGAGCGGCTGGAGGACAACCTTGAGGCGTTCGTCGCCCACAAGCAGTCGGGGCAGCCCGACAGCCCCGAGTTGCAGCGGATCAAGACCATCATCCGTCGCGCCGAGGCCCGCGCGGCCGCAAAGTACAGCGGCGTGAAGCACGAGAACATCCACTTTCTCGACCTCCCGTTCTACGAGACCGGGCGCGTTCGCAAGAAGCCTCTTGGCGAGGAGGATGTGCGGATCACGATGGAGCTGCTCGATCGCGTGCGTCCGCACCAGATCTATGCCGCGGGGGATCTCTCCGATCCGCACGGCACGCACCGCGTGTGCCTGGCCGTCATCACGCAGGCACTCTCGCGGCTGGCCGACCGCGACTGGCTGAAGTCCTGTGCCGTGTGGCTCTATCGCGGGGCGTGGCAGGAATGGGGTCCGGAGGAGATCGAGATGGCCGTGCCGCTCTCGCCGGATGAGGTCCGTCGTAAGCGCATCGCCATCTTCAAGCACGAGAGTCAGAAGGACTACGCGCTGTTCCCCGGGCCGAACGATCCGCGCGAGTTCTGGCAGCGGGCCGAGGATCGCAACCGGGCTACGGCCGCGCTCTATGACAAGCTGGGGCTCGCGGAATATGAGGCGATCGAGGGATTTGTACGGTGGAAGCCCGCGGCGCCGTGATGGCCTAACACGAGTCCGACGTCCCACACAGGCACATATCCACGGGATTCGAGCAGGCTTCGTGTGACCTATCGCGCGAACGGCTTCAGCGGCGCAAGACGCGTCGCCGCCGGGGCTCGCATGCGCACGAGGTGAGACTCTACCCAGCCGCGCGACTCGTCCGGCCTTGCGAGCGCGGTGAGGATCGACGCGTGATCCATCGCGTCGATCCGGTCGTTTGCCGCACGCAACGCATCGATCGAGATCTTCACCGCTGTTTCCACTGGCATCCGCTCGGGGTGGATGTCGATTCCGAAGTATCCGCGATAGGCGTGCATGCGCATGGCGTACAGGCCCGCCTCCATCTGCTCCGGCGATACGACGCCCACGTTCAGGTCCTGGTCATAGTTTCCCAGCGGCTGGCTGTTCCAGTGCGTGTGCGCCAGACGGCCTTCGGAGAGCGGCCAACTCAGGGCGTACGCCAGATCCTCAAAGCCCATGAGTACGTGCCCGACCTCCGGATTCATCGCCACCAGCGCGTGTCCCTCGGCAAGCAGCTTGGTGTTCTCCGGATTCCTGAGCTTCGATTCCACCAGCCGCCCAAGCAGCACGCCCTCGGGCGTGGTGCTGAAGATGATCCGGCCGCGCGGCTCGTAGGGCTTGGGCTCGAACGCGATCCGGACGCCCGACACGGCGTCCATCGCCTCGGCCAGCCCGTCCACGAACCGGTCTCGCATCGCGGCCATGTCGTGGCCGAACGGATTCTCAAAGCCGTCGATTCCCGGCCACACCACGGCGAACTCGCACCCGAGCTGCTTGTTCATCGCCAGAGATCGCTTGGTCCGCTCAATCGCTTCGCGACGGGCCGCGACGATCGGGCTGGAGAGCGAGCCGAACTCAAACTGCCTGTCCCAGAACAGCAGCGGGATCACCGTCAGGATGCGAATGCCCGTCTGCTTCGAGAACGTCGTCCATACGTCGAGGTTGTCCTCGTTGATCTCGTTGGGGTAGTGGGCCTCAAGGGCCGACAGGCCGTGGTCCTTCAGGCTCGCGGCAATCTCGAGCCGTCGCTTCAGGTCAACGGGCTCGCCGTACCGGTCGTGGAACCGGCTAGCGAACGGGGAGAAGTACCAGATCCCGGCCGAGAACTTCAGGTCCAGCCGGAACGAGCGCATGTGCTCGATCTGCTCGGCCAAGGTGCGGCGGGAGGCTTGCGGACGAAGATCGAGAAGCGGCATGGAAGGGCTCGCAAAAGTGTTCACTGAGCTACTGCGGACTCGACAGCGCGTGCATCGCGGGGGCCAGATCGGCGTAGAGCCGGTCGTATACCGTCCGCATCTGACGATAGCGGGCGGCATTCTCCGCATCCGGTTGATACGTTCTCACCTCACGGATCGTCGCCGCGCACGCCTGCGGCAGGGCGGGCCAGACGCCGATGCCGACACCCGCCAGCAACGCCGCGCCGAACGCGGGCCCTTCGTCGCTGTTGAGCGTCGCGCACGGCAGGCCGTACACATCCGCCTGCATCTGCCGCCAGAGCTGCGAGCGATTTCCGCCCCCACCAAGACGGACGCGCTCAACCGGCACCGGCAGCGATCGCACGAGGTCGAGCATCTGGACCATCCCGAACGTCACGCCCTCCATCACCGCGCGGATGAGGTGCCCACGCGTGTGCTGGGCCCGCAGGCCCACCCACGCCCCGCGGGCCAGCGGATCGGGATGCGGGCACCGCTCGCCGCTCAGGTACGGCAGGAACACCAGCCCATCGCATCCCGGGGGGGCTGCCGCCGCCTTCGCGTCTAGGGCCTCGAACGACACTCCCGGCGCGATCGTGTCCCGGGCCCAATGCAGGCTCCCGGCCGCCGAGAGCATGCATCCCGTGACGCACCACGTTCCCGCGTGCATTGCTGTTCCATTTGCTGCACACATCGTTTGCGTCCGTCCGGGTCGCTGCTGATCCGCCAGATCCCGGCGCGGGTGCTCGCTGTGGGCGTACATCACGCCGCTGGTGCCGAGCGTCGCGAGCACGAGGCGTGGAACCACCACGCCCGCGCCGATGGCTCCGGCCGCGTTGTCGCCGGTGCCTGCCACCACTGGCGTTCCAACTCGCAATCCCGTCTGCGATGCGGCCCACGGCGTCACGCCGCCGACTACCACCGCGGACTCCTGCACAGGCGGCAGCATCGCCGGGTCGATCCCCATCCGCCGGCACATCTCCTCGCTCCATGCCCGACGCTCGATGTCAAGGAGCAGCGTCCCCGCCGCGTCGCCTACGTCGGTGCCGAGCGAGCCTGTGAGTTGGAGCCGGATGAAGTCCTTGGGGAGCACGAGCGCGTGCACGCGTGCGAATGCGTCGGGCTCGTGATCGCGAAGCCAGAGCAACTTGGGGAGTGTGAAGCCGGTGAGGGCTCGATTCCCCACAATTTCCACCAAAGCGGCCGCGCCGCCCGCAAGTTTCTCGATCTGCTCGCACTGCGTCCCGGCCCGTTGATCGTTCCACAGCAGCGCGGGCCGGACTGCGTCGATCTCGCCGCCGCGGGCACCCTCGACCGCCCGGCGATCGAGGAACACCGATCCGTGCATCTGCCCGCTGAGCCCTACGCCCCGCACCAGCTCGGGCGCGATGGGCCCATTTGGAGCCTCGGAAAGCGCTGTTCGGATGCCCGCCACCGCCGCCCCCCACCACCGTCGCGGCGGCTGCTCGGTCCATCCGTCGTGGGGCCGATCCACCGCGTACGAAACAGACGCACCCGACATAGTGCGGCCGGACTCGTCGATCACCGTGACCTTCGCGGCCGATGTTCCAATGTCCACGCCCAGCAGCATCGGGGGGTTCTCCGCGGGGCGGTGCGCCCTTGCGAGAATAGCCGCCGCGGTCGGCCAGCGGCCGCTCGGCCCCAGCATCGCCCGCCGGCTATTCTCGATCGTGGCCACTTCCACCCGCAACGCTCAACCCAAGTCTCCATCGCAAGGCTCCGTCCGCGCGGGCTCGCCCGCGGCCGTTGCCATCCCCCGGCTGGTCACGCTCCACGGTCCGCGCCTCTACAGCCTCGCCTCGCGCCTGTGCGGAAACGCCGCGGACGCCGAGGACATGGTGCAGGATGTCTTCCTTCAAGCCCATCGCAAGTGGCACACGTTCAAGGGCAACGCCGACCCCGGCACGTGGCTGTACGCCATCGCCGCCCGCTCGTGCAAGGCCCGCACGCGGCGGCGCGGCGGCGTTGACAGGCGAATGCCCGCGGTCTCGCAGCTCATGCCGTGGAACGAGACCACCAACCTGACCCTCGCCACCGCTCCAAACGGCGCGGCGGCCGGTCCCGTCGGGGCCGCCATCGAGCGTGAGTCCGCGCGGGCCGTGCATCAGGCCATACTGTCACTGCCGGAGAGCTTTCGCGTGCCGCTGGTGCTCAAGGAGATGCTGGAGCTGAGCATCGACGAAGTCGCAACGGCCCTGCACATCCGGCCCGAGACCGTCAAGACCCGCGTGCATCGGGCGCGGTTGCTGCTCCGCAAGGCCCTCGTGAGCCAGCCGCGACTTCGCCATGGGAACGCGAAGGCTCCGACGTATGAGAAGCAGGTCTGCCTCGATCTGCTCAAGGCCAAGCTGGACGCGATGGACAATGGCCGGGGCTTTCCCATCGGCCAGAACGTGGTGTGCGAACGCTGCCGCGCCGTTTTTGCGGAACTTGACCTGGCCCAGAATACCTGCGCTCGGCTGGCGGATGGCGAGATGCCCGCGGGCGTGCGTGACTCGATCCTCGCGGCGATCCGCGACGCCGATCGCCGCGCCCAGTGATCAGGACCCGGCCGCAATCAGCGGTTCGACGGAGGGCGTGTCGGACTCGTCGCGATGCACACGCACCCGGTGCGACAGGTATTTTCCCAGTGATCGCACCGCCTGATCCGCCGAGCGGAACACCGGGATGTGCCGCTCTCGCAGCTTTCGGACGAGCGGTTCGTACAGGGCTCCGGAGTCCACCACTGCGACGATCGGCTTGTCCGTTCGCTCGCCGAGGCGGTGCAGCACATCCGCGAGCGACTCCCGAGCCGCGAGCTCCTTTTCCGTCGTTGCCAATGCGGGCGTGAGCGGCACGGCCGACACCAGCAGCGCGTCTACCTCATCGCAGGCGAGCATGGCCTCCGCCGCGCCCTCGTACGCCGCTTCGCCGGCCATCGGCGTCAGGTCGAGCGGATTGCGGACATTGACGAGCCCCGACAAGCGATGCCGATCCAGCACCGCCGCGATCTGCGCGCTGGTTGGCTCCGGCAGCACTGGGATACGCACCTCATCGCGGACTCCGCGAACGCAGTCGGCGATTCCCACCGCCTCGAAGCCGGCGTTGGAGATCGCCCCCAGGCGCGTCCCCCCGACTGCCTTGTCGTGCAGCCCCGCGGAGAGTTCGAGCAGCTGCTCGAACTCCTTGAACGTGTTGGCGACGATGGCTCCCGCGCCGGTCGCCCCCGCCTCGCAGATGTCGTAGTCGCCCGCGACCGAGGCCGTGTGTCCCGCGGCCGCGTCGCGACCCTGCGCCGTGCGTCCCGCCTTGTAGAACACCACCGTGGTTCCACGCTCCACGACTTTTCGCACCACCTGCAGCATGTCCAGACCGTCTAGGTCGTTGAACCCCTCCACGTACACGCCGATCGTGTGGATGTCGGGCCGCTCGCCGATCGCGTGCACCATGTCCGAGATCGTCAGGTCGGCCTGGTTTCCCAGCGACACGGTGATCATCGGGTCGAGCGTCTCCACGTTGCTCGTGCGCGTAATGATGAACGCCCCGCTCTGCGAGATCAGGGCCACGCCGCGCCCTGGCCGGTCACGCCGCTTGTCGAGCTTGTCGCCGGGGATGAAGAACGTGTCGTATCGCCCCGGCCGCGACTGCACGCCGAGGCAGTTCGGGCCCAGGATCACCAGGCCGCCGCCCGGTGCGCTTCGGCCTCTCGCCAGCGCCTCTCGCACCTGTCGCAGGATGTCCTGGCTGTCATGCGTTTCGCCGGCCCCGCCCGGAATCACGATCGCCGTCCTGACCTTGCCAGTCTCGACACACTGCTGCACAAGCTCCGGCAGCTGTGCCGCCGCGGCCGCCACGACGAGCAGGTCCGTGACCCTGGGCAGATCCGCAATGCGCGGCACGCAGGCCACGCCGTCGATCCGATCCACCCCTTCCTTGACCACGCGCAGGTTCGGCCGCTCGAAGCCGCACTCGATGATGTTGTTGAGGATGATCCGTCCGAAGTTCTGGTCCTTGGCCGACACGCCCAGCACCGCTATAGACCTGGGCTCGAGCATCGCCTTGATGCTGTCGATGGGGCGGGCCATCGGGCGCGGCGTCGCTGTTGCCAGCCTTGCCCGCCCATCGAGCGGAATGAGCCGCTGACGGCGGAACGCGAACGGATTGACCTCGAGCTCGGCCACATCGGGCCCCGTCTCGCCGCGATCCACGCAGAACCGGCACGCGATCGCGATGAACGCCCGGAAGCACCGCAGCAGCTCCCCATCCGACACGATCCGGCGATGGCCGCGGACCTGCCCGGAGATCATCTCATACGCGGCCGTCTGCCGGAAGAGTTCGAAGAACTCCTCCGCCGTCGTCTCGGTCGCGACGGCCTTCGCCACGGCCACGCCCGGACGCATCGCGCGGGCCAGATACTCTGTGTCTACGCCGCCGAGCCCTGCCGCGATCACGGGACCGAACTCGCGTGTCGCGCGAATCCCCACGAACAACTCTTCGCCCAGCCCCTGGTGGCCCGGCTCCACGAACTCGATCACCAGCACGCCATGCACCCGGGCCCCGCGCTGGCGGTGCAGGCCGATGAGCGCATCGATCTCCCGCTCCACCGTTTCCAGGCGTTTCGGGCAGAACACCACGCCCTTGGCGTCGGATTTGTGCACCACATCGGGCGACACGATCTTCAGCACCACCTGCTCGCCGGGGAACTGCGCCAGCGCCTCGGCCGCGATCTGGTTGTCCACGCCGAGGAAGAGATGGTGCGGCGGCGAGATCGCCCCCACGAGTTGGACGATCTGATAGACCTCGTGCTCGAAGAGTTGCCGCCGATCCGACTCATGAACCTCCATGAGCAGCCGCTCGACCGCGTGGGCCTCCGCGCCGGAGAGCCGATCATCGGCAGCGCTCGGATCGAACACGGGTCCCGCGGGCGAGTCTGTCGCCAGCAGTTGGTCCGGAGTCAGCGTGTCGACCCATTGCCGCACCGCGCGCGAGGTGCCGCCGCGATCGAGCCCGCGCAGGTATGCCGCCGCTGCGCTTCTGCCGAGCCGGAATGCCCGTCGGTTGGTCTGCACGACCTTGTCGCCCTTGGACGCGAACATCTCCGCCGTGGACGCCTCAAGCTCCGCCTCGCTGAGCCCCAGGAACAGCGAGGCCGCGCCCAGCAGGACGATGTTGCTCGCCCGTGCCGAGCCCGCCGCCTTCGCGAGCCGATCGGCGTCCACCACCACGTGGCGCAGCATCGCCGTGATGCGGTCGATGACCTCCTCGACGGCCGGGTAGTTGCCGATGTTGATGAACGCGTTGGACGACGCCACCACCACCCCGTCCGGGCTGAGCATGTGCACGTACCGCAGCGCCTCGAGCGGTTCGATCGAGATCAGCACATCCGCCCGGCCCGCGGGGATCAGGTCCGAGTGGATGGGCTCATCCCCAATGCGCAGGTGCGATTGCACCGCCCCGCCGCGCTGGCTCATGCCGTGCACCTCGGCCTGCTTGACGTGCATGCCCTTTTCCACCGCCGCGCCGGAGATGCCCTTGGCGATCGTCAGGATGCCTTGCCCGCCGACGCCCGCCATGATGATGTTCTGTTGCACGACGGACTCCTCTCACGACGCGTGCGGCGCGCTGATCGTCACGGGTGTGCACTCGAGGGATGCCCCACACGCCGCCGGCTTGGCCTCGCGCCCTTCGGTCTCGGCGGGCCCCTTTGACTGCCGCTTCACGTGGATGCAGGCCCGGCGCGGCACGATCACGCTCAATCCCTTGTGCTCGATCTCGCGACGGATCAGCGCCACGTTCTCCGCGTGCTTCTTCGGGAACGGGTCGATCACGTGCAGGTGCTCGGGATCCACCCCGAGGCCGAGGATGATCTCGATGAGCCGCTCGCCGCAGCTCATGGATTCCTGCGTTCCCGTCATGCCAACCGTTGCGTTGTCGAGGATGAAGACCGTGATGTTCGCGTTCGCCCGGGCCGCGCCGATGAGCGGCGTCATTCCTGAGTGTGCGAACGTCGAGTCTCCGATCGTGCAGATGACCGGGTGCGCCCCCGCTTGCGCCGCCCCGAAGGCCATCGCGATCGACGCGCCCATGTCCACGCACGAGTGCACCGCCCGGAACGGCGGAGCGACGCCGAGCGCATAGCACCCCACGTCGCTGAACATGTAGGCGTTCCCCAGCGGGGCCGCCGCCTCCACGATCGCCTTGAAGCTGTCCGCGTGCGGGCAGCCTTTGCACAGCTGCGGGGGCCGCGCGGCCACGCCGTCGAGCGCATGCACCGGGCCCGACAGACTCACGCCCAGAGCCGCGGCCACGCTGTCGGGCGTCAACTCACCATCCCGTGGAATGTCGCCTGTCAGCCTCCCGCGGATCGTCTTGCCGGGCAGCCCGAGCAGACCGTTGAGCCGCTGTTCGATGAACGGGTACCCATCCTCGACCACCAGAATGTCATCGCAATGCGCGACCAACTCGCGGACCTTCGCCACCGGCACGGGGTAGCGCTGGATGTGCAGGAGCGAGTCCGATTCGCGCCCGTTCAGGGCCTCTCCCACGTAGTTGCGGCCGATGCCCGCGGCGATGATCCCGCGTTTTCCGGCCAGCCGAAGGGTGTTCGCTCCGGATTCCTCGGCGTCCTGAAGCAGGCGCGGCTGCAGGTCCAGCAGGCGACGGTATCGCCGGCGCGCGTTGGTCGGCACGAGCACCCAGTCGTTCGCATCCGGCCTCGCATACTTCAGCGCGGCCACCTCATCCCGCCGCTGTGTGCCGCGCAGTGCGACCGTTGATCGGCTGTGGCACAGCCGGGTCACCATCCGGACCACCACGGGCAGCCCAACCGCCTCAGAGTACTCGAACGCCTCCATCACGTGGTCGTACGCCGCCTGCTGTGTTCCGGGCTCAAAGAGCGGCACCTGCGCAAAGTCGGCGTAGAAGCGGGTGTCCTGCTCGTTCTGCGAAGAGTGCATCCCCGGATCATCACCCACGATGAGCACCAGACCGGCATTCACGCCGGTGATCGCGGAGCTCATGAACGGGTCCGACGCCACGTTCAGCCCGACGTGCTTCATGCTCACGAGCGCCCGCCGGCCCGCGTACGACATCCCCAGCGCTTCCTCGTACGCCACCTTTTCGTTGGCCGACCACATCGCACTGATGCCGCACGATGGGAACCGCCGCGCGTGGTCCTCGATGTACTCGAAGATCTCCGTTGCCGGCGTGCCGGGATATGAGAACACTCCGCCGATTCCGGCGTCGATGGCGCCCTGCGCCGCGGCCTCATCGCCCAGCAGCAGTTCATGCTTCACGCGCACACCTCCGGCAACGGGGCTGGAAAGAGGGACTTCCACGGCAGACCCTAGCGATCCGGGGGTGCCCCAATGAGCCCGGAACATTCCCTGATTCCCCCGCGCCGCTCACTTCCCCGCGTAGTCGTGCGGCGACTTCTCGAACGCGCACTTGCAATCCGGGCTGCAGAAGAAGTAGGTCTTCCCCCCCCCCACTTCCGCACGGGGGGTGGCCCCGTCGACGCGGACCGTCAGGCACGCCAGATCGCCGTTGCACTTGCACACGGGGCACTCGGCGACCGGCCGCGAGTCGGGCGCGCGGCCCGAGGCGCATCCACCCACACACGCGGCGACCAGCGCCACGCACACCCCGCCAAGCATCAGTCGTCGCCGCACGTTCATGGCCGTTCTCCGCTGGGGTCGGTTCTCGATGGAGCGTCTAGAAGCTGAGCGTGATTCCCGCCGTGATCCGGTAGTCCTGCTTCACCTGCTCGCCATTGAGCGCCTGCACCACGGGCACCAGCACCGCGGCGGTCGCGCTCAGCCGCTCACAAAGCCGGCACCGCACGCCGGGCGAGACGTACATCGTCCACCCGCCGCTGTTGTTGTTCGAGCCGGCGTCCGACTCGTTGTCCTTGCCGATGTAGACGCCCAGAAGCTCCGCGAACACGGCGATGTTGGGCGTTTCCTTGATGTCTTCGGTGAGCCGGTAGGCCAGCGCAACACCCAGATCGGCCCGGTCGCCCACCTTGAAGCCGTTGTGGCGCGTGCGAAACGTGTAGACGCCGCTCGCATCGAGCGTGATCTTCTCCGTCAGGAATCGCGAGTACGCGAGCCCCGCCTGGAAGTCGATCGAGCCGGTTCCCGGCTGGCTGGAGGGCTCCAGCTTCTCGCCGTTGCTGAGCGTGTGGTCGTTCTGTCCCGTCGGCGCCTTCACCCCCGCCAGCAGCGAGAGGTTACCCGGCTGGCCCTTCATTACGCGGTACTTCGTTGTGAACCACGTGTCGGTGAGCCCCTTCGGGTTGCCCGTTCCCACATCCGCCCCGCCCATGCCATCCTCGTCGGCGCCCACGAAGTGATCGCCGAGGTAGTAGCCGCCCTGCACGCCGATCTGCCAGTCGTCGGTGATCCCCACGGCCACCGACACCGTTCCCACCAGCGCCGAGTCGAGCGAATCGAAGTTGCCGAACGCCACGGCCTTTGACGCGGCCGTCGCCTCGTCCACTCCGCGGAACTTCGTGTAGTCGAACCGAAGATCCAGCGACACTTTTCCCGCCCGGAGCGTCTCGCCCGAGATCGTTGATGCGCCGCCGCCGGAAGTGCCCGGCCCGTGATTCGCCAGCAGCGTGGGCGTGGCTGCGGCAAAGGCCAGAGCGGCCGAGAGAACCCCAGCGCCGCTCCACCGACCCGTCACCATGTTCATTCGATGATCCCGCGCCATGCTTCACTCCTGAATCCGACAGCTTCCTGCATGAATGTTCCGGGGCTCAGCGGTCCTTGCGTTCCTTACGCCGCGTCGTTGCTCCGATCACGCATCTCGCCAAGCACCTCTTCGAGCGTCGCGTCCCGCAGGCTTTCCCGGAAGGCGAGCGTCAATCGTTCCAGCCGCTGCCTGAGGGGCGTGTCCGGCCCAACGCGGGCGTCGTCCGCGGACCGCTCCGCTCCCAGATCCGGCTCCACAGCCTGCACCACGTCCAGGAGCGTAATCGCTCCGGCCCGCCTTGACAGCGAGAACCCGCCGTGCGGCCCGCGCTGCGACCCCACCAGGCCCCCCACCACGAGCGATCGCATGATCTTGCTCAGATAGCCCGGCGGGATTCGCGTGAGCTGCGAGATGCGCTCGCTCGATGCCGCCACTGTTCCCTCTCGCTCCAGCGAGGCGAGGCAGATCATGGCCCGCAGCGCGTACTCGGAAGTCTGGGAAAACATGGCGGCTCCTGGTGCTACCTGCCGTAGCGCTCGATCCTCCACGCGACGCGGAACGCCGCGGCCTGCTCGAACGTGAGCACCCTTCCGCCAGCCTTCCCGGCCTGCGCTTTGGCTGCGGCCTCATCGCCGAACGCCGAGAGCCCCGACGCCATCGGCGTGTGCACCGATTCCGCGTAGGTGAACGTGCAGCGCTCTGCCTCGTGCCACGCCCGCGTGTTGGCGTCGTGCACGTACCGCTTCTTGATCACCAGCCCGGGATTGGCCCGCTCGTGGTCGAGCATGTCGCCGATGTCGTCGAAGAGTTGGTAGTCCAGATGGCCGTTGTCGAGCGCGAGAATTCCACACGAGTATCGATCTTCAACGATCGACATCCCGCACTTCACGCATTCGTCCCGGCCCATGCGGATCGCCGGCGGACCCGACGGCTCCTCGCGCCCGCACCCGCCGAGCACCGCCGCCCAGCATGCCGCGGCCACAACGATGAATCCTGCGCGTTTCATACTCCGGACCTCCGTGAGAAGAACAGACCTGCGACCACCAGGGGCACCACCGCCCACGCGGCCAGCGACCCCGCGAACATCCACCCCAGCCCGTGCGGGTACGTGTCCGACGCGTAGAGCCCCACGGACCCGAGCACGTCCAGCGACGCATCGATCGCGTGCAGCGACCACATTTTGAACACCTGCAGCGGATTCGCCAGGCTTACCGCGAACAGGCTCTCGATCCGCATCCGCAGCGCCAGCACCCCGGCCATCACCCCAAGATCCGACACGAAGACCAGCAGCAGCCACAGGAACACCGCAGTCCCCGTCGCCACGCTTCCCGTGTGCGCCAGCACCGAGACGAGCATCCCGATCGAGAGCATTCCCAGCGCCAGCCCGAACGCCAGCCCGCCCAGCCACAGCAGGCTGCGGGCGTCCGCGCTCGTCCCGGCGTGCGTCAGGGCCAGCACCCCTGCGCACACGCCCAGCCCGAGGCAGATGCACGCCAGCAACGCCAGCGCCAGCCCGAGGTACTTGCCCAGCAGCACCTCCCACCGCGATACCGATTGTGCCAACAGATACGAGAGCATCCCGCGCTCGCGGTCGGGGGCGATGCTTCCCGCGCCGGCCGTCAGCGCCATGAGCGGCACCACCAGCAGCACGAGGTTGATGAGCCCCGCCGTGGTGCGGCCATAGCCGGAGAGCCCGGCCGCGCCGCTGCCGGCGGCGGAGATGTACGAGATTCCCAGGCCCAGCCCCGCGAACGCGATGGTGTAGAGCAGGAACCACCGGGCCCGCACGGCATCGCGCAGCTCTCGCCCGGCCACGGCGGAGATGTTTGACCACCACGGTGCGGGCCGGGCGAGCATCTGGACAACAGCCTCGACTGGCGCGGCGATCATGGGTTGGCCTCCGGGTGGGCGTTGGTGGTGGATTCGTGCATGAGGTCAAAGTCCGACACGCGGATCCGGGCGTCGGTCAGGATGCGGAGCGGCTCGGCCTTTCTTGACGCCGCGATGGGCACCAGCACGCCGACGCCGTTGAGCCGGGCCGCGAACCCGCTCTCTCGCAGCACGTCGATGGCCGCGGCACACACCGGCGCTTCGAGGCGGATTCGCATGATGCGACCGCCTGCCTGAGCCCGCACGAACTCGCCCGCGGACTCGTCGGCAACCACCCTTCCGCCCTTGAGCGTCAGGACGCGCTTGGCGAGGCTCTCGATCTCCTCGAGCCGGTGGGAGGCGAACAGCATGGTCCGGGCTCCCCCGTTCTTGTCGCCCCGGGCGTCGGCGAGCTTCGAGAGCAGGCCCACAAACTCCTCGCGCCCGCAGGCGTCGAGGCTTGCCGTGACCTCATCGAGAATGAGCACGGGCGGGTCGCCCAGCAGGGCGATCGCCAGGGCGAGGCGCTGCTTCATCCCGCCGCTCAGGTCGCGGATCCGCTTGCGATCCTGCCCCTCGAGCCCCACGCCCGCGAGCACGTCGCCGGTCTTCGGCACCGCGAGCCCTTTGAGCCGGGCGAAGAAGCGGATGGCCTCACCGACGCTCAGATCGTCGTAGAACCCCAGTTCCTGGGGCACGTAGCCGATCAGCCGGCGGGCCGCCTTCCCATCACGCACGGCATCGAGGCCGTTCACACGGATGACACCCTGGTACCGAAAAAGCCCCAGCACACACCGAATGATCGTGCTCTTGCCCGCGCCGTTGGCCCCCCACAGCGCGACCGAGTCTCCGGCCGCCAGCGAGAACGAAACGTCGTCCACCGCCGTGGCCCGTCCGAATCGCTTGATGAGTCGTTCGATGTGAATCATGCCGGAGCTCCTTCCACGCACACACAACGCTTCGCCCGCCCGATTCGCAGCCGATCCGCGAACGCCCACCCGACGATGAGCCCTGGAATCCCCAGGAGCGCACCGGCCGCGATCCAGATGTTGCCCGCCCCGGCCCTTGCGGGGGCCGCGATCGACGCCCCCGCCGGGCGCATCAGGGGCGCGGGGTCGCTGAACTTCGCCTCCGGCCTGATCGCCGGCAGGGCCCGCCCCACGAACTCGATCGCCTGCTGAACCGGGCTGAAGAGCAGGATGCGGAGCTTGGGCTCCCGGTCCATGAGATTCTCGAAGAGCTTCTGCGACTCGTACTCGCTGTCGCCCACGCCGTCGGCGTTCGCGTCGTAGCCGGCGTAGTCGCTCCAGAAGTTCCCCCGCCCATTGCGCTCGAACTCGTTCTCGGTCAGCTCGCCGCGGCCTAGCACCGAAACCTGCTCGAAGTTGTCCAGCAGCGTGTTCTCGGTGAGCGTGTTGCCCTTCACCGACGGCAGGAACTGCAGGCCCACGTCGTTGATGGCGATCGTGTTGTGGGCGATGAGCACGGGCGTGGTCCGCACCACCGGCGAGTTGTCCAGGTACATCCCCACCCGGTTGCCCGAGATGATGTTGTTCTCGATCACGAACCCGTCGGTGTCCTTCAGGCCGATGCCGTACCCGCTCGGACCGCGGTTGCGGTCGATCATGTTGTTCCGGACCGTCACGCCGGTGGAGTACATGAAGTAGATCCCCACCGAGTTGCCCGTCAGCGTGTTCCCCTCGATGATGACGTCGTTGGAGTACATCAGGTGGAACCCGTACCGGCAGCGCTCGGCGAGGTTGTTCCGCACCACCACGCCGCGCGAGTACCACAGGATCGCGTCCCGCCCGTCGCGGATCGTGTTGCCCTCGATGAGCGTTTCGTCGGATCGCCACAGCCGGATCGCATCGCCGCGGCGGGCGATGTCGAGGTCCTTGGCCCCGATCACGTTGCCGCGGATGACGCACCGCGTGGCGGCCTTGCAGTCGATCCCGAAGAGCACGTCCCGTAGATCGTTCCCCTCGATCACTGCGCCGCCGGCCAGCACGCGGATGCCCACGTTCTCCCCGTCAAGGTCCGTTCCGGTTCGCTCGATGATGAACCCGCGCAGCTCCACCCCTTCGGCCTTTATCTCCACCGCGTCCCCGTGTCCTTGGGCGTCAAGCACCGGACGATTCAGCCCGGGCCGCGCCACGAGCCTCACGCGCTTGTCGATGACGAGTGTCCCCGGGTATGTGCCGGGCCCGACCTCGATGGTGTCGCCCGGCGCGGCCGCGGCAATGCGGGCCTCGATCGGAGACACGACGCGGGTGTCGGCGGGCTCGGCCAACGCCTCGCACGGGAGCACGCACGCCGCCACCAGGCTCAGGATGGACCTTAGGTGGAGCATGCGCACTCCGTGCGGGCGGCGGACGCCGCTCGGTCATGGAGCGGCTTGTACGCACGACGATGAAAGAACAACCCGACGACGACCAGCACCGAGCACCCCACCGCCATCCACCAGCCCGGCCCCGCCGTGGCCACGGTGACGAACTGCCCGACCGTTCCCTCGCCCAGCACCGGCGGCACAAAGGGCTTGACGGACGACGACAGCGGCGCGTGCGGATCGAGATTCTGCCCGAAGGTCCCGAGCCAGTAGCGCAAATCCACCAGGAAGCCGATCGGGAACAGCACGGCGGGGAGCGCCAGCAGCGCGGCCCATCGGTTGTGGATGAACGCCGCGCCCTCCATCAGCAGCACCATCGCGATGGCCATCCACACCGAAGCGGCCCGCTCGAACCTGGCCGCGTCCTCCAGCGGGCGCATTCCGATGTAGTGGTTGAGGGCGTTGATTTCTTTTACGTCTCCGTCAAGGTGATTCACGTACGCCGTCACGCTGAGGCCGTCGGGATACTGCGGCGCCTCCAGTGCCATGTGCCAGTATGGCAGGAACAACGACAGAAGCAGCAGCACCCGGGCCCCGGAGAGCAGGAGTGTGGGCAGCAGGTATCGGGCACGGTTGGCCTCGAGTTCCCCTTGCGGGACTCGGGGGCCGAGAATGGTCGTGAGAATGGCGGACATGGCCGACCTCCTTCGATGGGCGCTCGCGCGGCATTCGCCGCGAGCACGGGTGAGGGGTCCGAATCCCCGGCCCGGGCGGTGGCCCGGGCCGGAGTGCGTGCGTGTCGTTTACGGCTTTGCCGCGTCGGTGCGGACAGCCTTCGGCTTGATGTTGAGATAGCCCATCATCTCCAGGTGCAGCGCCGAGCAGAACTCCGTGCAGTAGTACGGATACGTGCCGGGCTTGTCGGCGATGAAGTGGAACTCGGCGTACTCGCCGGGCTCCAGCGACAGGTTGATGTTGTACCCGCCGATGCAGAACCCGTGCGTCGCGTCGAGGGCCCGCTCGGTGCTGGTGATCTTCCACGTCACCTCGTCGCCCTCCTCGACATTCACGTGTTCGGGCGTGAAGTGGCTGCGTACGGCGGTCATGTACACCTCAACCTTGTTACCGTTTCGCACGACCTTCTCGCTTCCCGGGCGCGGCGCGCCGGGCTCGACGGCCTGCGTGTGCGGATTCCAGCCGACCTCGGGGTACACGCTCCACGGCTTGAGCTTGTCCGCCTTGATCATCTGGCAGTAGTGCGGCTCGCCCACGCCGACGGGCATGTCGTAGAGCACCGGCATCGTCGCGCCGCTCTCGCCGATATCCACGAGTTGGAAGTTCTGCGGCAGCAGCGGGCCGGTGGTGAAGAACCGGTCCACCGACCACTTGTTCATGGCGATGAGGTACTTGCCCTTCGGGGCTGCCGAATCGCCCTCGGCGGTGCAGAGGTGGCCGAT
The DNA here is from genome assembly GCA_044221735.1 of Phycisphaerales bacterium. Taxonomy (GTDB): domain Bacteria; phylum Planctomycetota; class Phycisphaerae; order Phycisphaerales; family UBA1924; genus UBA4658. The sequence continues at coordinate 57,393 of JBGAOP010000004.1, read as the reverse complement.
GTTGTACTGCACCGGGGTCTTGGTCACGAGCTTCCACGGCTGCTCCTCGTGCAGCTTCGAGTACTCGCCTCCAAGCGTCCAGCGGCAGACGGCCGAGTCCAGAAACAACGACGTGTAGGCATAGCCCTTGTCGTCGAACTGAGTGTGCAGGGGGCCGAGCCCCAACTCGACTTGCGCCTCCATCACGGAGTCGTAGCCGAGGATGGGAATGTTGTACGCGTCGGTCCCGCTGTACCGCTTGTCCGCGATCGCGGTCTTGATCTTCGCGGTCGAATAGACCGTCACGTGCGGGTCGAGCTTGCCCGCCACTACCGCGTACTGCCCGTTGGGAGTCACGTCCACGCCGTGCGGGCTCTTGGGTTCGGGCGTGAGATATAGCAGTCCCTCGGCCACGCTCGTGGCAATCCGGATCACGGCGAATCCGTTGATCTTCTCCGCCTTGCCCGCCTTGAACGCGGACTCGGCCTTGTGCAGATCAATGATGTGCATGTAGTCCATGTCACGCTGGCTCGCCCCCGCTTCGAATGGCGGCTTGCCGTCCTCGATTCCACCGGTGGCCATCTCGGTGTTGAACGAGTTGAGGAACACCAGGCCCTCCGACGAGCCCTTCCCCGAGTCCGCGAGGTCCTGAAAGTACGGTGGCAGTTCCATCGCGAACGAGTTGGACTCGTCGATGCGGCCCCTGGCCCGGTCGAACTTCCAGAACGTGATCATCCCGCGATAGGACTTCTGGTAGTCGTCGATGGGCGCGTAGCCGTAGCCCAGCACCGTCGCGTACTGCCCGCCCTCGATCACGTAGTCGGTGTTCGGCGTGACGAATGCGCCGCCGTGGTCGCTCATTGTCAGGGGGTTCTTCACAATCTGCTTGGTCTCGAAGTCCCGCAGGTCGATCACGCCGATCCGCGAGTTGGCCTTGTCGCCGATGAACAGGAACTGCCCGTCGTACTCGCCCGCGGTCTCGCTGAGGGCCGGGTGGTGGCTGTCCCCCCAGTCCACGCTCTTCCCATTGACCTTGAGCTGCTCACGGACGCGGTCGCGGTCCCCCCCGAAGCCGTAGCCCTGCCACGACTCGGGCGTGAACACCGAAATGCTCCGCAAGAGACGCATCGACGGCACGCCGATCACAAACACCTGCCCGCTCTGGCCGCCCGACGAGAACAGGATGAAGTCGTCGATCCGCCCGCTGGGCATGTAGGTCTTGGCCGCGGCCATCAGGTCGTCGGGCGTGAGCTTCCGGGCCACCGCCAGCTTCGCCAGCGCGTCGAGCTGGCCCTGCGTCGGCGGGGCGACCTCTTTTTCCTTCTTCACTCTCTTCTTCGTCGGCGCGTGCGGCTCCTGCGCTAGCGCCGGGTGCGACATGGCGAGCACTCCCGCGGTCGCGAGCGCGATCGCCAGGACTCCCCGTGCAGCGATTCGACTGAGTTTCATGGTGTCTCCCGAATGGGGGTTTGGATGGACAGGCGGCGGCCGCACGAGCGGACGCGTCCGGGTTTTCAGTTCTTCGCGCTCTTCTGGATCGACCGCAGGTACGCCACGATGGCCTCCAGCTTCTCGTCGCTCAGCGCCGGATTGCCACCCTTTGGCGGCATCGCGATCTTCGTCGTGTTCGCCGGGTCGCCCGGGTCGCGGCCGCGCTTGATGAACGCGATCAGCTTCTCGTCGTCGAGCCCCTTGGCGAACGCGCTGTGCACCAGGTCCTTGCCGTTCTTGGGCAGGCCCAGCGCATCCTTCCCGTGGCACGAGGAGCAGTTGGCGACGAACTGCTCCGCACCGAACGCGATGGTCTCGGCGTCTTCTTCCTCCTCAGCCCCTGCCGCGGCGGGCGCGGCCGCCTTCGCCGCCAGCCTCGCCGTCTTCGCCGCCGCGCGATCCGCCTCGGCCTTGGCCTCGATCGCCGCGAGCTGCGCTTCCGCGCTCGCGAGAGCCGCGGTCGAGACGCGCTCGGGCCGCTGCAGGGCTCGAACGTACGAAACCACCGTCGTGAGCTGCTCATCGGTCAGGCTGGCGTTTCCGCCCCTGGGCGGCATCTCGACCTTGGTCGTGTTGAGCGGGTCGGATACGGGCCGCCCCTTCTTGATGAAGTCCAGCATCCCCGCGTCATCGAGACGAATCGAGAACAGGCTGGTGGTCAGGTTCTTTCCCTTGCCGTCCATGCCCCGGCCGTCCACGCCGTGGCAGGCCGCGCACGTCGCGGAGAACACCGCCTTTCCGTGGGCCACGGTCATCGCGTCGAGCGCCTCGCCCGGCTTGAGCGACGCGGCCCGCGCCTCCTCGGCGGCGCCCGGGGCCCGCGGGAAGCTCCACGGAGCGAGCAGCCCGCCCAGCCCGGCGGCCACCACCCAGAACACCACCAGCGCCCCCGCGATGCCCAGCACCACGTTCAACGCGCTCTGGTCGAGCTGTTCATCCGCCCGGACGACTTGGGTTTGTGCGTTCACGTTTGACTCCTGAGATGAATGTCCTGCCTGGTTGGCCATATCTAGATATCCAACTATTTTTATCCTACATCGGTCCGCGGGTCCAGCACTCTTCGAGTTCAAACGCCTATTGACCGGGTTCTTCGCACCGATCAGGGAAATGTGCTGGGCCCAGGAAACTCCCGGTCCCGACCCTTCACCCGCACCCGCACGCCCCGCCCGCGTCCCGCTTCCCCGCCGCGGCGAGCCCCTTGGGGAAGAGGATGTTGTTTTCTTTGTGCACGTGCTGGTGCATGTCGCGCTCCAGACGCGACAGGTCGCCCAGCAGGACACGCCAGCTGTTGCACGCGTGCATCGGCGGTGCGTAGTCGTCGGTGAGGGCCCGGAACGTCGCCAGCGCGGCCCCCGCCTCGTCGTGCTCGTCGGTCATGCACTTGATTGGGCCGTCGATCGCGCCGCCCATCGGTCGCTCGCCGCGCTCCATCGCCCGCAGCGCCGGGAAGAGCACTCCTTCTTCCTTGGCCATGTGCGAGAACATGTCGTCGGAGAACCGCGCGAACGCGCCAGACAGCTCGCGGAGCTTGGGGTAGTTCTCCCCGTGGACCCGCGCCACCTTGGCCGCCAGTTCCCCCAGCCGCGGGAGTTCCGCCTTGAGGTACCCGTGGTGCGCGTGCTCGATGTGGTCGCACAGGGCGGTCATCCCCGCGCGGCTCCAATCCTGGGCGTCCGCGCGCTCGCGCGGGGCCTGCCGTTCCACCTCGGCCAGCACCGTGGCCGGGTCCAGCCCGCGACGCTCGCACGCCCGGGCCAGCGGCAGCTTGCCGCCACAGCAGTAGTCGATCCCCAGCCGTTCAAACACCCCGGCCGCTCCGGGGATCTCCGTCGCGATCGTGGCAACCGTGCTCTCGATGGTGGGCGTGACGCTCATGGGCATGCTCCTGTCCAGCCGACGATCCGTCGGGTGGCCGGGCACCCTAGAGGCCCCTATAGTCTATATCAAGACTTGCTACTCCAGATATACGCATTCCCCAAGGAAACCCATGTTCTCCAACACCGCCGAGTACGCCCTTCGAGCCGTGATGCACCTGGCCTCCGCACCCGGACGGCCCCGCGCGGCCAAGGAAATCGCCGAATCCGCCAAGATCCCCGGGGGATACGTCTCCAAGGTGCTCCAGGACCTCGCCCGGGCCGGAATCCTCGACTCCAAGCGCGGCCCCAGCGGGGGGTTCAGCCTCGCCCGCGAGCCCGCCAACATCAGCGTGCTGGAGGTCATCAACGCCGTGGATCCCATCCATCGCATCCTCAAGTGCCCGCTGAACCTTCCCGAGCATTCCAAGCGGCTCTGCCGACTGCACCAAGAGCTCGACGATGCCATCGCCTCCGTCGAGAAGGCCCTTGCCGAAGCGACGTTTGGGGACATGGTCGCCGGCGACCGCCGCGCACCCAAGTTTCAGTTTCCCACCATCGAACAGCAGGACGTCCGGCCGACCACCAAGCCCACTCGCTGAGCACCGCCCTCCCCCCCACTATGGTTCGGTCTCGCGTGCCCCTCCACCCTTCGCGGAACTCCCATGTCGATCCTCTCGACCGTTCTCGACACTCTCGGTCTTAGCCACGGGCTGCCGGATCCGCTCCCGCCGGAACCGTTCGGGCTCTTGAAGTCCTGGCACGATGATGCGGCCAAGGACAAGCGCATCGCCGACGCCAACGCGATGGTCCTCGCCACCTGCTCCGCCGCTGGCGACCCTTCGGCGCGGGTGGTGCTGTGCAAGTCCATCGAAGAGGCGACCGGCTCGCTCGTCTTCTACACCAGCTACGCCAGCCGCAAGGGGCGCGAACTCGAGGCCAATCCGCGCGCCGCGTGCGTGTTCTACTGGGAGGAATACGGCCGACAGGCCCGCGTGGAGGGCCGCGTCGAGCGCGTCAGCGAGGCCGAGAGCGACGAGTACTTCGCTTCCCGCCCGCTCCTCTCCCGCATCGGCGCCAACGCCAGCCTGCAAAGCCAGCCCATGGCGAAGCGCTCGGATCTCCTCGATCGCGTCCTCAAGACCATCAAGGACCTGAACATCCCCGCCCACGAACTGCTCATGCCCGGCGCGGGTCACAGGATTCCGCGTCCTGCCGCCTGGGGCGGATATCGCATCCACGCCTCCCGCGTCGAGCTTTGGGCCGCCCACAAGGGGCGCCTGCACGACCGCGCGGCGTGGACGCGTCCCGAGGGTGCGTCCGAATGGGCCCGCACCCGCCTCTTTCCGTAAGCCTCGCCCGCCGTCAGGGCAGGTCGAGGAACCACACGTTCAGGAACTCGAAAATGTCCAGCACCGCCAAGTCGCCGGAGTGATCCGCGTCGGCGGCGATGTCGCCCGCGAGCCACGCGTTGAGGAAGTCGAAGATGTCCTGCACCTCGATGTAGCCGTTGTGGTTGAAGTCGGCCCGGTGGATGGTGGAGACCGTCCGCGTCGCCATCTGGATCGGCGCGCCGCGCCCGGTTGACTGCCAGAGGTTGTAGAGCGTCGTGCCCCACGTGTTGGTCACGTTCGCATCGCGCAGGTGCTCGATGTAGTCCTTGGGCGTGTTCTGGTAGTACAGCGATACCGTGGCCGATACCGCGCCCGGGGGGATCGCGAACGTGCGGTCGTCCCAGTACTGCCCGTCCGCGTACACGGTTCCCACCGCGGGCGAGCCCTTGGCCTCGTACGCGGCGTTGTTGAACCCGCGCGGCGGGATTCGGGTGTCTTTCTCGATGGTGTCGGCCATCGCCATGCGGCTGGTGGGCCCAGCCGTCAGCCCGGTGGCCGCGGCCGCATCGGCGCTGAGCCCCACGTGCATCTCGTACACGGCCGTCGAGGCGGTATCGAGCTCCGCCGTCGCCGCGTCGTACGCGCCGTGCTCGTGCACCAGCTGACCGGAGGCGTTGAAGTACCTGACGTTGATCCACACGCGCCGGCCCTCAATGTGGCCGGTCGGCAGCTTGTGCCCGGACTCGTTGGTCACCCGGACCTTCAGCGACGGGCCCTGAGCCTGCGCATCCAGCGACGCCGCCCGCTGCAGCATTGACACCGAAGCCGCCCGCCCCGCCGCCAGCGCGGGCTGGCTCACCGCCGGATCGCCCTGGGTGTACGCGGAGATGATGTCGAGCACCTGGGCCGCGGCTCCGGCGAACTCGTGCCGGCGTGCATCCGGGCGTGGCGGCGTGAGCACGCACAGCTTCGCGGCCGCCCGGGGCATGTGGCAGTCCTGGCACGTCGAGACCACGCTCACGCCGGTCCCGCCGAACCGCCCACCCATGTCCACGCCGCCGTTGGCAAAGGCGCTGAGCTTCCACTCCGAGTACGTGCGTTCGAGCGGGAAGTGATCATCGGGATTGTCCGTTGGCGAGGGCTGCCCAATGGCGTTGTACCGATACGTCCCGTTCGGCTGGCGGCTCACCGCCACGTTCCCGACCTCGTGGCACGTGCCGCACATGTCGCCCGTCGCGTGGAACGGCGAGGCGATGAACTCGTGCGGCGTCTGCGGGTTCAGCCTCGCGCTCCGCCGTCGCCCCAACGGGTCCAGCACGAACATCGAGTTGCCGTAATGCTCCGGCTTGGCCGCGCCCAGCCCGGTCAGGATCGGCAGGTCCTCAACGGGGCTCACGCCCGGCTTGTAGATCGGGTCCACCATGGTGTGGCACAGATGGCAACTCACGCCCTCCGCGTCGACGCTGGTGATCGCCGAGCCGTCGGGCGGCAGCGCGTGCCCGGTCACGATCGCCTCCGGTACGTGGCACCGCAGGCAGTAGTACCCGACGTTTTTTACGTCCTGGTTCGCCAGGGCCATCTGCGCGAAGAACAGCGGGTCGCGTCCCGCGTTGCCCATCAGGCTGCCGCGCCAAGTGGCGTAGGGCTCATTGGCCGCGTCGAAGCCCCCGTGGCACATCGCGCAGTTCGTGCTGTCGATGATCGTCGTCGGCGACACCGACCCGATCTGCGTTCCCGGAATGAACAGGTCCTCCATCGTCAGGTTGATGATGGCCGCCACGGCCACCGTGGCCGCGGCCCCGATAAGCGCGATCGCCGCGACAAGGGCCGCCGATACTCGGATTGGGCGATTGATGATCATGGAACCTCCGATGAGCGGAACGATCCCCACGGGTCTGATTGTCACAAGTCGACTGGCGTATTGTATATATCAGGCTATGTTTATTGACAATACCTCGATTTCGATTCCTGTCAAGCCGATCCGCCCGGCGTCGGCGTGCGGATGAACTCTCGGTTCACACTTCCATAAGGGCCGCACCATGCCCTCGCTCCCCGTCCTGCAACCCCGGGCAACCCCCAATCACTCCTCGAAGCCCGTCTCCCGCATGACCAAGTGGCGGGTGGGTGCGCTTGTCGTGCTCCACATCCTGATCGTGGCCCACGTGGTCCACTGGCTCATGACCGGACGCACGGTCAATCGATTCGTCTTCTCGGACTCCATGCGAACGCTGGAGACCGGCGAGATCAACCCCGCGTTCATCGCCTTCGGCGTTGCCATCCTCGCCACTGCGCTCATGGGCCGCTTCCTCTGCGGCTGGGCCTGCCACATGGGTGCGCTCCAGGACGTCTGCGCGTGGATACTGCGGAAGTTCAACATCCGTCCGCGCCCATTCACGTCCCGTGCACTTGGCTACGTCCCCGTCGGCCTCGCGCTCTACATGTTTGTCTGGCCGACGGCCCACCGCGAGGTTGTCTGGCCCGCCGCCAGCACGCTCTCCCCCACTCTCGCCTCCTGGGTCGGTCCCGCCGAGCCATTTCCCGGCTGGTCGACCGACTGGACGGTCGATCGCATCTGGGAGGGACTCCCGTCCTTCTGGGTCGGCCTGTTCTTCCTGCTCACCTGCGGTGTGGCCACCGTCTACTTTCTCGGCGCACGCGGCCTCTGCCGCTATGGCTGCCCGTACGGCGGATTCCTCCTCGCCGCGGAGCAGTGCGCCCCGATCCGCGTCGTTGTCGATCAGTCCAAGTGCGATCAGTGCGGCCTGTGCACCGCCGCGTGCACCGCGGGTGTGCAGGTTCTCAAGGAGGTCCACGACCACGGCGCCATCCTTGATCGCAACTGCGTGCGCTCGCTCGACTGCGTCAGCGTCTGCCCGCAGAGCGCCCTCTCGCTCGGGCTCGCCCGCCCGGCCCTCTTCACGTCCGGGAAGGCGAAGCGGCGGACTCTGCACGCCGCCGATCCCACGCTCTGGCAAGAGCTCGTCCTCGCCGTCGTCTTCATCGCCACTTTCGTCATTCTGCGCGGCCTGTACGGCACGCTGCCCATGCTCATGGCCGCCGCGCTCTCCATCATCGTCGCCTTCATGGTGTTCACCCTGATGCGCATGCTCGGCCGCGCCGACGCCCGGCTCGCCCGCTGGCAGATCAAGCGGGCCGACCGCGTCACCCGCCCCGGTTGGGCGTTCGTCACGGCCTGCACTCTCGCCGGCCTCCTGCTGGCTCATTCCGCCGTCGTGAGGTTCGCGCTCTGGCGTGCCGAAGCCTTGGATAATCGCGTCACCGTCTCGTACGACGATGCAGTACGCGGCGCACCGCTCCCGCCGGAACAAGTCGCGACCGCCCGTACCGCCCTTGGCTGGTACCGCCTCGGCTCCATCGCCTCACGCGGGGGCATCGGCCTCGGCATCACTCCCGAAGCCTCCGTCCGCGTCGCATGGTTGTCTCTGGTCGTCGGCGAGCGCGATCGGGCCATCGATGAGCTTCGCATGCTCGCCGAATCCGGCCGTGGTGCGGATCGTCCGTCCATGGAACTCGGCCAACTGCTCCTCGCCACCGGCCGCGTCGAGGAGGCCGCGACCGCCCTCGAGGGCCTCGCCGTATCCCACCGCACATGGTGGCGCACCCGCGACCTGCTCTGCGCCGTGTGGGCCCAGACCGGCCGCGCCGACAAGGCCGAGGCCCTCTGCCAATCTGTGATCGCCGCCCATCCCCACGAGGCTTGGGCCCGCATCACTCTCGCGCGTGTCCTCATCGCCACCGGCCGCCCCGGCGAGGGCCTCGCGCAGGCCTCCAAGGCCGCCGCCGATTCACCCGGCGACCCCACGGTGCGCGGCGAATATGCCCGCTTCCTCTTCGCCACCGGCCACCTTGACGATGCGCTCAAGGAACTCGACGCCGCGGCCACAACCCGGCCCGCCGCCCGGGCCGGGCTGCTCAACCTCGGCGCTGCGATGCTCGACAACGCCGGCCGCACGGCCGAGAGCGTGGCGTGGAAGAAGCGCTCGGCCTCCTGAGACTCAGAGCGGTCGCACACGCAGGTCGCGGAACCACACCTCGTCGCCGTGGTTCTGCAAGTCGATGTGACCCTTGCTCCGGGTGTTGAAGTCAGGCACCGTCTTCCATTTGCTCTCGGCGAGCGCCTTCTTGTAGTCCTCGCTCGTGGAATCCACGTCCACGACCTTCACGCCGTTGAGCCAGTACTGGTGGTGTGTCCCCTTGACGACGATCAGGACGCTGTTCCATTCCCCGGCTGGGCGCCCGGTGTCCGCGGAGCAGGCGAACAGGTCGTACATCGCCCCGGCGCGCGTCTTGCCCTTCGCCTTGTCGGCATGCACCTCGTCGTCGAGGATCTGCATCTCCGGCCCCGTCTCGTATGGCGCGCCGTGATCCTCCGTCACGCGGTACATGATCCCCGAGTTCCCGCCCGAGGTGATCCGCCACTGGCAGGCGAACTCAAAGTCGCCGTACTGCCCGACGGTCACGAGGTCTCCCCCATCGCCCCCCTTGGCGTGCACGAGCGCTCCATCGCGCACCGCCCACCCCTTGGACGGGAACTCCTTGCCCTTGTACTCGCGGAAACCCGCCCGGGCCGAAGCCGCCGATCCGTCGAACAGCAGCGTCCACCCGTCCTTCTGTTCCTCCGGCGTGAGCACGTTGTGCGCGCGAGTGTCCATCCACGAGCCGGATTGCGTCACCGCCCCCGTCGCCGCCCACTCGGCCCCGCGGGCGAGCAGCGTCCGGAACTGCTTGTCCACCGCGCTCCGCTTGCTCTTGAGGTCGTTCACCCACACGTGCCCGAGCGGCGTGGCGAAGACGCGCGCTTTCCCGTACTCGAGCGTGAACGCCATCGGCTCAACGCCGCCGGCTCCGCCCGACTCCTTGTCGTCCTTGGCCTGCATCAGGATGTGCGGCGTCGTGTCCCGCACGTTGACCAGCTTGTGGTACAACTCGTCCGGGTGCGAAACAAAGTCGCTCAGCCCCTTGGTGATCGGGTGGTCGGCGTCCACGATCTCCACGTTGAACTCGTGGAACGGGCCGTGCCCGGTCCCATCCCGCCACATGAGCCCGAGCATCTCTTCGTACTCCCTCCAACCGCGGAACGCGTTGTTCGCCGAGTGGATGGCCACCACCCCCGTTCCGCCGCGCACCGCGTCCACGAAGTTCTTCTCCGCGATGCCCCCGCCCTTGCCCCCCTCGCCCCAACGCTTGGCCGCCTGGATGTCGTTGTAGTCGAGCACGAACAGCTTGTACTTCGACAGCGCGGTGGCGTCCGCCAGCGTCGCGCCCGGATCCTCGGTGATGTCCACCGCGAACTTCCCCGTTCCCTCGAGCGTCTCCTTGTGCACGCGAGAGGTGAAGGCCCAGTTGTGGTTGTTGTGCCCGGTGATCAGCAACGTCGGGATCGGGTCTTCCGCCATCGCGCCCTGCGACACCACTCCAACTCCGACAACGCAAACGGCAATCGTGCGATTCAGCATGTGATCTCCAGGTTCAATTCTGCATCAACTCAAGCATCGCGACCGGCCGCCACATTGTCTCGAATCCGTTCCAGCAGCCGCTTGGTCGCCCGAATCCCCTCCGGCTCGCTCAGGCGGTCCCCCTCATACTCGATCCCCAGCCGCGCGTGATACCCCGCGTTCAGCACAATCTTCATCATCCGGTGATAGTCGATCCCCCTCTCTTCACCGGTCGCATCGTCGAAGTCGTGGCTCTTGGCCGAAACGCCCCTCGCGAACGGCATCATGTCCTCCACGCCCTGATAGCGGTCATACTCGTAGAAGTTTCCGAAGTCGGGCAACGTCCCCACGCGCGCGTGGTCCACACGCCTCATCACCCCCGCGAGCCAGTCCCCGTGCGAGGACAGTCCTCCGTGATTCTCCACGATCACATTCAGCCCGTACGTCTCCCCCATCTCGCAGAGCTTTCGCAGGCCGTCCGCGGCGAGTTTCTGCTGCTCGTCGTAGGTCCCCTTGCTCTGGGCGTTCACCCGGATCGAATGGCATCCGAGCGTCTTCGCCGCCTCCAGCCACTTGCGATGATTCTCCACTGCACGCGCCCGCGCCGCCGCGTCCGGATCGCCCAGCGCCCCCTCGCCGTCGCACATGATCAGCACACTCTTCACCCCGAGATCCTGGCACCGCTTGAGCAACTCTCCGGTGTACGCCGTGTCGTTCTTCTTCTTGAAGAACGAGTTGACGTATTCCACCGCGTCGATCCCATAGTCCTCTTTCGCCGTCTTCGGGAAATCGAGGTGATCGAGCTTCCCCGACTGCAACGCCCGATGCAGCGACCACTCCGCTAGCGAGATCTCAAACGGCAGCTTCACGGGTGCGGGAGGTGCCACAGGTTTCGAAGCCTCCGGCCGCGGCGCCGCCGCGGGCTCATCCCCACTCCGATCCGACCGACACCCCACCAATCCAGCCATTCCCCCCACCGCGGCCAGCGCAACGCCCTTGATCACGGTCCGCCGATCGATCGCTCGCGAGTCGCCCATGCCCACAGCGTAATGGCCAATGTCGAATCGTGCAACAGCAATCCCCGCGCGTTCGCCCGGGTGAATTCTCCTCAATCCGGGCATCCCCACCGTAGAGTTGCCGCATGCCCCCCACGCTCGACGCCCACACCCACGACGCGGCCGCCAAACGCATCGGGATCTGCTCATGGTCTTTGCGTCCGAAATCCGCCGCCGATCTCGCCACGGGTGTGGCGAAGTTCGGGATTCCCCGCGTCCAGCTCGCGCTCAACCCGATCGTCGAGAACCGCCCGGGTTGGGGTGAGATCGAGACTCTCCAGGCCCTCAGCGCCGGCGGCATCTCCATCGCCAGCGGCATGATGGCCACCAAGGGTGAGGACTACAGCACACTCGACGCGATCGCCCGCACCGGCGGCGTGCGTCCCGACGCCACGTGGGGCTCAAACCTGAAGGTAGCGCACTCCATCGCCCGCCTCGCCCGCCGGCTCGGGCTTCACCTCATCACCTTCCATGCCGGCTTCATCCCTCATGAGCCGGGTCCGGGTGAGGGGGGGCGCGATGCGATGATCCGCCGCCTTCGCCACCTCGCGGACGTCTTTGACGATCACGGCGTTCGCGTCGCCCTTGAGACCGGCCAGGAGACCGCCGACACTCTGCTTGCCGCGCTGACCGAGATCGATCGTCCGCACCTAGGCGTGAACTTCGACCCAGCCAACATGATCCTCTACGGCATGGGAGACCCCATCGCCGCGCTCAGCACACTGGCCCCTCGCATCGCGCAGATCCACATCAAGGACGCGAATCCGACCACCACCACCGGCACCTGGGGCACCGAAAAGCCCGCGGGCCAAGGCTCGGTGAACTGGACGGCGTTTTTCGACACGCTCAAAGCCCGAAACATCCACGTGCCGCTCATCGTCGAGTGCGAAGCCGGAGACACCCGCATCCAGCACGCCATCGAGGCCCGCGACCTCGCCGCGCAGCACCTCCTCCGCATCGGAGCGATTTCGTGACCGCCGACACCCTTAACATCGGCGTCATTGGCCTCGGCTTCATGGGCTGCACCCACGTCCGGGCCTATCAGTCCGCCGCGGCCGCAGGCCTCCCCTGCACCCTGACCGCCGTCGCCGATCGGAGTGCGGAGCGCCTCTGCGGGAGCGTCGCCACCATCGGCAACCTCGGCTCGACCAGCACCGAGCAGCTTTTCGACCCCTCGCGCGTGCGCGGCTATGTGGATCCCCGGCAACTCCTCACCGATCCCACCATCCATGCCGTCAGCATCTGCACGTACACCGACACCCACGTCGATCTCGGCGTCGCCGCCCTGCGCGCCGGCAAGCACGTGCTGGTGGAGAAGCCCGTCGCCCTCTCCTCGGCGGAGGTCGCCCGTCTCGCTGCGGCCGCCAAGGAGACCGGCAAGCTCTGCATGCCCGGCATGGTCATGCGCTACTGGCCCGAGTGGACCTGGCTCGCCCGCGCCATCCGCGAAGCCACCTACGGCAAGGTCCTCAGCGCCTCGTTTCAGCGTCTGGGCACGCGCCCGGACTGGACCGACTTCTACCGCGACAACGCCCGCACGGGCGGCGCTCTGTGGGACCTGCACATCCATGACTCCGACTTCATCCGCTGGGTCTTCGGCGAGCCCTCGGGCGTGGCCAGCATCGGCACCATCGACCACCTGACCACGCTCTACAGCATCCCGAACGGCCCCCCGCACGTTGTCGCGCAGGGCGGCACCAATCTCTCCCCCGGCTTCGGATTCCGAATGCGGTACACCGTCGTCTTCGAGAAGGCCACCGCGGACTTCGACCTCACCCGCCCCGCCCCGCTTCCGCCGCTCCTGCTGCATCACGACGGCCGCACCGACCCCCTCGGGCCTGACGTTGTCGGTTCCGGTTCCGCGTACGAGGCCGAGATTCGGGCTTTCGTAGGGGCGATTTCCTCCGGGCCCGGCGACGCGAAACTCCCCGCCACGATCGAAGACGCCGTGAAAACCGCCCGCCTGATAGAGGCCGAAATGGCCAGTCTTTCCAGCGGTTCCGGGTACCGCCACTCTCCACGTGGCGTCGATCTTCCGACATGATCGACCCCTGTCCAGAGCGCCCATCGGCATACCCTCACGGTCTTCGCCGCATGGCCGCCATCGACGCTCAAACTCCTGTCTCCCCTGCCACTTCGTGCCCCTTCCTCGACGCCCTCGAGGCCGAGGCTATCGCCATCCTGCGCGAGGTCGGTGCGGAGTTCCAGCACCCCGCCCTCATGTTCAGCGGCGGCAAGGACTCGATCGTCATGGTCCGCCTCGCGGAGAAGGCCTTCCGGCCCGGTCCCTTCCCCTTCCCGCTCCTCCACATCGACACCGGCCACAACTTTCCCGAGGCCCTCACCTTCCGCGATGAACTTGCCGCTTCGATCGGCGAGCGCCTCATCGTCCGCAAGGTCCAGGACCTCATCGACGCCGGCCGCGCTCAGGAGGATGGCGGCACGATGCCCTCGCGCAACCGGGCCCAGATTCCCACGCTCCTCGAGGCCGTCCACGATCTCCAGATCGACTGCCTGATCGGCGGCGCACGCCGCGACGAAGAGAAAGCCCGCGCCAAGGAACGCATCTTCTCCGTTCGCGACGATTTCGGCCGCTGGGATCCACGCCGCCAGCGCCCCGAGCTCTGGAACCTCTACAACACCAAGCTCAAGCGTGGCGAGCACATGAGAGTGTTCCCGCTCTCCAACTGGACCGAGCTCGACGTCTGGCAGTACATCGCCCGAGAGAACATCGCCATTCCTTCCCTCTATTTCTCCCACGAGCGCGAAGTCATCACGCGCAATGGCAAGCTCGTCCCCACCGCGTGGTGCATTCCGCCGCTGCCCACCGACAAGCCACAGACCAAGCGCGTCCGCTTCCGCACCGTCGGCGACATGACGTGCTCGGCCGCCGTCGAGTCCGAGGCCAACACCATCGCCGACATCGTCTCGGAAATCTCCGCCGCGACCACCAGCGAGCGCGGCGGCCGCATCGACGACACCCACTCCGAAACCGCCATGGAAGACCGGAAACGGGAGGGGTATTTCTAGATGGCAGATTTGAGATTTCAGATTTCAGATGTTCAGAGTCCCGGTCACCGTGATGCCGCCGCTGCCGTCCTCACGTCCAAGCCAATGCTCTCGGCGCCCGTTTCCGTGCCTTCACATCTGAAATCTGAAATCTCAAATCTCAAATCCATCCAGCTCCTCCGCCTCCTCACCTGCGGCTCCGTTGATGACGGCAAGTCCACCCTCATCGGCCGCCTCCTCTTCGACTCCCGCGCCCTCTTCGCCGACCAGCTCGACGCCATCGAGAAAGCCTCGAAGCGGCGCGGCGAGCAGCAGATCGATCTCTCGCTCCTCACCGACGGCCTCCGCTGGGAGCGCGAGCAGGGCATCACGATCGACGTCGCCTACCGCTACTTCACCACGGCCAACCGCCGCTTCATCCTCATCGACTCCCCCGGCCACGCCCAGTACACCCGCAACATGGTCACCGGCGCGAGCAACGCCGATGCGACCGTCATCCTCGTCGATGTTCGCCATGGCGTGCAGGAGCAGACCCACCGCCACGCCGTCCTCGCCGCGCTCCTCGGCATCCGCACGCTCATCGTCGCGGTGAACAAGATGGACCTCGTGAACTGGTCCGAGGCCGCGTTCAACTCGGTGCGCGAGGCGTTCGAGAAGATCCGCCCCGAACTTGCGGCCGCCGGTGACGTCAACATCGCCTACGTCCCCGTCTCCGCGCTCAAGGGCGACAACATCGTCAACCGCTCCACCAGCGCACCGTGGTACACCGGGCCCGCGATCCTCGACCTGCTCGAGTCCGCGCCCACAGGCACGCACGACGCATCGGCCCCCGCCCGCTTCCCCGTGCAGTGCGTCATCCGCCCGCGTACCAAGGCCTCCGACGGCCACGACTTCCGCGGCTACGCGGGGATGGTCGCCTCCGGTTCGTTCAAAGTCGGCGATCGCGTCACCGCCGCGTCCACCGGTCGCTCTTCGACGATCGAGTCCATCCATCTCCACGACAAGACCCCCCCACTCACCGAGTGCCGCGCGGCCCAGTCGGTCATCATCACCCTCGCCGACGACCTCGACATCGGCCGCGGCGAGATGCTCGTCCACAACAAGGGGGGGTCCGATGTCCCCGAACCCATCCGCGAGTTCGACGCCACCATCGTCTGGATGAGCCCCACCAAGCTCGCCACCGGCCGCAAGTATCTGCTCCGCCACTCCACGCACTTCACACCCGCCGTCGTCGCCGCGATCCACTCGCGCCTCGATGTCCACACGCTCGCGAGCGTGCCCGCCACAGAAGCGCGTGAGCTTGAGTGCAACGACATCGCCCGCGTCAGCATCCGCACCGCGGCCCCGCTCCTCGCCGACCCCTACCGCCGCTGCCGCGCCACGGGCTCGTTTGTGCTCATCGATGAGGGCTCCGGCGACACCGTCGGCGCGGGCATGATCTCCGACACGGCGGAGCGTTCATCGTGAGCGGCCACCCCCCCCACTCGCCCACGCCACAGTCCTCCAACATCACCAAAGACCTCGGCATCACCCGCGAGGCCCGCTGGGCCGCGCTCAAGACCCGCGGCTGCACCATCCTCTTCACCGGCCTCTCCGGCTCCGGCAAGTCCACCATCGCCAAGGCCCTCGAATCCGCCCTCATCCAGCGCGGCCATTTCGCCTACCGCCTCGACGGCGACAACGTCCGCCACGGCCTCAACGCCGACCTCGGCTTCGCCCCCACCGACCGCACCGAGAACATCCGCCGTCTCGCCGAGGCCGGCGCCCTCCTCGCCGACGCCGGCGCGATCGTCCTCGTGAGCGCGATCGCCCCCTACGCCGCCGACCGCGCCGCCGCCCGCGCCATCCACGCCCGCGAGAACCTGCCGTTCTTCGAGGTCTTCGTGGACGCCCCGCTGGATGTCTGCCGGGTTCGTGATCCGAAGGGGTTGTACAGGAAGTCGAGCGCGGGGGAGCTCAAGGGGCTGACGGGGGTGGATGCACCGTACGAAGCACCGGTGAAGCCGGATGTGCATCTTCGCTCGGGTGGTGATACGAGCGTGGAGGCCGAGTGCAACGCCCTGCTCTCAATGCTCGAACACGCAGGACTTCAGTCCCGAAGGGACTCGCGCGCGTAGCCACGGGTGCAGCGGCGGTGCTTTGACCGCCGCGGAACCCGTGGGGCAAGTGTTGAGACGTTTCTTCGCCCCGACGGGGCGCACGCGCAGGCGGAAGAAGAAGAACACGCGGTGGCCTTCAGCCTGAGGAACTGGCGAGAGTCGGATGGTCCCTGCGCATGGGCGACGGGAAGGGCGTGCCACTACCTTGGTCCCTTTTTGGACCAAGGTAGTGCCGGATGACCTTGCACGCCCGGCACTACCTTCCGCGGAACCGGAAGAAAGTGGTACTTCATGGCGATGCCACCCGCCCACCATGTGGTATGCTCGGGGTGTGAGAGTTCGCCGACGAGTCAAGAAACGATTTGTCGTCGCCATCGCGGCCGGGCTTGTGCTGGTCGCGCTAATCGGTGCCACGATTCCGACGTGGTATCGTGTGTGGCCGAGTCCAGTCACATTGAGCGCAAAACCTACAAATGTCTGGTCGCTTGGTGTTGGCGGCCCGAACAGTCCCAACGTCATCGGCATGCACGACGCGATGATGATCGCGTATTCAATGGCCATCCCCGGGGAATCGAGCACGGTCACGACCGGCGGATCTCAGGAGGATGTCGAGGAACGCATTTGGAGTGAAACGATCCTCGACGTTTTTCCAAGGGTCTATCAATCGGCGTGGGCCTTTGAGCGTGTCGGTCGTTATGGCTGGGTATTTGGCTGTCACCTTTGGATCGTGCGGACCGTGCTCGCGGTATCGCTCATGCTTGCAGCGTGGATCGCATGGACCGCGCGTCCTCGCTGGCCGGTCGGACATTGCTCGCGATGTGGTTATGACCTCGCGGGCCTCACGAGCGAGACGGCTTGCCCGGAATGCGGGGCAACTCGTCGGGCATAGAGCAATCAAACACGTTGGCGCTTGGCTCTGATGGGGGGACGGGTGGCGGGTGGCACCGATTGCTTGCTTCGTGGCACCGCTTCTGTTTTGAGAATCGGTGCGGCCTTGGTTTGTCACTGCTGACGCACCGCTTTCGAAGAGCGGAATCGGTGGCACGATTCGATCACTCGAACTTCAGCCAGGTTCCCCCACCTCGCGAACTCTTCACTACCTTCGTCACAAACCGCACCCCGCGCAGACCATCCTCGATCCCCGGGAACCGCCCAGTCGTGGTCTTGGCATGAATCGCCTCCGCCACGCCCCGATACACATTCGCAAACGCCTCGATGAACCCCTCCGGATGCCCCGGCGGCAGCCGCGAATCACTCCCCGCACTCGGCCCGATGTTCGCGCTGCCGACGCCGCGTACGAGCACCTCCACCGTCCCATCCTCCCGCGCCCACTCCAGCCGCTCCGGCTGCTCCTGGGTCCACGCCAGCGAGCCGCGATCGCCGTGCACGCGGATCGTCAGCGCGTTCTGCTCGCCCACGCACACCTGGCTCGCCGTCAGCACGCCCTTGGCCCCACCTTTGAACCGCAGAAGCACCGACGCATCATCATCCAGCCTCCGCCCCGGCACGAACGACGTCAGGTCCGCGCACAGCGACTCGATCTCCAGCCCCGTGATCGTGTGCACCAGATTCTCAGCGTGCGTCCCAATGTCCCCGATCGCCCCACCCGCGCCCGCGAGCGCGGGGTCCGTCCGCCACGAAGCCTGCTTCTGTCCGGTCACTTCCAGCCCGCTCGCCAGCCACCCCTGGTGATACTCCACAAACACCTTGCGGACACTTCCAATCGCCCCACTCTTCACGCGAGCCGCCGCCTCGCGCACCATCGGATACCCCGTGTAGTTGTACGTCACCGCAAACACAACCCCAGCCTTCTTCACCACCTCGCGCAGCCCCTCCGCCTCCGCCAGCGTCGCCGTCATCGGCTTGTCCACAACGACGTGAAACCCCGCCGACGCAAACGCCCCCGCAATCTCCGCATGCGATGCGTTCGGCGTTACGATCGACACCGCATCCATGCGCTCTGACGCGGGCAGGTTCAACTCCCCTGCGAGCATCTCCCGCCAGGTTCCGTAGTTCCGCGCCACCGCCAATCCCAGCGCACGCCCCGACGCCTTCGAGCGCTCCGGCGTCGATGACAACGCGCCCGCGCAGAACAGCCACTTCCCATCCAGCGCGGCCGCCATCCGGTGCACCGCTCCAATAAACGCCCCCTGTCCCCCACCCACCATCCCGAGCCGCAGCGGCCCCGAACGAACAGCGCCGCTCACTTCCCACCCCCGGCCGCGCCAGCGCCCGCCGCCGGCGCACGGTTCGCCTCAAGGAACTTCAGCACCTTCACCGGATCATGCCCGGCCTTCACGCTCACCGACTCCCCCTTCGCATCCTTCACCTCCAGCGCCGCCGTCTCCTGATTCGCGATCACCTTGCCATCGCTATCGAGCACCGTCAGATACGGATACCCGCCCTTGTCAACATCCGCCTTGTACTGGTGCGCAAGATCAACGTTCTTGTCCTTCCGCCCGGCGTCCACATGCACCACCACATACCCAACCTTCAGCGCGGCCGCGATCTTCTCATCGCTGGTCATCAGCTCGTGCAGCCGGATGCACCACGGGCACCAGTTCCCGCCCCACTGGATCAGCACGCGCTTGCCACCGGACTTCGCGCTCGCCAGCGCATCGGCAATCTGCTTCTTCGCATCCGCCGCTTCGTCATACACCGGCGCGGGCTTGGCTTTCACGGGGGCGCGGTTGTCCAGCAGGAA
Organism: Phycisphaerales bacterium; assembly: GCA_044221735.1. Classification (GTDB taxonomy): domain Bacteria; phylum Planctomycetota; class Phycisphaerae; order Phycisphaerales; family UBA1924; genus UBA4658. The sequence goes on along the minus strand of JBGAOP010000004.1, from coordinate 38,413 downwards.
CTTCAGAACCTTCGCCCCCTCATGCCCGGACTTCAGCCGCTCCTCCTCCGGCTTGTCCGTCCCCGGCTCCATCCCGTTCAGCCCGCGCGATTCCTGATTTACCACCACCTTCCCATCCGCATCCAGAATCGTCAGATACGGAAACCCATACGCCCTCATTCCCGCGGCCGCGCCGTAGGACTCTGCCAGATCGAGGTTCTTTCCGTTTGGCCGGCCGCAATCCACGTGAATGAGCACATAGTGCGCCGACAGCGCGCCCGCAATCTCCCCATCGGAGTGCATCTGGACATTCAAACGCAAACACCACGGGCACCAGTTCCCACCCCACTGGATCAGCACTCGCTTGTCGTCCTTTTTCGCGGCCGCGAGCGCGTCGGCGATCTGCTTGCGAGCGTCCGCCGACTCGTCATACACCTTCACCGCCGGCGCATCATGCCCCGCGGCCTGCCCCAAGGCGATTCCGCTCGCACCCACCACCATCACGCCAGCCATCACCGCGACAAGTGCCCGCTTCATTCGGTGCCTTTCTCTGAGTGCTCTGTGCCTGCTCCGTGCCCTCTGCATACTCAACACCATCCGATCGCCAACACGCTCAATCCGTCGCAAATGCCGCATCAAACGCCGCCGCGTTCGCTGGAAAATCCAGCTTCCGCACAAACCCGCACGCCTCCGCCGCCCCGTGCCGCCTGTCCATCCCCGAATCTTCCCACTCCACGCTGAGTGGCCCGCCGTACCCCGCGCGGTTCAACGCCCGCACGATCTCCTCAAACCGCACCTCGCCGCGCCCCGGCGAGCGGAAGTCCCAGCCCCGGCGCGAATCCCCGAATCCGAGATGTGAGCCCAGTATCCCCGAGGCTCCATCCAGCGTGCGGATCGCGTCCTTCACGTGGCAATGGAAGATCCGATCCGGGAACGCATCGATGAACCGCGCCGGATCAACTCCCTGCCAGATCAAGTGCGATGGATCGAAGTTGAATCCGAACGCCGGATGATTCCCCACCGCAGCGAGGGCCCGCCGCGCGGTGTGCAGGTCGAACGCGATCTCCGTCGGATGCACCTCCAGAGCGAACCGAACACCTTCACCCTTGAACACATCCAAGATCGGCCCCCACCGCCTCGCAAAGTCCGCGAAGCCCGCGTCGATCATCTCGTCCGGCGTCGGCGGAAACCCGTACAGCAGGTGCCAGATCGACGAGCCCGTGAACCCGTTCACCACTTTGACCCCCAGCCGCTTGGCCGCTCGCGCGGTATCCATCATCTCCTTGGCCGCGCGGCCGCTCACACCCTCGCACGCCCCGTCCCCCCATACCCGGGCAGGCAGAATCGACTTGTGCCGCGCATCGATGAGATCGCACACCGCCTGCCCCACCAGATGATTGCTGATCGCCCACACCTTCAGCCCGTGCTTCGCCAGCAGGTCATGCCGCCCTTGGCAATATCCCGGCTCGCTGAGGGCCCGCTGCACATCGAAGTGGTCCCCCCAGCACGCCAGTTCCAGCCCGTCATACCCCCAGCCTTCGCGGCCGGCCATCGCCGCCAGCGTCTCCAGCGGCAGGTCCGCCCATTGGCCCGTGAACAGCGTGACAGGTCGTGGCATGAGATGAGTCTCACTGGGTTCCCCCCGCTGGCCGTGCCGGTTTTTCCCCTTCCAACACTACGCGCTTGCGAACGCTCTCTCCCTGAAGTATCGTGAACACATCGACCATCCCGCCTTCTCGGAGATTCCCATGAGCCACGACCACGCCCCCTCGTCGAACCCCGGCCACGGACACGAGTTCTCCGAATCTCGCCGCACCTTCCTCGCCAGCGCGGCCGCCACCGCCGCGGGCGCGATGGCCCTGTCCGCCCTCGCGGCAGCTTCGGCCAAGGCCGCCCCATTCCCGGCACCCCGGGCGCTCCAGCCCGTCGGCAAGGCCAAGGCACGCCCGGCCCTGAAGGAGGGCGACACCCTTCGCATCGGCGTGATCGGCATCGGCGGCTCTCCCGGCGCGTGCGCCATGGGCTTGGGCCACTGCGAGGCCCTCATCAACATCAACAAGAAGAAGCGAGAAAACGTCGAGGTTGTCGCCGTCTGCGATCTCAACAACAAGTACCTCGAGCAGGGCAAGGCCAAGATCGAGAAGTGGCAGCCCGGCGTGAAGGTCGACACATACCGCAAGTCCGCCGAGCTCCTCGCCCGCGAAGACATCCACGGCGTCGTCATCGCCACGCCCGAGCACTGGCACTCGGCCAACGCCATCGAGGCCATCCTCGCCGGAAAAGATGTGTACGTCGAGAAGCCCATGACCCTCAATCTCGAGATGGCCATGGACATGTACCGCGTCGCCCAAGCCAACCCGGACGTCATCGTGCAGGTCGGCGCGCAGAAGTCGCGCCTGCCGAACTATCACGAGGCCCGCAAGCTGATCCAATCCGGCTACATCGGCGTGCCCACGTTCAGCCAGACGTCCTACTGCCGCAACTCCAAGGACGGCGAGTGGCACTACGGCTTTGACAAGAACTGGAAGAACGGCGAGGACATCGACTGGGACACCTGGTGCGCCCCCCTGGGCAAGATGCCCTTCGACCCCAAGCTCTACTCGCAGTGGCGCCGGTACCGCAAGACCTCCACCGGCATCATCGGCGACCTTCTCGTCCACGTCATCACGCCGCTCATGCTCGCGATCGATCAGGGCTGGCCCACGCGCGTCGTCGCCACCGGGGCCCACCTCGTCGACAAGGACATGGAGAACCACGACAACATCAACATCGCCGTGCAGTTCGAGACCGGCCACCAGATGGTCGTTGTCGGCTCCACCTGCAACCAGACCGGCCTCGAGACGCTCATCCGCGGCCACAAGGGCAACATCTATCTCGGCGGAGCCCACTGCGTCGTCCGACCCGAGCAGCAGTTCTCAGAGGAGGTCGAGCAGAAGACGGTCCAGTGCCCCAACATCGGCGACGATCAGGACGCCCACCGCGTGGGCTGGCTCAACAGCATCCGCACCCGCGAGAAGCCCATGAGCAGCGTCGAGCACGGCCTGAAGGTCATGGTCGTCGTCGACCTCGCCACCCGCTCCATGTGGGAGGGCGGGGCGTTCTCCTTCGATCCCAAGTCGCTCGCCGCGGCCAAGGCCTGATGCGCACGGTGCTGCTCGCCGCCCACGCGATGGGCACGCGCTTCGAGTTGGTCCTCGTGGGCGAAGACCCAACGCACCTGCGCGCCGCGGGCGAGGAAGCCCTCCGCGAAATCCAGCACTGGCACGCCCGCCTCTCCCGCTTCGAGCCCGATTCGGACATCGCCCGCCTCAACCGCAACCCCGCGGCCCGCATCGATCCGGAACTCGTCGAGCTGCTTGATCTCTGCGATCAGCTCCGCGAACAGACGGGCGGAGCGTTCGACCCCCGCTTCGCCCCCGACCGCTCGCTCGATCTCGGGGCGGTAGGCAAGGGCTTCGCCCTCGACCGAGCCGCGGCCATCCTGCAAGACTGCGGCATCGAGAACGCACTCCTTCACGGCGGCACCTCTTCGGTCTTCGCGTTGGGCTCCTCGCCCAATGCGAAGACCGCCAAAGGCTGGCCCATTCAACTCGCCTGCTCGGGCACACCTCTCAACCTGACCCTCCACAATCAGACCCTCAGCGTCTCCTCCACGCGTCACCGCGCCCACATCCTCAACCCGCTCACCAACCAACCCGCGTCCCAGGCCGACACCGCCGCCGTCATCGCCCCCCCCTCCCCCAGCGCCGCCACCCTCGCCGACGCCTGGTCCACCGCCCTCATCGTCCTCGGCCACCGCCCCGACTCGCTTCCCTCGCACTTGGTCTCCCACATCCACACCCACACCCACGGCTGGTCGTCCTCAACCCCGCGCTCCCCCACTCTCATCGCCCCATGACCTTCTCCCACCCAACTCGCCGCGACTTCGTCCTCCAATCCGCCGGCGCGCTCACCGCCGTCGCCATTCGCCCGCATCTCTCCTTCGCCGCGCCCCGCTTCGCTGCGCCGCTCAACGTCGGCCTCATCGGCGCCGGCCGGCAGGGCCGGCTCATTCTCGCCGAGCTCGCCAAGATCGAGAACGTCAAGGTCATCGGGGTGTGCGACCTCGACGCTTCCCGCCGCGACGCAGGCTCCAAACGTGCCCCCGGGTCGGAAGCCTTCGACTCACACAAAGGGATGCTCGAGAAGTCTTCCGCACTCTCTGCCGTCATCATCGCCACCCCCACCCACACCCACAAGGCCATCGCTCTCGACTGCCTCGCGGCCGGTAAGCACGTGTATTGCGAGGCCCCGCTCGCCCACACCGTGGAAGACTGCCGCGCCCTCGCCGCCGCGGCCATCGCCAAGCCCAAGCAGGTCTTCGCCGTCGGCTTCGAGGGACGCTCCAACCCCATCTACCGTCTTGCCCGCACGTTTTTCAAGACCGACGCCGTGCGCGACTTCGTCTCCGCCGAGTCGCAGTCCTATCGCAAAGAGTCCTGGCGCTTTCCCGCCCCCGGCGGCTCGGGTCCGGAACGCGAGAAGGCCGAGAACTGGCGTCTCGATCCGGACCTCTCCACCGGCCTCGCCGGTGAGATCGGCTCGCAGCAGTTCGACGTCGTCCACTGGTACCTCGGCAAGCACCCCACCTCCGTCTTTGGCGCGGGTTCGATCCGCGCCTTCGACGACGGCCGCGCCGTGCCCGACTCCGCCATGTGCTCATTCGGCTTCGAGGACGGCTCGCGGTCCACCTGGAACGCGCGCCTCGGCAACTCCTATGGCGGCCGCTTCGAAGTCCTGCGCGGCACAAACGCCGCCGTCAAACTCGCCTGGACCCACGGCTGGATGTTCAAGGAGGCCGACGCCCCCACCCAAGGCTGGGAGGTCTACGCGAACCGCCAGCAGTTCTTCAACGATGAGGGCATCACCCTCATCGCCGACGCCACCAAGCTCGCCGAACAGAACAAACTCAAGGACGGCGTCGGCCTCCCCAACAAGTCGCTCTGGTACTCGCTCAGCGATTTCCTCACCGCCATCGCCGAGAGCAAGCCCCCGGCCTGCGACGCCGCCGCCGGCGCACGCAGCACCATTATCAGCATCATCGCCAATCAAGCTGTAGCCCAAAACCAACTGCTCCCCATCGACCCCGCGCTCCTTAAGTTCTGATTTGCAGTTTGTACTTTGCACTTTGCACTTTCCCCATGACCCTCCGCTCCCTCCCATTCCTCGCACGCACAGGCCTCTCGGCCCTCCTCCTTACCGTCCTCATCGGGCTCGCCGCGTCCCTCGCGCACCTCTACTTCCACGACCGCAACCGCGACGAGTCTCCCGAACTCTCCACCGACGACATTCGCGCCGCCTACCGCGGCCTCGATCGCCCCGCCCCCCTTCTCACTTCCCTCGAGCGCGGCCATCCCGACGCCCTGAAACCAGACCAGCGCGACACCCTCCTCAAATGGCTCCGCTCCGGCCGCATCGCCGAGGACTACGACAGCATCGATCTCGGCCCGGCCAGCCCGAACGAGATCATCGCCGCAAGCTGCGTCACCTGCCACTCCCCCAAGTCCTCCAATCCCATCGGCGCCTCCATCCGCCTCGACTCGCTCGAGGCCATCACCAAGCTCGCCCATCCGAAACGCGTCAACGCCGCGCCTGTGAACATCATCGCGATGTCCACCCACGCCCACGCTCTCTCGCTGGCCACGCTCGGCATCGCACTGTGCGCCCTTCTTTGGTTCACCCGAGTCCCCCGCCCACTCGCCTCCCTGCTCATCGCCCTCAACGGCCTCGGCCTCTTCGCCGACATCGCTTGCTGGTGGCTCGCCCGGTCCTCAGAGGCCGCCATCTACGGCATCCTCCTCGGCGGCGCAGCCTTCAGCATCTCCACCGCCCTCATCACCCTCCTCATCCTCGCCGACCTCTGGTGGCCGCGTAAATCACCGTAACGCACAGGGGTTCTCCTCGGGTGCCGTGGTGGAGCCGCTCTGGGCTCCGCCACGCGGCCGCGCAAGACCCGCAGAACTTGGTAAGGTACAGGGCCCGAGCCCCCTACCCATGGAACCCACCATGAACGCCCTCCCGCAGCGCAACACCGTTTTCCCCCTCTCGGTCATGATGTTCCTCCAGTTCTTCGTTTGGGGAGCGTGGTACGTCTCTATGACCGGGTTCATGAACCTCAAGGGCATGGGCGGCCTCATCCCCGCGGCCTACTCCGTCGGCCCCATCGCCGCGATCATCTCGCCCTTCTTCCTCGGCCTGATCGCCGATCGCTTCTTCTCCACCGAGCGCGTCCTCGCCGTCATGCATCTCATCGGCGGCGCACTGCTCTGTCTCGCCCCCTCCGTCGCCTCCGCCTACGACGCCAAGACCTCCGGCTCCGCCTTCGCCCACCCCTTCATCCTCGTCCTCCTCGGCCACATGCTCTGCTACATGCCCACCCTCGGCCTCACCTCCAGCCTCGCGTTCCACAATCTCACCAACCGCGAGAAGCAGTTCCCCCTCGTCCGCGTCTGGGGAACCATCGGCTGGATCGCCGGAAACTGGGCCGTCGCGCTCCTCGCCGACAAGGACCAGTCCGCCCAGCAGTTCTACCTCGCCGGCGGCGTCGGCGTCGCGCTCGGCCTGTTCTCGTTCATTCTCCCGCACACACCCGCACCCGCCGCGGGCAAGCAGGCGAGCATCCGCGAGATCCTCGGCCTCGACTCCATCGCGCTCCTGAAGAACCGCAGCTACGCCGTCTTCGCCCTCTGCTCCTTCCTCCTGTGCATCCCGCTCGCGGGCTACTACGCCTTTGCCCGCACCTTCGTCGACGCGTGCGGCGTCAAGGTCGCCGGCTCCGCCGTCGCGGCGATGTCGTTCGGCCAGGTCTCCGAGATTTTCTTCATGCTTGTCATGCCCCTCTGCTTCGCACGGCTCGGCGTGAAGTGGATGCTCGCCGTCGGCATGCTCGCGTGGGTCGCCCGCTACGGCCTCTTCTCGGCCGCATGGGACGGCAAGACGGCGTGGATGGTCCTCGGCGGCATCCTCCTCCACGGAATCTGCTACGACTTCTTCTTCGTCACCGGCATGATCTACGTCGACCGCGCCGCCAATCCTGCCATCCGCAGCCAGGCCCAGGGCTTCCTCGTCCTGCTCACCCAGGGCCTCGGCATGCTCATCGGCGCCCAGGCCTTCGGCAGGCTCCAGTCCGAGTGCACCACCGCCGGCGTGCTCAACTGGACCAACTTCTGGCTCATCCCCGCCGCGTTCGCCGCCGCGGTCATGCTCCTCTTCATCGCCCTCTTCCGAGATCGCCCCGCCTCGCAGGGTTGATCGTCTGCTCAATCCGTCCAGCGAATCACGCCCCGCGAGTTGTCGGTGACGTCGGTGCGTTCACCGCCGCCCTCGTCGACCACCCACCCGGTCCCCGGGAATGTGTCGATCAACCCATCCGCTCTCTCGGGCCCCATCACGCACAGCGCCGTCGCCAGCGCATCCGCCCACTCTCCGCGGGTGGATACCACCACCGCGCACCGCCGCGCCGTCATCCCCAGGAGCGTCGCTGGGTCGATGATGTGCGAGTACCGCACGCCCCCGATCTCCACGAACTGCTCCGTATCCCCCGACGTCGAGACCGCCGCGTTCTCCAGCAGGATCTTCCCGATCGGCCGCCCGCTCCGCTCCATCACCACCGCGACGCGCCACCCTTTCTCACCCGGCGGCGCATCTCCCGCCACGATGTCCCCCGACATCGCCACCAGACACCGCGGACACCCCGCGCGCTTCAGCACGTCCACCGCCCGCTGCGCCGCGTATCCCTTCGCGATCCCTCCAAGGTCCAGCCTCATCCCCGCACGCCGCAGCGCGACCAGGCGTCCCTTCTGCTCAAACTCCACCAAGCCCCATCCCATCACCCCGCGCGCGGCGTCGATCTCCTCCGCCGTCGGCAGCCGTCCGTCCTTCTTCGCTCGCCTCCACAGCCCCACCGCCGGTCCCATCGTCGCATCAAACGCCCCATCGCTCGCCGCCGACACCCGCCGCGCTTCCTCTAGAACCCTGAAAAGGTCTTCACTCACCCACACCCATTCCCCCGCCCGCGCACACAGCCGCATCAACTCGCTTCCCGCCCGGTAGTCGCTCATCGCATCGTCGAGCTCCCCGATCCTCGCAAACGCCGCCGCACCCGCGTTCTCCGCGATTTCCCGATCCCTCGCGTACAGCGTCACGGTCGTCCGCACCCCCATGCAGACCCTGGCAAACTCGAACCGCCGCTCCGGCGCGGCCGCCGCGCACCCCGAAAAGGCCACCACCACCAGCACCAGCGCGATTCGGATTGCGACGCCGACCATTCTCAGGTACTCTGAAAACCGACCCCAGTCCCGCGTCCCCGGATGCACGCATGAACTGTACCCGAATCGCCCTCCTGGCTGTGCCGCAGATCGTCGCTGCTTTGGGCGGCATCCCGTGCGCCGAGGCCCAGACGCACGAACCGCCACCCGCCACCCCCACCGCCTCCACTCCAAAGCCCCCGGACGCAAAGGCCGCCGACCCGGGGCCCTTTAAGCAGGACATCCCCGCCGCGGCCTTCGCCTTTGACATGCTCCCCATCCCCGGCGACGCCACGAAGAACATCAAGCCTTTCTACCTCTCCAAAACCGAGATCACGTGGGAGGCCTTTGACGTCTTCATCTACCGCCTCGACGAGCCGGAGTCGAAGAGCACGCCAGCGACATCCGCCGCCCCCCCCGCCGACGCCATCACGCGCCCCACCAAGCCCTACATCCCGCCCGACCGCGGATTCGGGCACGAGGGCTTCGCCGCCATCGGCATGTCGCACCACAGCGCGGCCACTTTCTGCGCCTGGCTTTCCGCCAAATCCGGTCGCCACTATCGCCTCCCGACCGAGGCCGAGTGGGAACACGCTTGCCTCGCCGGGGCGAAGGGCCCGCTCCCCTTTGACGACGCGGCCAAGCTTCCCGACTACGCCTGGTGCGAATCCAACTCCGCCGACACCACGCATCCAGTCGCGAAAAAACTCCCGAACGCCTGGGGCCTCCACGACATGCTCGGCAACGTTGCCGAGTGGTGCGATGCGCCCGATGGCGCCGGCGCAGTGCGCGGCGGCAGCTACCTCGATTCCGCCGACGACATCCGCCCCACCACGCGCAGCCCCAACAAACCCGCCTGGAATGCCAGCGACCCGCAGGTCCCCAAGAGCAAGTGGTGGCTCGCCAACGCCACGCACATCGGCTTCCGCATCGTCTGCGATTCCCCCGACCCCGTCAATATCAAGCCACCCGCCCAAGGCCCCAAGCCCGCCGCAGCTGGCGTCAAGTAATCGCCACCCCTCCTTCGCATCTGGTCTCAATGCTCTGCTGCCCTGCTCAGTGCCCTCTGTGTCTCTGTGGTGAACCCGTCTTCCGGAGCCCCCAAATGTCCGACCTCACCCGCCGCGACTTCGTCAAGGCCTCCGCCGCCGCCGCCATCTCCGTGCCCGTTCTCGGCGCGTGCGCTCGCACCTCGCCCGCTCCCGCCGCAACCATGCAAGCCGCCGCCTTCACCTCCGGCTCCGACCAGATCCGCATCGGACTCATCGGCGCGGGCGGGCGCGGCACCGGCGCGGCCATCGAGGCTCTCCGCGCCGATCCCGGCTCCGTCCTTGTCTCCGTCGGTGACATCTTCAAGGACCGCGCCGATTCCGGCCTCGCCAACATCCGCGAAGAGCTCAAGGAATCCGCCGCGACCAAGGTCCGCGTGACGCCCGATTCCACGTTCATCGGCCTCGATGCCTACCAGAAGGTCATCGCCAGCGACGTCGACATGGTCATCCTCACCGGCTATCCCGGCTTCCGCCCCGAGCACCTCCGCGCCTCCATCGACGCCGGCAAGCACGTCTTCGCCGAAAAGCCCCTCGCCGTCGACAGCCCCGGACTCCGCAGCGTCTACGAGTCCGCCGCGAAGGCCAAGCAGAAGAACCTCGCCCTCATGGTCGGCCTCTGCTGGCGACACAACGCCGGAATGAAGGCCTCCTTCGAGAAGATCAACTCCGGCGCCATCGGCGAGATCGTCTCCGTCCACACCACCTACCACACCGGCACCCTCTCCCGCCGCCCGCGCCAGCCCGGCTGGAGCGACCTCGAGTTCCAGCTCCGCAACTGGTGGCACTTCAACTGGCTCTCGGGCGATCACATCGTCGAGCAGGCCATCCACTCCATCGACCGCGGCAGTTGGGCCATGGGCGACAAGCTCCCCGTGAAGTGCGAGTGCCTCGGCGGCCGCGCCGCCCGCACCGGCCCCGAGAGCGGCAACGTCTTCGACCACTTCTTCGCGACCTACGAGTACGCAAACGGCGTCCGCGCCTTCCACTCCTGCCGCCAGATCGACGCCTGCCCCCACGACAACTCCGACTACATCCAGGGCACCACCGGCTCCGCCATCGTCGAGGGCTGGCGTCCGATCTACCGCCTCAAGGACCGCGCCGGCAAGGACCTGTGGAAGCACACCGGCGAGATTCCGGACATGTACCAGTCCGAGCACAACGCCCTCTTCGCTTCACTTCGCGCCGGCACCCCCATCAACGATGGCGAGCGCGGCGCGAATGCCACCATGCTCGCCATCATGGCCCGGCAAGCCGCGTACACCGGCCAGACCATCACGTGGGAAAAGGCGATGGCCTCAAACGAGTCCATCCTCCCGCCCGGGCTCAACTTTACCTCCGAACTCCCGTTCGCCCCGATTCCCGTTCCCGGCAAGACCAAGTTCGTCTGATCCCCTACGAGCCTTTCGTGCAAGCGAAGGAAGGAACCCCTTCCATGAACAACATTCCCTTTAGCCGCCGCAACTTTCTCACCACCTCTGCAACCGTCGCCGCGGGAGCAGCACTCGCATCGCCAGCCCTCGCCCACTTCACCCAGCCCACAACTTCCAAAGACACTCCTTCTGCGCCGCCAACACCCGCCAAGCGCACGCTCCGCAAAGCCTTCTTCGGCCACGTCGACGCCCCCACCGTCCACGACAAGCTCTCCATGCTCCGCGACGCCGGCTTCGAGGGCGCCGAGCTCGACAGCCCCACCAAGACGCCCATGGACGAGATCCGCGCCGCCATGGACAAGACCGGCATGAAGGTCCACGGCCTGTGCGACTCCGCCCACTGGCGGCTCTACCTCAACAGCCCCCAGCCCGAAGTCCGCGCCCAGGCCCTCGACGCCCTCCGCACCGCCATCGAAGACGCCCACACCCTCGGCGCGATCAGCATCCTCCTCGTCCCGGCCGTCGTCAACAAGGAACACTCCTACGCCGATGCCTGGCGCCTCACACAAGAGGAGATCCGGAAAGTCCTCCCGCTCGCGAAGGAGAAAAACGTCAAGATCGCGATGGAGAATGTCTGGAACAACTTCATCATGTCTCCCCTTGAAGCCGCGAAGTACGTCGACGACTTCCGCAGCGACATCGTCGGCTGGCACCTCGACATCGGCAACATGATCAACTTCGGCTGGCCCGAACAGTGGATCTCCACCCTCGGCCCTCGCATCACCAAGCTCCACATCAAGGACTTCAGCCGCGCCAAGCGCGACAAGGAAGGCCTCTGGAAGGGCTTCGATATCGAACTCGGCGAGGGCGACGCCGACTGGCCCGCCGTCATGAAGGCCCTCGACACCGTCGGCTACTCCACCGCGCCCGGCGGCAACTGGGCCACCGCCGAAGTTCGCGGCGGCGATCTCAACCGCCTCAAGGAAGTCTCCAAAATCATGGACAAACTCTTCGCCTTGTAATAACTCCTGCTCCCCTGCTCCGTCCCACCCACCCGCGCCGAGCCCCACCCATGCCACACTTCTCACGCCGCGAGTTCACAACCTCCACCGCCCTCACCGCCGCCGCGCTCGCCGCCGCCGGCTGCGCACACCCCGTCTCCACCGCCGTCCTCTCCAGCGCCTACACCCGAACCGCCTCAACCCGCCTCAAGGTCGGCCTCATCGGCTGCGGCGGCCGCGGCACCGGCGCGGCCAGCGACATGCTCAAGGCCTCACCCAACATCGAGCTCTACGCCATGGGCGACGTCTTCCCCGATCGCCTCGAGGGCTCCCGCGCCGCCCTCGCCAAGCTCGAGGACGGCCTCGCCCAACGCGCCCTTGTCCCCACCGACCGCACCTTTACCGGCTTCGACGCGTACCAGCACGTCCTTGCCTCGGGCATCGACATCGCGATCCTCGCCACGCCCCCGGGCTTTCGCGCCCAGCACTTCGCCGCCGCCATCGACGCCGGCAAGCACGTCTTCATGGAAAAGCCCGTCGCCGTGGACCCCTCCGGCGTCCGCACCGTCATCGCCGCGGCCGCCAGGGCCAGGGAGAAGAACCTCTCCGTCGTCGCCGGCACCCAGCGCCGCCACGAGATCGCCTACAACGAGGCCTACCAGCGCATCCAGGAGGGCGCGATCGGCACAGTCCACTCCGCCGCCGTCTACTGGAATCAGGGCAGCCTCTGGATGAACAAGCGCCAGCCCTCCTGGTCCGACATGGAGTGGCAGCTTCGCAACTGGCTCTACTTCGCCTGGCTCTCCGGCGACCACATCACCGAGCAGCACGTCCACAACCTCGACATCGCCCACTGGTTCATGGGCGGCCCGCCCAAGCGCGTCATCGCCATGGGCGGCCGCCAGGTCCGCACCAGCCCCGAATACGGCCACGTCTTCGACCACTTCGCCTGTGAGTTCGAGTACGAGGGCGGCCGCCGCGTCACGTCCTACTGCCGCCAGATCGACGGCTGCGCCTCGCGCTGCGAAGAGATGATCCACGGCACCGACGGCTACGCCCGCCTCGCCCAATTCGGAACCGCCGAGATCTACGGCAAGAACCCCTGGAAATGGAAGGGCGAGCAGACCAACCCCTACGAGCAGGAACACAAGGACCTCGTCGCCAGCATCACCGGCTCGGGCCCCTACCTCAACCACGGCGAGCGCATCGCCCACTCCACGCTCATGGCCATCATGGGCCGCATGAGCGCGTACACCGGCAAGGCCCTCACCTGGTCCGATGCGCTGAGCTCCACGCTCAATCTCCTCCCCCCCACGCTCGCCCTAGGCCCTTTCCCAACGCCAGAGGTCGCCGTCCCCGGCAAGACCCCACTCGCCTGATTCGTGCGCAAGGCCGCCATTCCCATGAACCGACGAACCTTTCTCACGGCCACCGCCACCCTCGCCACCGCCACCGCGGTTTCACATCGCATTGCCCGCGCACAATCCCCTTCCAGCACTCCGGCCGCGCCCGATCAGCCCCTCAAGGGCCGCCTCAAGCAATCGGTCTGCCGCTGGTGCTTCCCCAAGATCGGCCTCGACGACCTCTGCGTCGCAGCCTCCGCCATGGGCCTTCGATCGGTCGAGCTCCTCACCGAAAAGGAGTGGGATATCCCGGCCAAGCACGGCCTCACCTGCGCCATCGGCATGGGCCCAACTTCCATCCCCGACGGCTTCAACCGCCTCGAACACCACGACCGGTTCATCTCCGAGCTCGAGCGCATGCTCCCCCTCGCCAAGGCCGCGAACATCCCGCAGATCATCGTCTTCTCCGGCAACCGCAAGGGCATGAGCAAGAAAGAAGGCCTCGACAACTGCGCGGCCGGCCTCAAACGCATCACTCCCGCGGCCGAAAAGCACGGCGTCACCATCATCATGGAGCTCCTCAACTCCAAGGTCGACCACGGCGACTACATGTGCGACCGCACTCCCTGGGGCCTCGAGCTGGTCCAGAAGGTCGGCTCACCCCGCTTCAAGCTCCTCTATGACATCTACCACATGCAGATCATGGAGGGTGACGTCATCCGCACCGTTACCAAGAACCTCGACTCCATCGCCCACTTCCACACCGCGGGCGTCCCCGGCCGCCACGAGCTCGACGAAACGCAGGAACTCAACTACCGCGCCATCTGCGAGGCGATCATGAGCAAAGGGTTTACCGGCTATCTCGCCCAGGAGTTCATCCCCACGCGAGACGCGTTGACAAGCCTCAAGCAGGCCGTTCAACTCTGCGACGTCTGACGCGGCGCTCGGCGCTCCTTCCCCGCCCCCCCCACATCCAGCGACCATCCTCCCCACCCCGCCCGGGGCCGCGCAACGTCCGCGCCTGTTATCCACACCGATCACCCCCTGTTCTCGACCCTCCCTGAATCCGGCATCCGGGAGCGCCGATAGCCGCTTGGTCCATTCCTGTCTCGAAAGCCCAGAATGCCCAACAACGCCGAACAGCTTGTTGTTCGCCAGCACGAGCGGTTCCATTGCCGACTCGCCTCGCAGCTCCGCGTCGCCGCGGAAGTCGCCGAGCAGGTCATTCTCGCGCGCACCGTCGGCGACGGCTCCGGCTCGCTCGACGCCTTCGTCACCGACTGCTCCCGCGGCGGACTGGGCATCGAATCCTCCGTCTTCTTCCCGCGCGGCTGCCGCATCAAGGTCCGCGTCAAGCCAGCCGACGCCTACGAGGGCCCCGGCCCCGAGATGGTCGTCCGCGTCCAGCGCGTCTCCATGCTCGACCGCACCCCGACCTACTACCTCGGCGTCTCCTTCGTGTCCAAGGGCCCGGAGCACGAGGCCTCCGTCGGCATCCTGCTCGACATGGCCCGTCGGGCCGCGCCATCGCCTGCCCCAACCACTCCCTTCGCCGCCAAGCCCGCGTCCTCGACGCCGCCCGTGGCCCTTCCGCCCACACCCGCCGCGGGCAAAGGAGGGGCCTGAGTGATCGGCCACGACGACTTTGTTCTCGCCGCCCTCATGGAAGAGGGCATCGCCTCCAAGGAGGCGATCGACCAGGCCCGCAAGCACGCGGCCCAGAGCGATCGCACGCCCTCGGAGGCCCTCAGCGATCTCAAGATCGTTGACGCCCGCACCATCGCCCTCGTCCGCGCCCAGGTCGCCGAGTATCCCTTCGTCGATCCCGCGCACTTCGACGTCAACTTCGCCAACACCAAGCTCCTCCCCCGCGCCACCGCCGAGGCCCTCCACGCGTTCCCCCTCTTCGTCGTGGGTGACATCGCCACCGTCGGCATGTCCAACCCGCTCGACCTGAAGGCCGTCGATCTCCTTCGCTCGCTCCTCAAGGTCGACGTCGAGCCCGTCCTCGTCGAGGCCGGCGCCCTCCAGAACCTCATCGAGCGGGCCTACGCCCTCACCGCGGGCCCCCGCCAGGACAACGCCCAGCGCGCGGCTGAGCAGGCCGCCGCCAGCGACGAGGCCCTCACCACCGGCAAGGAGCCGGTCGTCGCCGCCGTCAACCAGATCCTCGCCCAGGGCATCGACCTCGGCGCCAGCGACATCCACATCGGGCCCGACGAGCGCGACCTCCACCTCCGCTACCGCGTCGACGGCTCCCTCCAGGTCTTCAAGGGCCCCGCCATCGACATGCACTCGGGCCTTGTGCAGCGCCTCAAGGTCATGGCCGACCTCGACCTGACCCAGACGCGCCGCCCGCAGGACGGCAAGTTCCGCTACGTCCACAACGGCCGCACCGTCGACGTCCGCCTCTCGCTCATCCCCACCGTCTGCGGCGAGAACGTCGTCATGCGCCTCCTCGCCAGCGCGGCCGGAATCCGCGGCTTCGCCGAGCTCGGCTTCCCCCCCGAGCACACCGCCTACTTCGAGGACGTCATCGAGTCGCCCTACGGCATGATCCTCGTCACCGGCCCCACCGGCTCGGGCAAAACGACCACGCTCTACACTGCCCTCAAGCGCCTCAACACGCCCGACCGCAACATCATGACCATCGAGGACCCGGTGGAAATCCGCATGCCCCTGATGCGTCAGGTGCAGGTGAACACCGAGATCGGCATGACCTTCGCCGGAGCCCTCCGCTCCATCCTCCGCCAGGACCCCGACGTCGTCTTCGTCGGCGAAGTTCGCGACGAGGAGACCGCCCGCATCTCCGTGCAGGCCGCCCTCACCGGCCACCTCGTGCTCTCCTCGCTGCACACCAACGACGCGGCCGGCGCCATCCCGCGCCTCCGCGACCTCGGCGTGCCCCCCTTCGCCACCAACGCCGCGCTGCTGTGCGTCCTGGCCCAGCGCCTGGTCAAGCGCGTTTGCCCCGATTGCGCCCAGCCCCACACCCCCGACAAAGTTCTCCTCGACAAGTTCGGCCTCCGCCCCGAGGACGGCCGCTTCGTCCGCGGCGCCGGCTGCGCCCGGTGCGCCAACCAGGGCTCGCGCGGGCGCGTGGGCATGTACGAGGTCCTCCGCCTCACCCCGAGCGTCCGCCGCCTCGTCGAGAAGCTCGCCCCCGCCGTGGACATCCGGCGCGCCGCTATCGACGACGGCATGAAGGAAATGTGGCACGACGGCCTTCAGAAGGCCCGCCTCGGCCTCACCACCCTCGAAGAAGTCTCTCGCGTGGTCGCCATCCAGGCCACCGAGGACGCCCAGCAGGCCGCGGCCAACACCGCCGCAACGCTCAAGGTGGCCGCATGAGCGCCGTCACCTTCGAGTACATCGCTCTGGACAAGACCGGCGTCAAGCGCCGCGGCCAGGCCACCGCCGCCAACAAGGGAGAGGCCTTCCGCAAGGTCGCCGGGCTCGGCCTCACGCCCCTCTCGATCAAGCCCGCCGGAAACAAGTTCGGCGTCCGCCTGCGCTCCGCGCGCATCCGCACCAAGGACCTCTCGAACTTCACCTATCAGCTCGGCGTCCTCGTCTCCGCCCGCATCCCGATCTCCGAGGGCCTGGTCAACATCGCCCAGCAGGAGACTGACCCGCGCCTCAAGGCCCTCGTGATGGACCTCGCCAAGCGCATCCAGGCCGGCGAGCAGCTCGCCGTGGCCATGGAGGCCCACAAGGAGGCCCTCGGCGAGGTCTACGTCGAGACCATCCGCGCCGCCGAAAAGTCCGGCCATCTTGCCAAGGTCCTTGAGCACCTTTCCGAGATGCTCGAGAAGGGCCAGGAGCAGACGCGCATGGTCCGCGGCGCGCTGATGTACCCCATCTGCGTCGTCTCCGTCCTCGCGCTCGCCGTCCTCTTCCTCTGCGGCTTCGTCGTTCCGAAGTTCGCCAAGATGTTCCAGTCCAAGAGCCTCAAACTCCCGCTCTTCACCGAGCTGCTCATGGCCTTTGGCGTCTCCATCCAGAACTACTGGTATCTCTACCTGCTCGGCATCGGTCTGGTCATCGTCGGCGTGCGCCTCGCCTGGCTCCGTCCCGACGGCCGCGCCGCCATTGATCGTCTCTGCCACCGCATCCCCTACCTCAAGAACATCCTCATCGGGTCCACCATCTCCCGCTTCTCGCAGATCTTCGCCCTGAGCCTCCAATCCGGCCTCGGCCTCATCGAGAGTCTCGACCTCGCCGGCAAGGCCGCGGGCCGCCCACTGCTCACCAAGGACGTCACACGCATGATCGCCCAGGTCCGCTCCGGCGGCCGCCTCATGGAGGTGCTCGGCGTCTGCAACTACCTCACGCCCTTCACCAAGCGCATGCTCACCGCAGGCGAGCAGTCCGCCGAAATCCCCCGCATGTGCGGCGTCGTCTCCCGCCACTACGACCGCGAAACCTCGCACCTCACCAAGAACCTCTCGACCTTCATCGAGCCCATCCTCATCGTCTCCATCGCGGGCGTCGTGCTGGTCATTGCTCTGGCCATTTTCCTGCCCATGTGGGACATGGCCAAGCTCGTCGGATAACCACCCAGCTTCGTGGTTTCCCTTGGATTCATCCCCTCCGCCCGCCGATTGATCCACACGCGCCCTCTGCGGGCACGCTTCCCGACCCCGAACCGTCAGGAGATTCAGACATGTTCGCCCCCGCCATCCGCAAGAACCGCGCCTTCACCCTCGTCGAGCTCATCGTGATCATCGTGGTCCTCGCGATCCTCTCCGGCGTCGCGATTCCCAAGTACATCGACTACACCACCAGCGCGAAGGCCTCCGCCGCCAAGGCCACCCTCGGCGCCGTTCGCTCGGCCATTGCCAACTTCTACGCGAACTCCGCCCTCACCGGCACCGCCACATACCCCACCCTGGTCCAGATGCAGACCCTCGGCACGGTGATGCAGGAAGCCCTGCCGAGCAACCCCTACAACAACGACAACACCATCGTCGCCGCGACCTGGGCCGCCACGCCGCCCACCGCCGGCACGCAGGGATACGCCTACGACGCCGCCACCGGCCGCTTCTGGCTCAACTCCAACACCTCCGGTGTTGTCGAGAACCTCTGGTAGAGCCGCGCGAATATCGGTCCCATCCAACCCTCCGGCCGGGCCCGCCCGATCGGCCCCGGCGATGGCCTTGCAGAACAGTCCACCGATTCGTCTGTATTTTTCTTCAATCCCACTGAAGTCGCCCTCACGCCCCGCCGATCGTTCATTTCGAGTCGTTGGACGGGAAGTTCCCGCCACGCCCGAACCTCTAGGAGAATCAGACATGTTCGCCCCCGCCATCCGCAAGAACCGCGCCTTCACCCTCGTCGAGCTCATCGTGATCATCGTGGTCCTCGCGATCCTCTCCGGCGTCGCGATTCCCAAGTACATCGACTACACCACCAGCGCGAAGGCCTCCGCCGCCAAGGCCACCCTCGGCGCCGTTCGCTCGGCCATCGCCAACTTCTACGCGAACTCCGCCCTCACCGGCACCGCCACATACCCCACCCTGGTCCAGATGCAGACCCTCGGCACGGTGATGCAGGAAACCCTGCCCAACAACCCGTACAACAACGCGAACACCATCGTCGCCGCGACCTGGGCCGCCACGCCGCCCACCGCCGGCGCGCAGGGCTACGCCTACGACGCCGCCACCGGCCGCTTCTGGCTCAACTCCAACACCTCCGGCGTTGTCGAGAACCTGTGGTAATCCGGGGCACGCCCCCGATCATTTCGCCGACCCATGTCGGCAGCGACATGCTCACTCTCCATCGTCCATCACGAGGCCGCGCCCGCTCACACGGGCGCGGCTTCTCGCTTGTCGAGATCATCGTGGTGATCGTGCTGCTGGGCATCGTCAGCGGCGTGGCCATCGCCTCGATGACCAAGAGCCGCCAGAACGAGCAGCGGGCCGCCGCCCGGGCCCTCGCCGTCGGCATCAACTACGCCCGCGAGCGCGCCCTCACCACCGGGCGCTCCACGTGGTGCTATGTCTACACCAACACCGAACGCGTGGACTACTACGAGACCGTCAGCGGCTCCGTGGTCGCCATGACCGACCCGGCCACCAACGCCCAGATCGCGACCGTGCTCAGTTCCACCACCAGCGGCGTGAACTTCTCCGAGGTCGGCGTCCTCGCCTTCAACGGCTCCACCTCCGCCTCCGCCCAGATCTTCGGCTTCGACTGGCAGGGCCGCCCCATCAACAGCGGCGGGTCCCTCCTGACCACCGCCACCACCATCACGGTCTCCGCCACCGGCCAATCCACGATCACCATCAGCATCGCCGCCGAGTCCGGCCTCCTCACGATCACCTGGTGATGGGCTGCGTCGCCTTAAGTCCGATGGTTATCAGGCCGAAGTACATGCTGGAGTAGCCCATGGCTTCCACCATCGTACATCGCACATCGAACATCGAACATCGCCGCGGATTCACCCTCATCGAGGCCATCAGCGCCTTGGTCATCCTGTCCCTCGCCATGCCCACCATGCTCTGGGCCATCCGAGATTCCATCCGCCGCCGCGCCGATCCCATCCTTCTGTCTCGCGCCCGATGGCTCGCCGGCGAAAAGCTCGAGGACATCATCGCCGACGCCCACTCTCCCTCGCGCGGCTATTCCTACGTCGTCAACGCCAACTACTCCGCTGAGTCCCCCGTCTCCGGCTTCACCGGCATGAACCGCTCCGTCTCCATCGTCGAGACCGCCCCCAAGTTCGTCGCCGGAACAGGCTGGAAGACCTGCACCGTCACTGTGACCTACACCGACGGACAGGCCACCTCCCGCTCACTCCAGCTCTCCACCGTCGTCACGAGCTACACGCCATGAGGAAGTACGAAGTGGGAAGTCGGAAGTCGGCAGTTCGAGCCATCGCTCGGCCGCGCTGTCGTTCGGCCTTTTCGTTCCCACTTTCGCCCTCGCACCTCCCACTTCGCCCCGCCTTCACCCTTGTCGAGGCCATCACCACCCTTGTCGTGATCGCCCTCATCGGCGGCGCGGCGTCCCGAATCCTCTTCCAGGCCTTCCAGGCTCTCGACCACGCCTCCACCCGCACCGATCTGGCCAACCAGGTTGCCTCCGCCATGGAGCGCATCACGGGTGAGCTCCGCACCATGCAGATCGAGTCCGGCTCCAACCCGCCGGTCCCCAATATCACCGCCTGCACCGCCTCCTCCATCACGTTCAAGAACACGTCGGCGGCCACACGCACCATCACCCTCTCGGGCTCCAACCTCGTCATCACGGGAAGCGCGGCCGCCACCCAGACCATCGCTTCCGGCGTTACGGCCTTCACCATCCAGACCTACGACTCGTCCAACACGGCCCTCCCCGCGTCGCCCTCCGCGGCCCAGATCGACACCATCCGCCGCGTCCAGATCACCATCACCGCCTCGGTCACCAACACCGGTGGCACCATCTCCGAAACCCTCCGCACCAAGGTCTACCTCCGCTGCATGGGCCTGGGATCGGGATCATCGTGAACACCCTCACCATGAACGACCACACTCGCACCACAGGCACGGAACGCCAGGCACGATACACGGGGCCTTCTGCTTCCCTTCGCACTTCAAACCTCGCACTTCGTACCTCCCGCCGCGGCTCCGTCCTTATCGCCGTCATCATCACGCTCATCATGCTCCAGATCGTGGTCATCGGCGTCGTCACCCTCGCCTCCCGCGATCAGAACCTCACGAAGCTCCGCCTCGAGTCCGAGCAGGCCCAGTACGCCGCCGAATCCGGCATGAACATGGCCCTCAAAGAGGTCTACGACAGCAGCGACCAGGACACCGACGGCGGCATCGGCACCATCTCCACCAAGACGGTCAATGGCTGCTCGGTTACCGTCACCTCCTCCACCTCCGGCTCGGTCACCACGCTCACCGCGACCGCCACCGCCGCCACCGCCAAGCGCGTCGTGGTGGTGAAGTACAGCAGCTGATCGTGACCACACGCCTCACGGCGCCACGTTCTCCCAGCTCGTGATCGTCGGGCTCACCGCCGCCAGCGCGGCGATCTCCGCCGCCGTCAGCGCCCGGTTGTAGAACCGCACGTCGTCCAGGCGTCCGTTGATCACGTCCGTCGAGCCGATGCGCCCGCCCATGTACAACGCACGCGTGTCCGTACCCAGCGCGGTCGTGTAGGTTGGTGGCACATTGTCCAAGGCGCCATCCACGTAGATACGCACCTTGGAGCCATCCCACGTGCCCGCCACATGGTGCCAAACACCAGTCGTCAAGTACGTGCTGCCCTTGTACGAGCCATTGTCGTAGGCGTCGAGCGTGACCGCGGCATATCCCTGCTTCACTCCCACCTGCCAGTTGTTCGGATTCGCATGGCCCTTGCGAAGGATGATGCTCGAGTAGTCCGCCGATGCGTTCCACGACGTCCCCCGGACCCAAGCGGCAACCGTGAACGCCTTGGTCACCTGATAGTCCACGTCGTTCGCGATGGACACATAGTTCGTCGACCCGTTAAAGCTCAACGCCCCCGAGATCTTCCCCGTCGTCCACGACGCCCCGCTCACCGTCCCGTTGTGCCCGGCATACATGTCCACCGCCGTGCTCCCCGAGCCGTCATCCAGCTTCCATCGAGACACCGGCAGCAGACACCACTCGATCGACCGCTGCATCAGCGTCTGCCCGTTGCTCGTCAGCGCGGTGATGTCCACGCTCGAACCCGACCACGGCAGATACACCTCACGACTGGAGGCCGTCCCGCTCGGATAGATGGTGTCTCCACGTTCATACACCGCCAAAGCCGGGTTGGTATTCGAGGCCCGCTTGCCGAGCGTTGTAAATCCGCCCAGCGTGCCCGACAGGTATCGCATCGGCTGATTCGACGAAAACAGCGAGAGCGACCCCGACGAGAATGCGCTCGTGATGTAGTGCGTCGTATTGCTGATGTCGATCGTCGTCGCGTTCATGTTCGTTTGCGTCGATGAGAATCCCAGCGTCGTTGCCTGCGCATCCAGCTCCACGATCACCGGAATCGTCGTCGTCGCCAGCTTCGTGCCCAGCGTCGCCGACGACACCGTGCACGAGATGTACGCGCAGCTCGCGCTCCGGCACGAGGTGTCGAACGTCGACTGCAACGCGCTCGCCGAGATCGGCGTCACCGTGTACCCCCATCCCTCCATCAGCGTCTTTTTCGCCGTCTCCTGCGCCGTCAGCGACGCGGAGTTCACCACCACCAGCAGGATCGTCCCCACCGCCCCGTCGGCACGCGTGCACACCGCCAGCGGGACCAGCCCCGCCGTCGCGATAATCGCCGCCTTCACACACCAGCGCACCATGCTCGTGCCTCCGTTCAACCCCCGAGTACCGTGTATCGACCTCCCCAACGCCCCCGGTGCACACCCCATCCCCCCTTCGCGGCCCCTCGTCCTGCCCGAGCCCCCGACAACCCACCGGCTCCACCAGACCTTTGTCCGAATAACCGCCGTTTCCCCCAAAGTCCCCTATTCCGACGGTCGATGTGGACTTGTCGGGGCCTGGTTCTCGCTCCGACCGTCTCGCAACCTCTCCAGACCAGACACCTTGCCAACGCCACGCCTCATCATCGAGTTGTCTCCGTCACGCGTCGAGGTCGCGCTCCTGCGCGGCTCTGCGCCCACGGAATGGCGTTGCGAGCGCATCGGCCGCGCCGAGTGGCCCTCCCCCTACACCACCGCCCTCCCCGACACGACCGCCGCGCTTACACGCCTCCTCGGCGAGCTCAATGTCTCCGCCGGCGCCGCCACCGTCATCTACTCCGCACCCGGATCGGTCTGTGCACTCACCAGCTGCGCCTCCACCGTCGGCGCGGCCTCCGCCGAGCAGGCCGCCGTGCTCGCCCTGGCCAACGTCGCCGACTTCCCCCTCGACGACGCCCCCTCCGATACCTGCCTCGTCTTCACCGACAAGGCCGCGAAGGCCGTCGGCGATCAGCCCGTGCCCGTCGCCCAGCGCCACATCATCGCCGCCGCCGACGCCGAGCAGCGCGCCGCCGCCATCACCGAGGCCCTCGCCGGCGCCAACATCCGCGTCGATTGCCTTGTTCCCGCGGACGCCATCTGCATCGCCGACGCCGTCCGCGCCGCCACTACCGGCTCAACGCCAGACGATCTCGTCGCCGTGGTCTGGATCGGCGAGCACAACACCACCCTCGCCGTCGGCACGCCCGGCCGCCTCCACTTCGTCCGCGCGATCGCCTCCGGCACCGAAAGCCTCGCCCAGGTCCTGACACGCCCTCTCCGCCCGCGCGACGCCGAGGCGCAGCCCGTCACTCTTCCCCACGACGCCGCGCGTCTGCTCTTCCTCTCCGTCGGCGTTCCCTCGCCCGACGCGGCCCTCCCGCTCTACCCCACCCTCGCCGGTTCCTCGCTGCTCCCCCACCTCCAGCCCGTTCTCCAGCGACTCTCGATCGAGATCAAGCAGTCGCTCCGCTTCGGGCTGTCCGAAGGGGATCGCACACGCGTCCGACTCCGCCTCGCCGGCCCCGGCGCGGCCGTTCCCGGCCTCGGCGAGTCCATCTCGCGCCTCTCCGGATTCCCCTTCGAATCGGCCCAGGACGAAACCACGCCCCCGGATGCGCTCGACTCGAGCACCGGCGGAGCCATCGCCGCTTTCGTCCGCTGCCCCGCCCTCACCCTCGCCCTCATGCCCACCGAGGCGCGACAGGCCTTCCGCCTGCGCCGCTCGCGCAAGGCCCTGCTCGTGGGCGCGGCCCTCGCCCTCGCGTACGTCGGCTACGAGACCATTGATTCCTCGCTCGCCCTCCGCGCCGCCCGAACACGCCTCGACGCCCTCAACGCCGCGCTGCAGAGCAATGAGGGCCCGCTCGCCGTCCGTCGCCAGGCGCTCAGCGCGCATCAGCAACTCTCCGAGGCCGAGCGCCGAATCCACAAGGCCCTCGGCCAGTCCCCCGACTGGGCCGCGGTCATGGACGCCATCGCCGAGAACACCCCCGCCGAGATCCGCCTCCAGAGCCTCGAGATGCGTCGCGACAACGCCCCCTCGGCGGCAACGCCCGCGTCCATCTCGATTCGCGCCCACGCCCGCTTCGACGAGGTCCGCGACCCAGCGCCCCTCATCCACCGCTACGTCGGCACCCTTGAGTCCCTTCCGGTGATCGCCTCCGTTCGACTCGGTCCCACCCAGCGCATCGCCATCGCGGGCCACGACTCCCAGGTTTTCGATCTCACGATCACCCCGGTCGCAATTCCCGCCTCCGCAAGCCTCGCCTCTCACCCCGCGGAGGCCAAATGAGCGAGTCAACCCCCATCGACAACCGGCGGCTCGTCTGCGAGTTCGTCATCGCCGCGGCAATCTGCGCCTCGGCGTACTACTTCCTCGCGCAGTCCGCCGGCGAACGCCTCGCCAAGGTCCGCGCCGAGATCGCCGAGGCCCAAGCCAAGGAATCCGCCCGGGCCGGCGTCGGCAACCTCACCGACGCGCAGGTACGCGACCTGCAGCACTCCACCGCCGCCCACGTCGACGCCATCCGCGCCCGCAGCCAGCCCGCAGCCGATGAGGCCGTGATGTTCGCGCGAGTCTCCGAGCTCGCCATGGCCCACAACCTGCGCGTCGACCAACTCAACCCCACGCGCAGCACCACCGCCGGCGGCCCCGCGCCCAACCTGCCCCCTGGCGTGGGTGTAGGAACGCCCGCCGCGCAGGCCGGCGCGCCCACCGACCCCACCGCGCCGGCACCCAAGGACTCCTCGGTGGTCTACTCCATGACCCTTATCGGCTCCTACGCCGACATCTCCGCCTTCATCGGCGGCCTCGCCGAGCAGGCCGGCTACTCCACCGTCCGTTCCATCCGTCTCTCCCAGCCCGACATCAGCCGCCCGGATCAGCTCCGCGCGGCCATCGAGTCCGAGCACTACGCCTTCGACGTCGCGGCCATCAAGATTCCCTCCACACACACCAACCCCGCCGCTCCCGCACCCACCTCCGTCGCCTCACCCGCCACCGCCCAAGCCCACGACTGACCGCGAGCCCGCCATGCTCAACCTCGACTCCCGCAGCCGGTCGAAACTCGTGTGGATCGCCACGCTCCTCTCACCCGTCGTCGCGGTGCAGGGTGTTCGCTTCATCACCGGAGCCTCGCCCTCCGCCGCGAGCGCGGCCGTCTCAGCCGCCGCCGCCGACATGCCCGCCCTCCCCGCCGGCGACGCGGCCAAGGCCCTCACCCCCGCGCAGGCAAACGCCCTGCGCTGGCTTCAGTCCCGCTCGGGAGCGGCCGCGCGCCGCTCGCCGATGGACCGCCCGGATCAGCCGGCGGAGGTGGAGACTCCGCCCCAACCCCGCCCCGCACCGGCCAACATCCCTGACGCGCCAAAGCCCACCGACCGGGCGGCGTCTCGCTGTGCACCATCAACCATCGCATCCGTCGCGTTGGCGAAGAGGTCTGGCCCGCCTGGCGCATCACCCGGATCGACGGTCGCCAGCGCATCGTCGTGCTTTCGGGCCCCGACGGCCGCACCGCCATCCTCACCCCGCCGACGCCCTCGGCCGAGCGGACGCTGGATTGATCGATCAAAAACAGCAACGCCCCGGGAGAAACTCCCGGGGCGTTGAGTAGGGACTCGATCGAGAGCCTTGCGGCTCGGATCAACTCCGACCTTGACGATTGATTACGGGCAGCCCGTGAACCAGCCGTTCAGGTAGTCGAAGATGTCCTGGGTGTTGAGAGAGCCGTCGCGGTTGAAGTCGGCGGCGCAGGACGGGGTGCTGTTGATCGGGCCGGGAACCGCGAGGTTGTCGGCGGCGATCAGGAACGAGAAGTCGTTGCCAACGCTGGTCCAGCCGTTGCAGACGGTGGCCGAGTTGCAGCCGTGAGCGGCGGCGTAGTCGTCCAGGGTCGTGGCGGTGAGAACCTTGCCGGCGTTCCAGCGGATGAGGCAGTTGCGGGCGCAGTCGGCGTTGTAGCAGAAGAACGCGCGCTCGTTGATGGAGAACGTGTACTTCACGCCGGCCGAGATCCAGTACTGGCGGCCGCCGGGGAGGACGATGTTCAGATCATGGAACTCGAGCTTGTACGCGGTGACGGTCTTGCCGTCCATGAACGCGGTGTAGCCGAGGGGGATGATCTTGGTGGCGAGGTACTGCTGGCCGCCCAGGGGGGTGCCGTGCAGGGCGTAGAGGGGCTTGTTGCAGTCGTTGGCGTAGAGCTCGAAGATGCCCTCGAACACGAGGCAGTTGGTCAGGATGCACGCCTCGACGTAGCAGATGCGGTGGTCGCCGCAGCCGGGGATGACGAAGTCATCGGCCGAGCGGGTCTCGACCGCGCTGAGCGAGGCCGGAGCGAACTTGGACGTGGAGCCCACGTCCTCGGCCGCCACCTGACGACGGCCGGCGCCGTTGTCAACGAGGATCTTGCAGGGGTCGGTGCAGATCTGGAAGGCCAGATCGGTGCAGCCGATGCAGCAGTCATCAACCACCGAGTGCCACGCGGCGGGGCCGCAGCCGTTCGGGAAGTTGAACTGGTTGTAGTTCGGGGTCGGGATGCCGTCGACCTTGTAGGCCGGCTTGCCCTTGATCGGACCAGCCGAGGTGCCCCAGTAGGTCACGTCGTACATCTGCATCGACGGGCCGAGGCCGTCGGTCTGGCCGTACACGGACAGCCAGTAGTTGCCACCCTTGAGGACGATGTTGCGGTTGTTCACCGTCGTCTGGTTGGCAACGCTCCACGTCGCGGTGACGACGCGCAGCGGGCGGCCGTCGAACGCGACGCCCAGGGGCGCGCCGTCCGGGTCAACAACGGTGGCGTTGTCGAACGTGTACAGCAGCTCGAAGGGGCAGCCGTTGCAGTCAGACCAGATCTCGGCCTTCGGCTTCACCAGACCCTGGAAGGTCGTGGTCGCGAGGGTCGCGCTGATCGTGCGCAGGTCGTACACGAAGCCGGCGCAGAGGTAGAAGTCATCCGCGGCCTTGGCGCCGTTCGGAACCGCGCCGCCCAGGTGCGAGACCTGGCCGTCACGACGATCGAACGCACCGTTGTCCCAGGTGCAGACGCAGCCCGAGTTGCCGAAGATACCGGCGTTGTCGATGATGTTGCCAACGGCCTGCTTCGCGCTAGACGGAGCGAGGACGGGGGCGACATCGGCCTTGACGCTCTTCAGAGCGACAGCCTTGTCCGACGCCGAAGCGACGGAACCCGCCACGAGGGCGGTGGCGCAGGCCAGGGTCATCAGGTTACACATACGGACCATCTGGAAACCTCCTTAAAACCAAGAACAAATGGAACGAACCCACGTGTCATCAACTGCGTGGAGGCGGACACACTGTCCGCCCTTGTCATGCGTGCGGATACACCAATCCACGAGGAACGTGTTCGCTCGCACGCCTAGTGGTCGGTACGACTCGACAACTTGCCTGAACCAACCGCTGGGTCGAAACCCAGGTGGGCATCTTGGCCCGGTCTGAGCGTCATGGCTCAAGACCCGCTCGTAAATTGCTCCGGAGCGAGACTGTTTGTATCACAACCCTGAACCGGGTGCAAGCCCTTTTTGTCAGAAATTCCGGCGCAACCAGCACTTGCGCCATTTTCGACCGCGCTCGCATCTGCCCAAGTTCACAGAAACTACGCATCTTCACACTCACACCCGGACCTTCCCCTGTTCCGCGATCGTAACTCTTGACTCTGTCACGCCTTTGCGTATCGAATCCGCGCCGACGCTCGCGCCCGCGCGCCCGCGCCACTCGAAGTGGCACTTCACCCCGAACGAGTCCTCAAATAGCCCACATTTACGCACCGCCCCCCACACGTCCACCGAGGGCTCACGCTCCGCATCCACCTGAAACTCTGCTGCACCACGCTTCACACTCAGTTCCACCCCACGAACGCTCTGCATGTGGGTCCGGTCTAACCCGTCGGCCACCCGCAAAATGCCGGAAAGTCCTCGAACCAGCGCGCGATCTTCAACCGACAGTGCCCCGAACGGGCCATGCTTCACCTTCGGCTCCGCCGCCCGGTGATACCTCGCCACGTTCGCCACTACCCGCACCTGCCGCGTCGTGAGTCCCGCCAGGTCCGCGTGCACGATCAGGTGATACGAGTGCTTGTGGTGCTCGGCGTAATTGATCAGGTACCCGATGTCGTGCAGCAGCGATGAGGCCTCCAGCAGCAGCCTCGCCTCATCATCCAGCCGCATCCCCGGCTCCAGCCGAACCTCGTCGCCTGCCGCCCGCACCTGGTCGAAGATCGAGAGCGCGAGCCCCGTCACATGCTTCGAGTGCGCCGCCTCGTACGCGCACGCCTTGGCCAGCCGCCGAACCGCCTTCATCGGCTCCCGCCGCGCTTCCGCCCCCTCGCCCAGCCCCTCCCCAACCATCCCCAGCAGGATTCCATCTCGAATCCCGCCCTCGTGCACGCGCACCCGGTTCGCCTCGAACCACTTCATCACCCCGTCCACGATCGCCAGCCCCGCCACGATGATGTCCGCCCGGTCGGCCGACAGCCCCGGCACCCGCGTCCGCTCCTTCACCGGCTGCTTGCGCACGTATTCGAGCAGGTGCTTCAGATCCGCCCGCCCGACCTCGTACCCCTGCACACCCGCACCAAACAGCCCATCGGCCGTCCGCCCCAGTTCCCGCTGCATCACCATGGCCCCCAGCGTCGTGAATGTCCCCCCAGTTCCGATCACCATCTGCGGCGTCGTCGGCGGACGTCCCACCCGCGTCGCGAGCATCTCCTTGATGTGCCGGCGCATCTCGTCGAACCGCTCCCGCGCGCACGCCTCGGCCCCGCCGAACATCTCCGTGAGACGCACGGCTCCCAGCGGCAGCGTGTACACCCGCTCGATCAGCGCCCCGCCCGCGCTCCGCGCCCCATCCGCCTTGCTCACCGGCGTGCTCAGCACGATCTCCGTGCTCCCGCCGCCGATATCCACCACCGCACCGGCCATCGCCGAAAGATCAAACGCCCGCGCCGCCGAGCGATACGCCAGCACTGCCTCTTCTTCCCCCGAAATCACCTCGAGCTCCAGCCCCGAACGCGCCCGGATCTGCTTCGCCAGGTCCTTGGTGTTCTTCGCCTCGCGCGCCGCCGACGTTCCGACCACCCGCACCTCCGCCGCGCCATACCCCTCCGCGATCGACCGCATCCGCGCGATCGTCATCGCCGTGTGCTCGATCGATCCCGCATCCAGGCGCCCCGTCTCACCAAGCCCCTTTCCCAGCCGCGTGATCTCCTTCTCGTCGTCCAGAACTCGATACGAACCATCCGCTTGCGCCTCGGCCACGATCAACCGCACGCTATTGGTCCCCACATCGATCGCCGCCAGCCGCCGCGCTTTCCCACTCACCCGCACGCCCTCGCGGGCCAACCCTGTCCGACGGTGCGTGCCATTCAGCCCCACGGGCTTCGCCTCAACAAATCCCGGCACCTTCGCCGCCGCGCCTCGCCCCGCGTGCTCCAGCCCCGCCATTCGATCGAGAAAGCCCTCAGCAGTCAGTCGCTTCCACTCGTCCAAAAACGCTCCGTGCCGCGCCGCCAGTTCGCGGGCGATCTCCTCCACCACCGCGCCAAGCGCACTCCGCTCCGCTTTAGCGGCCCCCTTCACCGCCCGCAATCGCGCCACCAAGATCGTGTCGTCGTTGATTTCCCCCAGCATCCTCTGAACCCCCGCCAGCTTCGCCAGCCCCTCCGCGCGTCGCTCCTTCTCCATGCACGGCCCCGCGATCTCCATCGTGTACCGCAGCCGCTTGAGTTCCAGGCGCAACTCGTGCAACCGATCGATCTCCCGCAAGTCCTCCCCCGACGCCTCCCGCACACGCCCCACCTCGCGCTCCATCGCACCCCGCGCCACGACCGCAAACATCCCTCCGCCGCCCTCGCCGAGCCTCTCGACCAGCCGGTCCGTCTTCTCCCTCAACTCCCCCCGCGGCCACTTTTCCGCCAGCTTCGCCACCCCCGCCAAAGCCTCCCGACGCTGTTTCCGCGCCCGCCCAGCAAGTTCGCGCAGCGCTCGCCGCGCATCTCCCTCGAACCGCTTCGCCGCGCCCGCCAGCAGCGCGGCCTGCACATCCAGATCCCGCACCTCGCCCGCCGCCCTCCGAATCCGGCGCAGCCGTTTCATCGCCTTTCGTGCATCGCTCTTTTCCACCACGCCATCAAACACGCATAGCGCGGCCGTCGCCCGCCGCGTAGACACCCGCAGCGCATGCACCGCCTTCTCCGATTCCTTTACACCCAGCCCGCCATCCCCCGCACGCTTGAGCAGCCGCCCCACATCCGCGAGCCGCGCGGCCACCACCACCGCCGCCGCCTCGCGCGCCGGCGTGTCCGGACCCACAGCCCCAGGGGTTCGCTGCCTGCTGCCCATGTCATCCTCGATCGGTGACGCCCGAAAACACCGTCTCGGGCCGCGCGATGATACTGATCACGCGCCCATCCCTCCCCGTTCCGCGACTACCAATACGCAATCTTTACAAACCCGTCTCGATCTCCCTCGCTCCTTTCCCCGGCAGATACCCTTGTTCGGCCCCGGTTCATCCCGAACCCACCCCAACTCCCCACGGACCCCCGCATGTCCCCCGACATCATCGATCTCCGTTCCGACACTGTCACCCGCCCCACCCCGGCCATGCGTCAGGCGATGGCCAATGCCGAGGTCGGCGATGATGTCCTCGGCGATGACCCGACCGTCATCGCGCTCCAGGAACGGGTGGCCCACATCATGGGCAAGGAAGCCGCCTGCTTCGTCCCCAGCGGCACCATGGCCAACCAGACCGCCATCCGCGCCCACACCGAGCCCGGCGACGAGATCATCGCCCACCTCGACTCACACATCATCCACTACGAAACCGGCGCACCCGCCGCACTCTCGGGCGTCATGATCCATCCGCTCTCCGGCAACGCCGGCCTCTTCGACGCCCCCGACGTCGAGCACGCCCTCCGCCCCGACAACTGCCACTCCCCGCGCTCCCGCCTGCTCATCGTCGAAAACACGCACAACCGCGGCGGCGGCAGCATCTGGCCCATCGAGCAGCTCAAGCGCGTCACCGCCCTCGGCCGCGCCAAGGGCCTCCGCCTCCACCTCGACGGCGCACGTATCTGGAACGCCTGCGCCGCCACGGGCCTCAAGCCCTCTGACTACGCCCAGCACTTCGACACGATTTCCTGCTGCTTCTCGAAGGGCCTCGGCGCGCCCGTCGGCTCCGCCGTGTGCGGCGATAAGGCCTCCATCGCCCGCGTCCAACGCTTCCGCAAGATGTTCGGCGGCACCATGCGTCAGTCCGGCATCCTCGCCGCGGCCGCTCTGCACGCGCTTGAACACCACCGCACGCGCCTCACCGACGATCACGCCAACGCCCAGCGCCTCGCCAAGGGCCTCCGCCAGATCCCTGGCATCACCACGCCGCTTCCCGTCGAGACCAACATGGTCTTCTTCGACATCGATCCCACCCTCGGCACCGGCGCGCAGTTCGCCGACAAGCTCAAGGCCAAAGACGTCTGGCTGTTCGATACCGCCCCCCAGCGCCTCCGCGCTGTCTGCCACCTCGACGTATCCACCCAGCAGATCGACCGCGCCATAAACATCATCGCCGAAGTCGCCGGAGCCCGCCAGCCGCACCCCGTCGGCGCACGATGATGCTCACGAGGCGATGCCTTGGTTTTTTCACATCTGAAATCTCAAATCTCAAATCTGAAATTCCCCGCCTCACCCCGTTCCATCGTTCGACGCCCGCCGCACCGGCCCCGCATCCAGCGCGACCGATTCCACCGGCGTGGTCGCCCGCTGCTTGTACCGATGCACAAACCACTGAGGGTCCCGCTTGTACTCGCGGCACACCGCGAAGCTGCACGGCCGACCGCACCCCGGGCACCGGTCCCCATCCTGCAGCCCCTCCATCGAGTACCCGCAATAGATGCAGAACGGATCGCGTCGGTACTGCGTCGCCGACTTCCGCAGCCACACCATCAGCGAGATCGTTCCCGCCACCACCACGCCCGCGAGCTTGAAGAGCAGCCCCCCGAAGCTCAGCACGAACATCTTGCCGTGGAACAGCATCATCCACCCGAACGCCAGCGCCAGCAGCACCAGCCCACCCACGATCGCCCACCGCCATCCCATCAGCCGCGCCCGCTCCTTCCAATCCGGAGTCCAAAACGTCGCGTTCGGGTCATACTCCGCCACGTCCATCGGTGTGGCATGAATCTCCGCCGGCGGAGAGTGCCGCGCCCCCGACATCCCCTCACCAATCGGCCCGGAAGTGCTTGACGCCATGCCGAAGTTTAGTGGCCCCCCCATCCCCCCGCGCACCCACCCCTTCCATCTGCTATCTTGATCGGACTCAGGTTCCCCTGCGGCCCACACTCACCACTTTTACCCCCCACCACAATGTCCATCCCCACCACCACCACGTTCACGTTCGAAGGCTACCGAATCACCAAGTACCTCGGCGTCGTGCGCGGCCTCGTCGTCCGGGCCCCCACCATCGGCCAGGGCATCATGGGCGGCCTGAAGTCCATCGTCGGCGGACAGATCGGCGCGTACACCGAGATGTGCGAACAAACCCGTCAGCAGGCCTACGAGCTGCTCATCGACCACGCACGCCAGATGGGCGCCAATGCAATCGTCGGCCTTCGCTACGACGCCTCCGAGGTCGGCCGCCAAGCCGGCGCCACCGAAGTCCTCGCCTACGGCACCGCCGTAGTTATCGAAAAAATTGAATAGCGACCTTCGCATCGCTAACCCATGCACGCACCACAGGAAAAGGCATCGAGACTGCTCTCGATGCCTTTCTACTTGATGCCTTGATGCCTTGATGCCTCGTTGCCTCGATCCCCTCAGCCTCACTCCCGCGTGATCGTTGTCGTCGAGTCCAGATCTCGCGCCACCGGAATCCCCATCGCGTTCACATCGAGGTGGGTCTTCTCCGTCGTGGTGTACGACTTCAGCATCCCGGCCTTCACATCCCAGACCGCGGAGCCCGCGATCGAGTGCTCGCTCAGCGTAGCGGGAGCAGACTTCCCGCCCTCGAGCGGAACCAGCTTGATGTCACCCGCGATGGCGATCTCCGCCATCCCATCCTTCACGCTCTTGAGCGTGTTCTTGGTCTCGTAGACGAACTTCCCCAGCGCGCGATTGGGCACTTCCTCCGTGTTGGTCCACGTTTGCCCCACCGTGGCCGCGTCGCGGCCGTCCTTGATCCACACCGCCGGGCCCCACCGCGACTTCACAAGGTCCGGCCCCACCATCACCTGCACCATCGGGGCCAGCATCCCGCCGACCTCGAGCCGGATCCGCGGATCGCCCGTCACCTCCACGATCTTCCCCTGACCGTCCATCGTCATCTTCACGATCCCGCCCACGATCGGCTTGTACGCCTGCAGCACCGGGTTGCTCTGGTCCTTGTCGTCCTCGGGCTGATCGTTCTTCCACGTCGCCTTCCCCTGCGGCAGATCCGCGCTCGCCTCCATTGACTTAAGCTCGAGCTCAAGAGCCGTGCTCGAATCGCTCGCCGAAACCACGCGCAGCTCGTACACCGCCGTCTGGTCGATCGTCCACGACTGCCGCATCATCGTCTTCTCGGAGGCCTTCGGCTCGTCCTTCGCCGGCTCGGACTTCGCCGGCTCCGCCTTCGCGGGCTCGGCCTTTGCCGGCTCGCTCTTGGCGGGCTCCGCCTTCGCGCCCTCGCCCTTCGTCTCGGGCTTCGCCTCGGCCGGCTTGGCCTCCGCGGGCTTCTCCTCCGCCTTCACGGGAATGTTCCCGATGATCTTCGTCTCCGTCCGCACCACGCGGTGCTTGAACGTGATCGCATCTCCCGCCTTCAGCCGCGGCGTCAGGTCGATCTTCTCCCCATCCGCCCGCGCCATCGCCGCCAGCCCGAGCGTCAGTCCCGCCGCCACGATCACGTTCAGAGTCTTCATCGCTGTTCTCCACGCCTCGCGGCCTCTGGCCCGACGCGTTTGTTGCTGTGTTCTACCGCTGGTTGTACCCCGTCCGTCCCGCCCCGTCCACACTCACGGCTTCACCGGGACCGGCTTTCCATCCGGGCCCATCGTCGCCTTGGGCATCTTCGCGTTCTCCGCATCCTGCGCCGCCCGCGCCGCCGCGGCCCTTTCCTTGGCCACATCCTCGCGCTGGAACTTGGTCGTCACCTTGCTTCCCATCACGATCTTCGTCCCCGCCCGCTCCGCATGCATCTTCATCTCCTGCGACGTCGTCCACGACCGCAGATTGCCCTTCACCAGGTCCCACTCATACTCCCCCTTCACCGTGTGCTCGGTCAGCTCCGCACGCATCGCCGTCGGGCCCGTCGCGGGATGGTGCTCCACATCCGCCGTCGCCGCGATGATCGCCACCCCGCCAGACGCGCTCTTGAGCTCGTTGTGCAGCGAGATCAGGAACGTCCCGCGCACCGGGTCAGAGCTCTCATCGTGCGTCGTCCACGTCTCCCCGACCTTCGCCGTCAGCCCCGGCTTGTCCAGCCGGTACAGCGGCCGCCACATCTTCTTCACCATCTCGTCCCCCAGCACGCTCTGCGGAATCTTCTCGCCCCCCTTGCCGTCCGGCCCCGGCCCCCTGCTCTCGTTGCCCGTCACGCTCTGCACCTCGCCCTCGGCGTCGAGCCGCACCACGATCTCCCGCCCCATGCACATCTTCACCGGCCCCGTCAGCTCGTTCACCTTGGTCGGCGCATCCCCATCCTCGGAGTCGTAGTACATCACGCTCGTCCCCACCGCCGTCTGCAGATACAGCCGCTCATACCGCAGCGACAGCGTCGCGCCCTTCTCATCCGCCGCCACCACTCGCCTCACCAGCCGCCCCATCTGCCGGTACAGCTGCCCGGACTTCTTCTTCTCATCGTCCGCCGCGCGGGCGTACGAGTTGCTCAGCAGTTCATACTCGAACACCGTCACGTCCCCCACCGTCCACTTCGGGTGCAGGTCCACCACCGGCCCAGACCCGGCCTTTTCCTCGCGCGCCTTCGCCGCCGCCGCTGGAGCGGCCGCGCTCGGCGTCTCCGCCGTCTGCGCCCACGCGCTCCCGGCCATCACCATCATCAACGCCACGCTCAGGAACATCCGCTTCATTGACTCGCTCCACTCGGCAATCACCGCCCGCCCGGCATCGTTACCGGACCCGCGCGGCCACGCCGCCTTCCTTCATCGGTTTGCGACCCCACGTTGTACCGCCGAATCGCCCCAGCGATGCCCCGGAGCCCCGCGCCGACCCCCGATTTCCGCCCTTTCCCGTGCTTTCCCGGCTATTCGGACGCCCCTAACGCCACTCGCCCAGCACGATGAACGACAGGTGCAGCGCGGCATGACGCAGGTGATACGCCATCCACTCCTCCCGCGTCATCGGGCCCGCCGTCGGGCTGGGCCGCTCCATCGCATGCCCATCCCGAACTCGTCGAATGGCCGCCCGTAGCCGCGCCGCGCCGTGCGGCGTCCACGACTGCGCCGGCGGAGCCAGCTCCCCGTCGCTCCCGACGCTCGGCCCGCCCGGCGACATCGCGTGCGTCAGCAGACGCGACCGCAGCCGATGCTCCCGGTCCAGAGCCCGCTTCCGCTGCGCCTTCGCCGCCAGCTTCGCCAGCCCGTTGGGCATCGCCCCCGCGCTCTCCGGCAGCGCCCCGAACCCGTCCATCGACCGCTCCATCGCGATCGCCAGATGTTCCAGGATCTGTCCCACCGACCAGTTCCCCGTCACACGAAGCCCCATCCCATCCGGCGCGGCCGCCGGCTCGATCCGGTCCAGCTCCGCCACGATGTCGTCAAGGCTCGCCACGCGCACGTCGCGTCGCTGCGCATGCCGCGTGTCGATCCAGGGCGTCTTCAAGCTCTTGAGCGCATCAGCGCCGGTCATGCCCCATCGTATCGCGCCACCGCAGCGTCCCCAAACCACCGCGAGGCCCAACGGCTCCAAATCTCAAATCTGAAATCTGAAATCTCAAATCCGATCCCTACTGCTGCCGCCGCACCCGCACCGCCGTATCCGCCGAGAGCCGTCCCTTCGCACCCATCACCCCTCCATCCATCACAACACTCATCGTCGTGTCCATGTTTGCCAGGCCGCCGCTGCGGGTATCCCACACGTACGTCCCGCTGTACGCCGCGCTCTTTACCTGCCCTGCGCTCGCCCCCGTCTCCCCCGGCGTGGACGACTCGCTCGGCGGCTCGATCCGCCCCTGGAACGCGAGGTTCGCCATCCCGCCGGTCGCCGACTTGAGCGTGTGCGTCGTCTTCATCGTGAACGCGCCCACCGGGGTCCCGTTCATCGCATCCGTGTTCGTCCACGTCTCCCCGACATGCGCCGAACTCTTGCCTCCCATCCCCGTCACCAGCCAGTTGGCCATCTGCGTCGGGCTCGGCATCAGCCCGCCGCCCGCGCCGCCGAGCATCCCCATGCCACCCAACCCGCCGCCCATCCCTTCGCCCCCGCTCACGCTCGTGATCGCCCCGTTCTTGTCGGTCTTCACCGTGATCGTCGAACCCACCATCGGCCCGACGATGAGACCCAGCATCCCGCCCGCATCCATCTCGCC
Source organism: Phycisphaerales bacterium (assembly GCA_044221735.1). GTDB lineage: Bacteria > Planctomycetota > Phycisphaerae > Phycisphaerales > UBA1924 > UBA4658. Next base: position 1,888 of record JBGAOP010000004.1, on the reverse strand, counting down.
GATCGCCTTGAGCGGATCGGCGTCCGGATCCGGCTTGGCGGCGGGAGCGGCAGGCTGCTTGGTCCCGGGCTGCGCAGCGCTCGGCGTCTTCGCCGCGGGCTTCGCCTTGGTGCTGTCGAACTCCGTGACGTCATCGCCCGACTTGATCGACACCTTGATGCTCTCGTACACCACCTGGATCGTCGCCCCGGAGTCCCCCGACTCCACGACTCGCAGCAGCAGCCCGATGCGGTTGTTCTGCTCCTGCTTCTGATCCATCTCTGTCGTTCCATCCAGCGACGAGATCTGATTCTTGCTGGTCTGCTCGAACACGTACCGCGTCTGCTGCCCTGCCCTGAACTTCGACCGCAGATCCACCTCACCCACCTTGGTCGCTCCCGGCTCCACCGCGGCGGGCCGAGTCGTCGCCGGTGCCGTCGTCGCGGGCTTGCCCGCGCTGGGTTGTGCCGCTGCTGGTTGCGCGGGCGGCGGCGGTGTCGTTGTGGGACCCGCTCCCCCGTACTGCGCCCGCGCCACACCCGTCCCAGCACACGCCGCCAACACCCCGACCATCGCCAGTCGCATATTCGTCCGCATGGCCGATCTCCAGTACCAAAGGCGCGCCCGAGCCCCCCTCCCCCGCTCCAACCGCCGTCAATCGTCCATACGCATCCAGCCCCCCCGCCGTGCGCAGAAAAAAAGCCCGGGTCGTCAGACCCGGGCTTTCGTCGTTCATTACTTCTTGGTCGGGGGCACCAGGTTCCGCACCGCGAGGAGCTCGATCTCCACCGTCAGCGGCACGCCCTGCGGCCGGTCGCCCGCGATCCGCGGGTCGGACTGGTTCATTTCCTTGGGGATCTTGATGGTCCGCTTCCCGCCGACCTTCATCCCGTTCAGGCCCATCGACACGCCCATCATCTCGTTTGGAATCCAGATGTACGGCTTCTCCTTGGTCGCGCTGGCGACCTCCTTGCCGTCCGCATCCTTCATGCTGTACGCCGTCACGCACACCGGCTGCGGGCCGACTTCCTCGCCATCGCCGACCTTGGTGTCGGTCATCTGCAGGGCATCGACGAGCTGGATCACGAACACCAGGTCCGCGTTGGCCGGGATGTCCGTGCCCGCGCCGCGCTCGCCGTAGCCGAGCTTCGACGGGATGATCAGCCGGCGAACGCCGCCGATCTTCATGCCGGGAACGCCCTTCTGCCACCCCGGGATCACGCCCGAGAGCGGGAACGACGCCGGCTGGCCGCGGTTGAACGACGAGTCGAACACCTTGCCGCCGTCCTTGAGCGTGCCGTGGTAGTGCGCCACCACCGCGCCGCCCTCCTTCACCTCGTAGCCGTCGCCGATCTTGATATCCTCCGCGATCAGGCCCTCGCCGAGGTCCTTGGTCGCGACGACCGCGCCATCAGGAACCGGAATCGCGTTCGGATTCGCCGGCGGAGCCGTGGGGGCCTGCGCGGCCCCGCCCGCCGCCTGCTTCGCCGCGTTCTCGATCGCCTTCTTCACGGCCGCCTCATCCGCGGCCTTCTGGGCCGCCTCTTGGGTGGTCTTCTTGATCTGCTCTTCCATGGCCTTCTTGGTCGCCTCCTCGACGGCCTTCTTGGCCGCCTCATCAGCCGCCTTCTTGGCCGCATCCGCCGCGCCGCCCGCCGTGGGAACGGGGGGCTGGGCCGCCGCGGTCAGGGTCATTCCGCCAAGGCCGATGGACAGGCCACCGGCAATCACGATCACGTTCAACATGCGCATGGGATCCAAGTCCTTCTAACAGGGTGAAAAATCGGGAAGAAGAGGGTAGACGACTCCCCCCTCGCTTTGCACTCGGGCCCGCCCACCCCCACCTAAACCCAGCCGAACCCCCACCCCCTCAAAATCCACCACTTCGTGGGATGTCAACCCGCCCCCT
>JBGAOP010000003.1:0-194345 GCA_044221735.1 Phycisphaerales bacterium | reverse complement strand
TCCACATCCTTTTCCGCCAGCGCCGCCCGGATCGTCTCGCTGTGATCGCTCACGCGGGCCAACTCCGCTCGCAGCTCATCCTGCGCCCGCATCGACCCCTCCACCCCCGCCCGCGCCGCCGCCAGCTCCGCCATCAGCCTCGCGCGGCCGAGCGCCAGGGCGATCGCCACCGCCGCCATCCCGGCCGCCAACACACCGATCACCACAAGCGTGATTTCCATGGCCCCATGGTACCACGCCACGCGCCTCAGAAAGGGTTTTGTTCGCCTGCCAAGTTGGCACTCACACCCGCACCCCGTCAGCACGCTGGCAGGACTCATCCCCCCTTCAGGCCACAATTCCCCGCCCAACCGCCCCGTGCGCCCTAGCCCCGCTCCGGCACCGCGCTTGCCATGCGTCCTCTGACATGCGCCGTTCTCGCGCCCAGTCCCCCGGACATCCCCACCCCGCCGCCCCCGCGGCCGGGAGTGGTGCGTGCGCGCCCGGCCCCGCCGCCGCGGCCATCGCCGGTCCGGGCGCCTGCGGCGGCCGACTCAACCTCCTCCTCTCTTGGGGAGGCTGGCGTCCCGATTCCTGGGCCGACAACATGGACTGCCTGCTCCGCCCCATGGGTGTCGAGTCCATACGAGCCCGCACGGCCCGTCAGGCCGAACAGGTCATCCGCAACAGCCCGATCCACATCGCCGTCGTCGACCTCGGGCTCCCGCTCGATGTCCCCGGCGATCACGCCGCGGCCGAAGAGGCCGGTTGCCGCGTCCTCGACCTGCTCCGCCGCCTTCCCTCGCCTCCGCCCACCGTCAGCCGCGACGCCGCGCGCGATCTCTCCGCCGCGCTCCGCTTCGACGCCTTCGCCGTCGTCGACCGCACCAGCGCCGACGTCGAGATGATGCTCAAGGTGCTGCAGCGCTGCCTCGAACGCTTCTATCACGGCCGCTGGCCCGCCTCCACTCCTCCTCCCGGAGGGAGGGGCTAGGGGCGGGCTCGTACGTCTTCGAGCCCCAATCACCGCTCACTCATCACTGATCACTTCTTATTGGAGCCGTCCCCCATGTCCAAGACCGCCACCGCCCCCGCGCCCAGCAAGTCCAAGTCGTCGTCCAAGGTCGCCCTGCGCCCCCTCAACGACAAGATCCTCGTCCGCCGCGATGAAGCCGAAGACCGCACCGCGGCCGGCATCATCCTCCCGGAGAAGGCCAAGGACACGCCCAAGACCGGCGTCGTCGAGGCCGTCGGCACCGGCACGATCAACACCGACACCGGCAAGCTCATCCCCCTCACCGTCAAGAAGGGCGATCGCGTGATCTTCTCCTCCTACGCCGGTAGCGAAGTGAAGCTCAACGACGAGAAGCTCCTCATCATGTCCGAAGACGAAGTGCTCGCCGTCATCGAGTAACACGGAGGTCGGCATGACCTGGCGAGACTTCGTGTGGACGGTTCTCGATGTCATCGAGCGAAAGCAAACGCTCGTGATCCCCGGCATCGGGCCCTTCCGACCCGCACAAATCGTGATCCCGGATCATGTGTGGGGACCGGACGACGCGAACTGGGGCACGCTGCAGCAAAATGCCGTTGGCAAAGTACTTCGAAGAGCAGAGCCCGGCGAAATCGCTTCAAAACTGATCATGCTCGTCCACGCCGACACGCCCTCCCGCATCGTTTTCGTCGATCCTGACCCCTTCTTCGCCGTTGAGATACAAGCCCAATGACTACAGCCGAGCTTCGACAAGCCCTCAAGGAACTCAACGGCAAGCGCGACGCCGTCGTCTACTTCGCCCGCGCCGAGAAGTGCATCGTCACCAACGCCATGCTCCTCCCCGATGAGCCCGACCACCTCGTCAAGCTCACCGACGGCAAGCACGTCTACATCCTCGACTCCGCCCTCGTGGCCTGGATCAAGATCGGATAACGCCTTTACGAGCCCTGTACGCAAGCACAGGCCGAACAACCAGAGAAAAAGGAACACTGAATATGGCCGCCAAGCAGATTGCATTTGATACCGACTGTCGCGAGAGAATTCTCCGCGGAGTCCAGAAACTCGCCCGCGCCGTCAAGGTCACCCTCGGCCCCTCCGGCCGCGTGGTTGTCCTCGAGAAGTCCTTCGGCTCCCCCACCGTCACCAAGGACGGCGTCACCGTCGCCAAGGAGATCGAGCTCGACGACCCGTACGAGAACATGGGCGCCCAGATGGTCAAGGAAGTCGCCTCCAAGGCCTCCAAGGACGCCGGCGACGGCACCACCACCGCCACCATCTACGCCGAGGCCATATTCCAGGAAGGCCTCAAGAACATCACCGCCGGCGCAAACGCCAACCAGGTCAAGCGCGGCATCGATCTCGCCGTCGCCTCCATCGTCGATGAGCTCAAGGCCATGTCCAAGAAGGTCTCCAACTCCAAGGAGATCGCCCAGGTCGGCACCTGCTCCGCCAACCAGGACGCGGCCATCGGCAAGATCATCGCCGACGCCATGGACAAGGTCGGCAAGGACGGCGTCATCACCGTCGAGGAAGGCAAGTCCCTCGACACCGAGGTCGAGCTCGTCGAAGGCATGCAGTTCGACAAGGGCTACCTCTCCCCCCACTTCGTCACCAATCCCGCCACCATGGAGTGCGTCCTCGACAAGCCCTACATCCTCATCTTCGAGAAGAAGATCGGCTCCGCCAAGGACATGCTCCCGCTCCTCGGCAAGATCGCCGAGCAGGGCGCGTCCCTCCTCATCATCGCCGAGGACGTCGAGGGTGAGGCCCTCGCCACCCTCGTCGTCAACAAGCTCCGCGGCATCCTGAAGATCGCGGCCGTCAAGGCCCCCGGCTTCGGCGACCGCCGCAAGGCCATGCTCGAAGACCTCGCCACCCTCACCGGCGGCAAGGCCATCATGGAAGAGCTCGGCATCGAGCTCGAGAAGGTCGACATCGCCGACCTCGGCCGCGCCAAGAAGGTCTCCATCGACAAGGACAACTGCACCATCGTCGAGGGCGCGGGCGAGTCCAAGGACATCAAGGCCCGCATCGACATGATCCGCCACCAGATCGACGCCACCACCTCCGACTACGACCGTGAGAAGCTCGAAGAGCGCCTCGCCAAGCTCTCCGGCGGCGTCGCCCAGATCAACGTCGGCGCGGCCACCGAGGTCGAGATGAAGGAAAAGAAGATGCGCGTCGAAGACGCCCTCCACGCCTGCCGCGCGGCAGTCGAGGAAGGCATCCTCCCCGGCGGCGGCGTCGCCATCCTCCGGGCCCGCCGCGGCCTGGAAAAGGCCCGCAAGAAGGCCACCGGCGACGAGCGCATCGGCATCGACATCATCGACCGCGCCGTGAGCGCCCCGATCAAGCAGATCGTCGGCAACTGCGGCCTCGACGGCTCCGTCGTCGCCATGAAGGTCGAGGAGAACAAGGACACCAACTTCGGCTTCAACGCTCTCACCCACGAGTACGGCGACATGATGGCCATGGGCGTCATCGTCCCCACCAAGGTCGAACGCGTCGCCCTCCAGAACGCGGCTTCCATCGCCGGCCTCCTCCTCACCACCGACGCGGCCGTGGTCGAGATCAAGGAGAAGAAGAAGGCCGCCGTCCCCGCCGGCGGCGGCATGGACGACATGGACTACTGAGTCCCGCCTCATCGCTTCGCATCCCACGGCCCGGGGCGAACGCCCCGGGCCGTTTTCTTTTTTGCGTTTCACATTTCGTTTCCCCTCGCACCCGAAAGGAGCGACCCCATGAAGTTCACCGTCCCCGTCGTCAGCGCCCTCGACAAGGAGCGCCTCCAGCCCTTCGTCCGCCCGGAGGTCATGCCCTCGCTGCCCGTCCTGCGCCTCCGGCGCGTCCTCGAGGCCGCGCGAGTCCTCAAGCCCGAGCGCATCCCGTCGGACGTCGTGACGATGAACTCTCGCGTGCGCATCCGCGACATGCAGTGGGACGACACCGAGACCCTCACCCTCACCTATCCCGACAGCGCGTCGAACGCCCCGATCCCCCCCGAGGACCACGACGGCCGCGGCTCGCGACTGACCATCATCAGCCCGCTGGGCTCGGCGCTCCTGGGCACCCGCGTCGGCCACGACGCCACGTGGATCGGCACCCGCGGCCCACGCCGCGTCCGCGTCGAGTCCATCGAGTTCCAGCCCGAGCAGGCGGGCCGCTACGACCTGTGACTCAAGTCAGAGCCGAGCGGCGCAAGCCGCCGGATCACACCACGCACACGAACGCAGCCCCGGTCTCACAACCGTGGCTGCTTTGTTTTCTGCTTCGCTCGCCCTCACCCCCCCTTCCCCGCCTCATCCCACGCCTTCCACCCGCTCAGCGTCTCCGCCTTCGCCTTGTTGTTCACCACCGCCTCCAGCTTCCCCAGCCACTCCGCCTCCGGATGCCCCGCGTTCACCGCGGCCTTGGTCACCCGCGACATATCCCAATCCTCCGACCGCGTACCGCCCGCCAGCAGCGTCTTGAGCCGCCCAAGCGCCTCGCCCCGCTGCGCCGCCGGGCGGTGGCAATACGCGTAGAACCAGCACTCCGCCTGCGTCCCCTTGCTCGTCGTCGGCGAAAAACACCCGATCGCCCGGTCGAGCTCCGCCAAGCCATCCTTCACCCGCTCGCGCCCCAGCAGGAACAGGGCGAAGTTCGCCCTCGAGTTCGCGTCCTTCGGGCTCAGGTCGATCAGCGTCTTGTACATCTCCTCGGCCCGCTTGTCGTCCTTGCCCGTCCACTCCAGCAGCACGCAGAAGTTTGTCAGCGTGCTCACGTCCTTCGGCGAGGCCTCCAGCCCCTTCCGATAGCACCGGTCCGCGCCCTCCAGGTCCCGCCTCTGCACGCGCAGCAGCGTTCCGTAGTTGTTCCACGCATCCACGTTCTTCGGATCGTTCTCCACCGCCCGTCGATACTCGCGCTCCGCGCCGTCGTAGTCCTTCCGCCGCTTCTTCAGGAAGTTTCCGTAGCAATACGCCGCCGCGCTCGACTTCTCGTCCATCTTCACCGCCCGCTTGAACGCATCCTCCGCGGCGTCCATGTTCCCGCGCCCCTCCTCCAGCAACAAGCCATACGCCCACAGCGGCCGCGCCTCCGTCGGCGCCGCCTCGATCGCCCGCTTGAGCATCGCCTCCGCCCCGTCAAGGTCGTGCTTGCCCTGCCGCAGCACCGCCGCGTAGTTCATCAGCACGTTCACGCTCTTCGGCTCGAGCTCGAACGCCTTCGCATACAGCTTCGCCGCCCCGTCGTAGTCGTGCTTGTACGTCTGCAGCAGGAACCCGTACGACACCATCACCGACACAAACTCCGGATACGCCTCCAGCGCTCGCTGGTACATCTTCTCCCCACCCGCAATGTCGTGCTTGTCCTGAACCAGCAGGTTCCCAAGATTCCCCAGCGCGGCCGGAAACCGCGGCTCGATCGCCAGCAGCCGCCGGTACATCGCCTCCGCCGCCTCCGTGTCCTTGCGCTCCTGCAACAACTGCCCGTAGTTGTTCATCGCCCGCAGATACTTCGGATCCGCCTCCAGCGCCCGCTTGTAGAGCTTCTCGGCCCCGTCGAGATCATGCCGCGTGTACTGAAGCAGGTTCCCGTACTTGTAAAGCGACCGCGCATGCTTCGGATTCGCATCCAGCGCGAGCTTGAAGTACTGCTCCGCGCGATCGAAGTTTTTCTTCTCCTGGTGGAGAAAGTCGGCATACTCGCACAGCACATCCGCGTCGCCCGGCGAGTCGTTGATCGCCTTCAGATACTCGGTCACCGTCTTCCACGGCGGATCAGCCATCGCCGGCGACGCGGCCATCGCGCCCCACCCCACCATCGCCAGCGCCGTCCAACGCCCGAAGAATGTTCCAGTCGTCCGCATGCTGCCGCTCCCGTGTGTGTCCCGATCCGCCAAACCGCCCTCCCCGCGCGCCCGTCCGCCCCAGCCGCCGAGCATATCGCCCGCCGCACGATGCCACCCAGCTACGGCCCTCCGGAGGGGTGCGGCTCCGGCCTGCCCAGCGATTCCAGCATCTTCGTCGCGTACTCATCCTTGGGTTCCCACCCCAGCGCCTCGGTCAGCAGCGCGCGGGCCCCGGCCGTATCTCCCTTCTCCAACAACTGCGCGGCCTGATTATCCAGGATCGACACGATGCTCGGTGCCAGCGTGTCCCGTTGCGACGCATCGATCGACACCGCCCGCTTGTACTGAGCCAGCGCATCCGCGTGCCGCCCCACGCGTGAGTACGCGATGCCGAGGTTGAAGCACGTGTCCGCTGCCACCGGCGGCGTCCGTAGGGCGCTCTCGAGCCAGCGAATCGCCTGCACGTTGTGATCCTGATGCAGCTCCGCCGCGCCGATGCCCGCGTCAAGCCCGTTTTTCAGCGTCGGGTCCGCCGCGATCGCCCGCGTGTACATCGTCACCGCGTCCGCGTACCGCTTCAGCCCGTGATACGCCAGGCCGAGGTTCGCCAGATCGCGAGCGTTCTCCGGGTCCTTCTTCACCGCCGCCTCCAGATACCGCGCGGCCTCGTCGTACTTCTTTGCCCCAAGCGCTCGGTATCCGTTGTACGAATCCCGCATCAGCATCACCTGGATGTTCACATACGGCCGCGCCACCGTCGCCCCGAGCCCCGCCAGCGCCACCACCGCCGCCAGCAACCCGAGCCACCTCACCCGTGTCTGCTTCGCCGCGATCGCCCGGCCGAGGATCCACCCGGCCAGCGCACCCGCCGCGTGTGCGAAGTTCGCGATCGGCATCACTCCCGTCACTGTCAGAACGATGCACAGCACAAACCACGCCGCGAACATGTTGATCGTCCGCTGCCCGACCACGCCCTGCAGGGCGGGCACGCCGCGCTGCGCGGCCCAGATCAGTGTGCAGAACCCATACACCACCCCCGACAGCCCGACCCCCGTAGACTCAAACGCAAACTCCGCCGCCCCGCTCACCACCGCCAGCAGCGCGACGATCCCGAGCGTCCCACCGATCCCAAACACGCGCTCCACCCGGGCCCCGAGCATCCACCACCAGCTCAGGTTGAAGAACAGGTGGACCACGTTCACGTGGGGAAAGATCGACGTCAACAGCGTCCACGGCTCGCGCAGAAGCGAGTCCGACGACGGCGTCAGATGGTCGATCCCGTGCCCCATCCACCACCGGATCGAGATCACGATCGACGCCAGCGCGATCAGCGATGTGACGGGATACCGAAACGCCTCGCGGAGCGGCGGCTGCATGGACATGAACCAAGTCTACATGAACGCCGCCCCCGCCACCGGGCCCCGCCCACCCGCGAATAGGATCTCCGCATGAAGACCCCCACCCTCGCGATCCTCGCGGCCGCCGTGCTCTCGCTGGTTCCCGCCCTCGGCGGCTGCGCCCGCTCCCGAGCCGACGGCATTCGCGATCACGCGGCTCTCGTCGAGCGCAAGCTCGAGACCGAGCGTGACCGGGTACTCGCCGGCGGGGAGGCCCCCGACGCTCGCGATCAGCACCTCTCGCACCTCCAAACGCTTCGAGTGGGGCTCTCTGTCGCTCGGGTTTCCCTCGCCAGCATACCCGTGCTGCTGCAGGATGAAGCCCAGCGCGAGATCGGCTACAGCGTCCTCGACGAGGCCCTCGGCACCATCGATTGGAACATCCCGATCTGGCAGCAGAGCGCCGGCTCGCCGCGCTCGTATCCCTCACTGTTTTCTCCACAGATGGGCCTCGATTTCGCGGCAATCCAATCCGGGGCTCGCCCGGGGCAACCGAGTCCGAATAACGGTCTTCGCCCGCCCGGCATCGCCCGATGAACGCGGCCTCAGGCGGCCAAAGCGAATACCGCGCGTGAATGAAAACCGGACCGGCAACTCGGGCGATAGGGTTGCGTATGGATCGGCGTCCCAGTGGAGTTCTGCAGGGTCGCTCGATCCGCGTTGGCTCCTTCGGGCCGACAGGTTTCGACGTGTGGAGCGTGTGGCATTTCGACGATCGCGACACCTAATCCGGAAGTGCCGGCCGCGCCCGCGGCGTCGCTGCCCATCGCGCCGCAGGGCGCGGGGGTCGTGTCAGCGGTGGCAGAGGTCGCGGCGGCCCATCGGGTGCGGGGCTTTGACATCGTCCGGGCTCTCGCGGCCACGTCGGTGATCTGGGTGCACATCGGCCGCTCGCCTGAGTGGCGCGACGCCAACATGACCGCCGCCGGCTCCTGGGGCACGGCGTTCCTGAACTCGCTCGCCGGGTTCTTCGTGGTGTGGGGGCTGACGAAGCGCGGCGCGCGAGACGCGCCCCGATTCGCGCTCCATCGCATCTGGCGGCTCTATGGGAGCTTTCTGATCTGGTGTGTGATCTACCTTCTCGCCCGCGTGGTGAACTACGTGGTGTTCGGGAAGGTCACCTCGCTCGCGCTCCCCGCGCAGGGCCTTTCGACGTGGGAACAGGTCCGGGCCTACGCGTCGGAAGCGGTCGCACTGGCGTTCTTCGGCACGTCCCACCACCTGTGGTTTCTTCCCTATCTGCTCGTGATTACGCTCGCAACGCTTCCCTTAGTCGCGCTTTCGGTGCGGTCTCGTGAGGCGATGCTCACCGGAGCCATGCTTGCCGCGCTGGTCTCGCTCGCTCTTCTAATCACTCCCGAGCCATCGTGGATCAGCGCGAGCGACCTGCGATACGTCGTGCTCACTCACATCTATCTTCGCTCTCCCGGATACCTCACCGGCCTGGCATTCGGTCTATGGACCGCCGCGGGCTTCCGGCCCCGTATCACGATGCACACGGCTCTGACCTGCATCGGCGTGGTGGTGATCGCCATGTACCTGTCGCTCACCACGGACCTGCCGCGCCATCTGCTCAACCGCGCCGGGGCGACGGCTGCGTTCATCGTGGCCCTCGCGCCGTGGGAGGGCCGCATCGCCTCGGCCATCGGCCGGCTCGGCCGCCTCGGTTTCGGCGTGTACCTGTGCCACGTGCTCTTCATCGAGGGGTACTACTCAACCGCCCACGCCATGCGGATCCAGATGAGCCTCGGCGTTGATCTGGCCGTGTTCGGCCTGTCGGTCGTGAGCAGCTTCGGCGCGGCCTATTTGCTCAGCCGGGTGAAATGGCTGGCCTGGACCATCCCCTAACGCCCGCCTGTGCGGGTTCGGTTGGCGGGTGTCGCTTACCATTAAGGCGGTCGCGGCCGTCCAAACGTGCTGGGGACGGGAGGGTCGCGTTGCACCTCGCGAATGGCCAAGACTCCCAACGCCAAAACGATCTCTTCGGGGCCCGCTTCGCCGAACGGCGGAGCGGGTGAAAACCCCACCCCAGCCCGAAAGCGGTGGACGACCCACACCTTTCGCTGGCGCGTGCGGATGCTGCTCGCCATCCCGGTGATCATCGCGCTGGCCTCGGCGGTCATCATGCGGTCGCCGCTGGTGGGCCGGGTGGTGGCGGGTCGGATTCAGAAGCTCACGGGATGCGTGCTCGAGGGCACCGGGGCGACTGGCGTCTACATCGATCTGAGCGGCAACCTGTGCATCGAGCACTTCGGCCTGCGCCTCCCGGGCGTACCGGGCGAGGCCGGGCTCATGCTTTCGGCCGACACGGCCGTGGTGGATCTGGACTGGTCCGGCATCCTGTCTGGCACCGTCGTGCCCACGACCATCCGCCTGCACAAGCCGGTGTTCCGCGTGAGCCAGAGCTTCGAGGATGGCGAGTTGAACATCGCCGCGCTGGGCGATCGGACCAAGCCCGCCGTCGGCGGGGCGGGTTCGCCTGGTGTCGCCGCGGGCCTTCCCCGAAGCGTGCCTCGGGTGGACGTGATCGACGCGGTCATCGCCATCGGCGAGCACTCGAAGGCGACGGGCGACATGAAGCGGCTGCGCGAGATCCGGGTTTCGGGCTCGTTCATGCCCGCCGAGAAATCCCGCCCCGTGTACGTCGTGAGAGCCTCGGAGGTGCGTCGTCCGGGACAGGGCGGCATGCTGCTCGACGGCCGGGTAGACCTCGCCACCGGCGAAACGCGCCTTGAACTTGTCGACATTCCGCTGGACGCGTGGAAGCCCGAGAGCATCCCGAGCGCGTATCGCGAGCTTTGGCGGCGGCTGAACGTGCAGGGCCGCATCGCGAGTGTCTCGATCCACTACGACAAGGAGGGCTCGACGCGGGCCCAGATGACCCTCGACAGGGTGTCCATGAACGCGCTCGTCCCGGCAGAGAACGCAAGCACGCCCGACGCGATGCACGATCTCGCCCTCAAGGAAGTCTCCGGACGCATCCGCCTGTCGCGGTCGGGCCTGCGGGCAAACCTCCATGGCCAGGTCGAGGGGCAGGAGGGCGAGTCCGAGGTGGTGCTCAACACCATCGGCACCGACATCAACGCGGCCATGTCGTGCGAGATCACGGCCAAGAAGATCTCGCTGACCAAGGAAACGGCCGTGCTGCCCTACATGCCCGCGCGGGCTCGCCAGTACTTCCGGCTCTTCTCGGGGCCAACGGGCGAGGTGGATGCGCGGGTGGTGATCTCGCGCGGGTCGCCCAAGGACGGTGTGGCCGCGCCGATCAACGTGTCGGGCGGTCGCCTGACGCTTCGCCACGGCAGCGCGGCGTTCCAGCGATTCCCGTATCCCTTCGAGGAAATGGCCGGAACGTTCGAGTTCGATGAGAACAGCATCAAGGTCGTGGAGCTCACCGGCACGGGCCCGACGGGGGCCACACTGCACGCGACGGGGCTGATCACGCCGCTGACCGACGAGGCGATGGTGGACGTGACCGTGCACGCCGAGCGCGTGCCGGTGGACCACTACCTGCTCGACGCGATGCCCGGCGACCGGCGGCGGGTGGTCGAGGGCGTGTTCTCCAAGCCCGAGTACGACCGGCTGGTCGCCGACGGCCTTGTGCGGGCGCCGGGCTCGGAGCGTGAGGGCACGCAAGCGCCCGAGTTCGCCCTCGCGGGCCTCTGCACCATCGACGTGCACGTCCACACGCCCGAGGGACGCGATGCACCTTGGTACACCACGATCGATGTCCGCTTCCCGCAGGCGGGGATGGTGCCCGACCCGTTCCCGGTGCCGGTGCTGGCCAAGGACGTGCACCTGCACATCACCGACGACGACGCAAAGCTGGTGTCGGGCACGTTCACGCCCATCTCGGGCGGAACGCTGGGGCTGGAGGCGAGCGTCTCGTTCGTCACGCACGGGGTGAAGCAGGTTCGCCCGGATGTGCGCATCTCTGCGGCGGACATTCCCGTGGACGCGTTCCTGCTCCACGCGCTCCCCAGTGACGATGCGAAGGCCGAGGATGGGTCGGCCAAGGACATGTCGGTGAGCGAGTTGATGCGCCGCCTGCATCCTCGCGGCGATGTGTCCTGCCAGGCGCGGATCATGGCCGACCCGGATGCGGCGAGCACGCCCGGCGAGCCGCCGCGGATCGCGTACGACATCGGCGTGGACCTCGGGCGGGTGACGTGCCAGCCGGCCGCGCCGGGCGAGCGGGCCGCGTTCTCGATCGAGGACCTCAAGGGCACCCTCCGCGTGTCGCGGAGCGCGTTGCAGGTCGAGTCGCTGACGGGGCGGCTGTACCCGATGACATCGACCGATCCGCAGGGCGCTTCGGACACGATGGGGCCAACGTCGTGTGCCGATCTCGCGCTTGGTCTGGAGAAGCGTCTGGAGGGCGACACCACCGCCGAGCGCGGCCGGATGGACATGACGCTCACGGTCACCCACGCCAATCTCGCCGAATCGCTGGAGCGCCTGGTGGGGACATTCTCGCCGGAGGCCGGACACACGCTGGCCTCGCTTCGAGAGGAACGACATCCGCTCGGTCGGCTGAACACCACGCTGCACCTCAAGCGATCATCCGGTAAGGACGCCCGCACGGCCATCGGCGTGACGCTCGACCATGCGAGCAACGTCGAGTTCGATTCCCTCGGCGGGCGCGTCGGGGTGGAGTGGCCCGAGGGCGTGGTGGAGATCACGCTCCCCGCCAGCGGGCCGGAACTCCTCCGATTCGACCGGGTGCGGGCCCGCCTGAGCCTGAACGGAACGCCGTGCGGAGACGCGAGCGTGGACGGCTCGGTCTCGCTGGATCCGGGCACGGGACTGGTCGCGCCACCCGCGGCACTACAGACTGAGTTCAAGGAGTGGAGCTTCGAGTCCGCGCTGCTGCCCGCGCTGCTGGAGAGGCTTTCCGGGCCAGGGTCGGCCGCGGCGTACCGGGAGTTGAAGGCTGTCGGGCCCTTTGACGCGAAGCTCGAGCTCACCTCCGAGCGCGAATCGCAGCGCGGCCCGGCCTCGGCGGTGATGGTCCGGGCGGAACTCTGGCCCAAGCGCATGGCGTTCGACTGGGAGGCCACTCGGATCGCTTGCGAGGAGGTCGCGGGGAGCGTGTCGCTTCGCACGCTGGCGGGGAGCGGGTCGCACCCGGTGTGGGGCAAGTTCGATCATCTCAACGCGAAGACGGCGAACTGGAGCGTGGCGGCCGACGGCGCGTGGTACGCGCCGCCCCGACGCGAGGGGGCCCCGCCGGCCGAGGACGGCGGCGAGCCCCGCATCCGCCTGGCGATGGGCGTGGAGGTCGAGGGGAAGAAGATGGACGCGGGGCTTCTCGCGCTGCTGCCGCAGACGGCGGTGGATGCGCTGGCGGGGCTCGAGGCCGACTTCCGCGGGCCGTTCGCGCTTCGCAATGGCGCGATCACGACCACGCTGGGCGACGCCCCAGCGGCTTCGGCGTTTACGGGGACTCTCGAGTTCACCGATCTGGCCTTCAACATCGGCGTAAAGGTGGACCGGTGCACCGGGCGGGCGAACATCCGCGTGAGCGATCCCGGCCCGACCGAGGTCTCGCGGACGGGCGAACGGGCCCACGCGACGTTCGAGATCATGCCGGTAGCCGACACGCTGCGGCTGGCGGGTATCCGCGCCACCAGCGCGGAGGCGACGATCCGATCGGGCGATGTCCCAGGCGAGATCGTCATTCCCGAGTTCAACGCGCAGTGCTACGGCGGGCGGGTCACCGGGCACGCGGGCGTGCGGCTCGGTGAGCCGGTCACGGGCAAGGGCGAGCGGAAAGCAACGTACGACGCGGAGGTTGTCATGGCGGGGGTGCGGCTGGCCCCAGTGCTTGTGGACGCCGCGGCCTCCGGCGCGACCGACCCCGGCCCCATGGGGCCGCCGAATCCCGACGAGGAACCGGATTCGAGCCGCGGGCAGATCGACGCTCGCCTCACGATCGCGGGAATCGCAGGCGACCTGCAGTCCCGGCGCGGCGGGGGGGCGATCCGCATCTCCAACGGCGACATCATCAAGATGCCGGTGATGCTGCCGCTGATCCAGGTCTCGAACTTCCAGATCCCGCGGAAGGATCGGCTGGGATACATGCAGTCGGACTTCTCGATCGCGGGCGACACGGCCCTGTTCGAGCGGGTGTCGCTGCTGTCCAACTCGCTGGCGATCGAGGGCGAGGGAACGCTCAAGTGGCCCGACTTGACGCTGGATATGAAGTTCAACTCTCGCTCGATGTCGCGCGTGCCGCTGCTGACGGCGATCTACGAGGCGCTGCGAAACGAGATCGTGAGCACCACGGTGAAGGGACGACTCTCCGACCCGGTGGTGCGCGAGGAGCCGTTCACGGGCACGCGTCGTGCGCTCGACCGGCTGCTGCATCCCGGCGAGTACGCGCGGATCGACGGGATGGAGCCCACGGGGCCGGTGATCCCGGCAACCACCGAGCGTCGGCGTACGGAGGCGGGCACCGAAGCGCCGCCCAACTCGCCGTGAGGCTCAGCGGGCGTTGTCGGCCTCGGCCTGCTCGCGCAGACGCTTCTTGGTGTGACGGATGATCTCGCCGGTGGCGAGATAGACGACGTCCTCGGCGATGTTGGTCACCACGTCGCCGACGCGTTCGAGCTCGCGTCCAACGCGGTAGATGTTGAGCCCGATGGGCTCGGACTCGGGGCGGTCGCGCATCAGCCGGACCGTCTCGTCGAACAGGGCGCGGTTCAAGCGGTCGAGGATCTTGTCGTCGACGACGACCTGCTTAGCGAGCTCGGGGTCCTCGTCGAGCAGGGCGCGAAGGCAGCGGTGGCAGGCCATCGGAACGCGCTGGCCGAGCTCGACGAGCGAGGTGGGCCAGGCGATGGGGCCCTGGGGAGCGAGCTTGAGGGCGATCTTGGCGATGGAGCAGGCGTGGTCGCCGACGCGCTCGACCTCGTTGTTGGTCTTGAGCACGAAGGCGAGGAGGCGGAAGTCGCGGGCGACGGGGCTCTGCAGGGCCATGAGGCGGAAGACGGCCTCTTCGATGGCGACCTCTTCGCGGTCGATGCGGTCGTCGCGTGTGAGGATCTCGCTGGCGGCGGTGGTGTCGAGTTCCCACAGGGCGGCGAGGGCGGCCTCGAGCATGCCCACGGCCGCGGTGGCCTCGTCCACAAGGCGGCGCTTGAGCGCGCCCGCCTCGCGAACGAAGGCGGGCTGGACGGCGCCGGGGCGCGGCGGTTCCTCGCGGGGAAAGGTGGACATGAACGGAGGATATCAGGGAATCGGCCCGAGTGCCCGGCAGCGGGGAAACCGGGGCTGGCTTCCTATGCTTGTGGCATGAGTGAAGGACAGCCCCAGGGGCTCAAGAACAAGATGAAGCATCTGGCCATGCGGGTCATGCGCCCGGGCCTGCTGCCGGTGCACGCGCGGCTGGACGAGGTTGGCCGCGAGGTCGGGAACCTGCGCAACCACATGGATTCGCTCGAGTCGGATCGCAACAAGTACGAGAGCGAGCTGGAGTACTGGCGGTGGCTGGTGAAGAAGGGCGGGTCGGAGAAGGGGTTCGGCGGACCGTTCGAGCGGGTGTTCGGACGGTGGACGCGCGACAAGATGATCAAGATGGGGGAGTTCCTGTCGCTTCCGGCGGTCGGGCAGGCGGGGTGCATCGACGACTGGGCGCCGGGGAAGAGCGTGGTGGAGATCGGGGCGGGGCCGTATCCGCTCATCGCCGCGGCGGCGAAAGGGTGGAAGCGGTGCGTGGCGGTGGACCCGATCGCGCGAGGCTACGTGGAGGAGGGGCTTGTGCCGGAGGCGGCGAGCCACGTGGTCTATGTCGCCGCGCGGGGGGAGAGCATCCCGCTGCCCAGCGCGAGCGCGGACCTGGTGGTGATCGAGAACTGCCTTGATCACGTGCGTGATCCCGCGCTGGTGCTGGGCGAGATCGTGCGGCTGCTCGCGCCCGGCGGGTTGATGTGGCTGTTTGTTGATCTTTCGAACCACGTGGACCACATGCACCCGCACGCGATGAACGAAGAAAAGGTGCGCGGGCTGCTGAAGGGCGCGGGGTTCGAGCCGGTGCGCGATGAGGTGACGGCGCACAAGGCGCACCCCGAGGCGTACGGCAGCTACTGCGGGATGCTGCGAAAGAGCCCACCGGTGCTCCGTGACACGCGCGCGGTGGGTGTACACCATGTGGAAAACCTCGCCGATGTCCGGGTCATGGTCGAGTCCGGATCGGAGTTATCGCTGAACGGTTCGGGAGGCGGTCGTCCCCGGAATTGAAAACGTGGGTGCATTTGAGGGCGTGCGTCCGATGCACGCAGCCGCATGACAACGAGCCCAATCAACTCGTCGGTTCCTCCAACAAATCCGTACCACATCGCCCGGGCGTATGGAGCACAGGCTCCCGCGCAGGTTTCGCGTACGGGTGGAGCGAGCAACGCGGCCGCGTCGGTTTCTCAAGTTCCCGCTGTGGCGGTGGGAACTGGAGCGACTGGCCCGGCCGCGAAGCTGCCCAGCGCGGCCCAGAAGCTTGTCGGGGCGCGGGTCGCGGGGAAGGTGGACTTCTCGGGGGATAAGCCGGTGCAATCCACGGCGAACACCTTGGCAATGTACAGGCATCCGGCGGACAGGAACGCCGCGGCGACGGCGGTGTCGATCGGACGGTCGCTGGATGTGAAGGGCTAACGCCGGGAGTGCTCAGTGTCCAGTGCCCAGTGCCCAGTGCGTCGCGAGGATCGACCGCGGCCGTCTGCCATGGCGGTGCACTGGGGGCTGGATCCAGACGTGGTGTTTCTGAATCACGGTTCTTTCGGGGCCTGCCCGCGGGTGGTGCTGGAGAAGCAGCGCGAGCTGCATGCACTGCTGGAGCGGGAGCCGATCCGTTTCTTCGTCGAGACGGCAGAGGGGCTGCTGGATCAGGCCCGGACGTGCGTGGCGCGGCTGGTGAATGGGGATGCGGAGGGGATCGCGTTCGTGCCGAATGCGACGGCGGGCGTGAACACCGTCGTGCGGTCGCTGAAGTTCCAGCCCGGGGATGAGCTGCTGACCAACACGCACGAGTACAACGCGTGCAACAACGTGCTGCGGTACGCGGCGGATCAGTTCGGGGCCAAGGTAGTGATGGCGGATGTGCCGTTCCCGGTGCGATCTTCGCGCGAGGTAGCGGATGCGGTGCTGGGGGCGGTGACGAGCCGGACAAAGCTGGTGATGCTGAGCCATATCACGAGCCCGACGGGGCTGGTGTTTCCGATCGGGCCGATCGTGGAGGAGTGCTCGCGGTGCGGGATCGAGACGCTGGTCGACGGAGCGCACGCGCCGGGGATGGTGCCGATTGACCTGAAGGCGCTGGGGGCGACGTACTACACGGGGAACTTCCACAAGTGGCTGTGTGCACCGAAGGGTGCTGGGTTCCTGTGGGTGAACGAATCGCGACGGGGGGACATCCGGCCGCTGATCATCTCGCACGGGGCGAACTCGACGCGGATGGATCGCACGCGGTTCCGGGTGGAGTTTGACTATACGGGAACGTTCGAGATCACACCGTATCTGAGCGTGCCGACGGCGGTGGAGTTTCTGTCGTCGCTATTTCCGGGCGGCTTGATGGGGCTCATGGAGCACAACCGGAAGCAGACGCTCGAGGCGCGGCGGATTCTGTGCGAGGCGATGGGGTCGATGGGGGTGATGCACAACCACCCCCCCACTGCGATCGCGCCCGAGAGCATGATCGCGTCGCTGGCGAGCGTGCCGCTTCCGGATGCGCCTGGGGGCGTAATCCGGCCGAGCCCGCGCGGGTATCACGATGCGCTGCAGGATGACCTGATCTCGCGGCACGGCGTGCAGGCGCCGATCGTGCCGTGGCCGATGGCTCAGAATCGGCCCGCGGGCAAGCAGGGCGGCGGGCGGTGCGTGCGCGTGGCGATGCAGGCGTATAACAGCTTGGAGCAGGTGAAGTATCTGGCGGCGTGCCTGCGCGAGGAGCTGGAGCGCGAGCGAGCGGGAAGTCGGTAGGGCCTTGAACACACCACTGGCAGCGAGCTGCCAGTGCCACCCGATACAGAAATCATGCCACGCCGACGGCGGCCGCGTCGCGGTCGCTGAGTTGGCCTCCGTCGGAGCGTTGCTTCACCGTGCCGTCGCGCTTCCAGGACCGTTCGCAGCGGGGCTCGCCGCGAAGGTCGAGGATCTTGGGCGAGGCGGCTGACTTGTCGAACTGCACGCGGGAGACGCCGAGGAGGTCGGCGAGGTCGGTGTGGTCGAAACCGGCCGCGGCCAGCGTGCCGTCGGGGTCGGGGATCACCGCTCCGGCGTCGAGGGGGTTTTCGACGCCGAGCGAGGCTTTGGCCTGTTCGAGCGCCTTGGTCGCCGCTTCGATGGCCTGCATGGCCTTCGGCCACACGGGCGAGACCGAAATCGCTTCGATCGGGAGATAGGACTGGGTGTGGACGGTGATAGTGGTGTCCTTCGGGTCGGCCTTGCGGAGGGCGCGCCAGGCCTCATCGGCGGTGTGGCAGAGGATGGGGGCGAGGAGGCGGCAGAGGCCGTCGGTGAGGTGGTAGAGCGCGGCCTGGGTTCGGCGGCGGCGCGGCGAGTCGGGCTTGTCGCAGTAGAGACGGTCCTTCACGGCGGCGAGGTAGACGGCGCTGAGCGTGTCGTTGCAGAAGTTGTAGATGGACTGTTGGGCGGTGGCGAAGTCGTAGCGGTCGTAGGCGGCAAGCACTGTCTGCTGCAAGGCGGAGAACTCGCTGAGCACCCAGGCTTCGAGAGACGTTGGAGGCGCGAAGTCATCCGACCCTCGCTCGCGCGAGGGGCTCGTAAAGTCGTCGAGGTTGGAGAGCATGAAACGCAGGGTGTTGCGGACCTTGCGGTAGCTTTCGCCGGCGAGGGCGAAGAACTCCATGTCGACCTTGACGTCGTTCTCGTAGGAGAGCGAGCAGACCCACCAGCGGCAGACGTCCGCGCCGTGGTCTTTGAGAAGGTCCTCGACCTTGATGTCGTTGCCAAGGGACTTGGACATCTTCTTGCCGTGCTTGTCGACCATGAAGCCGTGCGTGAGCAGGGTCTTGAATGGGGGTTGGCCGGTGGCGCCGAGGGCGGGGAGAAGGGAGAGCTGGAACCAGCCGCGGTGCTGGTCGGAGCCTTCGAGATAGAGATCGACGGGATAGCCGAGCTTGCGCTCGCGCATGACGGCATTCCAGGATGAGCCGGACTCGAACCAGACGTCGAGGATGTCGTTGCCCTTCTTGAGCAATGCGAACTGCTCGCGCGGCACAGCGCGGGCCTGCGGATCGGCATCCGCGCCGGGGTCGTACTGCTTGAGGAGTTCTTCGGGCGGGAGTTGGAACCAGGCGTCGGAGCCCTTTTCGCGGACGACCTTGGCGATGGCGCGGACGCTGGCGGCGGTCATGAGGATGCCGCCGTTGGGCGTGATGAACGCCGGGATCGGGAGACCCCAGGCGCGCTGGCGCGAGATGCACCAGTCGGGGCGGGACTCGAGCATGCCGCGCATGCGGTTGCGGCCCCACTCGGGGACGAACTTGATGGCGTTGACGCCGTCCTTCTGCGTGGTGTTGTTCGGGTCGACGGCCGTGAGCGCGGCGGTGCGAAGGTTGACGTTGGGCCGGGCCTTCGGGCCGCGACAGGCGGTGTGGTGCGGGCCTTCAACGCTGACGAACCACTGCTCGGTGCAGCGGAAGATGACGGGAGTCTTGGAGCGCCAGTCGTGGGGATAGGAGTGCGTGAACTTGTGGTCGAAGAAGAGGTGGCCGGAGTTGCGGAGGTGTTCCGTGACTTTGGCGTTGGCGTCCCAGACGGAGATGCCCTTGAGCCAATCGGGCGCGGTGTCGTCGTAGGTGCCGTTGTTTTTCACGGGGCTGTAGACGGGGAGGCCCTCGCGGAGGCCGGTGGCGTAGTCCTCCTGACCGTGGCCGGGGGCGGTGTGGACGAGGCCGGTGCCGTCTTCGGTTGTGACGTATTCAGCAGCGACGATGGACCAGAGCTTGGCCACGTCGCACTTGCGGCCGAGGCCGCAGGCGGGCGGGTTTGTGACGAAGGGGTGCTTGTAGCGGAGGCCGACGAGCTTGTCGCCGCCGGTGGTGGCGAGGACGACGACCTTCTCGGCCTTGGCCATCTTGGCGACTTTGTCCACGAGCGCGCTGGCCATGACGGAGACGTTGCCATCCATCCAGACGCAGGCGTATTCCGTGCGCGGATGCACGGCGACGCCGACGTTCGCGGGGAGCGTCCAGGGCGTGGTCGTCCAGATCATGAAGCTGGGGCGCGTGTTGGGTCGCTTGCCGGGATGGACGGCCGGGCCGCCCTGCTCGGGGCCTTCAGTGTCCTCGGTGTCCTCATCGGCGTCGTCGGCGGAGTGCTCGGCGAGACCGAACGCGCCGTAGACGGCGTCGGCGGACTCGGCCTCGAAATCCACGTAGACGGAGAGGTCTTCGCGATCCTGGTATTCGAGCTCGGCCTCGGCAAGGGCGGTCTCGTTGGCGATGGACCAGTGCACGGGCTTGAGGGCGCGATAGACGAGGCCCTGCTCGATGAGATCGGCGAGGACTTCAAGGGTTGCGCCCTCGAAATCCTTGGCCATTGTGAGATACGGGTGGGCGTAGTCGGCGAGGGTGAGGAGACGCTCCATCTGGCCGGCCTGAAGCTTCACGTACTTCTCGGCGTACTTCTGGCACTCGCGGCGGACGGCCATCTTGCGCTGGTCGTCGGGCAGGCCGGAGATCTTGTCGAGCTTGCCGGCTTCCTGCAACTCCTGCATGACCTTGTGCTCGATGGGGAGACCGTGGCAGTCCCAGCCGGGGACGTACGCGCAGTCGAGGCCCTGCATCGTTTTGGAGCGCACGACAAGGTCCTTGAGCACCTTGTTCATGAGGTGGCCCATGTGGATGTTGCCGTTGGCGTAGGGCGGGCCGTCGTGGAAGGTGAACTTGGGAGCCGCGGCCCGGGCCGCGCGGAGGGTCTCGTAGAGGCCCTTGCCCTCAACACTCCCCCACCGCTTCAGGCTGGCGGGCTCGTTCTGCACGAGATTGGCCTTCATGGGGAAGGCGGTCTTGGGGAGGTTGAGCGTGTCCTTGTAGGACCGGGCGGGGGCGGCGGGATTCTCGGTTGGGGTCGACATGGTGTTTTCGGTGGGCAGAGGAGCGGGGAATCGAGGGTGCGATGGTATTGGTCGGACGCGATGGGTGCGATCGATGCGACAAGGCCCCGCGGGATTGCTCGGGGTGGATCGACTGAGTTGTGCATTTCAGCGCGACCGACGAACCACCGAGCCCTCAGCGGGGCGTGGTAATTCGAATGATGGTGCGGGTCGCGAGCATGATGGAGGATATGTCGGCCGGCCTCAGGTGTGGCTGAAGATGGTCTGGGTGCGGATGACCAGCCCCGTCGAGGCGATGAGGTGGAAACCCTGGCAGTGGATCTCGTTGGACAGATGCTGCAAGTCTAGCAATGACATACATTTACGTCCGTCTGCGTCGGCGAACTTGTGGACCGTGGAGTTGGTCTGCTTGGCGTAGTCGAGCATGTCCTCGTAGGTCGCCTTGAAGAGATTGCTGGAGAGCGATTCGGTCTGCACAGCGGTGCAGTAGCTGACCTTTTCAGCGTGGAAAACGTGCTCAAACTCGTGCTCGCCGGCGCACGGGATGCATGTTACAGCGCCATCGATGGGAAGTCGGGTGTCGCCGTCGACGAGTACTTCGCAGCAGGTGAACGCGGCGTGGCGGAACCGAAGCAGGTGGGCCCCGTCCATCAGCCAGGCTTCGAGCTCGTACTTGCCGTGATTGATAGTTTTGCGAACCCGGAGCTGGAACAGGTCCGGGTGCAGGGCTCGGCGGTACAGGTATAACTGCATGGTCTGGCCGGAAGGCCCGGCGCGAGTGGGCGAGTTCATTGCGTGGCCTTGGTCATGGCCCGGGAAGAACGGATGGAGCACCCGAGCGGGCGGGATTGGAAGCACGAATACGGTGAAGCGGGCCGGGGGGAGAGGGGGTTGGGCTGTCGGTAGAAACGCGGGAAGGGGAGGGTCGGCGGGGCGTTTTTGGGGTTTGGGGAGTTGCGGGACCGATTTGAGGGGTCATTGAACCATGAGGGCTTCCCCGCCGCAAGGGAAATGTTGCGTCGGAAGGCCACTATCTGTTCCACAATCCCGGAATCCACCCCACAATGGGCAGGATTCCCGCGAACACCCGGGGCACGCTCGATGGCGGAGTCGGAGACTTCCCAGAAGCGACAGGACTTGACAGGCCATCGCCCGAGCAGCGGCGGTGCGCACGGGCTGATCGATCGGGTGCGCGTGGCCCTTGGCGGGCGCGACCTTGGGGCGGAAGTTGAGGGGTATCGGCTCGCGCTCAAGGGCGCGGCGTCGGCCCAAGTGAACCTGATCGTTGATCGCCTGCTGGAACTCACGCACACCGACGCGGCGGTGGATGCGCTGTCGGCGATCGCGGGGGTGTTCAATCGGCTCGACGGAGCGAAGCGCGAGCGGGCGCTGGTCGCGGGGCACGGGATGTGGGGCAAGGCGATCGGCGGACCGGCGATCGACGTGGATCCTTCGGTGCGGCTCTCGGCGAGCGTGCTGATCGGGCGGGCGTGCGAGGCGGACTCGTTCGGCTGGCTGCGCGGGCTGCTGGGGGACCAGGACAAGACGGTGGCGGAGGCGGCGGGCAACTCGCTGCTGACGCTGGCGCGCCGGACGTCGATGACGCCCGCGCTGGATGGAGAGACGCGCGGGGCGATCGAGCGCTTGGTGATCCGCTGCGTGCGGGAGTTTGATTCGCACCGGCGGCGCGAGGCGCTGGGCGCGCTGCTGACGATGTGTCCGAACGCGGCCGCGGTTCGCGGGGCGAGCGTCGAACTCAAGGAATGGCTGGCGGATGAGGAGCATCCGGCGCACATGGCGATGCGTGGGCTGATCCGCCGGGGCGAGGTGGCGGGGATTCAGATTCGCGAGGCGGCGTGGGCGTGGATGGGGCAATCGGCGTATCGCACGGCGTGCGCCGAGCGGCTGCTGGCTCCTGCGCCTCCCGCGGTGCGCGACCTTGCGGCCGAGTGGAGCGGCGTGCTGTCGCAGGGGCACCTGCTGCTGAGCCCGGTTCGCGAGAGCGGGCTGCGAGCGGCGGCGGAGCGTTTGCCGCGCGGGCAGGCGGGAGCGCACGGACTGCCAATCGGCGAGGACGACATCGCGCGGCTTCCGGCGGGGGCGCAGGCTCGGCTGGCCGCGTGGGCGGGGTGCATGGCGGGGGATGAACTGGGCGATGCGCTCGAGCCGTTGCTGGGCGTGGAAAGCGTGCGGGGGCGGCTGAATGCCCTTCGCACGGCGGGTGAGGCGGGGGGCGAAAGCGGGGCTGCGCTCGCGCTGGATTTCTGCTTCGATTCGAACGCGCGGGTCTCGCAGGCTGGGCTGCTTCGGGCGGCGATCGGGGCCCGGGCGACGGGAGACGCAGGGCTGAACGCAAACGTACGCGGCGCGGTGGCGGCGCTGGCCCGGAGCGAGCACGTGGGGCCGCGGCGTGCGGCCGAGGCGTTCGCGGCGATGTTCGATGCGCTCGATGAGTCGATGGGACGGCTGGAGGCTCGCCGGATGCTGCGTAGGAATCGCGGCGGGCTGGTGCGGGCCCTGCAATCGATGGTGCGGACGGGCGCGGGGACCGAGCGTGTGCGGGCGATCCGGCTTGCGGGGCGGCTGGGGCTGGGGGCGGACCTGGAACTGGAACTGCTCTCGGTGATCGGGGCGTCGGTCGCGGCGGGGCCGACGGCGGCCGGGCGCGACGCGGTGTATGCGGCGAGCGCGGCGGTGGGCGTGCTGGCGGAGCTGAAGTCTCCGGCGGCGCAGCATGCGGTGCACAAGTGCCTGCGGCACCCCGACGATCGCGTGCGGGCCAACGCGCTGGACGCGATGGCGCGGGCGGCGCGCCGGGGCGGATGGCTCACTTCGGCGGAGAGCCCCTTGGGCAAGGCGGTCGTGGAGTTCAGGAACGATCCGCACCATCGCGTGCGTGCGGGCGCGGCGCGGGCGCGGGTGATGGCGACCGAGCGCGGGCAGGCCGGGAACACGGGCGAGATCGTGGTGCCCCTGCTTCGCGATGAGCGGGCGATGCACCGGGTGTCGGGGCTGTGGCTTGCCGAGCGGGTGGCGGGCGATTGGCAGATGGCCGCGACGATCGCGGAGATGGTGCGGAACGATCCGTCGCCGGAGATCCGGGTGCGGGCGCGGCGGACGGCGGCGCGGATGCTGGCCGGAATGCCGCAATAATCACCTTGAGAGGGTCAGCTTGAGGGAAGCGGCGCCGCGGGATCGGTGCTGAAGGGCTTCTCGCCGCGCATCCGGCGGACAATGTCGGCGAGGATGCGCTCGTCGGAGTAGACCTGGATGTGGGCGGTCTGGAGGGCGGGCGTGGGAACCCAGCGGATGATCTGGCCGGGCGGCGCGGTGTTCTCGACGCCGACGATGAAGTCGCCGAGGCGGCCGTAGGGGACGATGGCGTAATCGCGCGGGGCGGCGTCGAGGCGGGTGAGGAACTCCGAGCCGGCGCGCATGTCGGCGACGCGGGGCTCGAAGGTGGGCACGACGGCGGTCTGCGCTCCGCGGTGGGGCGAGGAGAGCGTGTAGAGCGTGGCGATGCGGAGGCGGCGCTGGCCGTCGCGCGGGAGCGCGGCGTGGCGGGCGACGAGGCCGCCCATGGAAACGGCGACGACGTCGACCTCGGCGGTGGCAGCTGGGTCGTCGGTCGGGAACGCGGCCTGCACCTTGTCGACGAGGCGCTCGCGGGCGGTGTCCATTGAGAGAATCGCGGCGGGCTGGAAGGAGACGATGCGGATGTCGTCGGTGAAGCAGGCGCGCAGGCTGCGGGCGACGGCGAAGCCGACAACGCCCGGGTCGCAATAGCCGCCGATGATGACGATGGGACGCGGCGCGTGGCGGGCGTCGCTCCGCATGCGGGCGAGGTCGGCGCGGGCGTCGGCCACGGAGATGTTGAACGAGGGGTTCACAGGACCGGAGGCGCATCCGGTGAGGCAGAGCGCGGCCGCAACGATGGGTGCTGCGGGCGGAAGCCGGCGGGGATTCACGCTGTTACTCCTCGGATCTTTTGGCCTTCTTCCGGGCGAGTTCGACCTGCTGGTCGAGCGAGGACTGAACCATCTGGCGGACCTGCTCCATCTGCTTCTTCCCGGCCTTGTCCTTGGGGAGATCCATGGAGATGGCGTCGAGCCACTGGGTGGAGCTTTCGGTGTAGCCCATGTCGGCGAGGTGCTTCTCGAGGTCGGGCATGTGGCCGCCGCCGTAGATGATGCCGACGTTCTTGATGGCAGGCTCGGTCTCGATGATGCGGGTGAGGTCGTCGATGACGACCTGGTTGCGGTCCTTGATGATGACGTCGAGCATTCGGTCCATTCCCGGGACGGTGGCGAGCAGATCGTCGGCGCGGCCGAGCATCTCCATCATGGCAACCTTGCCCATCTCCTGCATGCCGGGAATCCACTTCACCACGCCGAGCACCACACGGATGAGGCCGGCTTGGAACGAGGAGCCGTCGAGCATCTTGAAGAGGGCCTCGGCGTCATCGCCGCCTTTGCCCTTCTTCTTCTTTGCGGTCGCGGGTTGATCGGTCGAGTTGTCGGGGGAGGCCTTCGCAGAACCGACGTCGACGATCTCGTCCTTCACCCTCGGGCTGGGACCGCCGCTGAGTCGCTCCTGAACTTGATCCACGCTGAGGTCGCTGTTGCGCCAGTTGGCGTGGTCGTGGGTCATGGCGTCGAGTTGGAAGACGAGGCCGAAGGCGTCGGCAAGCTCGGACTGGATGCCCTTGGTGTCTCCCTTGGGAACCTCGGCGGCGCGGATGGGACGCTGGTCGGAGAGGTGGAGGTCTTCGTTGACGCCCTCACCGCCGGGCTTGCCGTCGGCGCCGAGGCTGGAGATCTTGATGGAGTCGCGGACGATTTTCTTCCTGGGAGTCGTGGAATCGTCTGGCTTTGCGGTTGGTTCGACGTCGGGCTCGAAGGTGCGGGTGTATTCGAGGTCGTGGCCCCAGGCGTCTTTGACGACGCTGGCCAGATAGGGGCGGAGCTTCGGAGCGAGGCCCGAGATGAGATCATCGATGCTGGCGGGATAGACGCCGGTCTTGAGTTTCTGCGACTTGGCCGCGATGGCGAGCATGCGGATGCGGGACTGTGTGGTCTCGACCTTGCGCGCGTCGGGATCGACGCCGGGGAGGTCGTGCTCGGGGCGGCCCATGCCGGCGGGCTTGACCGACTCGAAGAGCACGGCGTCCTTGGCGTCGAGGAGGGCTTGAAGGTTCTTGTAGAACGTCTCGTCGGCGATGTGAACGGCGGCGCACATGGTGACGGCCGGGCCGATCTGCTCGCCGTTCTTGTTGCGATGGATAAAGGTTCGGGCCGCGGCCTGCATGACAACGCGGTTGCCGGCTTCGTCATCGATGGTGCGGATGTAGCGGTGGTCGGGTTGGGCGATCTGGACCTTGGCGGGCGGCTCTTGCGCGCGGGCGACCCCGCCGGTCAACATGGCGATCAGGGTGAGACCGGAGAGGATTCCGGCCACGTGCGTTGTCCACCGCCGCGCTTTGAGCTTCGCCATTGCACGCTCCGTTACCGACCCATGGAGAATCGCGCCGCGCGGGCGATCCCCATGGAAACCGTACGCCGGTGCGAGGTCGGTGGGTCGCGGGCTGGCAGGGTTTCAGCCGGGCTTCGTGGCGGCGGGGGCGGGGGCCTTGTCGGGTGCATCACCCCGCGCGTGCCAGGCGGCGAGGGCCTTCTTCTCGTCGGCCATGGAGGGGCCGGCACGGAGGAGGTTGGCGTCGGGGATCTTCGGCTCGGGCTTGCCATCGTTCCTGGCCTGCTCGATGAGTTCCTTGCCGACGCGCTCGCGGCGGGCGACCTCCTTGGGCCACCATGCCAGCGTGGCACGGATGGTCTCGGCCGGGGGGCGCGGCTTGAGACCGGCCTTGAGCGCGGCGGCGAAGCTGATGCGGGCCATGCCGGACTCTTCGCCGCGCGAGGGGATCCAGATGGGGAAGTTGGTCTCGGGCGCTTCCTTCTCGAGGAAGTCGGCGTCGACCCAGGTGAACTTGGCGTCGGACTTTGAGGCTTCCTTGCTCTCGCGGACAAGCTCGCCGATGGTGTAGGGCGGATGCGCGGGGTTCGGGCCAGCGGCATTGAAGACGCCGTAGGTGCTCGTCTCGCAGAGAGTGAGCAGGAACGCGGCGAGGTCGCGGACGTCGATGAACTGGATGGCGTCGCCGGGTTTGCCGGGGCAGAGCACCTCGCCGCCCTTGGAAACGCGGACGGGCCAGTAGGTGAAGCGGTCGGTGGAATCGCCGGGGCCGGAGATGAAGGTCGGGCGGACGATGGCGCACTTGCCCTTCATGAACGACTGGACCTCCCGCTCGCAGAGGACCTTCAGGCCGCCGTAGTTCTCGTACTGCTTGCCCATGTCTTCGACGGTCGGGTCGTCGAGCGTGGCGAGCGGCGCGGACTCATCAGCGCCGGCGGGCATGGGCATCTTGTACGCGCTGATGCTGGAGATGTAGATGTAGGTCTTGCAGCGGTTCGCGAGCATGCCGGTGGCCTTGACGTGGCGCGGGAAGTAGCCGGAGGTGTCGACGACGGCGTCCCACGTGTCCGTGTTGCCGTGGGCGGAGTCGAGGGCCTTGAGACCGTCGCCCTTGTTCGGATCGCGGTCGCCGACGAGCTTCTTGACGGAGTCGGGGAGAGAGCCGAGGCGCTGCTCGGTCTTGCCGCGGTTGAAGACGGTGATCTCGTGGCCGCGGGCGAGGGCGAGGCGGACGAGGTGCGGGCCGGTGAAGGCGGTGCCGCCGAGGATGAGGATCTTGAGCTTCTTGTCGGCGGGCTTGATGTTGGTGTCGTCGCCCTCTTCGGACAGGGTCAGGTTGGCGGGGGGCTTGGGAGATGAGGCCGGGGCCGTAGGCTTCGGTTCGTCGCGCTTAAGCGCGGCGAGCGAGCGGGAGGCGAGGGCATAGGCCGCGGCGGTGGCGGCGGAGGTGGCGAGGAAGTCGCGGCGGGAGAGTGGCATGGGCGCTCCGATGGTGGATGTGGGATGTGGCGGGGACCGCCTTCGACGACGCTGGAAGGGTACCGATCCGTCCGATTCCGGTTCCTTGCGTGCGGAAATGGGCAGGGGGATGGAATGAGGTCGAGAACCCCGTGTGGATCCCTGCGAGGTTTGCACAGCGCCGGCTACTCCGGCCTTACGGGCAACCCGCGAACCAGCCGCTGAGGAACGTGAAGACGTCCTCGGTGGTAAGGGCGCCGGAGTGGTCGGAGTCCGCGCGTTGATCGCGGGCGAGCCAGGCGTTCGTGAACAAGGCAATGTCGGTGAGGTTCACCGCGCCGGATTGGTCGAAGTCCGCCGGGCATGTCGGGCGCGCGAGGGCGAACAGGGTGGTGCAGGGGTTGGGTTGGCAAGTGGTCTGGGTCCAGACGCCGTTGACGGCCGCGCAATCGGCTGCCAGCTTGCGTCGACAGACCAGGCCTCCGCCGGGCGCGGCGACGCAGCATGCGCCGGGCTGCTCGCAGGGGTTTGGGTCGCAGGAGGTGCGGGACCAACTCCACGTGTGCGCGGTGAGGCCGCAACTGGCCTGTGGAAGGACGATGCACGAGCCGGTGAAGATGTTGCAGCAGATCCCTTGCATAGGCTGCGGACAGGGCGACGCGGAACAGACGGCCGAGGGGATCGAGATCCACCCGAAGCCGCCGGCGCCGGAGGCGACCTGCTGGCATGCGGCGACGGTTCGGCGCATGCACGCGCCGGTCTGGATGTTGCAGCAGGCGACGGGCGGCGGACAGGGACCGGCGGCGCAGGTTTCGCCGACCACCCAGGTATGCGAGCTGGCGCCGCAGGAGAACCGCGGAACAAACGTGCACTCGGCGGTCACGAAGTTGCAGCAGCGGCCATAGGGGCTGCAAACGGTGGGTGTGCATGGGCCGTAGGACCACACCCGTGAACTGGACTGGCAGTCGGCTTGCTGCGTGGCCGTGCACACGGTGCCGTCGAGTTCGCAGCAGCGACCGACCGGGGGCGGGCAGGGATTGGGTGTGCAGGTTGTGCCCGGGTTCCAGGACCATGGGCTGCTGCCGCAATTCGCCGCGCTGGTGATGGAGCAGGATCCGTAGTAGCCGTGGCAGCATCGGCCGTTGACGGGGCACGGATTCGGCGTGCAGGTTGAGGCGACCCGCCACGAACCGCTCGCGGCCGTGCAGGCGATGGGCGTACGGATGGTGCACGCACCCGCGAGGGTGCAGCACGCGCCGCTGGGCTGCGGGCAGGGGTTTGGTGCGCAGACGGCGCCCGCCAGCCAGGTTCCAAGTTGGCAGTTTTGCGGCAGTCGCAGGACGCACGAGCCGTCTTGGGGATAGCAGCACCTGCCCACGGGGCTGCAGGCGTTGGGCGAGCAGGTGCCGGCGAGCGTCCAAGAGGTTCCGCTCGAGGCGTAGCAGGGATCCTGCTGCTGAACGGAGCAGGTGCCGGAGGTCGCGCAGCATGCACCGGTGGGTTGCGGGCAGGGATTGGGGTAGCAGGTACCGGTGCCCAGCCATACCGCACCGACGTCGACGCACGACGCTTGCGTCCGGAAAAAGCAGTAGCCGGTCGCGGGCGAGCAGCAGAGGCCTGTGGGCGGACAGGGGTTGGGCGCACAGGTTCCGCCGGCAGTCCAGGTCGCGTTGTCGTAGCAGTACGGCTGTGCGGTCATGTAGCACTGGCCCGTGTACCCGCTGCAGCATCTTCCCCGATAGGGGCACGGGGACGCGGAGCAGGTTGACCCGGAGTACCACTGATATCCGGGCGTGCAGTCGGGCTGGATCGTGAAGGTGCAGGCGGTGGACAAAGGGTCACAGCATGCTCCCTGCGGCTGTACGCAGGGGTTGGGCGTGCAGGTGAGGCCGAGCCTCCAGTAGCCGAAGCCGGCCACGCAAGGGGCCTGGAGTTGCACGACACACCCGCCGGTACCCATGGGGCAGCATGCGCCGCTGGGTTGCGGGCAGGGATTCGGGGAGCAGGATGCACCGGAGGTGAAGACGAGGCCGCTGCCGCATTGAGCCTGGATGGTCTGGATGCAGACTCCGTTGACAAGATTGCAACAGGTGCCCGTGGGCGGGCAGGGGTTGGGATCGCAGGCGACGCCGAGGGCCCAGGTGTTCGCGAAGGCGCTGCACCAGATAGGCAACTGCACGCTGCATGCTCCGGTGGAGAAGCTGCAGCACGCGCCGGTCTGGGGACATTGGTTCCCCGTGCACGAACCCCCCGATGTCCAAGTGTGTCCCGCGCCGCACGCGGACTGGGGCAGCACGGAGCAGTTTCCGAGCGTGTTGTGACAGCACGACCCGGTCGGCGCTGGGCAGATGGTCTGCGAGCAGGCGGCCGCGAGATGCCAGACGGACCCGGTGGCACAATCGGCCTCGGTCGTGGTAGTGCATACCGCGGTAGCGGTTTGGCAGCATGCGCCCGGCGGCTGCGCACAGGGATTGGGAGAGCAGGTTCCTCCGGTCGTCCAACTGCTGCCGGTCGGGCACGCGGCCTGCGCCGTCAGGGTGCACGCGCCCGCGGAGACATTGCAGCACTCGCCCTGCGGCGGTTGTGGGCAGGGATTGGGCGTACAGGTCGCGGCGATCATCCAGGCGTTGCCCGCATCGCATCCGGGCTGGGTGGTCGTGGTGCACGCACCGGTTGAGGCGTTGCAGCAGGTGAGGGTCCAGGTGTTGCCCTGCGGGCAGTTCGTGAGCGTCGTGGTGGTGCAGCCGTCCCCTCCACCCCCACCCCACCCCACCCCCATTGCAACACTGGCCCTGGGGCGCTGGGCATGGGTTGGGTGAGCAGACACCGCCTTCGGTAAACATGCCGGAGGTGCACGCGACCTGGAAGACCACCTCGCACTGGCCCGTGGCGGCGGCGCAGCAGGATCCGCTGGATCCCACGTCGACGGTCACGCCGGTGACGGTGATCTGAACCGGGTCGAGCGCGGAGGTCTGGGTGTTCCACGCGCCGTTGCTGTAGATGAACCGAGGAAAGACCTGGGCGGTCGGGTGGACGATGGTGGCGGAGATTCGTCGCGAGGTGAAATCGGTGACGGTGTAGCGGAAGCGGTAGACATCGACGAACTGGCCGAGCGCGAAGTACGTTGCGCCTGTGGCCGCATCGATCGCGGCGGTGTCTCCCGATGACGGGGTCGCCCCCGTGCCGTATTGGGACCACGTGGCGGGATTGCCCTCTCCGCCCGGGTCAAAGCCCGGAGTGGCGAGCATCGGCGCGCCGAACGTGAAGCCGGTAACAAGGCCGATCTCCTGATTCTGCGGCGTGTTGGTGAACGAGCCGGTGCTGAGGTTGATGACGCCGTTGAACGCCGCGCTGAGGCCCGCGAGATACGTGTATTGAACGGCGAGCCCGCCAATGCCGACCGCGCTGCTGACGGCGAAGGTGGTGGCGTAGGTGTGGTCGGGATTGCTGATGCGGCCGCGGTTGAGCGTGCCCCAGGCGTCGGACTCGCCTGTGAGGACGATGTCGAAGCCGAAGCCGCCGAGGGCGTGTGCGGGGGTTCCGCCGATGACGCGGGCCTGCACGGCGAAGTCGAGGTCGGTATCGCCGCCGCCTCCCCCCATCCCCCCCACAACCTGCGTCTGGCCCGTGCGCTCGACGATGCGGAACTCGACGGACTGGGCGTGGGCCGAGGCCGAGAGCGCGGCGGCGGCGAGGAGAGACCCCAGAGACCGGAGCATGCGTGGACCTCCCATGAGCTGCGACAGGTCCATTCGTCCTGCGCTCGTGTGTGGTTGCCGGCGGAGCCCGTCCTTGGGTTTTCTGTGGTGCGCCGGCGGGTCGCCGCGTTTGGGCTGGGCGGCGTGTACGCCACCGGTGATGCTAGACAGGAGTCGCCCCCTTCCCGAAGAGCAGGGTTGGTGAAGTACACGAGCGGGTTCTTCTTTTCATACGGCCCGGGACGGCTGGTCCTGCTCGGGCGGACGGTTTTTTGGGCGCGCGGGCAGGATGGGCCGAGTCGCAGACGCTGTACACTCTCGCGATGACCGATGGAGAACGGCCACCGCCGCGCGAGAACGACCCTTCCCCGCTGCGGGTGGAGTATTCGGAGACGCTTGACGACGCCTATGCCCACATGGCGTTTGCGCTGTCGCTCCCATGGTCGAAGCGTCAGACGAAAAAGGGGCTGGCGCGCCAGCGCTGGGCAACGGCCCAGTGGGTCGGGATCTGCGGTGTGCTTGGGTTTGGCATGAGCGGCGTGCTGCTGCAGGAGTTCAGCACGCACCCGCACGTGTTCGGGCTTGTGGGCGGCGCGCTGGCGGGGTGCGCGATGTTCGGCAAGGGGTTCCTGCGAACGAACTATGAGACGCGGGTGAGAAGGCACAACGAGCAATCGGTTCGTGCGCAGGGCGATGTGTGGCCGAGGGCCGTTCGTGTGGTGGCCACGCCATCGGGGATCGCGCTCACATGGGACGAGTACACGATCGACATGCGGTGGAAGCACATGTGGCTTGTGCGTCAACAGGCGGGTCGGGTGTACTTTGTGATGGGGAACCTCGCCGGATTGTGCGTGCCGGAGGAGGCGTTTGGCGGAGAGGCCGCGGCGCGAGCGTTCGTGCAGGGGGTGGAACGGTTGATGGAGGCGTCTGGCGAGACGCCGCGGCAGCGTCTCACGCGGTATCTGGCCGACTCCGATGCGGTGTGCCCCAGATGCAAATACCCCCTTCGCGGCGCTACATCCGAGACTTGCCCGGAGTGCGGGAGGGAGATCGATCAGGCTGAACTCAAGGACATCGCGGCGGCGGCGGCCGCGAAGGCCGCAGGACGGTCACGATCGTTTCAACTGAGTCAATAGACTGTTGTTCGAGCAGACACGACTTCCTATGGAACTCACCCCCCTTCGCTACTTTCGGGCCATCGCCCAGCACGGGCACATGACGCGGGCCGCGCGGGCGCTGGGTGTGACGCAGCCCGCGCTCTCGGCGATGCTGCGGAAACTGGAGGCGGAGGTTGGGGCGGAGCTGCTGCACCGAACCGGGCGCGGCGTGGAACTGACCGAGGCGGGGCGGGCTTTTCTGCTCCACGCGGAGGACGCCCTGCGCGGGGCGGAGGCGGGCGTGCGGGCAGTACGCGAGCTGGTGGGGCTGCAGCGCGGGTCGATCCGGGTGGGCGGCGGGGCGACGGCGACGACCTATCTGCTGCCGCCGGTGGTGTCGGCCGTGCGAAAGAAGCATCCCGGGCTGCGGTTCTACGTGCGCGAGGCGGGGAGCACGGCTGTCGCGGCGGCGGTGATGAATGGGGAACTGGATCTGGGGATCGTCACGCTGCCGGGTGGAGGCGGACTGCGGAATGGTGAGGAGGAGGAGTTGCTGACGATCCCGCTGGTGGAGGATGAGTTGCGGTTGATCGTGCCGGGCGGAGGTTCACCACAGAGGCACAGAGGCACGGAGAACCGCAAAGACCTGTGGAAGGCGGGGAAGGCGGGTTCGAGCCAAGCGAGTTCTTCTCTGAGTCTCGGTGTCTCTGGGGTGAAATCTGGGTCGGGGTTCCGGTGGAAGGATCTGGTGGGTGTGCCGGTGGTGGCGTTTGAGGCGGGGACGGCGGTGCGGGGGATTGTGGATGAGGGCGCGATGCGGGCGGGAGTGAGTTTGAGCGTGGTGATGGAACTGCGCTCAATCGAGTCGATCAAGGGGATGGTGGGGGCCGGGATCGGCGTCGGGTTCGTGTCGCGGTTTGCGCTCAAGGATCGGGAGGGGCTGGTGTGCAAGGACGGTGGGCTGGCGCGGCGGCTGGCGATCGTGCGAAGACGGGATCGGGTGCCGAGCGCGGCGGTGGCGGAGTTTGAGCGGGCACTGCAATCGATGAACAGGTAGAGCTGAATCACTTACGTCATGACACTGCGCCTCACCCATTCTCGCATTCGACAGTGGATTTCGATTGTGGCGGCGCTCGGCGCAGTTCTGACAGGCGTGATTCTGTGGCGCACCTCGGACTCGCGACACCTGAAGGCCTGGCTCCGTGGATACGAACAGGCCGAGAGGTCTGGAGATGTTGATCGTCTTGTCGCGCTCACCGGCCCTCTCACTCGGACATGGATGGAGACGATGCTTCGTATCGCACGGACTGGTTCACGCGAAGAACTCATCGCCTGCGGATATTTCGACACGATTACGGTCATCGAACTTCGCCATGCCTTCTCGCGGCGAGAGTTGGAACACATGACCGTGGAAGATGCCCTTCGTTGGTATGTGGGAAAGTGGAATCCCAATGACGCTCAGCCTCGCGAGCTTTCGGAGGTGGTGGCGGACGATGACGGGGCATCGGCGTCGCTTTGGACCCTCAGCTCGAAAGGCGACTCGCGCTTGTTTCTGGGGGAGGGACGCCTGTTTTCGCGGAGTGGGCAGGAATGGCGCTTCAACTGGCACTTGCCTTTCGAGCACATAATGAACATGGTCTCGGCCGGTCAGGACAAGCGCTCGCTCGGGGGCATAATCGAGAAGTCCTGTTCGGACTGTTGGCATGAGCCGTTCGACGCCCGGCTTTGGGATGGGCCGCGGCCATAGGAAGAGCGGGTTCGAGAGTGCTTTATAAGGGAATAACCGCCATGGCGAAGAACACAAGCACGAAAAAGACCGCGAAGAAGCGGGTCGGTATGGTGAAGAAGGTGTTGACGAAGGGGAAGTCGGTGCGGAAGGGTGGGATGGTGGTGAAGCGGGCGGATCTGGGGGCGGATGTGGGGTTGTACTTCGATTCGCTCTCGGGGGATCAGGCCGCGCTGGCGCGGCGGCTGGATGGGATCGTGCGGAAGAGCGCGCCGAAGGCGACGGGCGCGATCAAATGGGGTATGCCGGTGTATGAGCATCACGGGATGCTGTGCTACATCCGGGCGAGGCCGAAGTATGTGACGCTCGGGTTCTATGGGCAGGCGACGGGGATGAGCGATCCGAAGGGGCTGATGGAAGGAACGGGGAAGGGGATGCGGCACATCAAGATCTATCCTGAGATGAAGGTGGAGGACGCGTACCTGAGCGGGATGGTGAAGCAGGCGGTGCGGGCGAATGAGGCGGGGAGTTGAGCAAGGGAGCAGAGGGCTTTGCGTGTTTAAGAATGCCAAGGGACAGTTCGACGGCCGCGTGTTCATGGGCGTGATGCTCGGGCTTGGGGCCGGGGCGGGAATGGTGATCAAGCTGTGGGTGACCACGAGCGACTCGGTCGCGCCGTTCTGGCTGTGGGCCGTGCCGGTGGTGCTGTGCGTGATCGGGGTGGTCGGGTGGTGGACGCACCGGCGCGAGCACGCGGATCTGCGAAAGCAGATCGAGGAGCGAGCGGCGCGGCGGGAGCGGATGGGCAGCTCGCGAGGCGAGTGAATCCCGGGATTCGCAGAGCCTCATCCCGGGCGTGCGGACTACTGCACCGCGCCGAGCATGCTGCCGGTTTCGAGGAAGGAGCGGTGGAGGTCGAAGCAGTGCGAGAGGTCGTGGCGGAGGTGGCCCTGTCGGGATCGCTGGACGTATCGATGGAGATAGGGGCGGTAGGACGGGTGGGCGCACTTTTCGATGATGAGCTCGGCGCGCTGGTGCGGGCCGAGGCCGCGCAGGTCGGCGAGGCCCTGCTCGGTGACGAAAATCTGCACGGAGTGCTCGTTGTGGTCGCAGTGGGTGACCATGGGCACGACGGTGGAGATCTTGCCGCCCTTGGCGGTGCTCGGGGCCATGAGGACGGAGAGATAGGCGTTGCGGGTGAAATCGCCGGAGCCCCCCACTCCGTTCACGAGTTGGGTGCCGCAGACGTGGGTGGAGTTGGCGCAGCCGTAGATGTCGAACTCGAGGACGGTGTTGATGCCGATGACGCCGAGGCGACGGACGACGCCGGGGGAGTTGGTGATCTCAACGGGACGAAGGACGACGCGGGGGGCGAAGAAGTCCATGTTCTCGAAGACGCGCTGCATCGCCCCCGCGCTGACGGCCATGGCGCAGGTGGATGCGCCGCGGAGGCGGCCGTCTTCCATCATCGCGATCTGGGCGTCCTGGATGACCTCGGTGTACATCTCGAACTGCGGGATCTCGGGATTCTCGCCGATGGCCGCGAGGACGGCGTTGGAGACGTTGCCGACGCCGGCCTGGAGGGGGAGGAACTCCTTCGGGATGCGTCCGGCCCGCATCTCGGTGATGAGGAAGTCGGAGACGTGGCGGGCGATGCGGCGGCTGGTGTCGTCCGGGGCGGTGAAGGAGGGAAGGTTGTCGGGGGCGTCGGTGCGGACGACGCCGATGATCTTGGACGGATCGACGCTGGCGTAGGGGAGGCCGATCTTCTGCATCGACGTCATCACGGGGATCGGGGCCCGATCCGGCGGTGGCGGGAGGATTGCCATGTCGAGCATCTCGGGGAGGCGCGGCGACTGGGCCGCGTTGAGCTCGATGATGATCTTGCTGGCGTGCTTGAGGATGGTCGGCGTGATGCCGATGCCGGTGGTCGGGTAAACGCGGCCGTCCGGGGTGACGTCGGTGGCCTCGACGATGGCGATGTCCATCGCGCCGAGGAAGCCGAACTCGAGCTTCTGGGCAACGTCGGACAGGTGCATGTCCATGAAGTCGACGGTGCCGGCGTTGATGGCGTTGCGGAGGGGCGGGGAGGATTGGAAGGGGGCGCGCCAGGAGATGGCCTCGGCCTCGGCGAGGAGATCGTCGCAGAGCGGGCCGCTGGAGGCGCCGGAGAGAAGGCGGATGCGGAAGTCGCGCCCGGCTTTGTGCTCGGCGCGGGCTCGCTCGGCGAGCGCGCCGGGGACTACTTTGGGAGAACCGGCGGCGGTGAAGCCGGAGAAACCCACCATCATGCCGTGAGTGATGGCCCCGGCGGCCTCGGCGGGGGTGAGGATGGGGTAGGTTCGACGGACCATTGGATGCTCGGAAGGGGTGCGCGGGGAGGATCGACGGGGGAACATAGGGAGACGGGGTGAGGGCTCTGAACGGGGAAAGGTGCGGGTTCCGGGGTTGCTCTGGTCCATAGCTTTTGTTGATGGATGTCGTACTATCGATTGATTCGATTCATGCCGAAGAGGGCGGTACGGTTCGGCGTTGATGATCGACTGATCCTGCTTTTCTGTCCCCAGCCCTGCCCCCACCGCCAAGCTCGCTCGGCACGAAAGGAACACACCATGTCCGCGAACCCGTTCAATGCGAAGAAGACCCTGACGACCAGCCACGGGACCTACACGTACTACTCGCTGGCCGCGCTGACGCAGGCGAAGATCGGGCACGTGGATCGGCTGCCGTTCTCGATCAAGGTGCTGCTGGAGTCGATGCTGCGGAACGTGGATGGGTTCGTGGTGAACGCGGACGACGTAACGGGACTGGCCGCGTGGAACGCCAAGAAGCCCGCGCTGGTGGAACTGCCGTTCATGCCGGGGCGCGTGGTGCTGCAGGACTTCACGGGCGTTCCGTGCGTGGTGGACCTTGCCGCGATGCGCGATGCGATGAAGGCGCTGGGCGGTGACCCGAACGCGATCAATCCGCTGGTGGGGTGCGACCTGGTGATCGACCACAGCGTTCAGGTGGACTCGTACGGCAACAAAGTCTCGCTATCGGTGAACTCGGACAAGGAGTTCGGACGCAACCGCGAGCGGTACGAGTTCCTCAAGTGGGGGCAGCAGAGCCTGCGGAACTTCCGGTGCGTGCCGCCCGCGACGGGGATCGTGCACCAGGTGAACCTCGAGTATCTCTCGCCGGGAACGCTGACGAAGAAGGTGGGCGGCGAGACGGTCGCGTATCCGGACTCGTGCGTCGGGACGGACTCGCACACGACGATGATCAACGGACTGGGCGTGGTGGGCTGGGGCGTGGGCGGCATCGAAGCCGAGGCCGTGATGCTCGG
Organism: Phycisphaerales bacterium; assembly: GCA_044221735.1. Lineage (GTDB taxonomy): Bacteria > Planctomycetota > Phycisphaerae > Phycisphaerales > UBA1924 > UBA4658. The sequence goes on along the minus strand of JBGAOP010000003.1, from coordinate 157,293 downwards.
GCAGCCGTACTACATGGTGACGCCCGAGGTCATCGGCGTGAAGCTGACCGGGAAGCTGCCGGAGGGCTCGACGGCGACGGACCTTGTGCTGGCCGTGACGCAGATGCTCCGCAAGAAGGGCGTGGTGGAGAAGTTTGTCGAGTTCTTCGGGCCCGGAATCGCCGCGCTCTCGGTGCCGGACCGGGCGACGATCGCGAACATGGCGCCGGAATATGGCGCGACGATGGGCTTCTTCCCGGTGGATGCGAAGACCGTGGAGTTCCTGAAGTTCACGGGGCGCGTGGAGCAGGCGGAGCTGACCGAGGCGTACGCGAAGGCGAACGGCTTCTGGTGGGACGCCTCGCAGGCCGCGCCCGAGTTTACCGACGTTATGGAGCTCGACCTCGGCACGATCCAGCCGTCGCTGGCTGGGCCGAAGCGTCCGCAGGACCGGGTGCTGCTCAAGGACGTGAAGAGTGAGTTCGCCAAGGCGTTGACGGCGCCGCTGGGGAACCAGTCGTTCGGGCTGGCGGCGGACAAGATGGGGGCCAAGGGCGTGGTGAAGCACACGGCGCAGAACCAGGCGGTGCAGGCCGCGGCGATGGCGGGGAAGACGAGCACGCTCTCGCACGGGGCCGTGGTGATCGCGGCGATCACCTCGTGCACGAACACGAGCAACCCGGACGTGATGATCGCGGCGGGGCTGGTGGCGCGGAAGGCGCGGGCGCTGGGGCTGACGGCCAAGCCGTGGGTGAAGACCTCGCTGGCGCCGGGCTCCAAGGTGGTGACGGAGTACTTCAACAAGGCCAACCTGACGGCGGACCTGGATGCGCTCGGGTTCCAGACTGTTGGATACGGATGCACCACGTGCATCGGAAACTCCGGCCCGCTGCCCGAGGAGGTTGAGGCGGCGATCAAGGAGGGCGATCTGGTCGTGGCGAGCGTGCTCTCGGGCAATCGCAACTTCGAGGGTCGCGTGCACCCGGCGGTGAAGGCGAACTACCTTGCCTCCCCCCCACTCGTCGTCGCGTACGCGATCGCGGGAACGGTGGACATCGATCTGTTCAAGGATCCCATCGGAACCTCGAAGGACGGCAAGCCCGTGTTCCTCAAGGACATCTGGCCGACGCACCAGGAGGTGACGTCGCTGCGCGACTCGTGCGTGACGCCGGGGCAGTTCCAGAAGGAATATGGCAACGTCTTCAACGGGAACCCGACGTGGAACGCCGTGCCGGTGTCGAAGTCCGATCAGTACCGGTGGAACGACAAGAGCACGTACATCCAGAATCCGCCGTACTTCGAGGGGCTGACCGAGAAGCCGGCGGCCCGCGCGGCGATCAGCGGAGCGCGGGTGCTGGTGCGCGTCGGCGACTCGGTGACGACGGACCACATCTCGCCGGCGGGCGACATCGCGGAGAAGTCTCCGGCGGGTGAGTACCTCAAGTCGCTCGGCGTAGCCAAGGCGGACTTCAACTCCTACGGCTCGCGCCGCGGCAACGACCGCGTGATGACGCGCGGCACGTTTGCCAACGTGCGGGTGAAGAATCGCCTCGCCAACGAAGCGGGGCCCGGCGAGCCGGTCAAGATCCGCGAGGGCTGGTGGACGAAGGACCTGTCCAGCGCCGGCGGCGGGAAGATCGCGACGATCTATGACGCCTCATTGAACTACAAGAAGGAGGGCACGCCGCTGATGGTGCTGGCCGGGAAGGACTACGGCATGGGCTCCAGCCGCGACTGGGCAGCGAAGGGGACGATGCTGCTGGGCGTGAAGGCCGTGATCGCCGAGAGCTTCGAGCGCATCCACCGGAGCAACCTGGTGGGCATGGGCGTGCTGCCGCTGACGTTCAAGCCGGGGCAGAACCCGGACACGCTGGGGCTGTGCGGGACGGATGTGTACGACATCCACCTGCCCGCGAACATCGAGCCGCGCGGCGAGATCACCGTCACGGCGACGGCGACGAAGGGCGAGAAGAAGGGCCAGAAGACCGAGTTCAGCGTCATCTGCCGCCTGGATACGGCGGTGGAGATCAACTACTTCCGCAACGGGGGCATCCTGCAGACGGTGCTGCGGAAGCTGCTCAGTGAGAGCCGGAAGCCGGTGCACGCCTGAGCAGGTCGGTTGTTTTCAACGCAACGCGGCCCCGGATGTCCGGGGCCGCGCTTCGTTGGAGCGGGGTCACACGCCCGAAGCGAGCAGCGCGTCGAGGTTCGCGTAGCCCGCGTTCATGCCGTGCTCCATACCGGAGGCGAGGGCTCCATCGCGGGCTTCCTTGGAGGGGTACTTCACGCGGATCGTCATGGTGGTGATTCCACGGTCCTCGGTCAGGGTCATGGTGCCCAGCTGCTCGCCCGCCTGCGGGACACACCCAAAATCGAAGGTCTCCGTGCGAACGGCGCGTCCGCCGGGGACAACCTCGCGATACGTGCCGTGGAGAGCCATGGCGGGCTTGCCATCCGGACCGTTCCATGCCCAGCGAAACGTGCCGCCTGGACGCACATCTTCCTCGCAGGCGGTCATGGCCCACCCGGGGGGAAGAAAGAGCCACTTGCGCATGAGGTCGGGCGTGGTGAGGGCCTTCCACACCAGCCGGCGCGGCGCGTTGAACTGGCGCGTCATGAGGATCTCGGTGTCCGACGGGGTGGTGATCTTGAGAGGCTGGAGCATGGCGACCTTCCTGAGAGGTGTGATCGGAGCGATGTGAATCAGCGTGCGGCGGGGCGACGATGGAGCAGCCCACCGATCCAGGTGCAGGGAACACCGGTGGCGATGATGCCCAGACCGTACCATGCGGGGCCGAACTCGGGGCCCTTGCCCAGCGTGACGGCCGCGCCGACGGCGCCGAGGATGAGCCCGAGACCGGCGAGCACGGCGACGTGCCGCATGGGTCGGCACGGGGCGAGACGAGCCGCGAGGTATCCACCGACAACTGCATAAACGGCGCGGTAGGCCAGCGCAAGAGCCCAGAGGTGATCGGCCATGGGCTCACCCCAAGCGCGGTACACGCCTGTGGCGTGCAGGATGGCGTCCGTGCCGAGCGAGAGAACGAAGTTCGCTGCAACGCCGACGAGCACGGCGAGGATGCCGCGGCCGATGGCCCGCGGGGCGGACGAGGTGGTGCTGCAGTTCATGGACCCTCCGCGCGATGGATAGGTGGGACTCAGGAGCGGCGACCGCGGGCGCGGGCTCGCGATCCCGGGGCGTGAGAGCGTGCGTTGGACGGCGCGGCCGCACCGGACGGGGCGATTCCCTCGGCGGCCTTGAGTTCCTCGAGCACGGCGTCGAGGCGGGTGAAGTTGGCCTCCCAGAGCTCGCGGCACTGCTCGGTCCATTGCTCGATCTGGGACAGGGGCTTGACGTCGAGGCGGCAGACGTGGGTGCGTCCGCGGATCTCGCGATGGACCAGGCGGGCCTTCTCGAGCACGCGGACGTGCTTGGAGGCGGCGGGGAAGGACATGCGGAGGGGGGCGGCGAGCTGGGAGAGATTGTGCTCGCCGCGGGCGAGCTGGCGGAGGATGGCCCTCCGGGCCGGATGGGCGAGGGCGTGGAACGTGCGGTCGAGGCCGGGGGACCTTTCTAGAACCATATGGTTTAGTATACTATTTGGTTTCATGTTGTCAAGCCCATCGCCCCGCTGTGCTTGGTTGCCATCGTCGCCAACGATTGCGCATGACGATTCCAGAGCTTCAGATCATGTTCCAGGCGCTCTCGGCGACGGCGATCACGGGGGGGCTTGTATATTCGGCCCTGCAGTTCCGCAAGGCGCGGGAGTCGCAGCACTTCGCGAACTTCTCGAAGCTGGTGGAGCTGCAGATGCACCTGCGGGAGATGCGCGTCGGGGATCCTTCACTGGCGAAGGTGTACCAGAACGACGTAGCGTTTACCGAGAGTCTGCCCACGCCGCAGGAGCGGGAACGGGCGGTGCGGGAGTATTTCTTCAACCTGATGCAGCTCTCGGTGTTCGAGATCGTGTGGTTCGGATGGAAGCGGGGGCAGGTGCCGGAGGACTACTTCCGCTCGTGGGAGGTCCGGATGCACGAGATCGTGGCGGAGCGGTCGTTCCTGGAGATGTGGAACTCGCCGAGCATGAAGTTCATGCACGATGAGTTCCACCAGTACATGGTGCGGATGGTGGGGCAGGCGCGGCCGCGGATGTCGGAGACCCGGTGAGCGCGGCCTAGAAGTACTTGGCGTAGATGTAGAACGCGCCGACGGTGACGACGAGCTTCACCAAGAACGAGAGCACGGCGATGAACCAGGCATCCTCGAGCTCGAGTTCCATGATCTGCATCAGCAGGCCGACATAGATGGTGCCGACAATGACCCAGTTGACCGCGAACCATCCGATGAAGGGGATCGGGCGGATGATGGCCTGCGCGACGTCGGTGAGGGCATAGACGGCAGCGAGGCGGACGAACGTGACGCCGAGTGGCTCGTCGAACCCGATGAACATCATGCTGCACACGACGTAGACGACGAACCCGACGGAGAGCATGAGCGGAAAGAGGATGACGTAGCTGAGCGCGGAGGCCGCGCCGGCTGTGGCCCAGGAGGTCGTGACCGAGCTCCCGGTGATGGCGCCGACGATGAAGTCGATGAGGAGGACAAGGACGACGCCGATGGCGGTGAGGACGAGCGGAATGGTGTACATCCGCTTGAGCGTCTGCTTCTCGGTGAGCTGGCCGCTGCGGAGGCGGGCGTTGACGGTGCCGCACTCCGGGCAGCGCGCGGACTTCAGACCGGTGAGGTCGTAGCCGCATTTCTTGCAGGGCTTCGGGGGCTTGGGCGGGCGCGGCTGGTCCGGGTCCTCGCCGGCGGGGGGCGGAACGTTGACGCCGACGGGCTCGCCGGTCATGCGATTGTGGCCGCAGCGGGTGCAGATGACGCTCGAGCCCCAAGGGGAGCCGCAATCGGGGCAGAGTTCGAGATCGCGGAGGCCATCGGCCCCGAGGCCGCCGACGTACTTGGGCTTGTGCAGGAAGGCCTCATCGCGAGCGATCACCTCGTCGGCAAGGGCGAGTGTGCCGTCTTCGGGCTGGGCGGGCGAACAGGGGAGCGCCGACGGGGCACCGGCCGCTATGCGCTGCGCCGGGCCCGCGCGAAGTCGGTCGGCGCACTGGGCGCAGAACAACTGCCCCTTGGAGTCTTTGTAGCGTTTGGCGTGGGTGACGTCCGCGCCGCAGCCGGAACAGGATTGAGAAGTGGTCGGCATGGGGCGGTCGTGGTGGAATCTACCCGAATCGCGGACGGGCGTGCAAGGGAGCGAACCGCAACCGGAAGCGGGCTGGCTGGGGATTGAACATCGAGCCGGGCCGTGGGCTGCGAAACCGCTGTGGAGCATCCGACAGTTGACTTCGTGGGCAGTTTGGGCTTGAAGTATCGGCCTTTGTTTGGTACCGTGCCCAGCCTTGGAACGTTCTTCCTCAACATCATCGACCGCCGACGGTCAGGGCGGGCTGCGCGAGCGGATCGCCAGCGTGCTCTCGTCGTACTGGGGGTTCGAGGAGCTGCGACCACTGCAGCTTGAGGCGGTGACGGCCGCGCTGGCGGGGCGGGATGCGCTGGTGGTGCTGCCGACGGGCGGGGGAAAGTCCTTGTGTTACCAGCTCCCCCCACTGCTGCGGCCGGCGGGCGAGGCGTCGCTATGCGTGGTGGTGTCGCCGCTGATCGCGCTGATGAAGGACCAGGTGGATGGGCTGAAACTCGCGGGGTATCCGGCGGCGGCGATGAACTCGGGTGTGTCGTACGAGGACAGCACGGAGATCCGTCGCGAGGTGGAGGCGGGGAACATCAGGCTGCTGCTGGTGGCGCCGGAACGATTGCTGACGGATGGGTTTCTGGCGTGGCTGGTGCGGCTTGGGCAGCGGGATGCGTCGAAGGGCGTCGCGAGCATCGCGATCGATGAAGCGCACTGCATCAGCCAGTGGGGGCATGACTTCCGCCCGGAGTATCGGCGGCTGGCGGAGTTGCGCGAGATCCTGCCCGGCGTGCCGATGCAGGCGTTCACGGCGACGGCGACGCCACGCGTGCGCGAGGACATCGCACACCAGCTGCACATGCAGGATCCGGCGATCCTGGTCGGGACGTTCGACCGGCCGAACCTGACGTATCGGATCGTGCCGCGGATGGGGAGCGGGGTGGACCAGATCGAGGAGGTGGTGCGGCGGCATGCGGGGACGGAGGGCGGGAGCGGCGAGGCGGCGATCGTGTACTGCATGAGCCGCAAGCAGACGGAGGAGGTCGCGGCGACGCTCTCGGCGCGGGGGCTGAAGGCGCAGGCGTACCACGCGGGGATGGATGCGCGGGCGCGGACGCGGGTGCAGGACGCGTTCGCGGCCGAGCGGCTCAACATCGTGGTGGCGACGGTGGCCTTCGGGATGGGGATCGATCGTGGGGATGTGCGGTGCGTGATCCACGCGACGCTGCCCAAGAGCGTGGAGGCGTATCAGCAGGAGACGGGGCGCGCCGGGCGCGATGGGTTGCCGGCGGAGTGCGTGCTGCTGCACTCCGGGGCGGATGCGCAGAAGTGGTCGTCGCTGGTCGAGCGATCGGCGGGGGAGAGCGAGGTGCACGTGCCGCCGGAGGTGGTGGCGGCGCAGATCGAGTTGATCCAGCAGATGAACCGGTTTGCGTCGGGGGTTCGGTGCCGGCACCGGGCGCTGAGCGAGTATTTCGGGCAGGAGTACGTTGCGCCGGCGGGGGAAACGCCTCACGCGGAGCGTGGGGGTACCCAGGGGGGGTGCGGGGCGTGCGATGTGTGCCTTGGAGAGCTCGAGGGGGAGACGGATTCAACGACGATCGCGCGGAAGATCCTCTCGTGCGTGGCGCGGATGCGGGGAAACGGGGGAGGCGGGGAGCGGGAGATGGGATACGGCGCGGCGTACATCGCCGACGTGCTGCGCGGGGCGGGGATCAAGGCGGTGATCGAGCGCGGGCACCACACGCTCTCGACGTTCGGGCTGCTGCGCGACACGGCGCGCGAGGTGATCATCGGGCACATCAATCAACTCGTGGACATGGGCGTGCTGGGGCGGGCGCCGGGGCAGTATCCGACGATCCACCTGACGGGCGAGTCCGGGGCGGTGCTGCGGGGCGAGCGCGAGGTGAAGCTGCTGCGGGCCAAGTCGAACGAGGCGGTGGCGTCGAGTGATCGGAAACGCAAGCGCGTGGACTACTCGGGCGTGGCGAGTGCGCCGCTGTCGACGGAGGAGTCGAGGCTGTTCGAGACGCTCCGCAAGCTGCGGCGCGAGATCGCCGATGGGCTGGGGGTGCCCCCGTTCGTAGTGTTCGGGGATGCCGCGCTCGAGGAGATGTGCCGCGTGCGGCCGGGGTCGCTGGGAACATTCGCGCACATCAAGGGTGTGGGCAGGTCGAAGCTGGAACAGTTCGGCGAGCGGTTTGTGGGGGCCATTGGGGTGTTCTGCGGCGAGAGCTCGATGGCGATGGATGTCGGGATGGGATCGCGGCCGCGCCCCGCGCTGGCGGCGACGCGCGAGCCCACGGCAACGATGCCCGACGCAAAGAAGAAGGCGTTCGAGATGTTCGCTCGCGGGATGGGGCTGGACGATGTGGCCGCGGCGATCGGGCGGGCAAGGGCCACTACCTCGGACTATCTGCTGGAGTTTGTCGAGGTGAAGAAGCCGGCGGACATCGGGCCATGGGTGAGCGCGGCGGATCGGGATCGGATTCTGGAGGCGGTGGGGCGCGTGAAGGCCGAGCGGCTCAAGCCGATCTTTGATGATCTGGGTGGAGAGGTTGGGTACGACCAGATCAGGATCGTGCTGCACCATCGGGCGGCGCAGGGGGCGTAGAATCCGGGGACTCCTCCCTCCGTCCTCGCTTTGCTCGAGAGCCGCGATCGTCCTGCTCGCGACCTACCCCACTGGAGCGGGGGAGGCGGGCGGTTGGACAGTGACGGGGGACCTCCCTACCCTCACCTCCCCACGGCGTGCCGGGACTTGCAAGCCGGGCGACTTTCGCCCCCCCGTCGAGCGTGGACGAATACCGAAAGGATGGCACACATGTACGCCATCATCAACGAGGGCGGCGGGCAGCGCAAGGTTGTTCAGGGCGACGAGATCCTCATCGATCTCCTGGACGCCGGCACGGCGCAGGTCGGCAAGACCATCACGTTCAAGGAAGTCCTGCTCGTCGGCGGCGTGGACGGCGCGGCCAAGATCGGCAAGCCGTTCGTCGCGGGCGCCTCGGTCACGGCCGAGATCATGGAAGCGGTCGTCCTGGGCGAGAAGCTCTCGATCCAGTACTTCCAGGCCAAGAAGGGCTCGCGTCGTCGCACCGGCCACCGTCAGCGGTACACCAAGGTGAAGGTGACCGGGATCAAGGGCTGATTGAACGACAGAATCACTGAATGAAAAGGCCCGGGCGCTGCCCGGGCCTTTTTCGTTGGATCGATCGATGGTCGGGTCAGTCGTCGTGATGGTGCGGGGCCCGGGTGCAACCCGTCGGAGCGCTCTGGAAGCAGCTGTAAAAATCGACGAGGTCCTGGCGGTCGGTGGCCCCGCTGTTGTTGTAGTCACCGTTACCGGCGAGCCAGGCGTTGAAGAACTGGTAGAAATCGGCCGGCGAGAGATAGCCGTCGTGGTCGTAGTCGCAGGCGCAAGTCGTGGGACAGTTGGCCGAGCGGCAGGTAGACGAATCGCCGCCGTAGGTTCCGGCCGCGGTGGTGCACTCGGCGGCGGAGCCGATGGTGCAGTGTGCGATCACGGTTCCCGCGGCGGGGATGCAGCAGGCGCCGACGACCGGCTGCGGGCAGAGGGTGGCGGTGCAGGCGACGTTGTCGCCCTGATAGACGGCTCCGGCCTGGGCGCATTGGGCGCTGGAGACGACAAAGCAGAACGCGTGGTTGTCATGGGCAAAGCAGCAGGCGCCGCGGACGGGCTGCGGGCAGGGGTTGGGGGAGCAGGCCGCGCCGGCGGTCTGCCAGTCGCCGCCGGCGTTCATGCAGACCGCCTCGATCGTCATGGCGCAGCGGCCGCTGGCAAAGCAGCACGCGCCGCGGGGCGGGCAGGAGCCGTCCGGAGCGCAGGCGATGTTGTTGCCCTTGAAGGATCCGTGGCGAGTCTTGCACGCGGCCGCGGTGATGACGCTGCAGACCGATGCGCCGCCTGTCGCGGTGGTGCAGCACGCGCCGGTGGGCCGCGCGGGGCAGATGTTCGAGGTCGTGCAAACGGTGGCGTTGCCGCGATACGCGCCGCGCAGACCCTGGCAGCCCTCACGCGTCACGACGGAGCAGGCGGCAACGCCGACGTCGTTGTACACGCAGCACGCGCCCGTGGGTCGCGGTGGGCAGATGTCGGCGGGCGAGCACGTCGTGCCATTGCCGCGGTACGTGCCGCGCTGGCGATTGCAGGTATTGTGATAGCCCACGGAGCAGGTGGCGTCACCTGAGGCGGAATACACGCAGCAGGCGCCGGTCGGGGGCCCGCCGCGCCCGTTGCCGGGATCGGCTTTCACGATGCCGGAACAACACAGCAGAATCGCCATCACGGCCGCGCAGAGAGGACGAGTGACCATATTCAGTCTCCTTTTCTAGGCGGATCGAATCCGTGCGCGGCGCATGCCGCGCACCTACGCACTCCCAAAGGATGCGCCACTGGCATGAAATATACGTGAACTCGATCGCGACCCCCCACCACTCTGACCAATTTGGCCGCGCATTACCGGCGACGGGCGGCCTTTCCGGGTCGCTTTGATCGAGATTGGCTGGTGCTGGCCGCCACAACTTTGCCGCCCTTTTTGACCTTAATGGCGCCCGCGTGCTGGATGACGTGGCCGCACTCGCGGCAGGTGCGCTGCGCGGCGGGGCCATCCCAGAACTTGTGCATGATGATGGCAAGGTCCTCGTCGACCTTCTTGAGGCGCCAGTTGACCTCGTGGACGAGCTCATCGCACTTGGGGCAATACCAGCGGAGGCCGTCGAGCTGGCCCTTGGGGCGCGGGAACTCGACGATGAGGCCGACGGTGCCGGCGGGTCGCTGCGGGCGGTGCGGGACCCAGCGCGGGAGGAGGAAGAGCTCGCCCTCCTTGATGATGACCTCGCGCGGGGCGGAGCCGTCGAGCGGGCGGATGCGGACGGCGACGGTGCCCTTGAGCTGATAGAAGAGCTCTTCGGTCGGGTTCACGTGGTAGTCGTTGCGGGTGTTCGGGCCGCCGGAGACGAAGAGGATGACGTCATCGCTCTCGGTGTAGAGCTGCTTGTTGCTCACCGGGGGCTTGAGATGCTTGGCGTTCTGCTTGATCCACTTCTGGAGGTTCAGCGGCGGGAAGACGGGCTGGCCGATGTGGTCTTTGGGGGTGGTGGGGCCGTTGCGGGGCATGGTCGCTCTCGAAGGGGGAAGGTGAGGGCGCAATAGTACCTCGGCGAATTGCCGATCGCTTGCGATCAATTCGGGGGTTTCAGCGGCCCTTGACGACGACCTTCTTACCAGCCGGGCGCGCGCCGGGGCGGGCGTTGGCCTTCGGGCCGGTGTTGCGGCCGGGCGCGCTCTTAACAAGCGCCGGGGCGGGGCGCCTGGCATGCGCGACGCTCAGCTCGCGCGGGAAGGACATGTCCTTGGGCGGCGGGTTGACCGTGCCCGCGGGGGGCTGGACAACCTGGCCGCAGTGGACGCAGGTGCGAAGGGTGGCGTCGGACCAGAACTCCTCCATCATGCGCTTGAGCTGGCCGGCGATATCGCAGAGCTCGAACTGCTCTTCGTACACGACCTCGCCGCACTTCTCGCAGTAGAAGCGGAGCTGGTCGTCCTCGCCGCGGGGGCGGCGGCGCTCGACGACGAGACCGACGGTGCCGGCGGCGCGCTGGGGCGAGTGCGGGACGTTGGGCGGGAGGAGGAAGAGCTCGCCCTCGCGGATGGGGATGTCGCGCTGCTGGCCGAGGCCGTCGACGATGCGGACGATGATGTCGCCCTCGACCTGGAAGAAGAGCTCCTCGGTCGGGTTGATGTGGAAGTCCTTGCGCTGGTTGGGGCCGCCGACGACCATGACGATGAAGTCGCGGTCTTCCCAGACGGTCTTGTTGCCGACGGGCGGCTTGAGCAGATGGCGGTGCTCGTCGATCCAGGCTTTGAGATTCAGGGGTGAGGCAAGGGAGGTCATGGCCGGGACCCTCGGGATGGTCGGTGTCGGTGGAGCGAGTGCGTGCATCCGTGCGGCGATTGGGCTCCGTGCGCGATTCAACGGTATCGAGTTTTGCTGGATTCGTCCAGAGGATGCGGGTGTTCGGGCTTGAACCGGTGGCCGCTCGGGTGCACAATGCCCGCATGACCGCCCCTGCGCATCCCCATGCCCGCGTTGCACTTGAGACCACGCTTCTGCTGCACGGGGTTCCCCGGGAATCGGCCCTGGGGCTGGCGGCGCGGCTGTCACAGGCTGTCATCGAGCAGGGCGCACTCCCCCGTCTGGTGGGGGTGGTAGGCGGCAAGCCCTTGGTGGGAATGAGCGATGCGCAACTGGCGGAGATGCTGAACGCCTCCGGTGTACCGAAGGTGAATACAGCGAACGTGGGAATCGCGATGTTTCGGAAGGGGCACGCGGCAACGACCGTGAGCACCACCATGGAGTTGGCCGCGCGGGCCGGCGTGAGCGTGTTCGCGACGGGCGGGATCGGGGGCGTGCATCGCGGCGGGGGGCACGATGTGTCGGCTGACCTGATGGCGTTCACGCGGTTTCCGGTGGCGGTGGTGACGAGCGGGGTGAAGAGCATCCTCGACATCGCGGCGACGCGCGAGATGCTCGAGACGCTGGGGGTGCCGGTCGTGGGATATCAGACGGACGTTTTCCCGGCGTTCTATTTGCGCGAGCCGGACGTGGAGGGCGTGGGGAAGGTGGATGCGCGGTTCGATGATGCGCAGGAACTGGCGAGATTTGTGCGGTTCGAGATGGCGCGGACCGGGCGAGGGATCGTGGTGTGCAATCCGATCCCGCGCGAGTCTGAGCTGCGTGTGCAGGATTGGCGGAAGTGGCTGGGTGAGGCCGAGGCAAGGGTTCGGCAGTCCGGCGCGAGCGCGGGCGGGCGGGACGCAACGCCCGCGCTGCTCGGCGCGCTGCACGAGCTTTCCGGGGGCGCGACGCTGAAAGCCAACGTGGAACTGGTGGTGAGCAATGCTCGGGTGGCGGGGCAGATCGCTCGGGCAATGGTGGCGTAGCTGGTTTCCAACGCCCCCGCGGCGTTGTGCTTGCGGCATGAAATCTGTTGTCCCAAGAAAAATGCGATCCTCGCAAGGGTTGGTGCTTCTGGACACATCTAGCTGAGATGGGACGTGCTGACTGCTGGCCGCGGCAAAGCACACGGCCGCGCGGCATGTCCCGATTCCGTTTTCAACAGGCCACGCCCGGATCGCGTTGAACGGGGAGTGGTGACCCAGCGAGGAGAGAGCATGCTCGAGGTCATTATGTTCGTGCGTCGAGGAATGCCGTTGGCGATCGCGGTCGGCGCGGCCGCGTGCTGCGGCGAGCAGGCGCGGGGCAGCATCGTGTGGAACGGGCCGAGCGTCTTGTTTACAAAGGCGGATTTTGCCGACCCGACGCTCGCGGTCAATCAAGATCGCCTCACGCCGAGCGTGTGGATCACTCGGGGCTCGACGCGCGGGCTGTACAACGCGAGCAGCGAGGCGGGGTACACGCACTTCCTGAGCCCATCGGGCACGCTGTGGGCGGATGGCCTGCTCACCAGCTTCGGCACGCTCGCCTACACCGACTGGGAGACCTGGGCCAACAGCCATGTCGGCGGTCCGCCGGCCACGGTGGGCGTTGATGCGGTGGTGCGGCTGGTGGCGGAGGATGTGTACCTCCACGTCCGGATCACCTCGTGGAGTTCCACCGGAACGGGCGGCGGCTTTTCATACGAGCGGTCGACGGCCCCGGGCCCCGCCTCGCTGGCGGCCCTGGGGCTTGGCGGGCTGACGTTGGTTCGCCGGCGGTCGCGGCGGTCGTAAGGCGGGAGAGTGTGTGGTTCGGGTGCGGGTTTGACAATGTGACGCTTCCGTGTAGATGGGAATCAAACGGAGGTTCACGATGAAGTTCGCTCATGTGTATTCGGCCGCGATGCTTGGACTGCTGCTCACCGGCCCGTGCCTTGGTCAGGCAAACGTGCTGCCCGACATTCCGCGGGGCACGATCGCGGTGTACCTGAACCCGATCGCGGTGGGGATGTCGGCGCCGCTCTATGGCGTGAACGCGCCCGGCGACTCCACGCACCTATTCGTGCTTGAACAGAACGGACTGGTGCGCGTGTTCGAGAACGGGGTCCTGCTGGCCACGCCGGCGCTGAACATCCAGTCGCGGGTGTCGCCCCCGCTGAACACGGGGAGCCTCAACGACGAGCGCGGCCTGCTGGGGCTGGCGTTCCATCCCGGCTTCGGCAACCCGCTCAGCGTCGGCTACCGCACGCTGTACACGTACAACAGCGAGGTGATCCCGACCGGGGGCACGGTGACGTACGTTGCGCCCAACGCCGCGACGCAGACGTACAGGAACGTCGTCAACGAGTGGAAGATGACCGCGGACCTGGCGGTGATCGATCCGGCCTCCCGGCGCGAGGTCATCTCGTTCGGCAAGAACGCCACCAACCACAACGGCGGCACCGTCACCTTCGGCCCCGACGGGTACATGTACCTCGCCCTCGGCGACGGGGGCAACGCCAACGACGTGGGCGCGAGCCACGTCGAGCCGGGGGGGAACGCGCAGAACCTGACCACGCCGCTGGGCAAGATGCTGCGTATCGACCCGATCAACCCCGCGCTGACCCCGGGCAGCGGGGACGCGGCGAGCGCGAACGGCCAGTATCGAATCCCGGCGACCAACCCGTTCCAGGGCGCGGGGCAGGCTCCCGAGATCTTCGCGTATGGATTCCGCAATCCCTATCGCTTCGCGTTCGATCGGCTGACCGGCGAGTTGATCATGGCGGACGTCGGTCAGAACACGGTCGAGGAGATCGACCGCGTGACGATCGGCGGGAACTACGGGTGGGCGATGAAGGAAGGAGACTTCCTGTTCAACCGGACCACCGGAGCGGGCGGCAATGCGGGCACCGTCGGGGTGCGAAGCCCCGGCAGCCCCGCGGGCCTCACCGATCCGATCGTCGGCACGCTGGGCACGCTTGAGTACGACCACGGCGACGGCATCTCCATCACCGGCGGTTTCGTGTACAGAGGCAGCACGATGCCCGAGCTGTATGGGAAGTACATCTTCGGCGATCTTGCGCTGCGCACCGCGCCAGTGCGAGCCGACGGACGGCTGTTCTACGCCGACCTGACCACCGGCATCATCAACGAGTTCCAGCTGCCGCAGTTCGCGGCGGGAGTGCTGCCCAACGGCCTGACCGTGCACGGCTTCGGCCAGGACGCGGCGGGCGAGTTGTACGCCATGGTGACCAACACCGCCTCCGGCGGCACCGGCGGGATCGTGTACGCGCTGGTCTCCTGCACCACGACGCTGCAGGGCGGGCCATCGTCGGCGGCGACCTGCCTGACGGGAACCTCGAACTTCGCCGTTACGGCGACCGGGCCCGGAGCGATCGCCTACCAGTGGCAGTGGCGGCCGCAGGGCTCGCCGACGTGGCTGAACGTTGTGGAAGGAGTAAACACGGATCCCGTGAGCACGCTCCCCGCGTTCACCGCGAACGGCGCCGCGCTTTCGAGCGTGGCGCTCACCAATACGGCCTCGGCCGCGCCTTCGGCGAGTGCCGGTCGACGCGAGGTCCAGGTCGTCGTCACCGCCGGGTGCGGGAGCAGCACCAGCGCCGTGGCGGTGTGGACGATCTGTCCTGCGGACATCACCTGCAACGGCGTGCTGGAGGTCGCGGACATCTTCGCGTATCTGAACGCGTGGTTTGCGGGAGGCCCGGGCACGGACTTTGACGGCACCGGCGGCCTGCAAGTGGCCGACATCTTCGCGTTCCTAAACGCGTGGTTCGCGGGCTGCTGAGCATCCCCCCACTCACCAGCGTTTCCGTCTTCATCTCCCTCCCCACACTGGCCCGCCGTCGCCCTGACGCGACGGCGGTGCCGCTTTGGGGCCGGGAAAGGATGAATCAGGCGCTCAGCGTGCCGCGCCCGACGGTGACGGCATGGCCGCCGAGGAGGACGCGCTCGCCGCGGAGCTCGCACCACATCTCGCCGGAGCGGTGGGAGACCTGGTGGGCGGTGAGGTGCGTCTTCCTGAGGCGCTTGGACCAATAGGGAACGAGCACGCAGTGGGACGAGCCCGTGGCGTGGTCCTCGTTGAGGCCGTGCCTGGGCGCGAAGTATCGGCTGACGAAGTCGTGTCCCGCGCCGGGGGCGGTGACGATGATGCCCTTGGCGTCGAGCCGGGCCAGCCGCGCGATGTCGGGGGCGAGCTCGTGGATGGCGCGCTTGTTGTCGAACACGGCCGCGAGCATGTCGCCCGAAACGTGGACCTCAGAGGGCTCGCGGCCGAGCGCGGCGCAAAGGTCGTTGGTGACGCGCACGCGGACCGGGGGGCGGGCCTGCATGGCCAGAACGTACAGGTCCTTGTCGCGTGCAACGGCGAGTTCGCCGGCGGCGGTGGCGAACGTGAGCGAGGAGCCCTTGGCCTTCTCGTGCGTGAAGAGCACGTGGGCCGCGGCCAGCGTGGCGTGGCCGCAGAGCTCGAACTCCTGCTGGTGGTTGAACCAGCGGAGGCCGATCTTCTTGCCCTTGCCTGCCTGCACGAAGGCCGTCATCGGCTGGTTGGTTTCGCCGGCGATGGCGAGCATGGTTTCGTCTGAGGGCCAGGAGCCCTTGGCGAGCACGACGGCCGCGGGATTGCCGTGGAGCGGACGGGCCGTGAAGGCGTCGACCTGGTAGATGGAGTAGACGGTGCGCGGCGTGGGCTTGGCCTTTGGTGCGGCCTTCGGGGACTTGCGGGCGGGCTTGGCGGAGCGCTTGGTGGTTTTCTTCTTGGCCATGGTGGGTGAGCAAGACACCGGCAGCTTGCGCTGCTCGGCTCTGATTTAGGCGGGCTTGGATTCGGGAGAGGGGGGAAGAACGTTCTTGACGTAGAGGTCCTTGAGCTGCGGCTCGGTGACGAAGCCGGGCGCGCCGGTCATGAGGTCCTGACCGATCTGGGTCTTGGGGAAGGCGATGACGTCGCGGATGTTGTCGGTGCCGACGAGGTGCATAATGAGGCGATCAAGGCCGAAAGCGATGCCCGCGTGCGGGGGCGCGCCGAAGGCGAGTGCCTCGAGGAGGAACGAGAACTTCTCCTTCGCGGACTCGGGCGTCATGCCGAGGAGCTTGAAGACCTTGGACTGGACGTCCTGGTTGTGGATGCGGACGGAACCGCCGGCGATCTCGGAGCCGTTCACGACCATGTCGTAGCCGGCGGAGACGATCGCTTCGATGGTGACTTCGTCGTCGGTATCAGCGTCGAGGAAGGCCTGCATCTGGTCATCGCGCGGCGAGGTGAAGGGGTGGTGCATGGCCACCCACTTGCCCGTTTCCTTGTTGCGCTCGAACATGGGGAAGTCGATCACCCACATGAAGTTCCACGGACCGCCCTCGGCTCCGGGCTTCGGGACCATGTCCATGTCGCGAGCGACCTTCTGGCGCAGCTCGCCGATGGCCTTGGTGGCGATGGAGTACGCGTCGGCGACGAAGAGAACGGTGTCGCCGATCTGCGCACCGGCGAGGGCGAGAAACTCGGCCTTGAGCGGCTCGAGGAACTTGGCGATGCCGGTGTCGAGTTTGGGCTGGCCGTCCTCGCCCTTGATGACCTTGACCACGGCGACGCCGCCCGCGCCGAAGGTCTTGACGAAGTCGGTGTATCCGTCGGTGATCTTGCGGGTGAGCTTCTCCGCTCCGCCGGGGACGCGGATGCACTTCACGACGCCCTTCTTGGAGTTGTACTTTGGGCGGTCCTTGCCCTTCTCGAGAGCGGTCTTGAAGACGCCGAACTCCATCTTCGCGGCGAACTCGGAGATGTCCTTCACCTTCAGGTCGTAGCGCGTGTCGGGCCGATCGATGCCGTAGTTCTCCATCGCGTCGCGATACGCCATGACGGGGAACTTGGGGATGTCGAGGCCGAGCACATCCTTCCAGAGACGGCGGGCAAAGCCCTCCATCATCTCCATGACGTGCTCGCGTCGAACGAAGGACATCTCGAGATCGATCTGGCTGAACTCGGCCTGGCGGTCGGCGCGCGGGTCCTCATCGCGGAAGCAGCGGCAGATCTGCATGTAGCGATCGCAGCCGCTGACCATCAGAATCTGCTTGAAGAGCTGGGGACTCTGCGGAAGGGCGTACCAGGAACCCGGGACGTGGCGATTGGGAACGAGGAACTCGCGGGCTCCCTCGGGCGTGGACTTATAGAGGATGGGCGTCTCGACCTCGAGGAAGCCGTTCTCATCGAAGTAGCGGCGGGTGGACTGCATCACGCGGTGGCGCAGGCCGAGGATGTGCTGCATCTTCGGGCGGCGGAGATCGATGTAGCGGTGCTTGAGGCGGATCTCCTCGTTGGGGAGTTTGCCGAGGTCATCCGGCAGGAAGGGCGGGTTGGCGGTCTTGGAGAGGACCTGCAACTCCTTGACGACAATCTCGATCGTGCCGGTGGCGAGCTTGGGATTCGGGCCGCCGATGCGGGTGCGCACGGTGCCGGTGCAGGCGACGACGTCCTCGTTGCGGAGCTTGTCGGCGGCGTCCATCATTTCCTTCGACGCGCCGTCGTCCGGATCGAAGACGAGCTGGGTAAGCCCGAACCGATCGCGGAGATCGATAAAGATCAGGTTGCCGTGGTCGCGGTAGGAGTTGACCCACCCGTTGAGGGACACGGTCTGGCCGATGTTGGCATCGCGGAGCTGGCCGCAGGAGACGGTTCTTCGGATCATGGTGTGGGTGGTGGACATGGGGGGGCGATGATAGCGGGGAGACCAAGACATTCACCACAGAGGCACAGAGGCACAGAGAAGGGCGTTGGCGTGAGATTCCCTGCAAATCATGCGGATTCGCGCGGCAGCGTTGTCGCCCGCGGTGTGCGGGAATCGAGGGCTACCTCGCCGGGAACGACCACTCCACACCCGGCGTGTAGCCGATCGTCTTGTACAACTGCTCGCGGGTCTGCATGTCGGAGAGAAGGGGCTGGACGCTGCCCTCCTTCTTGAGCGTGTGCAGCGCGCGGGCGACCGCGCCCATGGCGACGCGGAGCATGCTGACGGGGTAGATGACGCAGTGATAGCCCATCTGGCCGAACTTCGGCGCGGGGATGATGGGGGTTTTGCCGAACTCGGTCATGTTGGCCAGCAGATAGTGACGGAGTGACGAAGGGACGGAGTGACGGAGTGAAGAGGCGAACTTGGCGAACTCCTCCTCGGTCGTCAGGCCTTCGGGGAAGATCATGTCGGCACCGGCTTCGAGGTACGCCTTCGCTCGCGCCACCGCGGCATCGAACCCCTCCACTCCTCTCGCATCCGTGCGCGCGCAGATGATGAAGCCGTTGTTCAGGGACTTGGCGGATTCGGCGGCCGCGCGGACCTTCTCCACGGCGTGGTCCAGCGGGACGAGCTTCTTGCCATCGAGATGGCCGCAGCGCTTTGGGAAGACCTGGTCTTCGATGTGCAGCCCGGCCGCGCCGGCGCGGGAGTACTCGATCACCGTGCGGCGAACCATCTCGCTCTCACCAAAGCCGGTGTCGGCGTCGGCGATGAGGGGGAGGTTGCTGGCGTCGTAGGCCTCGCGAATGCAGCGACAGAAGTGCTCGAGGCCGAGAAGGCCGACGTCGGGAACGCCCGCGGCGACGCTTGTGGCCGCGCCGGAGATGTACGCGGCGGGAAACCCGGCGTCGGCGACGGCCTTGGCGCAGAGGGCGTTGAACGCGCCGGGCATCATGACGGTGCCGGGGGCGGGCGGATTATCGAGGAGGGCGCGGAGGCGGGAGCAGGGGGAGACGGACGGGGTGGTCATGGTGGAGGATAAGGGGGAGAAGGCGGGGGAGCAGGGGAGCAGGGGAGCAAGGGAGCAAGGGAGGTTTGTATACTGCGGCGATGCGATGTGCGATGGTGATTGCGGTCGGTGTTGCCGCTGCGTGCGCGGCCGCGCCGGGGGCGGTGGATCTTGCCGACGTTTACGCTCGGCGGGCAATCGTGGCGGAGCGGGATGCCGCGGAGAAAGCGGGCGACCTGGTCAGCGCGGCGGCGATCAATGCCCGGCTTGCGGGAGACTCGATCGAGCGGGCCATGCGGGTGCACGACGCGTGGATGGGACGGCGGCACCCGAAGACGGGGCTGTTTCCGCAATCGATGACGCAGCGGGAGTTCAACTACCGGAACACCGCGGCGGACTTCTTCGGGTTTGAGTGTGCGATCGCGTTGGATACGAGGGCGGACAGCGTTCCGCTGCTGCGCGAGACGCTGTCGCGCGAGCGGGACCTGAATGTGAAGGGCGGGCTGTGCGTGGCGCTGGACTGGGAGACCGGGGCTCAGCTCCCCCGCTCGCCGCACGACCAGATGTTTGCGACGAGCGAGTATCTGAAGGATGGGCTCACAAGCCTGTACGACCGGCACGGCGATCCGGAAGTGCTGGCGCGGATGTCGGAAGTTGCCGATGCGATCATCGCGGCGAGCGAGGTGAAGTCGAGGTTCGGAGTGATTCCCAGCCGCGAGTCGGAGATCAACGGGAACGTGCTGCAGTCGCTCTGCCGGCTGGGATTCATCACGGGGAAGCGCGAGTATTTCGCGTTCGCCGGGCGGCTTGGAGATGCGGTGATCCGCCAGATGCTCGAAGCGAGGCAGCAGACGGGTGGGCTGCCGGTGAAGCGGTATGACTATCCGAACGATCGACCCGCCGTGAAGGACGGGGGCCTGGCGCAGCTGCGCGATCATGGCAACGAAACGGCGGTGGGGATCTCGGAGGTGTATGCGCTGGCGGTGTCGCTGCGCGAGGAGCCGGAATGGGCGGCGCGGGCGGAGCGATGGGAAGAGCCCGTGGCGCGCATGTTCGAGACGATCCTGACCCGCGGCATCGGGAAGGATGGGCTGCTGGTGAACACGCTCGATGCGCGGACGCTTGAAGCGACCGACGGCGCGCCGTGTGACAACTGGGGATACCTGCTGTCGGGGGTGATGCTGTTTGTCGAAGCGGCCGAGCGCGACGGGCGGATGCCGAGGGCGCGGCTGGAAGCGATGCTGGCCGCGATGGACCGGATCGCGCTGGCCGTCACGCGGACAGATGGTCTGGCGTGGGAAGGGACGCACCACGACGGATGGGCCGACAGCATCGAGAGCGCGCTCTACGTCGCCTCACACCGGCCGGGCGTGCGCCGCGCGCTCCTGGAGTGGGCGGACGTGCAGATCGGGTACATGTTCGCCTGCCAAAACCCCGATGGGTTCGTGTCGGGCGACTACCTCGACGGGAACTTCATCCGCACGGCGGTGATGTACGCGGATATGCGGGCGGCGTGCGTGCGAACGGTGCCGTGGAGGAACGGCACCAGCGTTGGACTTGCCGCGGCGAAGGGGAGGGAGCCCGTGCTGGTGGTGGTCGCCGGACCGGATGGATACCGGGGACGGCTCGTGCCGGACTTCCGCCGCGATGCGGCCCGCATGCACCTGCCGTGGGATTGGCCGCGGATCAACTCCTGGCCGGAGTGGGCGGGGGTGGACTCGGCCACGGAAACGCTGCGGGGCGTGGAGATCACGCTCAAGCCAAACGAGCGTCGAGTGGTGCCGATGTCGGAGATTGGCGTCACCGTCTGGCGATTGCCGTGAGCGTCAGTTCTTTGCCGGGGGCTTCGTGTCGGGCTTGGCGGCCGTCGGGGCGGCTTCGGCGGGCTTGGTCTCGGCGGGGGTGGTCGCGGCGCGGGCGGCCTTGTCGGCCTCGATGACCTGCTTGAGCTTCTCTTCGGTGAGTTGCTCTTCCTGCGAGAGCGGGAAGCCCTGCCAGCGGACGACGCCGTCGGAACTGATGAGGAGCACGTGTGGGATGCCCTCGACGCCGACCTCTTTGTTGGTGCGATTCTGGGTGTCGATGGCGAGTGTGTACTTGATCTTGCCGCTGCGGATGTCCTCAAAGCTGTCGAGGGCCTTGGGCGTGTCGCTGCCGAGACCGATGATGACCAGATCGTTCTTGTACTTCTCCTGCCACTGCTCAAGCTCGGGGATGAGCGTTCGGCAGGGCGGGCAGCCGATGCCCCAGAAGTCGATGAGAATGGTCTTGTTCTTCAGGTCGGGAGCCTTCGTCTCCTTGCCTTCAAGACGCCAAGCCTCGACGGTGAGCGCGGGGGCCTTGCTGCCGCGGTAGTCGTTCTTGGCCCAGAGCTTCTTGGTGACCTTCTCGGGGTAGACGACCTTGGCGGGCGCGGCGTCCTTTTTCGGCTCTGTCGCGGACGGGGTTGCAGGGGTCGCGGGCTGCGCCGGGGCGGCGGGCGCCTGTGCGTGCGCGGCCGCGGTGAGGGAGAGGAGGAGCGTGGCGGCGAGGGTTGTTCGGAGCATGGGAGAATCCGGGAGGCTGCTCTCGCTTTGCGAGAGTACGCGGAATAACCGGCGGCTTGCGCCGCTCGGCTCTGATATACCTGTCAGGTGGCGCTGGGGTGCCAGATGGTCTTCATTTCGACGAACGACTCGATCCACCACGGGTCCTGGCAGGTCTGGGCGTCGTAGAGGTCGACGGCCTTGGGGTTCTTGGAGCCCTTGGCGGCGAGTTCCCGAACGGTGACTCGCTTGACGTTTTCCGCCGCGCCTTCGCGGAGGATGGTGCGCTGCTCGTCGGAGACGCCCGCGGCGTGGACGGCGTCGATGTCGCGGTGGTCCGCGATGACCGGAATGAGTTCGGCCTTGTCGCCGGTGAGCAGATTGACGACGCCTGCGGGAACGTCGCTGGTGGCCATGACTTCGGCGAGGATTACCGTCGCCAGAGACGCACCGGGTCCGCCGCCGCCGAGGGCGACGACGGTGTTGCCGGCGCAGACGGCGGGGGCGATGAGCGAGATGAGCCCGAGCAGTGCGGGCTCATCGGGCGCGATGACGGCCACGACGCCGGTGGGCTCCGGGACGGTGAAGTTGTAGTACGGGCCCGCGACCTGGTTGTTGCAGCCGAGAACCTGCGCGTACTTGTCGGCCCAGCCGGCGAAGGCGACGAGACGATCGATGGCGGCGGTGACTTCCTTCTGTGCGTTCGCCGGCGTCGCGCCTCCGGTACAGAGGGACGCGGCGAACTCGTCGCGTTTGCCTTCCATCATCTCGGCCATGCGGTACATGATCTGGGCGCGGAGGTAGGCGGTGGCGTCGCGCCAGCCGGAGAGGGCCTTGCGCGCCGCGGTGACGGCGTCGCGCAGGTCCTTGCGGCTGCCGCGACACATGTGGGCGACGACGCGGCCCTTGGGGTCATGAGCGGCGAAGGTCCGGCCGCTCTCGGAGCGGGGAAACTTGCCGTCGATGAAGAGCTTGTAGGTCTTGGCGACTTCGAGTCGGTCGGTCATGGGGAAGGATACGCGGCGCGGCGGATTTGGGCCGTTCTACTTGGGGGCGTCGGCGATGGCGAACTCGACGGTGACATCGGCCGAGACGGTGACCTCGCCGGCCTCGACGGGGGATGCGGCCGCGGCGGCGGAGAAGCCGCGGTCGGCCATCTCCATCTGGCGGCTGAAGAAAGGGCGGACCTGGGCCGCGCCGGTGGTGGCGTGGAGGACGGAACCCAGCTTGACGCCGAAACCGTCGGCGATGGCTTGGGCGCGGGCCTTGGCATCGGCGGTGGCGGCGATGATGGCGTCGCGCCGGGCGGCGGCGCTGTCCTTCAGGCTGAAGCTGATGCCCCAGATCTGGTTGGCGCCCGCGGCCACGGCGATGTCGAGGAGCGTGCCCACCTTGTCAACCTGAGAGGTGCGGGCGCGGATGGTGTTGCTGGCGCGATAGCCGGTGATGCGCGGCTGGCGGCGCGAGCCCGTGTCCTCGTACTCGGGCTGGAGGCTCACGCCCTGCGTCTGGACGACGAGTCCCGCCAGGCCGGCCGCTTTCACGGCGATGATGACCTTGTCCATCGCCTTATTGAGAGCGTCCTGCGCCTCGGCGGAGGTCTTGCCGGTGGCCTGAACGCCTACGGAGACTTCGGCCTGATCGGGCGTTCGAGACTCTTGGGCGGTGCCGGAAGCGGAGATGGTCGGTCCGGGTTCGGCGAGCGCGGCGGCGGGCCAGAGGGTGAGGAACGCGAACAGCACGGCACCGGACCAGATACGGATTGAACTGTCCATATGAACTCCTTTGCGATTTCCGCCCCCGAGGTACCCCGAGAGATCACGCGGCCTCTCCCAACCAGACTTCTACCGGATTGACGGAACAACAGTTCGCACCCGACAGCCTGACTGATAACCGCGTAAACATGGGAAAGATACCGCATGTTTGCCGAGATTTTTTCCTGAATTGTCTTGCGTTGGGGCGGTTTTTTGTGCATCTTGACGTCGGCGTCGTTCGGGGTCGAAACCTCGAAGTCTGAACGCCCACGGCCCGGGCTCGAACCCGGCGCCCTCGCTGGGACGCGATGTTCGCAAGAGCACGCAGGCGTTGCCCGCTCCGGCCTCTCACCCGGATGGCATCGACCGCACCCCCATCGCTGGCCGCCGCTCGTTTCCGCGGTTGTGTTTCCCTTCGGTCACCCCGGGCTTAATCTCTCGCCTGGGCTGGGAGTTTGTACACATGTCGTTCCGTTCCACTTTCGTCGCGTCGTCCGCTGTCGCTGTCGCTGCTCTCGCTGGCACCCAGGCGCAGGCCGTGTTCTCCGTTACGTACAACGGCGTGAGCCCCTCCGCCTCCGTGTCGATCTCGCAGAACAGCGGCGGCTCGTACAGCAACATCACCGCTGGCAAGGTCAATCTGACCGGCGCCGCCAACGCCCCCGCGAATCTGCAGGGCCAGTTTGCCTCGTTCTGCATCCAGCTCAACCAGGGCATCTCGAACGGCTCGACGTACAACGATTTCAGCACGATCGCGCTGGCCTCGGCCCCCGTTCCCGGCACCGCGATGGGCTCCTCGAAGGCCCTGCTGATCTCCGAGCTTTGGGGTCGCTTCTACTCCGGCCTGTCCACCTCGACGAAGTACGCCGCCTTCCAAGTCGCGATCTGGGAGATCGTCAACGACACCGGCCTGAGCCTCACCGGCGGCACGTTCCGCGCGGCCTCGAGCACGGTTCGCACGCAGGCCCAGACGTACCTGAGCGCCCTGAACGGCACGGGTCCGCTGGCCAGCCTGTACGCGGTCTCCAGCCCGACGGCCCAGGACTTCGTGGCCCCGGCCCCGGCGATCCCGGCCCCCGGAGCTGTCGGCCTCGGCGCCGTCGCGATGACCCTCGTGGCCCGTCGCCGTCGCCGGTAATCCGCACGACTCGCACGAACGCGGATCGCGCCCCGGGCGCATACTCGCCCGGGCGCGGCCCCGCTGTGGTCGTCGCGCGCACTGGTACTCCACGCCTCACTGCTGCACGCCCGGAACTACGCCGGCGCGAGCGAGCGCGCGTGTCCATGGGTTCACAGAACTTCTGGTGAAAGAACATCTCGGGTCGGATCCCGTGTGAGCAGGCCGTTCGTGCGAGCCCCGGAGGGGAGCGCACGGACCGACAACGCGGGCGCGGCTCGGCGCGCCCCAACGGAAGACAGCGTGCATCCGCGTGCGCCTCGACGGCGAGGGACGGGATGCGGAGATTGTCGTTGGTGGTCGTGAGAAACGCTCTGCCGCCCGCTCAGGGGAGCCGCGGCGCTCGTGCCCCACGGACAGACCGTGCTGATTGACCGATCAGGCGGTGTCCGATGCGCGGCCGGGAGCGTGATCACTGGCGCACGAACTCCGCGAGTTCCCGCCCCCCCGCTCGGCGGGGCGACGGGCGGATGCGCGTGAGGACAGCCCGCACGGGCGGTCGTGGCCGACGATGTCGGCGGCGCGACGCGACCGGCGGTGTGATCGGCGCGGGCGTCGCGCCGAAAAGCCCGACGGCCCGGCGCGCTTCGAGCGCGACGGGTGCCGAGGGGATGGCCGATCGAGGTGCGCACCAGGTGTGCGTGCCTCGGCGCGGGCGGTGGGCCCGCGGAGCGGGGCGGGGACCGAGGTTATTGGATCGTTGTGCGGCCGAGTGAATGCTCGAGCTCGATCTCGTCGTGGAGCGGGATTCCGTTCATGCCCATGACGGGGATGGACGGCTGCTCGAGGCGGGCCCGATCCATTGCGCCCCGGTGGACGGCCACGAGCGTCCAGCCCCGCCGCTGGTAGAAGCCGAGAGCGCGAAGGTTGTCGTTGGTGGTGGTGAGGAACGCGCGAGTGCATCCGGCGGCGCGGGCGGCCTGCGTGAAGGCGTCGAGCAGATGCGTTCCGACGCCGCAACTCTCGAGACGGGCGGAGAGGGTGATGACCTCGCAGGCGTGACCGGAACGCATCGGCGTGTGGGTGAGCAGGCCCGCGGGCGTTTCTTCGCCGGGCACGCGGGCGATGAACCCCGGAAGGCGATCGGCCTCGTGCCAGACACCGAGTGAGCTGATGCGGGTCGAGTGCCAGTTGCGCTCGAGCTCGTGGCGGATCCACCGCGTGTCGCGCGGCTGGATCGGGGTGATGGTGGGCGAGACGCTCATGTTCGAGCGTAGCGAGCGATCACACTCCGGCGTGAGTCGTGGTGGATCGCGGGGTGGAGATCCGGGGAAGCTGCGCCGGAGTTTCGGGCGGGTGGGGATGCGGGGCGTGGTGCTTGGCGGGCTCCTGCTTGCGAGTGACGACGAAGGCCGCGCCGGCGAGGAGCACGACGCCGAGCGAGCCCAGCAGCCAGTTCAAGGCCAGCGAGGGCTCATCGTCGGTGAGACACTTGTAGAGGAGAAACCAGCAGAGGCCGCTGAGGCTGAGGAGTTTGAGCGTGGCGGAATACTTGCCGAAGCGGGTCAGCACTCGTGGAAGGCGGTGCCGCGCCGGTCCGAACGCGACCCACAGCGACAGGCCGAGGGTGAACAGACCGGCGATTTCGAGCCAATGCTCGCGGAAAAATGTGTTGACGAGGTGAAGGTCCATCCGTGCCCTGCGATGGTACGCAGGGGAGGGCGGAGGGTTCGGCGGCTGTATTCGGCACTACTCGCGAAAACGCCATTGTGACGCCGTGGCGCGGAATCCTGCGTTAGAGATTGACATAGGCCCGCAATCCCTGCATTCCGCCCTCGCGGCCGAAGCCGGATTCCTTAAAGCCGCCGAAGGGGCTGGCCGCGTCGAACTTGTTGTAGGTGTTGAGCCAGACGACGCCGGCCTCGAGCTTGCGGGCGATCTCGAAGATCTTGGAGCCCTTGTCGGTCCAGACGCCTGCGGCGAGGCCGTAGGGGGTGTTGTTGGCGCGGGTGAGGGCTTCCTCGGGCGTGCGGAAGGTGAGGACGGCGAGGACGGGGCCGAAGATCTCTTCGCGGGCAATGAGGTGGGACGGCTGCACGCCGGAGAAGAAGCAGGGGCGGCAGAAGTAGCCCTTGTCGACGAAGCCCGTGGGAACGCTGAGCGACTTGGCTTCCTGTTTGCCGGGGAGGAGGCCCATGCGGCCGCTGACGTGGAGCTTTGCGCCTTCGCTTTCGCCGGCGGTGAGGTACTCCTGGATCTTGTCGAGCTGCATGCGCGAGTTGATCGCGCCGAGGTCGGTGTTCTTGTCCATCGGGTCACCGACGCGGATGCTCGCCATGCGGACCTGCAGCTTGGCGATGACCTGATCGACGACGCTCTCCTGCACGAAGAGGCGTGAGCCGGCGCAGCACACGTGGCCCTGGTTGAAGAAGATGCCCGCGATGATCCCCTCAACGGCCTGATCGATGCTGGCATCCTCGAAGATGATGTTCGGAGACTTGCCGCCGAGTTCGAGGGTGAGCTTCTTGTGTGAGCCTGCGATGGCCTTGGCGATGCGCTTGCCGACCTCGGTGGAGCCGGTGAAGGCGACCTTGTCGACGTCTTTATGGTTGACAAGGGCCGCGCCGGTGTCGCCCGCGCCGGTGATGATGTTCACGACGCCGGGGGGAAGATCGACCTCCTGGAAAATCTCGGCGAGGCGGAGCGCGGTGAGCGAGGTGGTTTCCGCGGGCTTGAGGACGACGGTGTTGCCGCAGGCCAGCGCCGGCGCGATCTTCCACGCGGCCATGAGCAGCGGGAAGTTCCACGGGATCACCTGCCCGCAAACGCCGACGGGCCTCGGCGTGTGCCCGGGAAACGCGTACTGGAGCTTGTCGGCCCAGCCCGCGTTGTAGAAGAAGTGCTGGGCGACGAGGGGGACGTCGACATCGCGCGACTCGCGGATGGGCTTGCCGCCGTCCATCGTCTCGAGGATGGCGAGCTCGCGGGCTCGCTCCTGGATCCGCCGGGCGATGCGGAAGAGGAACTTGCCGCGCTCCGCGCCGCTCAGGCCGGCCCACTTGGGAAGGGCCTTGCGAGCGGCGGCGACGGCCGCGTTCACGTCGGACTCGCCGGCGTGGGCGATGTCGGAGAGCTTCTGCTCGGTGGCGGGGTTGGTGGTCGCGAAGTGCGACTTGCCCTTGCCCCCCCCACTCCTCGGTTGCACAAACTTGCCATCGATGAAGAGACCGTACTCTTCTTCGATCTTGACCTTCACGGTCTCCGGCGCGGGGGCATACTCCCACGCGCGGCCGAAATCGAGGCCGGGGTCGGTCCCATGCGTGCTCAACGAGCCGTTCGCTCGCGGGGCAAGCGTTTGATCGGCAACCTCGGAGGGCTTAGACATGCCGCAAGGATAGGAGCGAACGGGAAGAAGCGACCCGATGTGGCGGAAGCTCAAGCCGGGTCGAGTTGGGTCACGATCAGATAGGCGATGGGGCGGCCGGCCCGGCGATAGGTGCTCCATGTGCCCGTGGCCCGGACGCGGGAACCGTTGAGGGCTTGGGCATCGGCCTGCACGGCGGTGATGTCCATCTCGAAGACTCTGCCGTTCTTATCCACTACCCACGGAAAACAGTGGCAGTTCTGGATGAACACGCGTTGTTCCAGGATGCCGGTGAACGTGCGCAGCGGCGCCGTGGGCGCGGGAGGGGCGGCGTGGACTCCGCCCGTGGCAGGGTTCGGGCCCGCGCCGATGGCGGTGAGTGACAGACAGACGATGGCGAGTGAGCAGAGAGCGCGTCGCATGGGTACACCTCGGGTGTGAAGGGTGATCGTGTGTACGCGATGATCGGGCGATGGGTCCGCCGATCGGGGCGTTGAGCGCGTTGTACGCATGGATGTTCGCTCGTGGCTCGGGGTGGCCGGGGCCGGTGTCGAGCGATTGCTCAGAACTGAGCGGCGAGAGCAGAGGCGACGAACGCGGGCGATAGAGGGTCTCACGACTCGCTGAAGTCGTAGCGGGCCGCGTACTTGCCGGTCTCCAGCCAGGCGATCTGGCGGAGGACGTCGTTGGCGAGGGTGCTGGCGCCGAAGCGGAACCAGTCGGGATTCAGCCAGTTGTCGCCGAGGGTTTCCTTGAGCATGACGAGGTAGTGCAGCGACTCCTTGGCGGTGCGGATACCGCCGGCGGGCTTCATGCCGATCATCTTGCCCGTCGCGATGTAGCAATCGCGGATCGCTTCGAGCATGACGAGCGTGACGGGCATCGTCGCAGCGGGGACGACCTTGCCGGTCGAGGTCTTGATGAAGCCCGTGCCCGCGGGGCCCTCGCCGCCGTCGGCGAGCAGGGCCTCGATGGCGATGTCGCTGGCGCGTCGGGCGTTGTCATAGGTTTCGAGCTCACCGGTCTCGAGGATGACCTTCAAGTGGACGTGCTTCTTGCCTCCGAGCGAGCCGGAGGCGTTGCAGACGTTCTTGAACTCGCGGATTTCCTCGGCGACCTCGTCGTAGCGACCGGCGAGGAACGCGCCGCGGCTGATGACCATGTCGATCTCATCGGCGCCGTCGCGGACGGCCTGCTCGGTGTCGGCGATGCGCACGGCGAGGGGAAACTGTCCGGACGGAAAGCCTGTGGCGACGGCCGCGACCTTCACGTGCGAGCCGCCGATGGCCGCGAGGTTGTCGCAGGCGACCTTGATCATCGTCGGATAGACGCAGACGGCCGCGACGCTCGGAATATCGGCACGGGTCGGGTCGGGCCGGACGGCCTTCTGGCATAGGCCGCGCACCTTCTCGGGGGAGTCCTTGCCCTCGAGCGTGGTGAGGTCGATCATCGAAAGGGCGAGCTTGAGCCCCGCGAGCTTGGCGGAGGACTTGATCGAGCGGGTCTTGAAAGACGCCGCGCGTTGCTCGGCCATCACGGCATCGACGGTGCGGGAGATCATGACAGATTGTACGAGCCCCGAAGGGACTGAGGGATTTCCGGCTAGCGGGTCGGAGGCTTTTCGAGCGGGTCGGCCTCCGGCTTGGGGCCGGCGCCGAAGGGGGGTGCGTCCACAAGCTTGGCGGATTGGATCGCGACGGGCTCGCGCGGCTTGCCCTCGGCGTCGGTGGGTGACTTGGCAAGGGCCTCGAGCGTTTCTGTTCCGGCAACGAGCCGGGCGAAAACCGTGTAGCGGCCGTCGAGCTGGGCCGCGCTCTCGCGGCCGAGGCAGATGAGCACCTGCGAGCCCGCGCTGTTCGGGTCGGTGGTGCGGGCAAAGCTCAGTGTTCCGTAGGTGTGCTTGAGCGGGCTGGGCTCGAAATCGATGAAGTAGCCCGGGCCGCCCTGGCCGGTGCCCGTCGGATCGCCGAACTGGACGATGTCCGGGAGCGTGCGCCCGCTCAGCGAGGCGATGCGGTGGATGCGTATGCCGTCGTAGAACCCGCGTGCGACGAGCGTGCGAAAGTTGTCCGCGCTGTTGGGCGCGGCGTCCGGACGAAGGGCGAAGACCAACCGGCCCTTGGTGGTGGTGATCTCCACACGCTGGTCGGTGTAGGTCCAGTAGCCCGAGAGCACCCGCGTCTTGGGGGCCGGCGCGGGGTTCACCTGCGGCGTGCCCTCGCGATCGATGCGCGGGGCGTATCGCGGAGCCACCATCGGCACGAGCACGACGGGCGGGCCGATGCGACCGTCGGCGGTGCCCTCCTTGTCGGCGGGGTTCGTGGTCGCCTGCGCGTAGAGCACCTGCGGCGAATCGACCGACCACAATCGCGGAAAGAGCTCCGCGAGATCGACCCTGCCCGTGTTCCCGGGGCGGGCGGGGCGGGTCTCGATGACCTGTCCGGTCGCGGGGTTGATGAGCTCGATGAACACGCCCGGGGCCTGCTCGGGGATCCGCAGGCTCATCTCGATGGGCCGCTTGAAGAGGGCGCAGTCGTGGAGCGGCGCGAGTTGGGCCGCGGCGTGCGGGGTGATCGCACCCAGAGCGCTCGACATGGCGATGATCGCGGCCCGGATGGTCAAATGCACAGCCCCCATTGCCGACACTCCTGCGTGTTGAACGGTGCTCGACATGTGCTCGCCGGGTCAGTTCCCGATGGGATGCACTTGGTCGATCTTTGTCCACGCGTCGCTGACCTTTGCGGCCGCATCGGGGACCATGAGATCTTCGGGCAATGTCCTGGCGATCGTGCCGCCGAGATCGGCGACCCAGCCGACAGAATAGTCGAGGCGGAGGACGTTCGAGCCGACGTTGTGGCTGTACTCGGAGAGGGCCGCGAGGCCGTCGGAGACGAGCGAGAGGCGGACGGTCGGGTCACCGGAGACGGCATCGCCCCGGTATTGGTAGTTCATGAAGATCTTGCCCGCGTCCTCGTGCCAGAGCGGGAGGTTGGCGGCAAGGGGATAGTTGCCGTGGTGCGAGGGGCAGTAGAAGACCTGCGGAGCGTTCAGGTATTCGCGATTGAAGAGGATGCCCATGCCGTCCCAGGGGTACTCATTGGGATCGGTCACATCGCGGCGAGCGATATTGGTGTTCTGAGGAGAGGGCGTGGGGCCGCGCGAGGCGTCCTTGGGAAGGTAGTAGCTCGCCGGGAGTTCCCCCTTGTTGTCCTCGCTGTACATGGCCATGCCGAGGCCCTGCTGGCGGACGTTGGACATGCAGACGACGCGGCGGGTCGCTTCGCGCACTCCGGAAAGAGCAGGAAGCAGCAAGGAGATGAGCACCCCGATGATCGCGAGGCTCACCAACAGATCAATGAGTGTGAATGCGGACGGGCCGCCGGGACCATAACGTGCAGTCGAGCGCTTGGTTGCACTCGTCACCCTGCAGTCTGCGCGGTTCGTCGCCATGACCACCGGCACGGATCCTCCGCGGGGGACAACCTTCCACCCCCGTCCTCAGAAAGAGTCTATCAGACTCATGCGGAACGGACAACAAGAATCCCTAGGTCTGCAACCCGAACAGGGTACGTATGGCCACGGGCCATACGGATTATCGGCTGGGACCGGGTTGAAACGGGCAGAACTGGCCATTCATGGCATCCTGAAGGGATCAGTCGCCGTATATGTGGCGGTCCGGATGTCGGCTCCCAACGCTGCGGTATTCTGCCGCGGCGTGCCGAAACCCGGACACTCGTGGTCCCCGGGTGTTTGGCTCAAACCAAGTACGCGATATCGCCATGGCCGCCCAGCAACCCATCCAGGACGCAGATCTCGAACTGATGCGCCGCGTCGCATCGGGCGAGCCGGGTGCGGTCAACGACCTGTACGACCGGTTCGCGTCGCTGGTGTTTCGCCTGGCGTATCAAGCGATGCCGACACGGGCGGACGCCGAGGATGCGGTGCAGGAAATCTTCGTGCGGCTGTGGCGCACGGCGGATCGGTACGACCCCAAGCGGGCCGCGCTGGTCACCTGGGTGATGCTCATCTCCCGCCGGCACCTCGTGGACCGGCTGCGCCGGACGCGGGCCAGGGTGAAGGCGATGACGCTCGATGAGAAGCAATCCGAGCCGATGGGCGCACCGGCGTCGTCGGGCTCTTCGATGGAATCACAGGAACGATTCGGGGAGTTGCTGGAGCGGATCGCAAAGCTCCCGGAACTCCAGCGCACGGTGGTGACCCGCGCGTACCTGGGCGGACAGACGCTCAGGCAGATCGGCGAGGAACTCGATACGCCGATCGGCACCATCAAGTCGGCCCTGAGCAGGGCATTGGTCCGCCTGCGGGAACGCAGCGCGGGCGAGGAGTTGGCACCATGATGACGCACGAACTGATGGAAATGGCCTCGCTGGACGCGATGGGTCTGCTCGACCCGACCGAGCGCGAGACCTTCGAGCGAGCCTTCCAGGCCGCCGACCCCGCGATCCAGGCCCAGATCCGGCGCGAGCAGCTCCGCTTCAGCCGCATGGACGACATGCTGCCCAAGGTCGATCCGCCCCTCGGGCTTCGGGCACGGGTGATCGCGGCCGTTCGCGAGGCCATGGGCACCGCGTCCTCGCGCCGCGACTTGGACGCGATCCCGATCCACACCGCCGGGAACGTGAGCCGTTTCTGGCGCGTCGGCGCGTTCGGGGCCATGGCCGCCGCGCTGGTGCTGGGCTACTTCACCATCCAGTTCTCGCAGGCGAGCAAGGAGCTGCGCACCGTCACGGCGAGCCTCCCGATCGATCAGAACATCGTCAAGGAGTTCGGCAACCGCTTCAAGCCGCTGTTCATGAACCCGAACACGCAGTTCGTGAGCTTCGTGGCCGCGACCGACGCCCCGGACTCCAAGGCCGCCCGGGCCCGGCTCGCGTTTGATCCGGTGAAGAAGCAGGCAGAGCTGTTCGTTCAGGACCTGCCCCGGACCGAGGGCGAGTACGAGGTGGTCGTTGTGGACTCCAAGGGCAACACGGCCCGCGCGCTCATCACCTTCTCGGCTCCCACCGCGGGCCTGAACGCCACGAGCATTCCCAACCTCGACCTGGAGAACGCCAAGTCGCTGCTCATCCGCCTGCAAGGGGCGAAGGACGCGATCCTGAAATCCAGTGGGATCTGATCTCATCGCACGCATGAAATCGAAAGGCCCGGGCGACTGCCCGGGCCTTTTCGTTGTTCGCGTGCGTGGGGCGGCCGTGCCCGGGCCTCTGTTCAGCGGGCGGAGTGCTTCTTGATGGAAGCCTCGAGCTCGCTCCAATCGACCTCCTGCAGCGCGGCCTCCACGGCCGAGGCGTGGTCAAATTTCTTCTTGGCCCGCACGAGGCGCGACCAGATGACCAGTCCGGCAAGCCCGGCGGCGAGGGCCGCCCCGCCGAAGATGCCGCCCGCTCGCTCCAGCCGCTTGTCGAAGAGGGGCTCGGAACCGGCGGTGGCGGCCTGGGCGATCACGACGCCGATGTCGTTGCTGCGTTCCTCGCGGGCCTGATCGGCGAAGGACTTGAACGATGTGACAAGCGTGTCGAGGACCATGGCCGTCTTTTCGGCGCCCTCGCCGCGAAGCTCGACGGTGAGCGAGCCAGCCTTGCCCGGCTGAACGTACATGTCGTTCTTGAGACGCTCGGTCAGGTCGGGCGCGGTGGCCAGCGCGGGCAGGCCGCGCTGGGCCATGCGTTCGGCGGTGCGCTCCATGAGCCGCGGGTCGCGGAGCATCTCGGTGTGATCCTTCTGCCAGGCGGCCAGATCCTCCGGCTTGGGCACGCGCCGGCCGACGTCGGCGTCGATCTGCGCCCGCGCGACGAATGTGCCCGGCCAGATGCGGCGGGAGACTTCCCAGCTCAGACCGGCGAGCAACGTGAGCGTGGCGACGATGTAGAGCATCGCCGCGCCGGCCCCGCTGCGGGCCTTGTTCGCGGTCACCTTCTTC
This sequence comes from Phycisphaerales bacterium, assembly GCA_044221735.1. GTDB lineage: Bacteria > Planctomycetota > Phycisphaerae > Phycisphaerales > UBA1924 > UBA4658. The sequence goes on along the minus strand of JBGAOP010000003.1, from coordinate 123,722 downwards.
TCCGCGCGGGCGAGCTGCTGGGCGAGCTCGGCTAGGCGGGCGCGGTTGGTGAGAATGAGCTCGCAGTCGGCGTGGCGCTTCTGCAGGGCGGCCTGCGCGGCCATGATCTTGCGGGCCTGGGTTTGCAGCATCGACTTGTAGCGACGCAGGCGGTCGCGCCGGCGATAGTCGGCCTCCGAGGGGCTGTCCCCGCCCGTGCGAACCGCCCCGGACTCAAGCTGCGTGCGCAGGTCGGCCGCGTCGGCCATGGCCTGCTCGAGCCGCTCGCGGAGGATCGTGATGGCCTCGTCCCGGCGGGCGATCTCTTCGTTCTCGACGGTCGAATCGGGAGTCGCGGCGGTCGTCTTGGCGAGCTGATCACGAAGGCTGGCGATCACGGCGTCTCGCGACTCGATCTCGCTGCGAGCCAGGTCGGCGGCTGTGCGCTCGGCCTCCTTGAGGGCCTGCTCGAGGCCGGCGATATCGGCCTCGCGCTTGCGCAGCTCTTCGGCGGAGACGGTCTCGCGGGAGGACGCCTCGGCATGGTCGAGGAGCTCGCGAGCGGCGGAGAGTTCCTTCTCCAGCCGCTCGTGCTCGGCGCGGGTGACCATTGAGTGACGATCGACCGCGGCGCGCTCGAGCGCGGTGTTGGCCTCGTCGAGCTGGCGGGAATGGACGGCGATGCGCTCGCGCTGGACGCGGAGCTGGTCGTCGCGTTCCTCGATCTCGCGGGCCCGCTGCGAGTCGGCGGAGGCAAGCTGCTGCTCGAGGGCGTCGATGCGATCCTGGAGCATGCGGGTGGCATCGCGGGATTCTTCGAGGCGAGCGCGAGTCTCCTCGAGAGCCTGGTCGCGCTTGGTCAGTTCCTCCGCGGGCACGCCCCGGTTCTGATTGGTGTTGATGAGCTCGCTGGTGAGGCTCTCGATGGTGGCGCGGCTCTGGGCGAGCTCGGTCTCGAGGCGGGCCCGGGCGGCCTTGGCCTCGCCGATCTCCATCTGCATGGTCTCCACGCGGGTGGACCAGATGGCGGCGTTCTGCTCCTCGTCCTGGGCCTTCATCTGCGAGGCCAGGGCGCGGGCCTGCTCGGAGACGCCGGCCCGCTCGCGCTCGAGTTCGGCACGCTGGTTGGCGAGATCGGCCTCGCCCTCGCGGATGTCCTCCTCGCGCTTGCGGAGCGCATCGTGGCGGGCCTTCTCGGCGGCCTCGGCCTCGGCCCGGAGGTTGTCGACGGCCTCGCGGTCGCGGACGATCGAGCCGGCGCGGTCGGCCAGGTCGGCCTCTCGGCGAGACACCTCCGCGAGCGCGGCGTCCAGCTCGCGCCGGGCCGTTTCGAGCTCCTCCTCCTGCGCGGCAACGCGGTTGATCTCGGCCTCGGCGCGGACGGCCTTCGCGGCCATGGACTTCTCCCGCTCGGCAAGGTCGGCCTCGGCGCGCTCGAGCTCGGCGGTGCGCTCGGCAAAGGACTTGTCGGCCGCGGCGGTGCGCTGCTCGACGGCGAGGCCGGCGCAGTACGCGGCCTCCTCGCGGCGAACCAGCTCGGCGGAGCGACGATCCATGTCGGCGCGGGCCCGTTCGGCGGCCTCGAGCTGCGCGGCGATCGACGCTTCACGCTCGGCAAGGGCCCGCTCGCGCTGGGCGAGTTCCATGTCACGGGCCGCGGCCTGCTCGTGGATCGCCTTGAACGCCGCGATCCGCGACTCCAGATCCGTGAGCGAGGAGAGGAAGCCGTCGGAGCTTCGCGGCTGGGCGGCGGGCGTGCCCTCTACGCGCTGGGGGACGCCGGGGGCGGGGGTGTTCTGCTCTGTGCTCATGGTCGCTCCGGATCGAGGGATGCGCGCCGGCCACCTGGCCCATGGCGCACCCGCATCGGAACGTCATCGGCCCCCCGGCGAAGGGGGTTCATGCGGACCGGCCGCCGCGCCATTCGACAGTCTTCGCCCTGCCCGCACGTCCTCCCCGACCGGCACGATCGCACGGCGGCTGTGAAGGTGTGCCGGTTGTGCACGCCTCCCCCCATATCCTGCGGGATGCCCACGCTGCTGCTGAAGACCGAACCGGGTGAGTATTCGTTCGACGACCTTGTGCGCGAAAAGCGTGCGGCGTGGACGGGCGTGTCGAACCCGGGCGCCCTCATCAATCTCCGCTCGGCCTGCAAGGGTGACGAGGTCTTCATCTACCACACGGGGGATGAACGGGCGATCGTCGGGCTGGCCAAGGTCGTGAGCGATCCGTACGAGGACCCAAAGAAGAGGGGCCTTGCGCCGGACGGGCGGCCGAAGTTTGCGGTCATCGACCTTGCGCCGGTGCGGAAGGCGAACGCCGCGCTCCCGCTGGCCGAGATGAAAGCCGACAAGCGGTTCGCTGAGTTTGCGCTGCTCAAACAGTCACGCCTGAGCGTGGCGCCGGTGCCGCCGAAGATCGAGGCGCTGATCCGGGCCCACTGCGGGCTGTGAGCGTGACGAGCGGGCTCAGTACTGGCTGACGATCTTCGCGCCGGGATAGAAGCGCTCGATCATCGTGCGCCAGTTCTCACCACGATCGGCGAAGCCCTTGGCGCAGTACTGGCACAGGCCAACACCGTGGCCGAAGCCGCGGCCGGTGATGACGGCCTTCTCGCCGGCGATCGTTACCTGAAGGTCACTGCTGTTCACACGCGTGGAACGGGTGATGTCGGGGAGCGTGGGCGGACGCTCGCCCGCCGAGACGGTCTCGACACCAAACCCGATGACGGGAACGGAAGAACTAGGGGCGAGCAGCGGAGGCGCCGCGGCGATGGCCGCGCCGCCGGCGTTGGTGTTGCAGGCCAGCCGGAACTCCTCGCCGGAGAGTTGGTACCACGCCCCTCCCGGCTCGATGATCTTGAAGCGGCTGGGACGGCCGTCGGCGTTGCTGGTCATCACCTCGATGGCCTTGAGGTCCTTGAGCTTCCGCACGGCGAGCTGGTTCTTCTCGCCGAAGATCCGCAGCCGCTGGGCCAGTTCCGATCGCGGGCGCTCGACCGTCCAGCGGAAGAGCGGCGAGCCATTACAGGCAAAGTCGCGATGGTGCTCCTGGATCGGCGCGGCGAGGTTGTACTCAAAGCCGGGGCCGATGGGCCAGGTGTCCTTGGCCGCCGCGGTGCGACCACCGCAGGTGCTGGAGAAGTACGCACGGAGGATCTTGTCGCCGTCCATGAGGACGATACCGCGCGTGGCGCGGACGGCCTCGCGAGCGGGGGAGTTGGTCGTGACGCCGCCATAGACCTGATCGCGGTCGCTGGATTCGACGTCGAACGCGAGGCCGGCGTTCAGGCTGCGCTCTCGCTCGTGCAGGGCGTAGGTGCGGGCGGCGACGGCCTGGGCCTGGTACGCGGCAAGGGGCCAGCTTGTGAGCATCTCCTTGGCGACGACGCCGGGGAGATAGTCCTCGATACCGACGAACTCGACGACGTCGAACACCCCGTCACGCTGGTCGGTGCGAGCGGTCAGACGGAGGGAGCCGGCATAGAGACCCGAGTTCACCGCGAGGAGCTGGGTGGGCCCGCCGGAGGGCTGAAGAACGAGGGACGCGCTGGCCGGGAAGGCGAACGTGGGCGCTGCGGCCGGCGCCGGGGCGAGAGGGCCGCTGGCGGGAAGCTCGGTGACGATCCACTGGCCGGCCTTGAGCGCGATGCCAAGGCCGCCGACAGCCCCGCGGCGATCGGTCTTCGCACCCGGCGGAAGGGCCGTGAGCGCCTTGGGGTCGCCCTGCGCGAGCAGCACGCCGCCGGTGGCGTTGACCCTGAGCGTGTCGACGGCGGTGAAGATCCGGACCCGCATCTCGGGTTCGCCGGTCGCTCGGGCCGGAGCGTCCATGTTCGGAATGGCCGGGGACGCGGCGTGGGTGATCGGCTCCTTGGCCGAGGGCTTCCTGGCCGCGCGAGGGCCGCACGAGGCGACCTCGCACGCGGTGAGCGTCACCGCCACTCCGATGCCCGCGAGGGCGATGAAGCCCGCGAGAGCGGCGGCGAACAGTTGGCTGGGTTCCCCACCGGTACGAACGGCTTGCTGCATTTTCACACCAAATCATCGAGCCGTTTGCGGCGCCCGCCGCACTCTTTTCAGCGGCGATTCAGGTTGTCGGCGGGACGCCGATGTCCTCGTTCCAGAGCTCGGGCCGCGCCGCGATGAACTCCTTCATCAGGGCGATACAGCGGGCGTCGTTGAGGACGCGGACCTGAGCGCCAGAGCCCTTCAGCCAGTCTTCGCGGCCCTGAAACGTCTGGTTCTCGCCGATGACGACGCGCGGGATGCGGTGGAGCACGGCCGTACCGGAGCACATCGCGCAGGGGCTGAGCGTGCTGGCGAGGGTGAGGGTGTGCCAGTCACGGCGACGGCCGGCGGCGCGGATGCAGGCGGTCTCGGCATGGGCCGTGGGGTCGCCTTGCTGGACGCGGAGGTTGTGACCCCGGGCGACGATCTCGCCTTTGGGATTCACCAGCGCGGAGCCAATGGGGATGCCCCCCTCGCCGCGGCTCTTGAGGGCCTGCTCGAGCGCGGCCTCGAGTGCGAGACGATCAATCTCATCCTGAGTCATGCGAATCTCCGTGGCGGCTGGAATGAGAGTCTACGGGACGCGAAGGAAGGGCTTGGCGCGCGGGCGGAGTTTCGGTACGCTCCAAACAAATGCCGTCCTCCGACCCAATCCTGCGATCATTGCTTCGACTGACCCTCGTGCCCGGGCTAGGGCCGGTGCTGATTCAACGGGCGATTGAGGCTTTCGGGTCGGCCGAGGCGGTGCTCGGGGCATCGGCTGCGCTGCTGCGACAGAAAGTGAAGGGGATCGGCGAGGTTCACGCGCGACAGATTGTGGGGGTGGTTCCGGGAACGGAAGCGCTGGCGGAAGAAGAGTCCGCGCTTGCTGATCGACTGGGTGTGCACCTGATCGGAATCAGCTCGCCTGGATACCCCCCACTGCTGGCCCAGATTCCGACGGCCCCGCCGATCCTCTATGTAAGAGGCTCGATCGATGCGGCCGGACGGGATCGGTACACCGTGGGCATCGTCGGGTCGCGATCATGCACGCACTATGGCCGCGAGCAATCCGATCGGTTCGCCGCCCATCTGGCGGGTGCTGGGTTGACCATCGTTTCGGGCGGGGCGCGGGGAATCGATACCGCGGCCCACCAGGCGGCGATCCGGGCGGGCGGGCGGACAGTGGCGGTGCTGGGATGTGGGCTCGCCGAGTGCTACCCGCCGGACAATCGGGAGTTGTTCGATCGCATCGCGGATGGGCACGGGGCCGTGGTATCGGAACTGCCCCTGCGAACGCCGCCGAACGCAGAGAACTTCCCTGCCCGGAACCGGATCATTTCGGGCCTGTCACTCGGGGTGCTGGTGGTTGAAGCGGGGCGGAAGTCCGGGGCGTTGATCACGGCGCGCCTGGCGGTCGAGGAGCATGGGCGGGAGGTGTTTGCCCTGCCCGCCCGGGTGGACTCATCCGCGGCCGAGGGCTCGCTGGACCTGATCAAGAAGGGCGGGGCGGAGATGGTGGCGCACCCGGAGGACATCCTGCAATCCCTCGAGACCCCGGCGCGGCACCACTTCAACGGCACCCACGCCGCGCGATATGGATCGACCGAAGCTGAGGCCAGTGGTTCCGACGGGTTGTTCGCACCCGAGGCGTCGGCCGGCGCATCGACGAGCGAGTCGCCGCGCGATGCGGGGTTGTCGGAATCGCAGAAGTCGATCCTCACCGCGCTGGATGCGCCGCGCACGCTTGATCAACTCTCGGTTGAGCTCAAGCTCGACGCGGCAAAGGTGCGAGCGGACATCACGATGCTCGAGATTCGACGCCGCGTGGTGCGACGCGGATCGGCGTTTGAGCGCGCGGCCGCTCGGTGAACATGTTGGTTCTCGGGCAGGCGGATACCCTGAGATACCCCTAGTTGTATGGTCTATACTAGGAAAATTGAGACCGAATTCTGTCCAAACACCTTGCGAGTTGGCCGATGATAGGCTATCGTGTACCGAACGGAGAACCCTTCGGTTTGTGGGCCTCACATGATCGACACGCCGATCAACCCCCGGGCTGACGTCAGCCCAACCTGTCGGGGATCGACAGGTACGAAGCACAACGGGTGGAACCCCTCGCCGCGTTTCTTGTCGTCTTCCCGGAAGGCCGGACGACCGCAAGAGACGACCACGGACGGTCCTCGGGATGGTTGGCAACCCCAACCACAACCCGGATCAGCGGGAGTTTTCCATGCCCCTCATCGAATCCGCGAGCGCATTGGTTCGGCTCGGCCCTGGCGGGGACTTTGTGACCGACATCCGGGAAGGCTTGGACGGGCGACTGACCCGATCCTCGCCCGCTCCGGCTTCTCGAACGGATGGATTCGCACAGGACTCGGAGGGCTTCTCCCCCGGGTCGGACGGGTTCTCACTGCTCCGTCGCCGACCGGCCCTCGGGGTCGAGGCTGGGGCCGTGGCTTCGGGCCGGGCTCAGCCGGTGGATCGCGTGCACATGTCGGACCTCGCCCTGAGGGCTGGCTCGCTGCTGGCGATCGATCGGTCGCTGACGCGCCACGCGTCGGTGCTCTCGTCGCTGCTGGCATGGTGCTCGTCGATCGCCGCGGCGGCCGCTCCGCGGAGCGCGACGCCCACGGTCGTGACTCGGGCCGTGTCGCCGGGGGCCATCCAGCCCCGACTGGTGGCGGGCCGAACGGCGTTTGCCCGGTTCATTCCCGTGTCGACGGCCTCGTCGATGTCCCTGGCCGGTCGGCCGCACTCTTCGGATCGTTCCGGGGCGTCCGCCCCCCACTCTTCACACACAGCGCTTTCGATCGCACCCTCGTCGCTTCCCCAGTTGGAGGAATCCGCTCATGAACCTGACCCCCAAGCAACTCAAGATTCTGCAGTTGATCCGCGACTGCCGCGTGCGGCATGGCTATTCGCCGACGATGCAGGAGCTCGCCGACCAGATCGGCGTGAGCAAGGTCACCGTGTTCGAGCACGTCGAGGCGCTCATCAAGAAGGGCGCGCTCACCCGCGATCCCAACAAGGCTCGCTCTTTGTCGATCGGTGACGGCGTGGTCGTTCCCGACGAGGGGCGGCCGCTGCGGTTCCCGCTGGTGGGGAAGATCGCCGCCGGGTATCCGATCGAGAAGGTCGAGGACCGCGACGAGCTGGACCTGCTCGACATCGTCGGGCCCCGTCCGGGCCGAAACGGAGCGATCTTCGCCCTCCGCGTGCAGGGCGAATCGATGAAGGACGAGGGGATTCTCGACGGGGACTACATCCTTGTCGAGCGGGCCGACACGGCGGGCAACGGTGATCGGGTCGTGGCACTGCTCCCCAACGGCGAGACCACCCTCAAGACGTTCTACCGCGAGGGCGACCGCATCCGCCTGCAGCCGGCCAACCCAGACTTCCAGCCCATCATCGTGAAGGACTGCAAGGTACAGGGGATCGTGCGGTCGGTGCTGCGGAAGTACTGAGCAGGACCAGTCGACGGCCTCTTCTCCTTGGATGTTGAATCTGCCTTGACCTTGCGCCCGTGTGGAAGATCCATCCCACGGGCGCAGCTTTTTTTGGATGCTCGAACTCGGGCGATCAGAGGTGCGGCGTGCCCTGTTCCCGGGCCGCGTAGCGCTTGTCTAGGGCGTTCATGACCTTCACGGCCATGTCCTGGGCGGTCACGACCTCTTCGATAGTCACATGGTCGGCGCCGGCCTCGTGGGCGGTGATAGCGCGGCCAAGGTATCCGGCTCGCACGCCAATAAAGATGTCGGGCCGCAGCTCGCGGATCAGGCGGCACGCCCGGGCGGTGGCTTCGTCGTCGGGGATGGTGAGGACCACGGCCTCGGCGGTCTCCAGACCGGCGGAGTGGAGCACGTCGGGGTTGGTCGCGTCGCCGAAGACGGTGGCCCGCCCGAGCTTCTGCTGGCGGATGACCGTGTCGGGGTTGAGTTCGATGACGGTGTAGGGGATGCCGCGGGCGGCGAAGTGCTCGGCCAGATTGCGCCCCACTACGCCGAAGCCGGCGACGATGACGTGGCGGCGTGAGTGGGTGCCGTCCTCGGGCGTACCCCAGCCCTCGACATTGACCTCGGTGGCGGCGTGCTTGCCGCCGCGATCGCGGAGGGCTGGGTTGGAGAGCCACCACGCGGAAGGAATGCGGGCCAGTTTCGGGGAGAAGCGTCGAGCCAGGTTCGCGGCGGGCTCGGTGAGGATGAGCGAGATCACCACCAGCGCGACGATGACGCCCTGGTACTCCTCCTTGAGCAGCTTGATGTGCTGGGCCTCGCCGAGAATGACCAGCGAGAACTCGCCGGCCTGGGCAAGCAGCAGGCCGGTTGTGCCGGCAATCACGGCAGTGGCCCCGCCCGCCCAGACACTCACGCTCACGGCGATGGTCTTCAGGCTCATCGTGAGCACGACGGCCAGAAGGATGATCCACCAGTATGGAGCGATGGTGACGACGTTGAGCTTCACCCCGACAGCGGTAAAGAACACGGCCATGAACAGGTCGCGCATGGGCGAGAGCTGCCCGGCGAGCTGGTGGCGGAAGGGCGTGGAGGAGAGCATGAATCCGGCGAGAAAGGCGCCGAGGGCGGGGCCGAAACCGAGGACGGAGGTGAGCACCGCCGCGCCGAGCCCCGCGCCGGCAGAGGCGACGAGCAGGCCCTCGGTGTTGCCCTCGCGGCTGGCCTCACGGAGTAGTCGGGGCAAAAGGTAGTGGGCGAAACCGAGCATCATGATGATGCCGCCGAGGGCAAGCCCGGCCTTGGACAGAAGGCCCAGAACGTGCTCGGTGCGGTCGGCGTCGGCCGCCTCGGCGCTGCCGACCCCGGCCCACGCGGCCAGCACCGGGAGCGATGCCAGGACCGCGATCGACATCAGGTCCTGCATGATCGAGATGCCGATGCACAGCCGCCCGTGCAGAAGGTGCACCTCCTTGCGCTGCTGCAGAATGCCCAGCACCACGGCCGTGGAGGACATCGAGAAGGCCATGGACACGGCGAGGGCCGCCGGCGCGCCAAGGCCGAAGAGCACGGCGACCGGCCACATGATGACGGCCGAGGCGACGGTGGAGGCGGCGCCGACGATCAGGATCGGGACCATGCCCGTCCTGATGGACTCGAGCTCGAGGTGCAGGCCGATGGTGAACATCAGCAGGATGACGGCGATGTCCTGGATCTGCTCGACGGTCTCGTGGGAGGTGATGAGGCCCGAGGGGAGCGTGCCGATGAGCGTGCCGACGATGAGATAGCCGGGGATGGCGGCGAGGTGGAGCCGTCGCAACAGGACGGAAATGACGGCGGCCGCGCCGAGAATCACCAGCATGTCGCGAACGAGGTTCGCGGCGCCGGCCTCGGCGAGCAGGAATGTAAACGGGTGCGCCATTGGGGGCGGATGGTAGAACGGCCGCCCGGTTATGCCCGCTCGGGGTCGGAGGAATCGGATGCGGCGCGGGATCGGCGGGCGAGCATTACCGACAGAAGCGTCACGTCGGCCGGGGTGATGCCCTCGAGGCGGCCGGCCTGGCCGAGCGTGGCGGGGCGGAATCGCTGGAGCGCTTGGCGGGCCTCGGTGCGAAGGCTGGGAATCGTGCCAAAGTCGAAGTCCACCGGGATGCGCTTGCGCTCCACCTCGGCGCTGCGGCGGATCTCGATGCGCTGGCGCTCGACGAACGGGGCGTAGAGACGATCGGCGTGGGCGGTGCGGAGGGCCGGAGCCTGCGGGTGGAAGTGGGGTCGCGGGTTTTCGTGCGCGGGCAGCGTGGTCAGATCGGCAGCGAGGCGGTCGGTCGTGTAATCGGGGCGGCGGACGCGATCGCGGAGCGGATCGCCATCGATGGACGCGGCGTCGATGAGCCGGTTGATCTCGGCGATGGCTCGAGTGCGCTCGGCGAATACGCGCGTGCGCAGACTGCCCAGATCGGTCGAGGCGAGCAGGCCGAGCCGCTCGGCGAGGGGCGTAAGGCGATCGGCGGCGTTGTCGGCGCGCAGCAACAGGCGGTGCTCGGCTCGCGAGGTGAACATCCGATAGGGCTCAACGGGCGTCTTGGTGACCAGATCGTCCATGAGCACGCCGATATAGGCGATGTCGCGGCCGAGCGTGATGGCCTCCTCACCGCGGGCGCGGCGGGCGGCGTTGAGGCCCGCGATGAGGCCCTGCCCCGCGGCCTCCTCGTAGCCGCTGGTGCCGTTGATCTGCCCCGCGAGAAAAAGGCCCTCGACGAGCTTGGTCATGCCCGTCGCGTGGAGCTGGTGCGGCCGGACCATGTCGTACTCAACGGCGTACCCGTACCGCAGGATCGCGGCCCGCTCGCAACCGGGCATGGTGCGCACTAGAGCGTCCTGCACGTCGGCCGGGAGGCTTGTGGAGATGCCGTTGCAGTAGATCCAGCGCTCGCCCGCCAGGCCCGGCCGCAGCGACTCGGGCTCGAGAAAGACGCCGTGGGCCTCGCGCTCGGCGAAGCGCACGACCTTGTCCTCGATGCTCGGGCAATAGCGCGGCCCGGTCGACTCGATCTGGCCGGAGTACATCGGAGCGCGGTGGAGGTTGGCGCGAATAAGGTCGTGCGCGGCCGCGCTGGTGGAGGTCAGGCGACAGTCGATCTGGGGAAGAACGGGGAAGCGACGCAGTGGCAGAGTGGCTGAGTGGCCAAGTGGCAGAGCCTGAGACAGGTCGCTGAAGGGAACGGGAGCCGCGTCACCGGGGGCGCGATCGAGAGCGTCCCAATCGATAGTGTCGCGATCGAGGCGCGGCGGAGTGCCGGTCTTCAGGCGGCCGAGCTCGAAGCCCAGTTCGCGGAGCGTGCCGGAGATGCCGACGGCCGCAGCCTCGCCCACGCGCCCGCCCTCGGTGCGGGCCTCGCCGGTGTGCATCAGGCCGCGCATGAATGTGCCGGTGGTGAGGACGACCGCGGGAGCAGAAATCGCAAATGGCAAGTTGCAAATCGCAAATGAAGAGCCGTCCGCTCCGGGTCCCGCATTTGCCATTTGCCATTTGCTATTTGCGATTTCGACCCCACGCACGACCCCTCGGTCGACGATCAACCGCTCAACGCTCCCCCCGATCACGTCGATCTCGGGCCGCGACGCGATCAATCGCTGCACTTCGTCCGCGTACGCGTGTTTGTCGCACTGCGCGCGCGGGCCGTGCACGGCCGCGCCCTTGGAGGTATTGAGGACCTTGAACTGGATCCCGGTGGCGTCGGCGGCGAGGCCCATGAGGCCGCCCATCGCGTCGATCTCTCGGACGATCTGTCCCTTGGCAAGGCCGCCGATGGCGGGGTTGCACGACATGACGCCGATCTTGGTCGGGTCCTGCGTGACGAGGGCGACGGAATGGGGCTCGGCAAGCAGGTTGGCCGCGGCCCATGCGGCCTCCACGCCGGCGTGACCGCCGCCGATGACGATGACGCGATAGTGCGAGCGCGGAGTATGGGGGGTGTGTGCGGCTGGGCGGATCAAGCGGGGATTTTAGGGCATCCGCGAGCGCAGGACCCGCCACGGAGTGGCGGGACACCCGGACCGATCAGCGCTTGCCGTCGGTGGCGTAGTCCACGCCGCGCAGGCCGCCGAGGGTCCAGCGGAAGTAACTGGTCACGTATTCGGTGGCCGCGCCGCTGACGGTGGGCCAGTCGTATCCCGGGAAGCCAGTGGCGGGGTCGTAGAGATAGGTGCGACGGTCGCCGGCAGCGGGCGGGTTGGAAATGGGCGTGGTGTAGTTGTACGTGGGGTAGTCGGGATTCCAGCCCGTGCGGGAGTCCTTGGTCTTGAGGTAGCGCACCGAGCCGTCGAAGAACGCGAGGGGCTGCGCGGCCTTCACGTGGGCGTGCCAGATGGGGCGCTTGTTGGAGTGACGATCGAACACGTCGAAGATGAAGACCTTCTGGGAGGCGAAGGCGACCTCGTCCATGCGCCGCGTGCCGAGCGGGAGTTGGGTCGTGGTGGTGCCGCCGCCCCAGAAGAGATGGTGGCGGTCGAAGATCTGAGACAGCGTCTCGCGCCCACCCGAGTGCTTGTCGGGCGACCAGGCGACAGGGACCATCTGGTAGGTGGACCAGAATGGGCGGTACCACTCGTACGCGCCCGAGGGGATCGCGCTGGGCTCGGGCGCGGAGCCAACGAGCGTGGCGTAGTCGTCCGGGTTGCGCTGCCACTTGAGCACCCAGTCGTCGTCGGGACAGCCGACGGCCTTCTGGATCGGGTTGTTGTCGCCGAAGTAGCCGCCGTCGATGAGCACGAGGTGCCAGTAGTTTCGGTTGAAGAAGCGGTTCTGCACGAGCTGGATGGGCGTGGTCGTCGGGCGGCGGCGGCGGATGATGTCACAAGCCTGCTTGCCCTCTGTGAGCAGCCAGGAGTCGCCGGCGTTGGAGATGAGCTGGGGATCCGCGGAAGCTCCCTTGCCGGGGAACCAGTTCAGGCTCGAGATCAGCTCCTTGTAGTCGGCGGTGTAGCTGAACTGGGCCGTGATGAGCTGGTGCATGTTGTTCTGGCATATGGCAACCTTGGCCGCCTTCTTGGCCTTGCCCAGCGCGGGGAGCAGGATCGCCACCAGCAGCGCGATGATCGCAATGACAACGAGGAGCTCGATCAGGGTGAACGCGCCGGGGCGGCGGCGATCGGTGCCATTCAGAATACTCTCGCTCATTTCGGACTCCTTCTGGCTCGCACGCATGTGGATGGCTTCATCGGACGTTGGACAATGTGCCAGTGAACGGCGTGGGGTGCAAACTCTCGAGCCGGATGCGAATGCACCGGGTCAAATTAGGGCGATCTATCGCTTGACCTCTCCACCGTTGAAATCGACGCCGCGGAGGCCGGCCCGCGTCCACCGGTAGTACTGGGGCAGATTGTTGGCCGCGGCGCTGGTGTACTTGGCGGGCGGATCGGTGGGATTGATTGGAGCGTAGGTGACCATCGCCGGCGTGGTCGAGGTCTGGGCCTGGTGCTGCCATCCGAGGTTGGCGTTCCGTGTGGCACGCATGCTTACGGAACCGTCGAAGAAACCGAGGGGCTGGATGGCATCGCGATAGGCGTAGAAGAACGGCGTCTTGCCGGAGTGGCGGTCGAAGAGATCAAACCAGACGACCTTCTGCGAGGGGAAGGCCACCTGATCGAGCCGGCGCTGCTTGAACCGCGTCGTCGCGGGCGAGGTGTAGTACAAGCGGTAGTCGTTCGAAACGTGGTAGATCTGGCCCGGGCCCTTCTCGTCCTGGAAGGCGTTGGGCACGATCTGGTAGCTGGAGTAGTACGGGGCGAAGGCGGGCGGCGCACCATAGTCCCACGCGCCCAAGGTCGCCTGGGCCTGCTGGGGCGAGAGCTTCTGCCATTCAAGGAGAAGCCGATCCTCGCTGCACGCGGCGGCCGGTTCCGGGTTTCGCTCGCCGTAATAGCCGCCGTCCATCAGCACCATCTGCGTGAAGTTCCGGGCGAGAATTCGATTGTCCGCGATCGATGCGTTGGGGACGAGCGTCGAGTCCTTGCCCAATCGACGCACGATGTCGATTCCCTGGCGGGCGTGGGCCTGGGTCGCCGTCGTGGGGACGATTCGATTGTCGGCGTAGTCGGAGGGCGTGGCGACGTTGGGCTGCCACGAGAACGACGCGATGAGGCCCTTGGCCTCGCCGGAGTAGTTCTGGAAACCTGTGTTGAACATCTTCAGGTTGGCCTGACAGATGGTCGTCTTGGCGGCGCGCCGTGCCTGTCCGAGCGCGGGGAGCAGGATGCCCACGAGCAGCGCGATGATGGCGATCACCACCAGCAACTCGATGAGCGTGAAGGCCTGTGAACGGCGGTGAAACATCCGGCGCCTCAGCTTTCCAGCAGGGAACGGACGCGGAAACCCGGACTACTTCACCTCGCCGCCGCCGAAGTCCACGCCACGGAGGCCGCGACGGGTCCAGCGGAAGTAGGGGTAGTAGTTGTCGGTCACACCGCCGCTAATGGTCGGCGGCTCGGAGGCTTCCGGATAGTACTGATAGACCGGCGCGGTCATGTTGTTGGGATACCGCGGGTCCCAGCCCTTGTTGGACTGCTTGACGCTGCGGAACGCGACCGAGCCGTCGAACATGACCAGCGGCTGCGCGGCAAAGGGCTCGCCGTACCAGATGTCTCGCTTGAAGGAGTGGCGGTCGAAGAGATCGAACATCCAGACTTTCTGCGAAGGGAACGCGACATCGTCCTGCGTGCGCACGATGAAGTACGTCGCGCCGGGAATGGTGTAGAGCAGGTGATAGCCGGGGCTGCCACTCGCCTGGTAGATGGCATTGCCGGGAAGCATGCCGTTGGAGCCGGTCTCCGGGGCCCACGCGTTGGGCACGAACTGGTACGTGGACCAGAAGGGCAGGATGTACTTGAACGCGGTGGAGGACGACGGGTCCGGATCGCCGGTGGCCGAGAGCACGGTGGACACAAACTGCGCCGGGGGCATGGTCGATGCGCGATTCCAGAGAAGCGTGGTGCGATCGTCCGGGCAGGCCGCGCCGTACTCGGGAACCTTGTCGCTGAAGTAGCCGCCGTCGATGAGCGGGAGCTGGCCGAAGTTGCGATCGAGCATGCGATCGGTGATGGGCGCGTATGGCGCGGTGGTGGTCGTTCCGGTCTTGCGGCGGATGATGTCGACGCCCTGATCGGCGTGGGCATTCACGGCGGGGGAGGTTCCGCCGGCGGCGTTGCGGAGGTCGGCCCACTGGCTGGGCTCCTGCCCAGGCTTCCACGTGAACGCGCACATGATGCCGCGCCAGTCGGCGGAGTAGTTGGTCAGGGCCTTGGCGAACTGTCCCATGTTGCTGGAGCAGATCGCCACCTTGGCCGCGCGGCGGGCCTTGCCGAGCGCGGGCAGCAGGATCGCCACCAGCAGCGCGATGATCGCGATGACCACGAGCAGTTCGATGAGCGTGAATGCGCGAATACGACGCATGGAGTGCGCGATCATGGGCACTGTCTCCGCGTGGACGATTTTAGAACCTTCCGACACCAATGCCGGGCCGTTTCGCCGAGAACCGGCGCTGGCCAATAACCGGCGGACATCGGATAGTGTGACCGATTCCGGCGAGTCTGGCAAGTGGCCGCGATGAAATGTTCGGATTCCGGTCGATTGTCAGGGCACAACGGTCATGATCGGGACCCGGAACTCAAGCCGCTTGCGCTGCCGGATCACGGTCAAATCCACCGCGTCCCCGGTGTCAAACAAGTCGATCGGCCGGGTGCACGCTAGCTCCCGGAGCCGCTTTCCCCCCAAACGGATGACCGAATCTCCGGGCTGGAGGCCTGCGGCCTCAGCCGTCTGGCCAGGGAAAACCCTTGCTATTCCCCAATTGCCCTCAGTGAAATCGAAGCCGACACCGATGCCGCGCACGGGGGAGAACGTGACAGTTCGATCGCCCGCGGCATCGAATCGCACGCGGCGATTGCGCTGGTCGAAGGTCACGACAAAGGTCTTGAGAGCCTCGGCCCCAATGAGATCCGAGGAGTCGGACTTTTCCACAATCGGCCGCTTGAACACCACATCGCCAAGCACGACGTCGGCATCGAGGCGTCCCGATCGCAACTCGTAAGCCCCCCCCACCGCAACGCCCATCGCGATCGTGGCGGGCGGATTGGCAAACTCGAGGCTGTCGAAGTTTGAGCAGGAAAAGCCGCCGGCCTTGCCGGTGTCGATCATGAACGAGCGTAACCGGCGCGTGGTCCCGATGCGTACGTCGACGGTCGGGCGGTCGGAGTTGGTGAGCGACACGACCGACCGGCCATCGGCGGCAGGCAGCGAGCCCTTCACCACACGAACGGCCGAGGCCGGATAATCCACCACCAGCAAAACTTCGCGGAACGCCGGGTAGCCGAGGATGCCGTCCACCCCTGAGCCGAGGCTGGCCTGGATGCGGGAGAGATCCAGCGCGATGGCCTCAAGGCCGCGCAGCTCGACATCGCCGACCTGCAACTGGTGGATGCGGACGATGCTGCGGACGTCCTGCCGCTTGCCCTGCGCACCCTCGGCGTACATGTCCACGGCGCGGGCATCGTCCTTGAGGATCTCGGCGACGCGGGGGGAGACGACCGTCTGCGATGCGCCGGTATCAAGGAGCAGGTTGAAGGGGCCCTTCCCATTGAGCCGTGCCTGGACAAGGAAGTAGTTGGCGCAGCGGCGGGTGGGCAGCGTCACGCCATTGGCGGCGGGGTCGCGCAGCACGGCCTCATCGGGCCGAGACTTGATGCCGTTGCTCGTGGAGCAGCCGCCGAGCAGGGCCAGGGTCAGCAGCACCAACAGCACACGGCATACAGAAAAATGGCTTGCTCGCGTGTTCATGGGGTGTGGCACGACCTCTTTTCGGACAGATCCGGCTGGGCCCACCACTGTACCGGCGAGCCTCTGGACCGTGGCGAAAACCCCGTGGGGTCTAATGGGCGTTCTTGTGGACGAAGCCGCGGAAGATGGTGAGCCAGAGGATCTTGAGGTCAAAGCCGATGGACCAGTTCTTGACGTAGAACAGGTCGTATTGGAGGCGCTTGCGGAGAGACGAGTCGCCGCGGTGGCCGTTGATCTGGGCCCAACCGGTCATGCCGGCCTTCACGTGCTGGCGGAGCATGTAGCCGCGCCAGTCCTCGCGGAAGCGCTGGATGAGCTCGGGCCGCTCGGGCCGCGGGCCGACGAGGGACATGTCGCCGGTGAGCACGTTGAAGAGCTGCGGAAGCTCGTCAAGGCTGGTGCGGCGGAGCCAGCGGCCGATGCGGGTGACGCGGGGGTCGTTGCGGGAGGTCCATTCGGGTGAGTGCTGGGTGCCCAGTGCCGAGTGCCGAGTGGCGGCGCTCTCATCACCCACATGGAACATCGTGCGGAACTTGTAAATGTCAAACACCTGCCCGCCGAGGGAGACGCGGCGTTGCTTGAAGACCACCGGGCCGGGCCCGGAGGCCCGCACGAGCACGGCGATGATGAGCATGACGGGCGCGAAGACGACGATCGAGGCCGCGCCGACGAGGATGTCGAGGATCCGCTTGGACAGCCCGCCGAAGCCGGTCGTGGGCGACTCGCGATACGAGAGGATGGGCATGCCGTCGAGCTCGGAGACGGTCATGCTCTGCGGGACATATCGGGGCGAAACGTCGGGCACGATGCGGACGTCGACGGGGAACTTCTCGAGGCGAGCGAGCACGCCGGGCAACTCGGCCGCGTGCCGTGCGGGGAGCGCGACGTACACCGCATCGGGCTTGCGCTCGGTCATGAGGCGCTCGATGTCGGTGAGGCCGCCGAGGATCGGCCGCCCCTCGCACTCGGCCCGGCGCTGGTGCGGCCAGTGGCTGATGTGGTAGTTGACGCGAATGCCGGTCCAGCCGTTGCGATCCAGCGTGCGGGTGGTGATCTGGGCAACGCGCCCGACGCCGATGACGGCGACGTGGCGGAGGTTCCAGCCGCGCCGGCGAAGGATGCGGAGTGCGGCGCGGAACGTGACCCGCTCAAGCGCAAGGGCGAGAGGGAGAAGGACCGCGAGCGCGAGGAGTTGCAGGCGGGCGACGTCGAGATCGATCACGTGTCCAAGGAAGCGGGCCTTGAGCGGGGCGACGCCGAGCCTGGCCGACTCCACGAAGATCCCGGCCTCGGCAAAGTAGAGCACGGCGAACGTCGCCAGCACCGCGAGCGCACACGCCTTGACAATCTGTCCGACCTCGCTGGTGAGGGTTCGATCGCGCCGGGCCCGGTACAGGCCGAAGAGCCGCATGCTCATGAGCGTGATGGGCACGGTGCCTAGCAGCAACGACTGCTTGGGATACTCGATCGGCGAGGGCGGCCACCACGGCGGGGCGTCGAGCACGAGTTTGCGAACCACCCACGCGCCCAGCGACGCCCCGGCGATCACGAGCGCATCGGCGCCCGCGAGCAATCCAACGAAAAACTGGTGCTGCTGTTTGAGCAAGTGGCCGGTCCCCGGGTTCCCCGCACGTGTGTTTGCAACGGGCCGTCTGCCTTGGACAGCCCGCAAAGTGACGCACACTGTGGACAAGATCGCATGAAATGTCAACCGGAGGAGCGGCGGCGCGGCGGGGGTTTTCTGGGCCGCCGCTTGTTCGGCTCTTGTTTATTCGGCGCGGGGCTGGACCCCTTGGACGCCTTCGGCTTCGCATGCCCACCGCCAAAGAACGTGTCGAACAGTTCATCGACCTCCGAGATGTCGACCTCTCGATCCGAAGGACGGCCCGCAACGTTGACCCAGGCGTAGTGGCCCTGACGAAGGTCGGAGGCGGACCGCTCCGGCGGTGGCGCGGCCTTGGCCGCGAGGGCCAAGTCGTACTCGCGGCGGGCGCGGGCGTCGGAGAGGATTTCATAGGCCGCGGCGACGCGGGCGAACTTGGCCGCCGCGTCCTTCGCCGCGTTCACGTCCGGGTGAAGCGACTTGGCCAGGGCGCGGTACGCGCGTCGAATCTGTTCGGGCGATGCCGAGGGAGAGACGCCGAGGGTTTGGTAGTGCGTGGGCATCAGCGCGGCGTCTCGGGCGTGCCGTTGGTGGGCGGGGAGCCGATGGGGCCGTCGTTCGACGGCGGCGGCGGGACGGGCGGATGTCCGTGCGGATCTGCCGGCGGTGGAGTTGGTCTCGGCGGCGCGGGCGTGTTGTCCACGGCCAGGCATTCGATGTCGTAGATCAGCGTGGAGTTCGGCGGAACCACGCCGCGGCCGCGGTCGCCATAGGCGAGTTCGGGGGGAATCACGATCTTGCGTCGCTCGCCTTTGGCAATACCGGTGAGGGCGATGTCGAGTGCCGGCAGGGGCGCGCCCGGAATGCGAACCCGGATGGGCTCGCGGCCGGGATCGCGGGTGGATTGGATCTTGAGGCCGTTGGAGGTCCAGTTGCTGAAGGCGATCGTGATCTCGCCCCCGGGTTCGTGGCGAGGGGCGTCGGGCTTGGGAGGAATGGTGGTGATGATGGTGAGATTGCCGGGCTCCGTCCGCACACGCGGCGCAGCCTCCTCGCGGACAAACAGCACGTCTTCGCCGGGCGGCTGGCCCCACACCTGCTTGCCATCGGCGTCGAATCCAGCGTCGGCGAGTCGCAACGAGCCGTTCCATACGATGATGGAGGCGGTCATCTCGATTGCACCGCCGACGCTTGTCGGAAAAGCGTGCTCCGTCTTCGCCGTGGAAGTGCTTCCACGCCCCTGGGAGGTCTTGATCTCCAGCGGCATGTCGAGTATTGGCACGAGCGATTCGGCGATTGAGCCTGGAATCGCGCCCGGCGCCGCCCAGAGACCGGCGATCGCGTCCTTCAGACCGGGAGAGTTCAGAATCTCGTAGGTTCGCACGCGTCGCTGACCCTGCCGCAGGTATCCGCGGACGAAGAACTGCCGGAAGGGATCCGCGGGCGCATCCGCTCGGGCAATCTCAACCAGCACCATGTTGGACATGCCACGGACACTTGCCCGCGCTCCCCGAAGCAGGAGCGCGGACTCTCCGGCTTTCGGGCTGTTGCGGAATGTGCCCAGCCATTGCTTGAGATAGACCTCGAACGCCCCGGCTTCGAGATCGGCGGGGATGATCGTGCCAGGCTTGTCGGCGACATGCTCCGTCGCCGCCTCGTGCGGCGGGACAAGACGGTCCTGGGCGGTGCACGTCGCGGTCGCGGCGGCGACGACAGCAAGTGCGGCCATGCGTGCGAGTGTTCGCATGGAGAACCGTATTCCGCGATCGGGGCGGAAAGTACAACGGCCCGGCTCAAGGAGCCGGGCCGCTGGTGTTGCACTCCGTTGCAAACGATCGCTTACGCCATCTCGGGATAGAGCTTGGTGACGACCCCGATGAGGTCCTTGACGTGGCTGATGGACTCGTTCATGAACTTCTGCTCGGTCTCATCCATCTTGAAGGAGATGATCTTCTCGACGCCCTTGGCCCCGAGGACGCACGGGACGCCGACGAAGAGGCCCTTGCCCTTGGCCGCGCCGAGGCCGTACTCGGCCTCGCAGTAGGCGGCGCAGGCGATCACTCGCTTCTTGTCGCGGACGATGGCCTCGACCATCTCGACGGTGCCCGCGCTCGGGGCGTACCAGGCGCTGGTGCCCATGAGCTTCACCACCTCGCCGCCACCGGCCTTGGCGCGATCGACGCACGCCTGGATCTTCTCGGCGGGGAGCAGGTCGGTGATCGGGATGCCGTTGACGCTGGTGCGGCGGGGGAGCGGCACCATGTCGTCGCCGTGGCCGCCGAGCAGCAGGCCCTGGATGTCCTCGACGCTCACGCCAAGCTCCCACGCGAGGAAGGTCTTGAAGCGGGCGACGTCGAGCGCGCCGGCCTGGCCGATGACCTTCGAGTGGTGGAAGCCCGTCACCTTCCACATCGCGTACACCATCGCGTCGAGCGGGTTGCTCACGACGATGACGATCGCGTTCGGGGCGTACTTCTTGATGTTCTCGGCGACGTTCTTGACGATGCCGGCGTTGACCTGCACGAGGTCGTCGCGGCTCATGCCGGGCCGACGCGGCAGGCCCGCCGTCACGACGACGACGTCGGAATCCGCGATGTCGGCGTAGTCAAACGTGCCCGTGATCTTCGCGTCGTAGTTCTCGATCGGCCCGCAGCAGGCCAAGTCCAGCGCCTTGCCCTTGGGCATGTGCAGCTCGGGCTTCTCCTTGTTGGGGATGTCGAGGAGGACCACATCGCCGAGTTCCTTGAAGGCGAGAGTGCGGGCGCACTCGCCGCCGATGTTGCCCGCTCCGATGACGCTGATCTTGGCTCGCTTGAGCATGGGTGAGTCTCGAAAAATGGTTGGAAAGTTGGGAGGTGATGCTAGGGCACAAGGTCCGGCCTTTGGCACTGGTGAATGCTTGGGGAGCCGGCGCATGAGACACCCGGCACGGGCGGACACGCCGCCCTGCCGCTCCGCGTTTCATCCGGATTCGAGCTACTTGGCCGTCACGGCACGGGCCGGGGCCGCGACGGTCGCCGGCACGTGGCCGTCGATCCAATCCGCGATCTTCGTGTCGAAGAACCCAAGCTCTAGGAAGAGCAGCTCGTGCCCGCCGCTGAACGTCCACCGCTCGGGCTTGCCGAGCTGCTCGTAGAGCGTGCGGCCCGTCTCCACGGGCACGATGTCGTCCGCGTCGGCCTGGAGCATGAGGGCGGGCATCCGGCGGAGCGCGGCAGCGGTGTGGTAGGAGTCGAGCGTGGCGGCTTTGAGGTACGAGTCGCTGAATCGCTCGAGCTTCTCGCCCGTGAGCTTCTTGCCCTGGAACGTCACCCCGAAACCGAAATCGCTGAGGCTGCTCGTCTGGGCGATGCGGGCGATGTTCACGCCGCCGCCCACGAGGACGACCCCTCCCACTCCCCCACGCTCTCCGAGTTGCTCTTCCAATCGAGCGGCCACGGTGGGCGCGCCGATCGCGCCGGCGGAAAACCCGACGACCACCACCGGCTTACCCCGAAGCCCGGGACGCTCCTCGCGGACCATGTCCACCATGGCCTCGCAGCCATAGGCCCACTCGCTCAGGCGGTCGTTGGCGATCTCGCCGATGCGGCGGCCGTACTTCTCAAGGTCCTGATCGTTCTGGGCGTCGCGCTCATCACCGACGCCGTTGAGGCCGAAACCGAGGCTCGACTCGATCACGGTCCACCCGCGATCGCGCAGTTCGTTGATGACGGGCCGGATGTACGTCGAGCCCGAGAGCGGGCGGAGCGCGACGACAATCCCGCGCGTGGCGGGCGCGCCGCGCGACTCCGGGCGAAGGCGGTAGATCACCCCGTCCATGGGCGTGCCATCGAGCTCGCGCAGGCCGGGGGGCAGCTCGGTCATGGTGCGATCGGCGCGCATGACGGGCGTTTGCGATGAGTAGAACATGAACACGCGCGGGTCGTACCACGCGGGCTCGGCGTCGACGCGACGGACCTCGCAGAGCAGGCCCTGCCCGCTGGGGCGGCGGCAGAGCACGTCGACATCGCCGGACCAGATGTAGGGGCGCACCTTGCCGCGCAGGTCGTCGAGGCCCGCGACATACAGCCGGTGCTTGCCGGGCTGCATGGCGATCCTCGAATCAATGCCGGCGACGTCACGCTCGGGCCAGACGAAGGAGGCCGGGGCGTCGCACTCAACGGCCGCGTGACGCGACGGATCGGCGGCCTGACGCACCGCGCAGCCGCCCGCGAGCGCGGCCAGCGGAACCATCGCGGCCGCGACGAGCGTGCGGGCGAAAGCGGTCAAACGCATCCCGAGAGTGGCGGAACTCATGGTCAGTCAGCATCGGTCGGAACGTCCTGAAACACAACCTCAGGCGCGGGAATGTCCGCGCTTTTTCGCGGCGGCAGGGTGACCCCGACCTCCCGACCACCCCGGATCGCGGGGACCAGCAGGGCCTGGCCGGCCGGGATCGACGGACCGACGGGTGCCACCAGATCCCGCACGGCGCGGCCCGCGGCGAAATCAAACTGGCGATAGACCTGCCGGAACGACGCGACGGGCTCCGGCCGCGACACGTCCACCAGGAACTCCTTCACCGCGCGCAGCACGTGCTCGTCGGGCCGCCCGCCGCCCGCCTCGCGCGCGAACGCGGCCGGCGCGCCCCGGAACATCGGCACGCCCGGCGTGGGCACCCACAGGTCGCCCTCAAACTGCAACTCCTGCAAACGCGCCACCAGGTCGCCCGGATGGTTCACGATCAGCCGCTCTTCCGTGACGCGCCACTCGATGCCCTCCGCGCCCGACATGGCCCCGCCCGGCACGGCGGGAGCCGTGGTACCGGTCGCCTCCAGCCCGGCGAAATCCCCACGCGCCACCTCCATCGCCACGCCCGCGTCGTGCATCAGGGCCACCAGTTCGTTCGGCAGCGGCTCGCCGCGCCAGAGCGCGTGCAACTGGCCCGTGGCCGAGCGGATGATGATCTCGGACTTGTCGAGGGCGACGGCCCGCTCGCCTTCGCGGGTGAGTTGATCGATCTCGCCGAGCGCGAAGGTCACAGCCTGAAGATTGATGATCGCCGGAACGGCCATGCGCCACCGATCCCCCGCCGCGTTCTTCGGCAGCGCGACCGAGGATTGCGCGAACGCCGTCCAACGGGCGAGGAGTGCGGGCCAGGTGAGATCGACGTTGCTCAAGGTGCCTCCGCGAAGGTCAGTCCGCCGGGCAATCGCACGGGCGTGCAGTCAAGATGCAGCACGCGACGCCGGGATGAGTTGCTCGTGGCCTTGGGTGAACTGTGCACCGCGAGCGGAGTGGTCAGCACAACCGCCCCGCGCCCCGTGATGGCCTCGACACAGGATCCCTCCCGCACACACCGATCCAAGGCCCGCTCATCGAGCAGGCCATGCTTGTGCGACCCCACGACCACGCGAAGCGGACCGGCGTCGGCGGAACAGGGGTCCAGGTGCACGCGAAGTGTGAAGATCGACTCGAGCACCTCGCGCGAGGGTTGGCAGTGGTGCTCATCGTCCTTGACGGCCCAGGGTCCGAATCCCGGCACATCGCGACGCTCCGCCAACGCGATGGACGCATCCTGGTGCCAGGGCACCAGCCAGTTTGTCTGCGGTGTCTTGTCAAAGAGGATCGCCCGCACGATGCGCGTGCCCGGCCCCCCAACTTCGTGCGTCAGTTCCCACACGGGCGATGCGCGAAGCACATCGAGGATGCGCGGCTGCCGTTGCAACACCCGGCGAACGCCGGGACGACGATGGCCCGACTCGCTCAAGAGCGGCTCGCAGAGGGCACACAGCTCATCGACCTCACCCGGGGAAAGGCACGGATCAACGACTTCGATGCCGGTCTCGCGGAAGGAACTGGGACACGCCAACGCCATGGATCGGATGGTATCGCCCCCACGGCGTTAGACTCCGTCATGGAACTCGACCCCCGCACGATGGAAATCGCCGACCGCTACAAGCTCCTCATCGGGTGCATCGTGCCGCGCCCGATCGCGTTTGTGTCGACGGTCTCACCCGACGGCAGGCCAAACCTCGCCCCGTTCTCATTCTTCGCGGGCGTGGGCTCGAACCCGATGACCCTGCTCTTCTGCCCGGCGAACACGCCCGAGGGAGGCGAGAAGGACTCGCTGCGGAACGCCAAGCCCGCGAGCGAGGGCGGCACGGGTGAGTTTGTCGTCAACGTGGCCACCGAGGACTACGAACGCGAGGTGGCCGGCGCGGCCGAGCCGCTGCCATATGGCGAGAGCGAGTTTGCGCTCACGGGGCTGGCGATGGCGCCGAGCGTGGTGGTGAAGCCGCCGCGCGTCGCGCTCTCGCCGGTGTGCTTCGAGTGCCGGACGGTGCAGGTGGTGCGGACGAATCCCGGCAAGCCCGCGGCGGGAAACATCGTGATCGGCGAGGTGGTGCACGTGTTCGTGCGGGATGACCTCATCAACGAACGGTTCCACACCGATCCGGCGAAGTTGCGGGCGGTTGGTCGCATGGGTGGGATTGGGTACGTGCGGACGGGCGACGCCGCGCATCGGTTTGATGTGCCGATGGGGCGGAAAGCGCTGAGCTGAACGCGGCAGACAGGCTCGCCCTCGCAGAATTCTCCTTGATCACCCGGCAGCGAATCGGTAGTCTGGGCCGATGCGCGGGATCAAGCAGCTCTTCGTCGCCATCGCGGCCATGGTGTGCCTGTGCGGAGCGCACTCGGCACGGGCGCAGACCCCCTGCACCCCCCACTGGGAATATGGACCCGACCAGATCGCGCCCGGGCTCTCGGGCATCGTGCGGGCCATCACGACGTGGGACCCCGACGGCGCGGGGCCGCTCCCAGCACTGACCGTCGTCGGCGGCGGGCTCTCGGTGCCGGGGCTGGCCGGCACCACGAACATCGCCGCGTGGAACCCGGCAACGCGCCAGTGGCGGGCGCTAGGAACCGGGTTCAACGCCGAGGTCGATGCGCTCATCGTGTACCACAACACGCTCATCGCGGGCGGGGCGTTCTACAACGGCGCAGGCGGCACGATCAACGGCATCGCCCGGTGGGACCCGGCCGCGGCGGGGGGCGCGGGCGCATGGATGCAGATGGGGACGTACACCTCCGCGACGGTGCGCTCGCTCACCATCTACAACGACAACCTCATCGCCGCGGGCTCGTTCGGCGTGACGGTCGGAAGCGTGAGCGAGCAGGTCGTGTCATGGGACGGCGCTACGGGCGGCGTAATGGCGACCCCGCACATCCTCGGCTCGGCGATGTCGGGCTCGGGCACGCTCTACGCCGTGGCGGTGTACAACGGCTCGCTCTACCTCGGCGGAACGTTCGCGGGGATGGGCGCCACGACGATCCACAGCATCGCCAAGTGGAGCGGAACGGCGTGGACGACGCTCGGCACCGGCGGCTCCGGCTCCACCACCGGGCAGGGGATCAACGGCTACGTGTACACGATGGCCGTGTACAACAACGAACTTGTCGCGGCGGGGTTCATGCAGAACGCGGGAACGGTGGCGGTCAGCGGGATCGCGCGCTGGAACGGCTCGACATGGTCCGCGCTCGGCACGGGCACAGGAGGGCTGAGCATCTCTGTGCAGACGCTCGCTGTCTACCAAAGCGAGCTCATCGTGGGTGGGCTCTTCTCGACGGCGGGCGGGGTGACGGCCAGCCGCATCGCCCGCTGGAACGGGAGCGCGTGGTCCTCGCTCGGCGCGACAGGCGCCGGCGGGGCGGCGGCGGACAACGCGGTGTACGCGCTGCTCGCCGATGGCCCAGACCTCCTTGTCGGCGGACAGTTCGGCACGATCGGCGTTGGCACGAACGTGGCAGGCTCGCGCCTGGCGAGGTGGACGAGCGCCAGCGCCAGCACCCCGGGCGTCTGGTCCTCCTTCGGCAACGGCCTTGATGGCGATGTGCTTGCCGCCGCGCCGTATCACGGCAAGCTCGCCGTCGGCGGGCGGATTGCCCACGCCGGCTTCCCCGCGGCCGCGGGCGTGGCGATCTGGAACGGACCGTCGGTTGGCGGCTGGCAGACGCTCGGTTCCGGCGTCTACCCGCTCGTCGTCACCTCCACGGTCTACAACAACGAGTGGGTCGCGGCGGGGAACCTCAGCACCGCGGGGGGCGTCTCCGTGGACCGCATCGCCCGGTACAACGACGCCACCGGCCTCTGGCGCGGCACGGGCACGAACATCGTTGGCGATGTGAAGACCGTCGCGAACATCGGCGGCTCGCTCATCGCCGGGGGCACGTTCGGCATCGCGAACTTCGACGATGCGAGCACCACCTGGGCCGCCTACCCGGACATCTACTTCAGCGGCGGCGTGTACGCACTCACGCAGTACAACGGCCAGCTGGTGGCGGGGGGCGACTTCGGCGACAGCTTCTCGGGCTCCTACGGGCGCATCGCCCGCTGGGATGCGGCCGCGCAGTCGTGGATGTCGCTGGGCGGGGCGACGATCGACAGCACCGTGACCGCGCTGGCCGTGTATCGCGGCGAACTCATCGCCGCCGGGCCGTTCGTCTCCATCAACGGCGGAACCATCCCCGCGAGCCACATCGCGGCCTTCAACGGGACCACATGGCGCACCCTCGGGGAAGGAAGCGGTGGGGTGAGTGGCGGCACGCTCACCACCGTCAACGCGCTCGCGGTGTACGCCGGTGACCTCTACGTCGGCGGCAAGTTCACGACCGCGGGCGGCGGGGGAACCGCGACGCCCGCGAGCAATCTCGCGAAGTGGAACGGCACGGCGTGGTCGGCGGTTGGAGGGACCGGCATCACCGGCGACTCCATCGCGCAGGTGAACTCGCTGACCCTCTTCAACAACGAACTCATCATCGGCGGCCGCTTCCTCTCGGCGGGGGGTGTCCCCTCGCCCTACTTCGCCCGTTGGAACGCCTGCCTCTGCCGGGCGGATTTCAACAGCACCGACGGGCTCACCGTTCAGGACATCTTCGATTTCCTCAACGCGTGGCTCGCCGCCGATCCGCGGGCAGACTTCAATGGCGCCGACGGACTCACCGTCCAGGACATCTTCGATTTCCTCAACGGGTGGCTCGCGGGGTGCTGAGTCAGGGCACCGGCGGCTCGCGCAGCTCGGCTCTGACAATCCCAAAACGGCCGCGGGCCCCTGGTCTCCCAAGGGCCCGCGTCACGGATCGGTGCGGATCGGTAAGCCGAGTTCTGTCCCGCTCGCGTGGTTCCTCGCCTCGACCATTGACGGGGGCTCGGCGAAGCCTTCGCGGCGGAGCGGCCATTTCTCTGGGCCGCCGGTTGCCCGACGGCTCGAGCGGTCTACCCGTTGCCTGCCCTTGCGGGCGCACCCGGACAGGGTGACGACGGCAACTGCGTGACCTTGCACGCGGTGGGGTTTTCCGTGCCCCGGGTGTCGCCACCCGGGCGGTGCGCTCTTACCGCACCTTTTCACCCTTGCCTGATCCGGCCATTCCCGAAGGAGTGCCCGGCCATCGGCGGTTCATTCTCTGTGGCACTTTCCCGCGCCCACGATTCGTGATGGGCGGGTGGGGGTTGCCCACCACCGTGTCCTGTCGTGCTCGGACTTTCCTCCGGCGGAGTTGCCCCCGACGGCGGCCGCTGATCTGCACCGCCACAAGTATAGGAAGACGCCATCCTGTACACTCCCCCTCATGGGCAAGGCCCCCGCACAACATTCCGCGATGGTCTGGCTCGACCTCGGACAGGTCGAGCTGGTGCGGGCGGCCGCCGACGCGGCCGGGATCACCATCACCCACGCCGGATGCCCCGAGCCGGGGCGCGTCCGTGAGATCGCGGCCGCGCTCGGGTGCGAGCCCGCCGATGACCTTCGCTCGTCGCTCGCATCAACCACCGCCGACATGCTGCTGCTCGCCTCGTCCGGCGGCGTGGGCAGCCCCAAGGCCGGCGCGAGCGAGGCCGAGGTCGAGGCGCTGTTCGCGTGCGCGGATCGGGGCGTACACGTGGCCTCGCTCGAGCCGTTGCCCGGGAGCATCCTGCACCTTCCCCAGGATCAATCCGCGATCGACGACGGCGGGGGCGGGATGGGCGTCGCGCTGGGGCCCGAGCCCTC
This sequence comes from Phycisphaerales bacterium, assembly GCA_044221735.1. Classification (GTDB taxonomy): domain Bacteria; phylum Planctomycetota; class Phycisphaerae; order Phycisphaerales; family UBA1924; genus UBA4658. Next base: position 95,835 of record JBGAOP010000003.1, on the reverse strand, counting down.
GGAGGAACCTGTAACAGGCGGATCGGCGATGGAGTGGGCCGCGTTTGTGCCGCTCGCACGCCTGTCCAAGCCCGTGCGCGACGCGGGAGAGATTCTCGCGCAGCTCGGGCCCATCAGCATGGTGGGCGTGCAGGCGCTCTGCGGGCCCGGGCAGGGGTCGCTCGGAGCCCGCATCTACGACGCGATGGAAGTGATCACATGGCTGCTGGGCTCGCCGGATCGCGTGGACGCGGCGTATGTGCCGCCGACGGCGATCGGGCGCGGCCGCGCGGTGCACGCGCTGCCGGGCGATTCGCTCGTCGGCCTTGAGGGAGACCTCTCCGCGAATCTGCGCTTCGCCGATGGGCGGGCCGCGTCGGTGGTGGCGTCAAACAGAGCTGGGCGATGGAATCGCACGATCACCGTGGTCGGCGAGCGCGGGCGGCTTCGCTTCTACGACGATGGGCTCGATTGGATCAGCCCGGAAGGCACGGTGCTCGATTCCTCGCGCGACTCGGCCCGGGTGCGCGGCTCGGCCCACACCGAGGCCGCGTGCGCCACGGCAGCACGCGTGCTTGGCGACCAGATCGCCCGGTTGCTCAGCGCGGGAGGCGGCTCGCCGCTGGATGCGCCGACCAACCTCGGGATGGTGCTGGCGACGGCGGGGGCCGCGCTGCTCAGCACCCGCACGGGCGAGAGCGAGAGCCCGGAAACCCTCCTGCGCATGGCACGAGGCTGACAGAGGCCCGGGCGCAAGCCCGGGCAGCGAGGCACTCTTGCCACTCACACGTTCAAGGCCCCGTGCATGGGCTCGCGCCCATGCGTGCGTCCTACATGCGCACGCTGTACTGCTCGAGGTACATCACCGTCTCGGCGAGCACGCGCACGTGGGCCTGGTTGAGGTCGCCGATGGAGACCATGCCGCACAGGCGGCCGACCTTGTCCACCACGGGCAGGTGGCGGATGCGCTTCTCGCGCATCGCGGTCCGAACTTCCTCGATGTCGGTCGTGGCCATGCACGTGAGCACACGGTCGGTCATCACCTCGGCGACGGATGTGTTCGCGGGCGGCTTCTCGCCGGCCACGACGCGCGTCAGAATGTCGCGCTCGGTGATGATGCCGACAATTCGGTCGGGCATGTGGTCGTCAACGACGACCAGGGCCCCCACTCGCTTTTCGTTCATCCGCCGGGCCGCGTCGAGCACGGTGGCGCCGGGCGAGACCGTCAGGACGGCAAGACCCTTGACCTGCAGCAGATCGGCGATCGTGGGCATGAGCGTTCTCCTGTAAAAGGCAACGGCACACGGACCCAGCACCAATAGTGTGCCAAACTTCGGGCCGGATGAAAAGTCGAAAGGCCGTTAGACTCGGTTTTCCACCGTCCCACCTCTGACACTCCCCCCACTTCGTACGGCCATTCCCACCCCCTTGGACGTCACCCGCACCAATCAACCGGTTTCTTTGCCGGCCCCGGAACGCGGCCGCACCCGGTGCGCCGTGATTGTGTGGGTTGTGTTCGCACTCGGCATCTGCGCGGCAACCCTGCTCAAGCAGGACATCGTGATCCTGAACAACGGGCGGACGATCTCGGGCAACGTCCAGCTCGAAACCCCAACCGCAGTACTCATCTGGAGCAAGGACGTTCGCGAGGGCGATCCCGCACACCTCGTGAGTTCCGGTTTGTATGAGGTCGCGTCCGCCGATGTGGCAAGCACGCACCGGTACGGCTCGCGAAGCGTGACGCCCGAGTACGACCGCGCCGCACGGCTGTGGTGGAGGTCGCAGAGCCTCTACACCGGCGGCGAGCATGGCTTCCTCTACATGCCCCAGAGCGCGATGGCGTACTCGTCCTTCGCGGCGCTGCCGCCCGCGCTCGAGGAGACGCTCTGGCGCACACTTGGCATCGGCGCGTACGCGTGGGGGATCTGGGGATTGTGCGCCCGGCTCTTCGGTGCTCGGCGCGGCACGGCCTTCCTGCTGGCGAGCGCGTTGGCGATCCCCGCCGCGCTGGGCAGTGCGACAAACGGACAGACCAACATCCACATGGCGGGCCTGTTCGCGCTCACGGCCTGCGCGGCGATGGACCGGCGATGGTGGACGGCGACGCTGTGGCTCATGCTCGCGCTGGCGTGCAAGCCGACGTCGATGGTCATGATCCTGCTCTTAGGGGCGATCTGGCTGCGGCCGATGTCGTGGCGGCTGGCGATTGGCCTCGCCGCGTTCGCGGTAGCCCCCTTCCTGCATCCCGATCCGTCGTACGTGCTCGGGCAGTACCGGGAGTTTGTCGACAAGGCCGCGCGGGCGGCCGCGCCACCGGACCTGTTCCAGGACATCCGCGGATTGCTCGTGTCGTTCCACCTGCCCGCGCCCGAAGGCGTGCTCACAGTGGTGCGGGGCATCGCGGCGGTGGGCACGCTTGGGCTGTGCTGGCTGGCGGCACGCCGGCTTCCGAGCGTCGCGCCCGTGTTCGTGCTCGCGCTGGGGGCGATCTATTTGATGTTGTTCAACCCGCGGACCGAGGGGTTGAGCTACGTGATTCTCGGACCGGCCGCCGCGCTGTGGGCCACGCGTGAGGCGCTGGCGCGCCGGTGGCCCACCTTCGCCGGGCTGCTGCTGCTCTGCTTCGCCTTCCAGTTCAGCACGCAGATCGCCCTGAACCACAAGAACTACTGGGTAAGACCCTTGGGCACGATCGGCTTTGCCACGCTGGTGATCGTGGAGATCTCGCGCCGACGAACCCGATGGACGGGCCCGGAGTACCATGCCGACAGGCACTCCCCCACCACTCCCTCCGCGAGCACGGAGCCACGATCATGAGCAAGGAACACGCCGCGACTCCTCCGAACAATCGCCCGGCCGGCCGCCTGTACGACGACGAGGCCGAGCTGCTCATGGGCGTCGAAACGTTCCCAGATCGCGTGTCGCTGCTGCCCGCGGGCGCGATCGGCGCGGGGATCGGCCCCGGCCTCGAGCGCATCCGGATCCTGTGGGGGCAGGACATGCTCCGCGATATGCTCGACGAGCGCTATCGCGCCGTCATCTGCGGTGTGAACGACGCCGACAACTCCCACGGCATCGTGGCCCAGCTCGTCGACCTGATCCCCGCCAGCCAGTGGACGGCCAAGGGCGTGACGAGCTTCGCCAAGATGTTCCAGGACTCGGTGAGCATCCACGCCGCGCGGGACCGCGAACCGTACGTGCTCAAGTACGACCTCGACAGCTTGCTCATCCTCGGCCTGCTCCGCCCGCACGGGCGCGACCACTTCACGCTCGAAGATCTCTCCCGCGGATTCGCGACCGTCGTCAAGATGCTGCGCGGCCGCAAGGAGCGTCTGCCGGTGGCGAGCGTCAGCTTCCTCAACGCCCGCGCCAACAAGCTGCTCGGCCCGGACGGCAAAGAGCCGAGCTTCGAGGCCGTGCTCCGGACGATGTACCAGGCGGGCTACCGCGGCGATGTGTACCCCGCCCCGGCACACTGGCGCTTCGGCAATGTGGGCGTGTTCCCGAGCTACCCGTTCCCGGAAGGGCTCGATGGGATGCGGCGGGGGAGCAGCTGAGACGCCGTGAACACTGAGAAGGAGAAGGGGGCACACGGAGCGCTCGCTTGGACCTTGCTCGCATGATCGATCGCATGGAGCGGATGCCCGTCGCTGTACGGTCGCTGGTGGCTCACTTGTCGCCGGAAGATTGCCGGGCACGGGGATCCGGCGGTGCGTGGTCGATCATCGAGATCGTCAATCACCTCGCCGATGAGGACGCGGACGATTTTCGGGCGCGCCTCCGGAGCACGCTGGAAGACCCAGCGCGTCCGTGGCCACCGACGGACCCGGAGGGATGGGCGGTGCAGCGGGAGTATCAGGAGCGAGAGCTCGGCGAATCGCTCGCCCGCTTTGAGCGCGAGCGTGCCGAGACGATCCGCTGGCTGCGCTCGCTGAACAATCCGGATTGGAAGAAGGCGTACATGCACCCGAGGCACGGGCCGGTGTACGCGGGCGAGTTGATGGCCTCATGGCCGGCCCACGATGCGCTGCACATCCGGCAGATCGCCAAGCGGCTCTTTGAGTTGGCCGCGCGGGAGGGAGCGAGCGAGGGCTTTGGCATTGGCTACGCGGGAGCCTGGGGCACGTGACAGCTCACCACGGGCGGACAAGCCGCCCGTGCCACCCTTGCGTTTGTGTTGTCACGCCGTGTGCGTGCGCATCGCCGCCTCGAGGAAATCATCGAGGTAGCGGTTCACGAACGCCTCGACCGCTTCGCCCGTGGCCGGGCCATCGACGCCCCAGCAGCAGGCGATGAGGTCGGTCAGGTCGAGGTCCATCTGCACCATCAGGCGGTCGTCCACCACGAACGCGCTGGGGAGCTTGTCGCCGAGGTACGCGCTGAACGCGTTGACGCCGGGGCCGCCGATGCTCACGCTCGGGCAACGGCGCAGCGCGTTGTCGTTGAGGTACCACAGGTCCGTCACCACCATGGGCGTGAGCGGCGGATCATCATCCGGGAACTTGGAGATCAGCCACGCCGTCATGCGGTCGCGCAGGCGATACGCCAGCGGCCGATCGGTCATCTCGGCGCGGGGATGGGCCCCCACAACGATCAGAAGCAGGGCGTCGGAGTCGATCTGGCCGGGGTCCTGGTCGTGCGGGTTGGGCATGGGTTCTCGCAGCGGCGTGGAGAGGAACCCTCTCGCAGAGGCGCCAAGGCGCGCAGGAGAGGGGCGGAAAGATGATCGGAATTCCTCCCGCCCGCGGCCCAATCTTGGTCACCGCGAGAGCCCTACCCCAGCAACTCGGCGAGCAAGCCCATCTGGGCGTCCATGCGGTTCTTGGCCTGCGGGAAGACCCGCGAGCGCGGGCCGTCCATGACGTCGTCGGTGATCTCCACGCCGCGGCTGGCGGGGAGGCAGTGCAGCACGATCGCATGGCGCGGCGCCTGGCCCAGCAGGTCCGCATTGACCTGGTATCGCTTGAAGGCCCCGAGCCGCTCGGTGCGCTCGGCCTCCTGGCCCATGGAGACGAACGTGTCGCAATACACCGCGTCGGCGTGAAGGACGGCCTCCACCGGATCGTCGGTGAGCAGCACCTTGGCCCCGCCGGAGGCGAGGGCCTGCGTGCGGGCGACCCACTCGGCCTCGAGCGCGTAGCCCTCGGGCGAGCAGATGGTGAAGTTCATGCCGAGCATGACGCAGATCTCGCCCAGCGAGCGGGCCACGTTGTTGCCGTCGCCGACAAAGGCCATCGTGCGCCCGCGCACGCCGTCGATCCGGCCCGGGCTGAACTCATCGACGACCGTGAGCACGTCGGCGAGGGCCTGCGCGGGGTGGGCAAAGTCGGAAAGCCCGTTCACGATCGGCACGCTCGACACGGCCGCGAACTCGCGGAGCGTGTCGTGCATCATCACGCGGGCCATCACGCCGTCGACCATCGAAGAAACTACGCGGGCGATGTCACGCGGCGATTCGCGGCCACCAATCCCCACCTCGGGTCCGGCCATGCTCATCACGCTCCCGCCGAGCTTGCGCATGGCCTGCTCAAAGGAGATGCGGGTCCTCAGGCTGGATTTCTCGAACAGGCACAGGAGCGTCTTCCCGCCCAGCAGCGTCGGCTCGGCCCGGGTGCGCAGCGAGATGGCCCGCTCGAGCATCCGTCGCAGCGACGGCGCGGGTGTTTCGGCAATGGTGAGGAAGTGGCGCACGCTCGCCATGGATGGACTCCCGCCCCGCCCCCGCTTGCGAAGGGGTGAGGGTACGCGCGGAGTTTCGGCGGGTATTCAGCGATCCTCGCCGACCTCGCGGGCGATGTCGGCGGCGACGCGGGTGTGGGCGGCCTGGAACCGGAGCAGCGCGGGGCCGATGCGGACCTCGAGGCCATCCTTGATGTCGGCCTGCGCGATCTTCACGCCCTCCATTTCCAAGCCGTGGGTGGAGCCAAGGTCGCGGATGATCCACTCCTCGTCGCCGTCCTGGTCGGGCTCGATAGCGCAGTGGTGCCGGGAGATGGCGGGGCTGGTGATGCGAACATCACAGTCCTCGGCACGCCCGATCACGATCCGCTTGCGCGCGGACTCGGCCCGCGCAAGATCGAATCGCTTGAGGGGCTTGCCATCGCTCGTGCAGATCACCAGTTCGTACATGCCGCGCCCTTTCCTGAGCCATCCTGCCCGGCACTTCGGGCGTCCTCGCAGGGCTGTCGCTTGCCGTCTTTCGACCGGCGGGCGGGTCCGACCATCAAAGTATGGCGGTTTGTTGGTCAAAGTGCAAGGCCCCCGCCGATCTTCTGTGTGGGAATCGGCCGGTCATGCCGGAGGATTCTCGGGCCTCTCCCACGGAAAAAGGCCCGCACCGCGTCACCCCGAACGCCACAGGGCACCAGAGAGAAGGTGGGATGTGAGCCAGAACCCTCACCCGGAACACCCCCGAAGCGAACGCCCGGCCGCGAAGACCACCGAGGGGACTTCTGCCCAGCAATCGCCCCCGGCCGCGGCCGCACCTGCCGCCCCGATCGCCCGGGCGGCAGCCCCGAAATCCCGCACCGCACCGGCGTTCGAGACGCTCCCGCCGTTTCGCGTGCTGCTGCACAACGATGCCCACAACGACATGATGTTCGTCGTCCGATCGATCGTGGAGCTCACGCCCCTCAACGCCCCGCTCGCCCGCGACGTCATGCTCACGGCCCACGAGGCTGGCGTAGCCCAGGTGCTCATCACGCACAAGGAGCGAGCGGAGCTGTACCAGGAACAGTTCGCGTCCAAGGGCCTGGTTGTGACGATCGAACCCGCGGGATGATCGGACCTCACTGAGGCCCAGCCGCGGGCGGCCGCGCAACCCTGAAAGTTGAACGCGCGAGCCTGCCAAACGCGCCAGACCGAACCCGCGCGGCGGGTTTTTTCATGCGCGGGCAGATGCCCCCAAGTGGGGGTGAGGCCTCACCGATGGACAGTGCGGTCGGGGACCCGTGACGGCGCGTACCTGAAACGGGCGGCCCCCCACTTTCACCGCAGGCCCACAGGCGGGCACGCGGCTTGCACGGAGGCCTTCCAATGCGTCTACCCATCGGCACACTTCTGCTCAATCGCGGCGTGATCACCGCCCAGCAGCTCGAGCAGATCCTCGAGCGTCAGCGGACCACCCACCGGCCCTTCGGCGAGATCGCCGAGGAGATGGTCGGGGTGCGGGCCAAGGACGTGGAGCGCGCCTGGGCCGAGCAATACGCCCAGACCACCCGCTGGGTGGACCCGACCCTCGAGCCCGTCGATCCGGCCGTGCACGACCTCGTCAGCCGCCGACAGGCGTGGCAGTTCCGCGTGCTGCCGATGGGCTACGACGGATCCGAACTGATGATCTGCACGACGCAGGAGGGTCTTGTGCGTGCGATGAACTTCGCGGCCCGCCAGATCCCGGTGACGTGCTACTTCGTGCTCACCAAGCTCGACCAGCTCGCCGAGGCGCTTATGCGCCGGTATCCCATGGAGGGGATGACGGCCGAATCGCTCGCGGGCGAGAGCGTGGCGCGTCTGGCCCCGGAGCTGGCACACGCGCGCAGCGGCGGCGGAGCCTGCTAGGTGAGCGCGGGAACAAGCATCGGAGTTTGACAGGGCGGCGAACCCTGCCCGATCGGAAGCGCATCGGGGCTCGACATGGGCCTCGATGCGTTTGTTTTTGGGGCAAATCGCGGGGCGAGCCTCCTATACTCTCCGCCCGGTCACCACCCCATGCCACGCACCGCCGCACCATCCAAAGCCGCCCCGAAGAAGGGCGCGGACGACATCAAATCAGTCGCGTTTGTCAGCCTTGGCTGCCCCAAGAACCTGGTGGACTCCGAGAAGATGCTCGGCCTGCTTGCCGAGAGCGGCCTGGCCATCGTGTCGTACGAAGCCTGTGCGATGAATGAGGAGCCGGGGGTTGGGGGGGGCGGGGGGGTAGAAGAACAAGGCAAGAGCGGCAAGTCCCGCGCGGCCGCGATCGAGTCGCCGGTGGCCGACGCCGTGGTCATCAACACGTGCGGTTTCCTCGAGGCCAGCAAGGACGAGTCGCTCGGGGTGATCAAGGACGCGATCCGCGACAAGGCCAAGGGGAAGGTGAAGCGGGTGATCGTGACGGGGTGTCTCGTGCAGCGCCACCGGGCGAAGATGCTCGAGTGGGCGCCGGGCATCGACGCGATGATCGGGGTGTTCGATCGCGACCATGTCGTCGAGGCCGTTCGTGGCGCCGCGGCCGAGGGTGGCACGCGCGAGGCCGTCTCGGCCAAGGACCAGCCCAAGTACTGGATCTCGGGCAATGCGCTCGTGGCCGCGAAAGAGCGCGGCCTGAAGACCACCGGCCTGACCGTCAACGGCAAGGACGGCACCGGCATCGGCTACTTCGAGGACGACTCCGCCCGCCTGCGCCTTACGCCGCGCCACTACGCGTATCTGCGCATGAGCGAGGGGTGCAACCAGAACTGCGCATTCTGCACGATCCCGTCGATCCGCGGCAAGATGCGCTCCAAGCCGCTGGACAAAATCGCCATCGAGGCCCGCGAACTTGTGGCCGATGGGGCGTTCGAGATCAACCTGATCGGGCAGGACACGACGAGCTGGGGCGATGACATCGGCCTTGGATTGAGTGGGAAGGGCAACGCGAAGGGCGGATTCACGCGCGGCATGCCGGCGGTCCTGCAGACGGTCTCAAACGCATTCAGCGAGGCCGGCGTCGACGGCTGGGTGCGGCTGATGTACGCCTATCCCACGAACTTCTCCGACGCGATGATCGACGCCATCGCCGAGATGTCGATCCTCAACAACGGCGCGAAGTCGCGCGGCAAGATCCTGCCGTACATCGACATCCCCCTCCAGCACGCCTCGGACCGGATGCTCACGGCGATGCGCCGCAACGTGAAGGCCGCGCACCAGCGCGACCTCATGCTCAAGCTCCGCGAGCGCATCCCGGGCATGGCGATCCGGACGACCTTCATCTCCGGCTTCCCGGGCGAGACCGAGGCCGACCACAAACAGCTCATGGAGTTCGTCGAGGAGATCGGCTTCGACGCGATGGGCGTCTTCGAGTACTCGCACGAGGAGGGGACGGTCGCGGGGACGATGGAGAACGACCCGAAGCTGGCCGTGCCCGCCGAGATCAAGAAGCGCCGCCGCGATGAGCTCATGGCCCTGCAGCAGACCATCGCCTTCGAGCAGGCCGCGTACCTCGCCGAGCAGTTCGACGAGAAGAAGCCCACCAAGTCCGGCGTACAGATGGACGTCCTGATCGACCGGGCCATGCGGAGCACCGGTCGCGAGACGACCGGCGTGGGCAAGGGCGGCGGCCTGTACCTCGGCCGGACCTACTTCCAAGCCCCGCAGATCGACGCGGCCACATACGTCCAGTCCAAGCGGCCCCTCGCCCCCGGCGAACTGGTCCGCTGCACCATCGTCGCCAGCGACGGCTACGACCTCATCGCCCGGCCGGTCGACGAGCTGGAAAAGCGGGTCGAGCTGAACGTGCTCCGGGCCCGCTGATTTCTCCAGCCCGGTTCCCGGCCCCGCCGATTGACCATGGATGCTGCGCCCAGGCCAAGCCGTTGCTGTCTGTGTCCTCGCCCTGCTCACGATCGGGGTGGTGATGGTCAACTCCGCGGGGATGACCATCCACGCCAAGACGCCCCTCACCTTCGAGTCGATCTTGCTTTCCCGCTCGACGATCTACGCCGGGGTGGCGATGCTGGCCCTGGCCGTGTGCGCCCTGATGCCCATCCGCCGGCTGGCGGCGGCCGGGCTTGGTCATCCCGTTGAGGACATCGAGCTCGAGCCCAACTCCCCCGCTCTGGAGGAGCCGTTCCTGTCCCCGGCTTGGTTCCGGGCCCTGATCCGCGAGTACATCAACCTGTGGCCGCTCTGGGCGGGGGCCCTCGGCCTGCTGGTCATGCTCGGCACCGTCTACGCCCCCGGCATTCGCTCCCCGAAGAACGGCTCGCACCGCTGGGTGAACCTCCACGTGCCCGGCTTCGAGTCGGTCCAGCCGAGCGAGCTGGCCAAGTGGGGGCTGATTCTGCTCGTGGCGTGGTACGCCTCGCGCTCGGCCGCGCGGATGAAGTCGTTCTGGGTCGGCCTCGTGCCCGGCCTGATCGCCATCGGCATGGTCGCGGGCTTTGTTGTGATCGAAGACCTCGGCACCGGCGCGCTCATGGCCGCGGCCTCCGCCCTGATCCTCATCGCCGCGGGTGCTCGTCTCTGGCAGCTCGCCCTGCTCTTCCCGCTACCCGTGGCCGGGGCGGTTCTCGCCATTGTCACCAACCCCTACCGCATGCACCGCATCGAGTCGTTCATGGACCCCTACCTCGACCCGCAGGGCAAGGGGTTCCACATGATCCAGTCGATGGTGAGCGTCGCCAGCGGCAGGGTCGTCGGCTCCGGCATGGGCGGGAGCCTTCAGAAGTTCGGCTATCTGCCCGAGGACACCACTGACTTCATCTTCGCGATCATCTGCGACGAGCTGGGCGTGATGGGCGCGCTGATCGTCCTCTTCCTCCTCGGATGCCTCGTCTGGTCGCTCTGGCAGATCATCCGCCGCGAGCAGGCCCCGATGCTCAAGCTCATCGGGCTGGGCGTGATGGCCACGGTGGGCATCCAGGCCCTGATCAACCTCGCCGTCGTCACGGGGCTCGGGCCGACCAAGGGCATCGCCCTGCCGCTGGTCTCCTCCGGCGGAACGGGGTGGATCCTCACGGCCGCGGCCATCGGCCTAGTGATCGCGATCGACCGCTCGCAGAATGCGGGGGCCCGCATGACCGCCGCGCGTGAACGGGGCGTGGACACTGAACCCGACGGCTACGCGGTGCCCGCCCTGGGCGCCATGGCCATGAGCGCGGCCGCCGCGACGGCAACGCTCGCCGAGATCAAGAGCGAGCCCGTCCGCGAGGCGATGGTGGCCAGCGCGGTTGAAGAGGTCTCGTCAGGAGAAGATGTCGCAGACGGGATGGACGAAGAGGTCGCCGATGAGCCCGCGGACGCGCAGACGGACGAAGCCGCCGCGGATGAACCCGAGCCCGTCGCCGAGATCGCCGAAACGCCCGCCGTTGTCGAAGAAGACCCGGCGGAGATGTTCGCCGGAGCGGTGGTGGCCGAGCCTGTCGCGCCGGTGATCGAGCGCGTGATCATCGAAGCTCCTCAGGAGCCGGCCCCGGCGCAGCTCACCGAGCCCAAGCCCGACGCCACGCTCTTCCCCGGCCTGCCGGGCGAAACGGGCATGCTGTTTGATCCGCACGTGCCCGCGAGCGCAACCACCCCCCCACAGCTCCCCGCGCCAGAGATCGTGGTGACCGATCACGGCAAGAACTTCCTGGCTCGCAGCGGCGAAGAATCGGCCGCGTGAGCACGCCCGTGCCTTCCAATCAACCCTCCGCCCGCGCCCCCGGCCCCAATCTCGTGTTCGCCGGCGGCGGCTCGGGCGGGCACATCTTTCCCGGCCTCGCCATCGCCGAGGAAGTCGCACGCCTGTGCGCCGAAACCGGACGCGCCGAGCCCGCCCTGCACTTTGTGACCTCCGACCGCGCCGTCGACGCCGCGATCATGCGCGAGGCGACCAGGAACGCCCTCTACTCGTGGGACCGATCCCCCGCGCGCCCGATGATCGCGCGCCCCGCGGGCCTCGTGCGATTCGCGATGGGCTGGTTCGCGGCCAAGAGCCAGGCCCGGTACATCCTCCGCACGTGCCAGGATCGGCCGGAAACCGGCAACGTCCACGTCGTCGCCATGGGCGGCTTCGTCGCCGCTCCGCTCGCCCGCGTCGCCAAGAGCTACGGGCTCCCAGTCACCATGGTGAATCTCGACGCCGTGCCCGGCAAGGCCAACCGCGACATCGCCCGGCGCGCCGATCGCATCTTCACCGCCACGCGGGTCGATGCAACGTTGCAGATCGGCCCCCAGTGGACCGAAGTCCCCCCGATCGTGCGAAGCGCGGCCCGCGCCACCCGCTCACCATCCGAGTGCCGCGCCGCCCTGAACCTCGATCCCTCGCGCCCCGTCCTGATGATCACCGGCGGGAGCCAGGGCCTTCGATCTCTCAATGAGTTCGTCACGACCTTCGCCGCCTCGCCCGCCGGGCAACGAACGCTGCGCGATGCCCGCTGGCAGGTGCTCCACCAGACCGGACGCAATCTCGCCGACGCGGCCCGCGCCGCCTACCAGAGCGCCGGCATCGACGCGACCGTGGTCGAGTTCAACGACCAGATGGGCCTCTGGTGGGGCGCGGCCGACGCCGCCGTGTGCACCGCCGGCGCGGGCAACATCGCCGAGATCTGGATGAACAAGGTGCCCGCCCTGCTCCTCCCCTACCCCCATCACAAAGACGAGCACCAGAAGTTCAATGCCGCGCCGCTCGTCGAGGCGGGAGGCGCGCTGCTCGGCAAGGACTGGATCGACGCGCCCCAGAACCTCGCCCACAACGCCGGGCCGCTCGAATCGCTGCTGGCCCATGAATCCCGTCGGGCGGAGCTGCGCGCGAATCTGGAGAAGCTTGGCCCGGCCGACGGGGCCACCCGGATCGCCCGGGCGTTATTGGACGGGTGATCCGAGGGCCGGGAATGTCGGTTCCCGGGGGCGATGCGGGGAGGGGTGTTAGACTACAGGCGTGACCGACCATGTCGGCAATTCGTTCTCCGGCGGGCCCGGTTCCGGTGCCCCCGCTCCCGTCATGCGCTGCGTGCTCTGGCACGCGGGCGGGGGAAGCGGCACGGAACTGCCGGGCGAACTGCTCACCAGCCTGAGCAAGCGCGTCGGGCGGATGACCATCTGCACCAGCGACTACGTCGCCCTCGCCGAGTGCTGTCTGATCGAGCGTGCCCGCCGGCTGGAGATCTCCTCGGGCGTGCGGTCGCCCGGCGGCGGCGTGGTGGTCCTCGTTCACCCGACCCAGCTTCGCGGCGTGGGGCGATTCATGGAGGCGATGCAGACCCACGCGCCCTCCATGGCCGTCTGGATCTTTGATCGCGCGGCGAACCCCAAGCTTCGCGCCGTCGTTGAAGACGATGTGACCGCGTGGCTTGCCGCCCAGACCCCCGCCGCCCGTGCTCCCGTCGTGCAGTACGCACGCGGAGCCGCGCCCGCGCCGCGGACGAGCCCGGCAACGCAGCCAGCCGCACCGCCGCACCGCCCGCGCCTTGCCGAGAGCGGTCCCAACGGCTCCAATGGCGCGACCCCATCGCCGCGCCGCGCGGGCACCATCCTCACCGAGGATGAACTCCGCATGCTCCTTTCCGCCGACGCCGAGCCCCCGGCGCAGCCCAGCGCCCCGAGCCCGCTCGGCCCCCGCCGCGGCCCGCAGCCGCCAAACGGCCGGGGAGGCACGCCATGACGCCCACCGGTCATCAGGCATGGCACGTGGTGCTCGTCGGCCGCACCGACCTTGACGGCGCGCTCCGCCATGATCCGGGCGTACAGCTCGCCCGCGTCCGCACGCCCATCGACGCCGTCGGCGAGTTCGCCGAGATGGTCGACCCGGATCGCCCCTGCCCCTCGGCGGTGGTCGTCGGCCCCGGCGTGCTGCAAGCCTCCGAGGCCGAGGACTTCGCCCACGCGATGCGCACCATCGATCCCGAGGTGCGGCTCATCGGCATGGGACCGCAGGACGGCGCGGCCGGAGCGTTCGACGCCACGCTCCCCGCGCGGGCCGACGCCGCGTCGCTGCGGCGGCTGCTGCTGCTCGATCCCGATTCGGTCGCGGCCGCGCATGCGCACGAACCGGCGAACCATGCCGCTCATCCGCCCGCGCACACTCGCGCACTGCCGTTTCCTCCCGCCGACAGCACGGCCGCGGCGGTCGGTGCGATGCTGGTCGGGCGCGATCCGATCGCGGCTGCAGTGGCCGACCTCGCGGCTCGAACCGGGGGACAGGCGACATATGTGCCGGGCGAGATCGCCCCGAGCAACGCGCCGTCGGCCGTGCGCGTGGTGCACGGCGGCAAGACGCTCGGGTGGCTGTGCACCTCGGGGATCGATGCGCGAGCCGCCGAGGCCGAGGCCGCGCGCCTGGGCGGATGGGTGATGCTCGCGGCTCAGCACGACCAGCTGCGTCGCGCGGCCTTCACCGATGAGCTCACGGGCGCATTCAACCGGCGCTACTTCAACCGCTTCCTCTCGGCCGCGATGGAGCAGGCCCGGGCCCGCCGCCACACCGTCACGCTGCTGGTGTTCGACATCGACAACTTCAAGATGTACAACGACAAGTACTCACACGCGGCGGGCGATGAGATCCTGCGCGAGGCGGTGGCGCTGCTCACCTCGGTGATCCGTCCCAGCGACCGCGTCTGCCGCGTCGGCGGCGATGAGTTCGCGGTGATCTTCCACGATCCGGAAGGCCCGCGCAACCCCGATGCACCGCAGAAGCCCCAGTCGATCGCCCAGATCGCGGCCCGATTCCAGAAGCAGATCTGCGAGCACCGGTTCCCCAAGCTCCTGAGCGAGGCTCCGGGCACGCTGACGATCTCCGGCGGCATGGCCACGTTCCCGTGGGACGGCGCAACGCCCGAGGAACTGCTCGACAAGGCCGACCAGCTCGCCCTGCAGAGCAAGCGCCAGGGAAAGAACGCGATCACCTTCGGCCCCGGAGCCCAGCAGGTGTGCGGCATCGGCGAGTGAACATGGCGGATGTCGGATGTTCCGAGCCGCCGCTGCTTTGCTTCTACATCCGACATCTCACATCGCACATCCGACATCGCCCCGCCCCTATTCTCGTCCATGCCCAGTCGCCGCTATGACTTCATCGCCATCGATCTCGACGGCACGCTCCTGTGCCCGCGCGGCCGCGTGAGCGAGACCAACACCCGCGCGATCCACCGGGCCCGCCACGCGGGCGTGCACGTGTCGGTCTGCACCGGGCGCGGGTACAACGAGTGCAAGCACGTGACGGCCCAGATCGATCAGGTCGAGCCGGTGGTGGTCGCGGGCGGGGCCATCCTCTCGCACGCCCAGACGGGGCGCACGCTGCATCGGTTCCCCATGAACCCCGGGCTGGTGCGCCGGCTCGTGGGCACGCTCACCCGCCACGGGCACGCCGCGCTGGTCCTGAAGGACCCTGCCGGCGATCACGAGCCACGGGCCGACCGCGGAGTAACGGGCCAGGCAACACCCGGCCACGACTACCTCATCGTCTCCCCCACCGGCGAGCGAGCCATCGACCCCATCACTATGTGGTGGTTCCGCGAGCACAAGATCAAGTTCCACGTCGTCCCGACGCTCGACGAGGACGAGCATCCAGAGCACACCGTGCGCGTCGGGGTCTGCGGAACACGCGGACGCACGCAGGCCGCGGCCGACGAACTGCATCGCGACTTCGCCGATGAGGTCGTCTTCCACCACTTCGGCGCCGTCGTGCCTGGCGACCAGCAGAAGCGGCCCGAAGACCAGATCGTGATCCTCGAGGCCTTCGACCGCACCGTGAACAAGTGGTCGGCCATCCGCTGGCTCGCCGACCGCGACGGCATCGACACCGCCCGCATCGCCGCCATCGGCAACGACATCAACGACGTGCCCATGCTCAGCGCGGCCGGCCTCGGCGTGGCCATGCAGAACGCCATCCCCGAGGCCAAGGCCGCGGCCCAGCGCCACACCCTCGCCAACGACGCCGACGGCGTGGCCCACGCCATCGACATGATTCTCGCGGGCGAGTGGTAGGCCCCGGCACCCGACCCGACGGATACTGCATGGGCTGCCGACGCTCCTCCGCGAACCCCGCCGCCTGACGCGGCTACTCTCGCCTCGTGCAGACGCTGGCCCAGATCAAACACCTCCTCGAAGAGCGCGGCCTGCGCCCGAAGCGATCCCTCGGCCAGAACTTCCTGATCGACCACAACCTGATCCGCAAGCTCGTCGACTCCGCCCTGCACGCCCGGGATGAGGCGGGCTTTGCCGCCGAATCCCGCAGATCACACCCGCTCGTCCTCGAGGTCGGCCCCGGCACAGGCACGATGACCGAGGAGCTTCTCGCTCGCGGCTGCGAGGTGATCGCGTGCGAGCTCGACGATGCGCTGGCCGCGATGAACGCCGAGCGGCTGCCCAGCGTCCCGGGCGGCGAGCGATTCACGCTGATCCATGGCGACTGCCTCGCGGGCAAGCGGGCGGTGAACGCGGAGGTGCTCCGCGCCTTGGGCGGCCGCGCGTTCTCGCTCATCTCAAACCTCCCCTACGGCGCGGGCACGCCGCTCATGAGCACGCTGCTGATCGATCATCCGGAGTGCCGCGTGCTCGCGGTGACGATCCAGCGCGAGGTGGCCGATCGGCTCACCGCGAAACCGGGAAGCAAGGACTTCGGTCCCCTCGCCGTCATCGCCCAGGCCCTGTGCACCGTCGAGCGGGTGGCCACCGCGCCGCCGGAGTGCTTCTGGCCCCGTCCCGACGTCACCAGCGCGATGGTCCTGCTCCGCCGCCTCGACCAGCCGCTCACCGATGACCCCCGCGAGCTGAGCCGTTTCTGCGATGTGATCTTCGCCCAGCGTCGCAAGCAGCTCGGGTCGCTGCTGGGCAAGCAGGTCGACTGGTCCGCCGTCGCCCGCGCACCCGGGTGCGAAAGCCTCGCCCCCACCCTTCGGGCCGAGCAACTCTCCGTGGCGCAGATCATCGCCCTGTCACGGGCCGTCGGACCCGGGTAGGTTTTCCGGCTCGGACCCGCACGCGAATTCCATTCGCCCCGTCGACATCCGGCCCGGCGTCGGGTACCTTGTGGCATCGGCGAACCTCCCACGACCGCGGCGTCCGAGCCCTCCTCTCACCGCATGCCCGACCAGACTTCGTCGCCCGCCTCGAACCACGCCCCACCGCCCGGGCAACCGGGCGCCTCCCTCGCCGCGATGCTCGAGCCTCACCTGAGCTCGGCCTGCCACAACAGGCTTTCCAAGGTCGAGTGGTTCCACTCTGAATGGCAGTCAGGCGGCGCGGCCACGGGCTTGGCGACCTTTGAAATCGCCGCCGGCTCGCGCGTGGACGCGGTCGTGAAACTCCCCGTCGGCCCCGCCGAACACCGCTGGACGGCCCTGCTGGGCGGGGGCGCGTCGGGCGGTCCCTCGCAGAACCATGTCGCCCCGCTGTGCGAGTACACGCCGCGCGTGCTGGCCTGCGGCACCGAGCTTGGCGGATACGACCTCGCGTGGCTGGTGATCGAGCGGCTCGACGGCACGCCCCGCGCAGCGGCCCCCACCGAGCACGATGTCCGAGGGCTGCTGGCCGCGGCGTCAGCGTTCTACGCGGCCGCCCGCACCGCCCGCCCGATCGCCGAAGCCGAGCCGCCACCGACGAAGGACTGGGAGAAGCTCATCGCCAAGGGGCGCGAGATCATCCACAACCACGGCATCGCCGAGGAACAACGCTGGAATCAGGCCATCCACGCCGTGCAGAGGGCGCTCCCACGCATCCTGGACCGCTGGAACGCCCGCCCAATCAACACCTGGTGCCACGGCGACCTGCACTTCGGCAACGCCCTGCGGCGGCGTGGCAGCCGCCCGGACGAGCCGTGCGTGCTTATCGACTTCGCCTTGGTCCACCCCGGCCACTGGATCGAGGACGCCGTGTATCTGGAACGGCTGTACTGGGCCAAGCCGGAACTTCTCCACGGCATCAAGCCCGTGTCGGAGCTCGCCCGTCTGCAACGAGAGGCAGGAACGCTCGGGCACGAGGACTACGCCATGCTGGCCAATATTCGGCGGGTGCTCATGGCCGCGAGCGTGCCTGCGTTCCTGCTCCATGAGGGGCACCCCCGGTACGTCCATGCCGCGCTGGAGCTCATCGAGAAGCTGCTGCCGGTCGTGGGTCGCTAGTCTGACATTCCAAGAGACCCTATCATTTCCCAAATACCTTGGCCCTGTGAACGGCCATATACTCATTGGGAAGCGGGGAAGGGGTATTTCTCGATCCGAAAGGATGGCCCTGTGGAAGCCTTTGATCGCATCAAGCGCATCTGTGCGGAGATTGAAGAAGACGTGGCCAAGGCCGTTGGCGGCAACAAGGCGGCCCAGACCCGCGTCCGCAAAGCCATGCAGGACGTGAAGGATGCCGCGCAGCAGGTCCGCGTGGGCATGCTCGAAGCCCGGGACAATGAGCCCAAGAAGGACTAACCACTCCGGGTTGATCTTCGCGTTCCGTTCACCGCCGGGCCTTTCACTGGGCCTCGGGATTCAATCGTGGGACCATGCCTACCGCCGAGCACACCACCAACCCGGTTTCCGTCAACGCCGACCCCTCCGGCTGGCCCAAGGGGCTGGTGGTGGACATGGCCAACATCGACCTGAGCCAGCATCGCCTCGACCGCGCCGGCATCGAGAAATGGCTCCCCCATCGGGGGCACATGCTCCAGATCGACGGAGTCGTCTGGTACACCCCGGACTTCACCCACGGCGTCGCAATCAAGCACGTGAAGTCCGACGAGTTCTGGGTGGCCGGGCACTTCCCGGGGCGACCGATGCTGCCGGGCGTCATGCAGGTCGAGGCCGCGGCCCAGCTCGCCGTGGTGCTCTACAACAGCCGCCTGACCGAGCCGCTCAACGCCGTTTTCACGCGTCTCGAGGCCTGCTCGTTCCGCAACATGGTCGTTCCCGGCGACGACTTGTATCTCCTGTGCAAGGAGATCAAGTGGTCGCGTCGCGGGTTCACCTGCCATGTTCAGGGCGTCGCCAACCGCAAACTCACCTTCGACGCGCAGATTCAGGGACTGGCCGTTTAGAGTACCACGGGCATCCTGCCCGTGGTCTTCGTAGCACGGGCTGTGTGAGATGCCTGAACCAGCCCTCCAGCTCCTCGACGCCGCGTCCGTCTCCCACACGATGACCGTCCCCGCCGATCCGGCCCTCGAGCCGGATTTTCTGGCGTTGCCCGATGCGCCGGCGGTGTGCGTGTTCGAGTCGGGCGAAACCCCGCCGCGCACCATCCTGCTGGCGACCACCGCGAGCGCTCGCGACCTGGTGCGCCGGCGCTTCGGCGCGGGGGCCGACGCCTCCCCGGCAACCTCCGCCCGTCCCGATCTTCACGCGCTCTGCGCGGGCGGGCGCGTGCTGGCGATCGCCGTCGGCTCGTCGCTGGAGGCCGACGCGGTGTATCTGCGACAGGCCCGCCAGCGTCTGCCGCACCTGGCAAGGGTCGTGGCGGAGCGCTGGCGGGCGTGGTTCGTGCACGTCGATCCGTCGGCGGAGTTTCCGCAGTGGACGAAGACGAACCTCAACATCGGGCTGGTGGGCAAACGCTCGGCCAGCACCGCGATCGGCGTGGGAACCATCCCGCGGGGGATGATCCTCGGGCCGATTCCCGACAAGGACGCGGCGGGGCGGCTCATCGAGTCGGTGATCGACGTGTTCGACCTGTGCCGCTACCACCACCTGCTGGTACAGGCACCCACCGCAACGGCGTGCGCGTACAAGGAGATGGGGCGGTGCCCCGCGCCCTGCGATGGCAGCGAGACGCTGGCTCGCTATCGCGAGCGCACCGCCGACGCCGCCGCGTCGCTCATCCGCGGGGTCGGGCCGTCGATCGAGCGTGCGGAGGCGGAGATGAAGGCCGCGGCATCAGTCGAGGCGTTCGAGAAGGCGGCCGCGATCCAGAAGACGATCGCCCGCATGCGAACGCTCGACAAGCCCGCGTTCGCCCACGTCCGCGATCTGCACGCATGGCGCGAGTTGCTGGTGCTTCCCGCCGCCCGCAAAGACCTGGCGACCGTGGCGCTCTTCGACCGGGGCGAGCTCTACCGCGTCGGCGATATCGACCCGGCGAAGCCCGACACCGCCGCGCAGGCCTGCCTCACCGCCCACGCCCTGCTCGACATCGTGCCCAAGGCCGATCCAACCAGCCGGTTGACGCTCGGCACGGAGACCATCGACACCATCGCGCTGGTCTCGAGGTGGATGTTCCTCTCGAAGACGAAACGCAAGGGCGACGCCCTTCGCGCGCACGCAGGCCGGTTCGTAGCGAGCGAACTCCACGCCGCGGCGACCGCGCTCACGCGATCGAAGAAGGCCGCTCCGGAAATCGACGGGCAGGAGATCGAGGGCGCCCAGTAGGCCCCCCCCACCCCGCTTTTCGCCGTCAATCGATCAGCAGCCGGAGAACCACGCGTTCAGGAAGTCGAAGATGTCCTGCACGGCCAGTCCGCCGCCGTTGAAGTCGGCCGCCGGGTCCCCCGCGAACCACGCGTTGAGGAACGCGAAGATGTCGGCGATCGCGAGGTTGCCCGAGTTGTCAAAATCAGCGGGGCAGTGCGGCGTGGTTCCCTGGAACTCGTAGGCGCCCATGTCCACGATGCTTGCCCCACCAGCGCCGCCCGCGACGCCGGTGTTGGCCACGCCCGTGTCTTCCCGGAAGCGCAGGTTGCCGGCCAGATCAGGCCCGGCGACACCCGCGGCCGTGTTGTCCCCCGCATCGATGCCTCGCGAGCCGGCAGCGAGGTTCCAATCCGAACCGGCGTTCACAAACGTCGGTGCACCGAAAATGACGCCGGGACCGGCCGCGCCCACGACGAGGCTGTAGGCGCTGTCCACCGTTCCGCTGATGGCCGGAATCGCCGGGCTCGCCCCCTCCCACAGGATCGAGTTGCGGAGCAGCACGCTTCCCCCCGACGCGCCGGGGGCCCAGATCTCGGTGCTGAACGACGCCGCGCCGACGCTGGGAGTGGAGCCCGGAACGCCCGGATTATTCAGATTGGCGGTGATGTTGGTGAGCGTGAGCAGCGAAGGCGAGCCGCCGACCTGCAGCGCCGCCGATCCCGCCGGCCCGCCCTTGCCCGGGGGCGTAACCGATCCCAGGCCGCCATTACCCGGCGCGTTGCGCACAAGGAGGCAGTTGGCAAGGCTCCCGGGAGTGTTGACCAGCGCCATGGCCCCGCCGGACCCACCCGCACCGCCCGTGGAGGGCGAGGCGCTCATCGCGTCGGACGCGTTGCTTCCGTTGCCGCCGGTGTTTCCATCGAACACGCACCGGGAGACCGAGATGCTCGTCAGACCCGAAGTCCAGACGGCCCCGCCCGATCCGCCCTCCTTCGTCGGCGTGGAGCTCGTTGAGGCCGCGCCGAATCCGGGCGTACCACCGGCGCCGGCCAGGTTGGTCAGAAACGTGCAGTGATCAAAGGACAGCGTTCCAACCCCGGAAAACGCCGCGGCGCCTCCGGCCCCGCCCTCGCCGCCGGGCGAGCCGACGCCGTTGCGAGTGCCGCCCGCGCCGCCCGATCCGGCGTGATTGCCGGTGAACGTGCAGTCGGTAAACGTCGCCGACGAGCCGGTTCCATACACAGCGCCCCCCGCGCCCGCCGGGCCACCCGTGCCGGTCTGCACGACGCATCCGGGACCGGTGCCTCCGTTGCCCGTGGCATTGTTGCTGAACGCGCACGCCGCGAACGACGCCGACGAGTTCACCATCGCCACCGCGCCGCCCGATCCGCCGCGCTGGGCCGCGGCCGTCGTGCCCGAGGCGCAGCTTCCGCCATTGCCCGCCGCCGCGGAGTTGTTGGTGAACGTGCACCGCTCCACCACGGCGTTCGAGCCCGTCATCCAGACCGCGCCGCCGTCGCCCCCGTTCCACGCCGTCCATGTCGAGCTGAACGAGTTGATGTAGCTTGCATTGGAATCGAACACGCAGTCGCGGATCGTCGCCGTCGAGTTCGTCATGCGGATCGCACCGCCATGGCCGTCCGCATTGCTCGCGCGCCCGTTGATGAGGGTGAGTCGGTCGATGAGCGTGCCCGCGCCCGCGCCGTTCATCACGATGGTCGTCTTGAGGTTGCCCGAGAGTGTCGTAACGAACGCGGCCGGATTCGTGCCGCGGTCGGCGATCACCTGCTCGGTGCCGGCAAAGCCGCCGCGGAGAATCACCCCCGATGGGATGGAGTAGCCGGCCGTGGGGGCCGTGTACGTCCCGGTCTTGACCCACACCTCATCGCCGCTGACCGACACCGCCAGCGCGGCCTGCACCGTGGCATAGGGCGAGGCCCACACACCGGCCCCCGCCGACGAGGCCACCGTCCGGATGGTCTGCGCTAGACCCGTGGAGGCGAGAGACGCGAGAGCCAGAACCCCCGCGGAAAGAGCAAGTGCTCGCATGATGAACCCCTTGTGAAGCGATTCGGGCAGGACCTGTTCAACAGCCGACCGACGCGCGTCGCGGGGCGTCATAAATGTCTACGCAAGCTTACCACCGGTTCTGCCCAGCCCCATGAAAGCGACTTCGAGGTTGCCGTCTTCACGCCGCACCGGTCAAGGCGATCCGAAAAGACCCGTCACGGCGCAGATCAACCGACTTCCTTCACCTCGCCCTTGCCTTTCACAACCTTGCCGATGACGTACACGGTCTCGCCGAGTTTCTCGAGTCGCTCTTTCACGCTCTCGGCAAAGGCCGGGCGCACAATCAGCGTGTACCCGATCCCCATGTTGAACACCCGGTACATCTCCTCGGTCTCCACGCGCCCGTGCTTCTGCAGAAACGCGAACAGCGGCGGCATCGGCCACGACGACCGGTCCACGATCGCATCCACCTTCGGGTGCAATGCGCGGCAGAGATTCCCGCTCATCCCGCTCCCCGTGATGTGGGCCATCCCCGTGATGACCTTTTTCACCTTGTACTGACGCAGCAGCTTCACGATCGAGTCCGCGTAGATCCGTGTCGGCGTCAACAGCACCTCGCCGAGTGTTGCTGCACCCTTGCTCCTCCGCTCCCCTGCTCCCCTGCTCTTCTTCTTTCCGTTCGCCGGGGCAAGCTCTGGATACACCTCTCCCAGCCCCAGCCCGGCCTCTTTCACAATGCGGCGGACCAGCGAATACCCATTCGAGTGCACGCCGCTGGAGGTGATTCCAAGAACAACATCCCCCGGTTCGACGCGCTCAGCGTCCGTGGCCTTGGACAGCTCCACCACGCCCACCGCGAAGCCGGCGAGATCGAACTCACCCGGCGCATACACGTCGGGCATCTCCGCCGTCTCGCCGCCGATGAGCGCACACCCGCTGAGCTTGCACCCCTCCGCCACGCCCTTCACCACGTCGGTGAGCATCTTCGATTCAACCTTGCTCACCGCGATGTAGTCGAGGAAGAAGAGCGGCTCGGCCCCCTGCACCACCATGTCGTTGACGTTCATCGCCACCAGATCAATGCCGATGGTGTCAAACTTCCCCACCTCGCTCGCGAGCTTCACCTTGGTGCCGCACCCATCGGTGCAGGCAACCAGCACCGGGTCCTTGTAGTTGCGCTGGAAGAGCTTCTGGTTGAAGTCGAGGCGGAAGAGCCCGGCGAATCCGCCCGGGTTCTGGATCACACGCGGCCCGTGCGTGCGCCGCATGATCGAGACCAGCGAGTCGGTAAACGTGTCCTTCTCGTGCAGGTCCACGCCCGCCGCGGCGTAGGTCAGGCCCCCGCCGGCGCCCCGCTCGGTTCCGTTCTTTGATGCCGCCGCGCTCGTGCTCGCCATAGTGATCCAGCGTAGTGAACGCGTCGCGCTCGCGCCGAAAGGGACGTGGAGCAAGCGACAGATGGGCCAAAGCGTTCATCCCTTCATCCAGATAAATGAATGGAAAGCCAACGCCACAACCGCCTTCGGCATATCGTCTCTCCCCTCGCTTCGAGGTCCGTCGTTTGCCCAGTTTCACCCGCCAGGAACACATGCCCATGGCTCACTCTTCCATGCCCCGCCTGTTCACGTCCGAGTCCGTCTCCATGGGCCACCCCGACAAGGTCGCCGATCAGATCTCCGACGCGGTGCTGGACGCGATGCTGGCCGACGACCCGCACAGCCGCGTCGCCTGCGAGACGCTCTGCTGCACCGGCCTCGTGGTCGTCGCAGGCGAGATCACGACCAACACGTACGTGAGCATCCCGGACCTCGTCCGCGAGACCATCCGCGAGATCGGCTACACCCACGGCGACATGCGCTTCGACGCCGACAGCGCGGGCGTCATGGTCGCGATCAACAAGCAGTCCAACGACATCGCCATGGGCGTGAACCGCGAGGGCGCGGGCGACCAGGGCATGATGTTCGGCTTCGCCTGCAAGGACACGCCCGAGCTCATGCCGCTGGCGATCCAGCTCTCGCACCAGCTCGTCGAGCGCCAGGCCGACGTCCGCCGCTCCGGCAAGATCCCCGGCCTTCGCCCCGACGCCAAGAGCCAGGTCACCGTTGAGTATCAGGACGAGAAGCCCGTCCGCATCGACACCGTCGTCCTCTCCACCCAGCACGACCCGTCCTGGAACGATCGCCAGGAGGAGCTCAAGAAGCAGGTCGTCGAGCACATCATCAAGCCCGTGCTCGGCCAGTGGTGGAACCCCGGCATCACCGTCCACGTGAACCCCACCGGCCGCTTCGAGATCGGCGGCCCCCACGGCGATACCGGCCTCACCGGCCGCAAGATCATCGTCGACACCTACGGCGGCATGGGCCGCCACGGCGGCGGGGCTTTCTCCGGCAAGGACCCGACCAAGGTCGATCGCTCGGCCGCGTACATGGCCCGCTATATCGCCAAGAACGTCGTCGCGGCCGGTCTGGCCGACAAGTGCGAGATCCAGCTCTCCTACGCCATCGGCGTGGCCGAGCCCACCAGCGTGTACGTCGACACCTTCGGCACGTCCAAGGTCGCCGAGGAGCGCATCTCCAAGGCCATCCGCGAGACGTTCAAGCTCACGCCCCGCGGCATCATCGAGACGCTCAACCTCCGCACGCCGATCTACTCGGCCACCGCCCGCCACGGCCACTTCGGCCGCGCCCCCGGCAACATCACCTACAAGGGCAAGAAGTACGACACCTTCTCGTGGGAGAAGACCGACCGCGCCGACGCGCTCCGCAAGCTCTGCTCCTGACGCTCTGAGAACATTCCAACGCTCTTCTCAAAACGCCTCCACTTCGGAGGCGTTTTTTCTTGTCGTTTGTCGCTGCCCCCATTGGGCGGCAAACGGACGGCAAACCTGACCAAATCGTCAAACTGGGCTATCCATTTCCCCGGGTCGGGTCGCATACTGGTGTACAGCGCGGCATCGTCGTGCCGCGCGATCGGTGCTCATTCATGAGGAGGATGCCCATGACTCTCGCGATGTGTTGTCGCCGTTCTCTTGTCTCGATCATCGCGTCGATTGCCGTCTCGATCGTCGGCGCGGGTACCGCGCAGGCCCAGTCTGGCGCGTGTTGCCTTGGCACCGGGTGCACCGTCGCCCCAGCGTCGACGGCGTGCAACGGGACGTTTTTCCTCGGCTCGCCGTGCCCGGCCGTTTGCGACCAATCGGGCGCGTGCTGCCGCGCGGCCGACGGCGCATGCCAGATCACCACGCCCTCGGCATGCTCCGGAACGGGGCTGACCTTCCTCGGCGGCGGCTCCGCCGCATGCCAGACCAATCCCTGCCCCGCGCCGACAGCCACGGGCGCGTGCTGCTTTGCGTCTACAGGCGGGTGCACGGCGCTCACCAAGGCCAACTGTCCAGCCGCGAACACGTGGTACTCCGGCCAATCATGTTCACCCAATCCGTGCGTACCCACGGGCGCGTGCTGCATCCCCGGAGCGGCGTGCTCGCAAACCGTGCAGACGGCTTGCAACGGCAACTGGTACCCCAACACGTCGTGCACCGGCCTCACCTGCTATCCGACGGGCGCTTGCTGCAGCGCGGCTGCTGGATGCCAGATCACCACCCAGGCCCAGTGCGGCAACAATCCGTGGTTCGGCCCCGGCTCGGCGTGCTCGGGCCCCTGCGGTCAGACGGGTTCGTGCTGCAATCTGCTCAATGGGAACTGCGTCGCACCGATCGCCGCCGCAAGCTGCCCGACGAACGTCGGCGTGTTCACCCTCGGCGGAACGTGCAGCGCCAATCCGTGCCGCGGCGTGTGCTGCGTCAACAACACCTGCATCATGACGTCCAAGCAGGAATGCACGGCGATGGGCGGGACGTACATTCCCAACGTCACCTGCACCGCGACAACCAACCCCTGCCCGACCACCGGCGCGTGCTGCGTGATCACGGCCGCGGGCGGATGCATCGTCGTTTCGGCGGCGAACTGCCCGGCGGGCAGCCCGTTCTTCCTCGGCCAGTCGTGCAACGCCAGCCCGCTGCCCTGCCCGCCCTCGCAGGGCGCGTGCTGCTGCCCGGGCATCGGGTGCCAGGTGGTGCCGCAGAGCCAGTGCGTGACCGTTGTGGCCGGAACGACCACCGCCGGCTGTCATTTCTTCCCGAATCAGGCGTGCGCGGCCGTGAACTGCCCGACCATCGGCGCCTGCTGCGTCGCCACCGCGTGCACAAGCGTCGGAACGACCACCACCGCCGCCGGAACCAGCGCGGGCTGTCCGACGCTCGCGGTCGGGTGCACAATGACCACACTCGCCTGCTGCTGCGGCAACTGGCACGCCAACATCACCTGCAGCCCCAATCCCTGTCCGACCATCACCGGAGCCTGCTGCCTGCCCACAGGCGCATGCTCGGTAGTAACCAGCAGCACGGCCTGCAACGGCAAGTGGTTCGCTGGCGCCGGCTGCGATCCTAACCCGTGCCCTCGCGGCGCCTGCTGCAACAAGGATGCGGGCATCTGCATCGTCACGACCCAGGCCGACTGTCTGGCGCACGGCCTGGCCTGGCTTGGCGCGGGCCTCTCCTGCCCAACAACCCTCTGCCCGCCGCGCCGCGGCGCCTGCTGCATCCCCGGCACCATCCAGTGCTTCGTGACCACGCAGACGCAGTGCAACGGCACGTGGTACGGCAACTCGCCCTGCAACCCCAACCCCTGCTGCCCGGCCAACTTCACCGGCAGCGGCACGCTCGCCGTCGCCGACATCTTTGAGTTCCTCAATCGATGGTTCGCCGGCTGCCCGTGAGCCCGCCGAACAACTCCAGATGGGTTCGCTCACGCCGGCTCGGGTCACGGGACCCGGGCCGGTTTTTCACGCCCGGGATGAGATAACACGCCCGGGATGAGGAGGCTCTGCCACGAATCCCGCGGTTGCTCCCGTTGCCCTCATCACTCCGGCCGCTGATACAAACCGCGCTCACGGATCAGATCAACCACCCCGGGGGCAAGCCACCGGGCCGCCTCATCCCAATCCTTCCGCGACAGAGCCTCGCGCACCGCCGTCGCGCTCACATCGACGCGGCCCACCGGCACGAGCGAATCCCGCCAGGAGTCCAGTTCATCGCGGGCCCAGAACCGGGTTCGGCGCAGCCGCTCGCCCAAACCGCCCGAATCTTCGAGCTCGCCTCTCACCATCACCGCCGGCGGCGCCAGCCGCACGATCTCGCGCGGGGCCCGCCACTTGTGAAAGTTCACCGCCTGATCCGCGCCGATGAGCAGCCGCATCGTCGGGGCCCGCTCGCCCATCGCCCCCACCAGCCACTCGCGGGCCCGCGTGATGGTGTCCACCGTAAAGCTCGCCTCGCCCGGTGCGGCCGCGGCCCGGTCCACCTCGTCGGTCCACACCGCGGCCCTCGGCACTTCAGCAAGGGCCCGCCGGAGCATCTCCACGCGATCGGCGTCGCCGGCCGTTGGCCCGTGGGCCTTGTGCGGCGAGCGGGCCGCGGGGATGAACACGATCATCCCTCCGCCCGGGCACTCCAGCCGGCGCTCGAGCTCATCGCGCACGCGTATCGGCAGCTCGATATGGCCCCGGTGCGGCGGATCAAACGTGCCGCCAAAGAGCACGACCAGCTTCGGCGCGCTCGCCGCGTCCGTCGGCACCGGCATCGGCGTGGTGGGAATGTCCTGCGGCGACTCGTCGGTCAAGAGGCCCTCCCGTTCGTCGGCACGCGACTCTGCTCCCACACCCGCACGATCTCCACCACGCGCCTGCCGACCAGCGGCAGCACGCGATTGGACCTCCGCACGAACCCCGCGATGTGCGGCACAAGGCTCGGGCGTTTCACCATATCCAGCACCGCCCGCCCGGTGCGGGTATCGCCGCCGGGCGTGATCCACCCGAGAACCTCGTGCGGAAGCGTCTCCTCGGGCGTATCGCTCACGCCCCGAACAACGCTCCACGCCACGCCCATTTCCTCGCATCGCGCGGCGAAGGCGTGGCATTCCATGTCGACAATGGCCGCGCCGGTGCGGGCGGCAAGGGCCCGCTTGTCGTCGGGCGTCGAAATGATCGTGTCCACGCCGATGACGGTCACCCCGGCCGGAGCGGCGGCAAACGGCGTCCACGATCGGCCGTGCTCATCAATCGCCTTGGCGATTGGCGGAACATCCTCACACGCAATGAGCCCGCCTGCCGCGCCGGCGAGAATGACCAAAGCGGGCTGCGCGAGCGTGTCGAGCGTGCGGAGAATGGCCTCGCGGCCGATGCCGGTCTGGATGCACGCAACACGATCGAGGCCGGCACGACGAAGTTCATGATGCACGCGCGCGTGCTCGACCTGCATGGGGCAGAGCACCACCACGGCGTGCGTCAATCGAGACTCATGACCAGCGGGCATGCGCAAGGCTAGCGCGAGTACTGCCCGCCTCACTCCACCGTCACGCTCTTGGCCAGATTCCTCGGCTTGTCCACATCATGCCCACGCGCAAGGGCCGCGTAGTACGCCATGAGCTGCAGCGGAATCACCGCGAGGATCGGGCTCAGCGGTTCGGGGATATCGGGGATGTAGAGCACATCCTGCACGTGCTCGCGGATGTGCTCGTCGCCCTCGGTCGCCACGGCGATCACGTGCCCGCCGCGGGCCCGGACCTCGTGGATGTTGCTGAGCACCTTCTCGTACTGCCGCCCCTTGTTGGCGATGAACACCGCGGGCATGCCCTCGTTGATCAGGGCGATCGGCCCGTGCTTCATCTCCGCCGCGGGCATGCCCTCGGCGTGGATGTAGCTGATCTCCTTGAGCTTCAGCGCACCCTCGAGGGCCGTCGGATAGTTGTACCCGCGCCCGAGGAAGAGCCAGTTGTCGCGCCCGACATACTTCTCCGTCACACGCTTGATCCGCGGGGCCTGCTCCAGGATCCGCTCGATCTTCGCCGGCAGCGTCTCCATCGCCGCGAGCAGATCGCTGCACTGGTCCGCGCTCATCAGCCGCCGGCGCGCCATGAACAGCGCCACCAGCGTCAGCACCGCCACCTGCCCCGTGAACGCCTTGGTGCTCGCCACGCCGATCTCGGGCCCCACGCGCAGGTACACACCCGCATCCGTCTCTCGCGCGATCGACGAGCCCACCACGTTCACCACGCCCAGCGAGAGCGCACCGCGTTCCCGCGCCTCGTGCAGCGCGGCCAAGGTATCCGCCGTCTCCCCGCTTTGGCTCACTGCGATCACCACCGTCCCATCCTCGATGATCGGGTTGCGATAGCGAAACTCGCTGGCATACTCCGTCTGGGCCTGAACCTTGGCGAGATCCTCGAGCAGATACCGCCCGATCATGGCGGCGTTCAACGCCGTGCCCTGCGCCGTCAGGATGACCTTCTTGGCCCGCGTCAGCTCCTTCGCAAAGTTCGTCAGCCCGCCGAGCACCACCTTGCCACCGACGGTGTCGATGCGCCCGGAGATGCAGTTGCGGATGCTCTGCGGCTGCTCGAAGATCTCCTTGAGCATGTAGTGCTCGTAGTGCCCCAGCTCGATCTGCGCCAGGTCGATCTCGAGCTGCATGATCTTCGGGTTCACCGCGACGTTGGTCGTCGTCGAGGTCCGGAACCCGCTCCGCGTGATCTTCACAACGTTGTAGTCGTCGAGCGGGAAGGCCTGGCTC
This sequence comes from Phycisphaerales bacterium, assembly GCA_044221735.1. Lineage (GTDB taxonomy): Bacteria > Planctomycetota > Phycisphaerae > Phycisphaerales > UBA1924 > UBA4658. The sequence goes on along the minus strand of JBGAOP010000003.1, from coordinate 66,237 downwards.
GTGTGCGCGATGATCGCCGACCCGTCCGAGGCCACGATGTACTCGCCGTCGCCGATGCCCACCATCAGCGGCGCGCCCTTGCGGGCCACCACCAGCGTGTCGGGCTCCTTCTCGCACATCACACAGATCGCGTACGCCCCCGTCACCTCGCGAAGCGCGGCCTGCACGGCCGTCTCCAGATCGCCCTCGTACAGCTCCGCGATCAGCCCCGCCAGCACCTCCGTGTCTGTCTGCGACACAAACGTGTGCCCCTTCTCCTGCAGCCACGTCTTGAGCGCGGCGAAGTTCTCGATGATCCCGTTGTGGATGACCACGATCCCGCTCTTGCCCGCCTTATGCGGGTGCGCGTTCACATCGCTCACCCCGCCGTGCGTCGCCCAGCGCGTGTGGCCCATGCCCATCGTGCCCTGCAGCGGGCCGTGCGCGTCAAGCTCTTCCTCAAGGTTGGCGACGCGCCCGGCCTTCTTGAGAATCGAGATCTCGTTCTTCGGGCCCATCACGGCGATGCCCGACGAGTCGTATCCGCGATACTCCATGCGCTTGAGGCCCTCGAGCAGGAGCGGCTGGGCGGGCTTGGTTCCGAGGTAGGCGACGATTCCGCACATACGGGCGTGCTCCGGTTTGGGCTGCGTGGACGTGGACGCGAGGGCTGGAGAAACAGACGATGGGCTATCGGCCAGCATCGGCCGATTCGCTTCCCCGGGTTGGCTCAGGCCGGGATACGCACCCCGGAACGGGGAGCCACGACCGACGCCGGTCCTACGACCGATCCCCGCCCCGGGATCGGACAAGCTCGTCGAAATAGGTTAGGTCCGATAGTGGCCGCCCGAAGCCGCGCCCGGACGGCAGCCTCAGCCGGGCTTGGCCTCACCCGCGGGGGTCGGGGCCTTTGCCGCCGGATCGGGGCTTCGCCCGGTAGGAGCGCTAGGCGTGGCCGCGCCGACCTTGAGCTGCTTCTTGAAGAAGTCGCGCACGCGCTGGAACTCGGTCTTGGCCTGCGTGCCCATAAATCCATGGCCCGCGCCCGGGACAATGACCAGCTCGTGCGGCGTGCCGGCCTCCTTGAGCTTCTCCGCGAGCAGGCGGCTCTGCTGATCCGGCACCAGCGGGTCCTGGTCGCCCTGCACGATCAGAAAGGGCGGGAACTCGGCCGCCTTGCCCTCGGTGGGCTTCTTGACATGCAGCGCAGGACTGGCGAGCTTTGCGAGGTCCATCTTCTCGCTGAGCTTTCCACCAAGCAGCTTGATGAGCATGGGCGAGACCTCGGCCTGCTTTGAGTCGTACGACAGGAAGTCCGTCGGCCCGAACCAGTCGCAGACGCACTGCACGCCGGATGAGCACTCGGCATTGCCAAGGTTCGCCCCCTCGCACTCCGCATTTCCGCACGTGGTGCCCAGCAGGGCGACGAGATGCCCGCCCGCCGAGGCGCCCCACGCCCCGAACCGCTTCGGGTCAAGGTTGAACTCCTTCGCGCGGGCCCGCAGGAACCGCACCGCCGCCTTGCAGTCGTGGATCTGCGCCGGAAACGGGGCCCGATCGGTCAGGCGATACTCCACGCTCGCCACCGCGAATCCGTCCTTCACCCACGGCAGCGCGGGGCAGTTGGTCTTCGAGCCGAGCATCCATCCGCCGCCGTGCACCCAGATGATGACGGGCATCGGCCCTGTGGCGTCCTCGGGAAGGTACAGGTCCAATCGCACGGGCCGGTCATCCGGCTTGGCGTACTCCACATCGCGGAGGACCTTCACCCCCTTGAGCAGCTCGGCCGCGCGGCGCTCGCCCACGGGCTTGGGATTTTCCGCTGTTTGCGGCGCGGGGACTTTTCCCCCATTGCCGTCCGGTGCAACCACCGCTGGCGGCTCGGCCGCGGCCAAAGCAATCGACGACATCAACGCGGCCAGCAGCCCGAATCGGCGCGGTTCCAGCATGAAAAGCCTCCTTACCTGAATCGCCCGGGATCATACTGGCCCACGGTCCGCCATGCCGAGACAGGCCCCACCCCGCGTGCCCGCATCGGAACTATTGGACAACCCACCCCGCCATCCGATACCGTCCTCACCGACCCTTGCTTGCACAGGCAAAGAAGGAGCCCGCGTGCCCGTCTCCTCATGGCGTGAACGCCATACCCCCAAGCTCGTGATCTGCCTGCGAGAGGGGTACGGAGCCAGGACATTTCTCTCCGATCTCGGCGGCGGCCTCACCGTCGCCGTCATCGCCCTGCCGCTGGCCATGGCCCTCGGCATCGCGAGCATTCCCCAGAGCGTCGCCGACCAACTCGCGGCCATCCACCCCTGGCTCACGCCCCCGGCCATGGGCCTCTTCACCGCCGTCATCGCCGGCTTCCTCGTTTCCGCGCTCGGCGGCTCACGCGTGCAGATCGGCGGGCCCACCGCCGCGTTCATGCCGCTGGTCTTCGGCATCTGCGCGGCCCACGGCTACGAGGGCCTCGTCCTGGCCACCTGCATGGCCGGAGTGATCCTGATCCTGCTCGGAGCGTTCCGCTTCGGCGGGGTCATCAAGTTCGTCCCCTATCCCGTCACGGCCGGCTTTACCGCCGGCATCGGCACCGTCATCCTCGCCTCGCAGATCAAGGACTTCTTCGGCCTGACGATCCTGACGCCCGAGGGCACCCCCGCCACCATCCCCGCGGACTTTGTCGGCAAGATCGAGCTCTTCGCCAACGCCTGGCGCACGGTGAGCTGGCACTCGGCGGGGATCGCGCTCGGGTCGCTCATCATTCTCTCGCTGATGCGTCGGATCGCGCCCCGGGTTCCCGCGGCCGTTGTCGCCGTCGGTCTGAGCTCACTCGTCGTGATGCTCATGGGCTGGTCCACCACGAAGGAAGCCTTCGACGGCGTGCACACGCGCCCGCTCGTCGAGACCATCGGCACGCGGTTCGGAGGCATTCCCTCCAACCTCCCGGCCCCCCACTTCCCCGCGATGTCATGGCAGATGGTGCGAGAACTCATCCCCTCCGCCTCCGCCATCGCCTTCCTCGGCGCCATCGAAAGCCTCCTCTCTGCAGTCGTCGCCGACGGCATGACGGGCTACCGCCACCGCTCCGATCAGGAGCTCGTCGCCCAGGGCACGGCCAACATCGCCAGCGCCCTGTTCTTCGGTCTGCCCGCCACTGGGGCCATCGCCCGCACCGCCGCGAATATCCGCAGCGGTGCCAAGACCCCCGTCGCCGGCATCCTGCACGCCGTGTTCATCCTGCTCTTCATGGTCGCCCTCGCGCCTCTAGCCAAGGCCGTCCCGCTCGCCTCGCTGGCGGCCATTCTCGTCATGGTCGCCTGGAAGGTCAGCGAACTCGAGCACTTCCGGGCCCTGCTCCGCGCGCCAAAGCCCGACGTACTCGTCCTTCTCACCACCTTCGGCCTGACCGTGCTCTTCGACCTCACCATCGCCGTGGGCACCGGCATCCTGCTCTCGTCCATCCTGTTCATGCGCCGCATGGCCCAGGTCTCCACTGTCGCGGGCGGCATAAGCACCGACATCGACGAGGGCCAGGAGCCCGAAACGCCCGACGCCAAGGACCCCGGCAAGGTCTCCGAAAAACGCATCCCGCGCGCCGTCGAGGTCTACGAGATCAACGGCCCCTTCTTCTTCGGCGTGGCCAACAACCTCCGCGATGCCCTCGACCAGCTCGAACGCCCGCCCAAGGTCCTCATCCTCCGCATGCGCTACGTCCCCCACATCGACGCCACCGGTCTCAACGCCCTCCGCGAGTTCCACCGGCGCTGCGTGGCGCACAAGACGCTCCTCCTCCTCGGCGGCGTGCACGCCCACCCGCTCTTCGAGATGGTCAAGGCCGGCATGGACAAAGAGATTGGACTGGAGAACATCTTCGACAATCTCGACGAGGCCCTCAAGAAGGCCCGCGAGGTCGTCGGCGCTCCCAACGGGAACGGCGGCCCGGCCCATCCCGCCACGCCCCCGCCCGCGGCAAGCCACTAATCCTCGCGCGGCCGCGCTTCCGCAAGCATCAGCCCCCTCGCGATCGCCAGTTCCAAGTCCGGGCACACGTTGGTCGGGTCCAGCGCATCCCCCGCGCCGGCCTGGCGCATGGCGTGGTATTGCTCGCCGCTGAGTCCCGAGATCACCAGCCGGCGCCCACGGGCCGCCGACTGCTTCATCAGCGCCCGCAGTTCCAGCGCGGCGTTGGCATCGAGCACCGACACATCGCCAAGGTCGAGGATCACGATCCGACGCTCCGCCGGAAGCCCCTCACACCACCGCAGCAGGTCCGGAAGGCGCTGGACCTTGCCGCGCCGGCCCGTGTCTTTTCGCAGGTGGAACACCGCGATCGAATCCGGCAGGTTTATCCCGGTCGCGCCGCCAAACGACTCCGAGGGCTCGATCTCGCAGATCGGCACCCGGATGTCGTGGATGATGATCCACAGAAGGAACGACACGGGCAGGACCATCGCCCACGACGGGAAATGGTCGAACGCGGCCGCGCCGAGCCCGGCGCCGAGCGCAAAGGAGCCAACGACCGATCCCAGCATCGTCAGGCGGAGCGCCGTCGGATGCACCCTCACGCTGTGCACCAGCGCCCGCGTCGGAAGCGGAGGACTGTCCCGGTTGCGGTCGCGCAGCCAGTACAGGAACTGCACCGTCTCAAGCCCAAGGTCGGTGAACACGCCCGTCATGTGCGTCGTCCGGACCACGCCCCCCGAGATCCTCGTGATCGTCGCGTTCTGCAGCCCCATCGCCGCCGACGCCAGCCCCGTCATCGCGTACAGCATCCACCCCGACGCGTGCGCTCTTGGATCCTGAAGCCCCACGAACACCGCAAACCCCGCCAGCAGCGCGGCCTGCACCGCCATCGGCAGCACATAGATCGACTCCCACCCGCGCCTTCGGCCCGTCTCCGTGCAGAACGCCGACAGCATCGCCCCCGCGATGAACGCCAGCAGCAGGCACGACGTGAAGATCATCAGGGCCCACTTGCCCTCAACCAGATCCAGCCCCCACTGCGAGACGCGCCCCGAAACATGGCTCGTGACCTCGCCGCACGTCAGGATCGTCAGAATGTTCGTATAGCCCGCGACCCACGCCAGCGTGATCGCCAGCCGGGCCTGCTGCGTGAACGAGTGGGCTTGGGAAACCAGCATCGTCCGATCCGTGGACCTTTCCGTCGGCCGCCATCATTTCACGGGCCGCATTCGCGACAATAGTATCCGAGAGTTGCGCGGCTCCGAGTTCGCCGCGGCCGTCAACCAATCGAGCGCGGCCCCTTCTCCTCGCTCGCGTCGCCTGCCTTCACCAGCGGCTGGCTGCGGATCAGCGAGAGCACCGTCTCGGCCTGCATGTTCCGGGCCGCCTCAACAGCGAATGTGGCCGCCTCGGCGAGCGTCTGTGAACGTACAAGGCTCCCCACCTCGCTGGCATAGTCCGTGTCCACGATCTCCGAGATCGCCGCCGAGAGGTTCTCGTTCTGCGTCATCAGGGCGTTGGTCTCGTGCTCCAGCCGCCGCTGATTCGCCCCCGCGCCGGCCCGGCTGGCGGTGATCGAACTCGCCAAGCCTTTGACAAACGCCTGTCCGGCCTCGAGGTCGCCGCCGATCACGCTCATCTTTCCCCCCGTCCGCAGCGCGGCCAGCGAGCCCGCGAGATTCTTGCCCGAAGCGTCGCTCGCCGAGGCCCCGATGTAGCCCTGCAGGATCTGCTCGCCGTTGAACACCGTGGTGTTGGCCAGATCGCCAAGCGTGTCGACGATCGAGTTCACCTCGGTCTGCAGGCCGACGCGATCGTCGCCGCTCAGGCCCGCGGTGTTGGCGGCGGTGGTGAAAGCCGACGTCAGGTCCGTCAGCAGGTCCTGCACGGTCGAGAGTGCGCCGTCGATGGCCGAGAAGCGGATCGCCTCGCGGTTGTTCACCGAGATCTTCGCCAGCACCTGCTTCTGCTCGCCTTTGAGACTCTCGGAGGCGACAAACCCGTCCGGATCGTCGGAGGCCCGGTTGATCTTCTTCCCCGTCGAGAGCCGCTCGATCGACGTGGCAACGTCGGCCTGGTGCCGAGCGAGCCAGCGCAGACCGAACGACTCGGTGAAGGCGGGACTGAGACCAATCGCGAGCATGACTCTCCGCCATCGACGCGATGGCATGCACAGTTCTGCGCACCCGAAAAAAAGTCCGGGAACCACGGAACCTGCGGGCGACTACGGGGGTAGAGTCTGTTGGATGTGCGGCCCCACGCCCCCTTTGCGGGGGTCGCATCCCCACACCACGTCTCCGCACACCCCCGCCCTCGGCGAACCCTCAGGAAAGCACACCATGCCGCGAGATCGCCGAGTTGTCGTTGTTGCCAATCGACTTCCCATCCAGCGCTCCCGTGCCGGCGGCGGGTCGGATCGCGATCGATGGGACGTCAGCCCCGGTGGGCTGGTCACCGCGCTGCTGCCCGTCGCCCGAAAGCGGCGCGGGTCGTGGGTGGGGTGGTGCGGCTCGGCGGATCGCCGCTCGCGCCTGTTCGAGCATGAGGGCGTGCGGATGCGCCCGGTGGCGCTCTCCGACTCAGACATCCGCGACTACTACCACGGATTCGGCAACCGCACGCTCTGGCCGCTCTTCCACGACGCGATCCGCACGCCCGAGTTCCACCGCCACTGGTGGCGGGCATATGTCGAGGTGAACCAGCGATTCGCCCGGGCCGCCGCCCGCACCTGCCGCCCCGGAGACGTGGTGTGGGTTCACGACTTTCACCTGCTGCTCGTGCCCCGCATGCTGCGCGAGCTCCGCGACGACGTGAAGATCGGGTTCTTCCTGCACATCCCGTTCCCGCCCGAGGAGCTCTTCGCCTGGCTGCCCTGGAGGACGCAGATTCTCGAGGGCCTGCTCGGATCCGACCTCGTCGGCTTCCAGATCCAGGCCGACGCTCGCAACTTCGCCCGTCTCGCCCGTGCGTACGGCGGGGCCGACGGCACCGACGCCGAGCTTTCGGTGGGCCGCCGAAGCGTGCGCGTGGGGGCCTTCCCGATCTCGATCGACTTCGACGATTTCAACACCCTCGCCGAGAGCCCCGACACCATCGCCCGGTCCCGGCAGATCCGCAAGCAGATCGGCTTCAACCGCAAGATCATCCTCTGCGTGGATCGCCTGGACTACACCAAGGGCATCGAGCTCCGCCTGCACACGTGGGAGGCCATGCTCGATCAGCGCGATGTGAGCGTGGACAAGCACGTGCTCGTCCAGGTCGCGGTCCCCAGCCGTCAGAGCGTTCCCGACTATGGAGAGCTGCGCGACGCCGTCGAGCGCTCCGTCGGCCGAATCAACGGCGAGCACAGCCAGCCCGGTCGCGTCGCCGTCCACTACTTTCGCAGAAATCTCCCGCGCGATGAGCTCGTCGCCTGGTACGGCGCGGCCGACATCATGCTCGTCGCGCCGCTTCGTGACGGCATGAACCTAGTTTGCAAGGAGTTCATCGCCTCACGACCGGACCTCGGCGGGGTGCTTGTGCTCAGTGAGTTTGCGGGGGCCGCCCGCGAGCTCCGCCGGGCCCTGCTCGTCAATCCCCGCGATGTCGACGGCCTTGCCCACTCGATCCGCACGGCCCTCACGCTCCCGAGACAGGACGCCCGCCAACGCATGGCTATCCTGCGCATGGTCGTCCGTCGACACGATGTTCACGTCTGGGCGGCCGACTTTCTCGGGGCCATCGACGAGTGAACCATCCGCCGCTCCAAGACGCGATTTCCCGCCTGGCGACCGCCCCAATCCTGCTCGTTGCGTGCGACTTCGACGGCACAATCGCCCCGATCGCCGCACGCCCGGAGGACGCCACGGGCGACGAGCGGAGCGTGGCCGCGCTGCGTGCCCTCGCCCGCACGGAGTCCACCCACGCCGCCGTGGTGTCGGGCCGCGCCCGCCCCGATCTGGTCGGCCGGCTGGGTCTTGCACCCAACCTGTTCCTCATCGGCGGGCACGGGGCGGAGATGCCCCCGTCCTGGCCCGGGTCCGCCGCCGCCGACCCCGCGCACATCGAAACGCTCACCGCCGAGCTCTCCCGGATCGCCTCGGAGTTCGACGGCGCGATCGTTGAGCCCAAGCCCTCCGGCGTCGCCGTGCACTATCGGCTGGTGAACCCCGACTCGCACGCCCGCATACGCGAGCGCGTCCGCACCGAGATCCTGCGCCAGAACTGCCCCGTGCTCCGCGAGGGTCTCATGGTCATCGAGGCGGGGCTTGTCCGCGCCGACAAGGGCCGCGCCCTGCGGTGGCTCGTCGAACGCGTCAACGCCCATGCCGCCGTGTTCATCGGCGACGATCTCACCGATCAGGACGCCTTCGCGACCCTTCGCCCTTCGGATGTCGGCGTCCACGTCGGCCCGGGGCCGACCCTCGCCCAGTTCCGGGTCCGTGACACCGACGATGTCCGTGCGTTCCTCGAATCCCTCGCCTCCGCACGCGCCCGCCACGCGACCGAGCGCCGCCTCATCCCCATCGACCAGCTGGCCCTGCTCTCCGACCAGCGCACCGGCGCACTGCTCGATCCGGCCGGGCGCGTCGTGTGGATGTGCACCCCCCGCTTCGACTCCGCCCCGACGTTCGCGTCGCTCCTCGGCGGCCCGCCCGCGGGCTATTTCGAGATCGCCCCGGCCGACGGACGCTCTCCCGTCTCCCGGGGGTACGAGCACGACACCTTCACGCTTCGCACCGACTACGGCGGCCTGAGCGTGATCGACTACCTCGACTGCTCCGCCGGCCGCCCGTTCCAGCGGGCCGGCCGGACCGATCTCGTCCGCCGAGTCGAGGGCGCCGGTCGGGTGATCATCCGCTTCGCCCCGCGATTTGACTTTGGGCGCGGCTGCGCACGCCTGCGCATCGCCGACGACGGGCTCGTCGTCGAGGGAACGCTCGATCCCGTCGCGCTGCGAGCCCCCGGCGTGGCGTGGACGATCCAGGACGACGGCCCGCACCAGACGGCGGTCGCGAGCGTGGACATCGCGCAGGGCGCGCCGCTGGTGCTGGAGCTGCGCTTCGGTGCCACCGGCACGCGGGCGGCGAACATCGATGAGCCCGTTCGCCGCACCGCCACCCGCCGATTCTGGGAATCCTGGGCCGCCTCGCTCCGCCTGCCCGCGCTCCACCCAGACCTCGTCCGCCGCAGCGCGCTGGTGCTCAAGTCGCTCTGCTACGGCCCCACCGGCGCGTTCTGTGCCGCGGCCACCACCAGCCTGCCCGAGCAGCTTGGCGGCGTGCGAAACTGGGACTACCGCTTCTGCTGGATCCGCGATGGGGCCATGTCCGCCGCCGCGCTCGTCCGCCTGGGGTGCACCGGCCCCGCCCTGCGCTACCTCGACTGGCTCGCGACCATCCTTGAAGACCTCTCCGGCCCCGAACGCCTGCGCCCGCTGTACACCGTCCTCGGCGGCGAACTCGGGCAGGAGGGCGACATCTCCGGCCTGCCGGGATATGGCGACAGCCGCCCGGTCCGCGTCGGCAACGGCGCGGCCCACCAGGTCCAGCTGGATGTCTTCGGCGTCGTCGCCGATCTCATCGCGATGCTCGCCGAGACCGGTGGGGCCGGATCGCCGCTCACGCCCGAGCAGTGGCGCATGCTCGAGCAGATGTGCGGGGCCGTCAGGATGCGCTGGAACGAGCCCGATCACGGCATCTGGGAGATCCGCGGCCCGATGCGCCACCACGTGCACTCGAAGGCCATGTGCTGGTTCACGCTCACCCGCGCGCTCCACGCCAGGCGCGTCAGCGGCGAGCCGGTGCACGCCGCCGACGCCGCGCTCGCCGACGAGATCCGTGCCGACATCCTCGCCAACGGATGGCTCCCGGCACGCCGCGCCGAGGCGGGGCCGGCGGGGGCAGGATCCTTCACCACCGCCTACGGCGAACCCGCCCTCGACGCGGCGTGCCTGGCCGTTGGGCTCACGGGCCTTGTCGCGCCCGACGATCCTCGTTTCGACGCCACGATTCGCGCCGTGCAGACGGGGCTCTTCGAGAACGGCACGGTTCTGCGCTATCGATGCGACGATGGGCTGCCCGGCGTGGAAGGGGGATTCCATATCTGCACGGGATGGCTCATCGAGGCCCTGCACCTGGCAGGACGCACCGATGAGGCCCGGGCCCTGCTCGACGAATACGCCCGACAGGCCGGGCCGCTCGGCCTGTACCCAGAGCAGCGGTGCACCATCTCGGGACGCCCGCTGGGGAACTACCCGCAGGCATACTCGCACATCGCGCTGATCAACGCCTGCTGCCGCCTGTCGGAAGCCTGAGTTCCGATCGTGAAAGCCCGCCCACGCTGGACTCCTCGAGGTGCTCGCGTACCCTCACCCAGTTTGCGCACGCGGCCCCTTTGCGGCGGAGAGACATGCCAAAACGCACCGACATCCAGACCATCCTCATCATCGGCTCCGGCCCGATCGTCATCGGCCAGGGGTGCGAGTTCGACTACTCCGGCACCCAGGCCTGCAAGGCCCTGAAGGCCGAGGGGTATCGCGTGGTCCTGGTGAACTCCAACCCGGCCACGATCATGACCGACCCGGAGTTCAGCGATCGCACGTACATCGAGCCCATCACCCCCGAGGCCGTGCGCAAGATCCTCCAGAAGCAGAAGGACATCGGCGACCCGATCCACGCCGTGCTCCCCACCCTCGGCGGGCAGACCGCCCTCAACTGCGCCTGCAAGCTCTGGGACGACGGCATCCTGCAGGAGTTCGGCGTCGAGATGATCGGCGCCAACCGCACCGTCATCCACCGCGCCGAGGATCGCCAGGTCTTCAAGGACATCGTCGAGGGCCTCGGCCTCAAGATGCCCAAGGCCAAGACCGTCCAGACCCTCGAAGACGCCCGCGCCTTCCTCAAGGAGATCGGCCTTCCCGCCATCATCCGCCCCGCCTTCACTCTCGGCGGCTCCGGCGGCGGCATCGCCTACAACGCCGAGGAGTTCGACGACATCGTGCAGCGCGGCCTGCGCGCCAGCATGATCGGCCAGGTCCAGATCGACCAGTCCGTCCTCGGCTGGAAGGAGTACGAGCTCGAGGTCGTCCGCGACAAAAAGGACAACTGCATCATCGTCTGCGGCATCGAGAACATCGATCCGATGGGCGTGCACACCGGCGACAGCATCACCGTCGCCCCCATCCAGACGCTCACCGACAAGGAATACCAGGCGATGCGCGACGCATCGCTCGCGATCATGCGGGCCGTCGGCGTCGAGACCGGCGGCTCCAACGTTCAGTTCGCCGTCGATCCCAAGCCAAAGGACGGCAAGTTCCACATGGTGGTGGTCGAGATGAACCCGCGCGTGTCGCGCTCCTCGGCCCTCGCCTCCAAGGCCACCGGCTTCCCCATCGCGAAGATCGCCGCCAAGCTCGCCATCGGCTACACGCTCGACGAGCTGCGCAACGACATCACCGGCACCACCAGCGCCTGCTTCGAACCCGCGATCGACTACATCGTCACCAAGATTCCGCGCTTCACATTCGAGAAGTTCCCCGAGGCCGAACAGACGCTCACCACGCAGATGAAGTCCGTCGGCGAGGCCATGGCCATCGGCCGCACCTTCGCGGAGTCTTTCCAGAAAGCCATCCGCTCAATGGAGGTCAAGCGGTTCGGCTATGGCCTCGACCGCAACGACAAGTGGCTGGCGGCCGTCCGTGCCGGCGGCACGGCACAAGTTGACGCCGACGGTCAAGGCCCTGTCCGCACCGCCGACGGCGAGGCCGTCGAGTGGCCGATCCCCGATGAAAAGCTCTCCCACAAACTTGCGGTCCCCGGCCAGGCGCGTCTCTACTACATCCGCTACGCCATGAAGCTCGGCTGGACCGCGAAGCGCATCCACGAGATCACCAACATCGACCCGTGGTTCATCGACCAGCTCGCCCGCCTCGTCGAGTTCGAAGAACAGCTCCTCGCCCACAAGACCCTCGAGTCTCTGCCGCGCGAAGTCCTCGCGCAGGCCAAGCGCCTCGGCTACTCCGATCCGCAGCTCGCGAACCTCTACCACGGCAACATCAACCCCGACACCATCCTCAAAGTCCGCGCCCACCGCAAGGCCCAGGGCATCGAGCCCGTCTACAAACTTGTCGACACCTGCGCCGCCGAGTTCGAGGCCGTCACGCCGTACTTCTACTCCACCTACGAGAGCAACAACGGCCCCGAGAAGCCCGAAGACGAAATCCGCATCACGCAGACCCCCAAGGTCATCATCATCGGCGGCGGCCCCAACCGCATCGGCCAAGGCATCGAGTTCGACTACTGCTGCTGCCACGCGGCCTTCGCCGCCGACGAACTCGGCATCGAGTCGGTGATGATCAACTCCAACCCGGAGACGGTCTCCACCGACTACGACACGAGTGATCTGCTGTTCTTCGAGCCGCTGACGCTCGAAGACACCCTGAATGTCATCGAACGCCTCAACGGCGCTCCACTCTCTTCCACTCCCTCACTTCGTCACTCCGTCACTCCGTCACTCGTGATGGGCGCCATCGTCCAGTTCGGCGGCCAAACCCCCCTCAACCTCGCCCACGGCCTGCAAAACGCCGGCGTCCCCATCATCGGCACCAGCGTCGATTCCATCGACCTCGCCGAAGACCGCAACCGTTTCGACAAGCTCCTCTCCGATCTCGGCTTCCAGAAGCCCCCGTCGGGTATCGCCCGCTCCACCGAGCAAGCCGTCGAGATCGCCGCCCGCATCGGCTACCCCGTCCTCGTCCGCCCCTCCTACGTCCTCGGCGGCCGCGGCATGGAAATCTGCTCCGACGAGCGCGCCCTCCGCCACTACATGACCACCGGCCTCGCCGCGTCCGACCTCGAATCCGCACCCGTCCTCATCGACCGCTTCCTCTCCGACGCCACCGAAGTCGACGTCGACGTCATCGCCGACTTCCCCACTTCGTCACTCGGTCACTCCGTCACTGGTGGGGGGGCGTCACTTCCCCCCCAAGCCCTCATCGCCGGCGTCATGGAACACATCGAAGAGGCCGGCATCCACTCCGGCGACTCCTGCTGCACCATCCCGCCGTACTCGCTCTCGCAACCAATGGTGCGCCGCATCGAGGACATGGGCCGCGCACTCGCCAAGGCCCTGAGCATCAACGGCCTGATGAACGCCCAGCTGGCCATCAAGGACGATCAGATCTTCGTCCTCGAGGTCAACCCCCGCGCCTCGCGCACCGTCCCCTTCGTCGCCAAGGCCACGCAGATGCCGTGGGCCCGCCTCGCCGCCAAAGTCATGATGGGCAAGTCGCTCGCCGAACTCGGAGCGCAGGAAGTCGCCACCAAGGACGGCGCGGCCCTGCTCCCCTACTTCTCCGTCAAAGAGGTCGTCTTCCCCTTCGGCAAGTTCCCCGGCGTCGACGTAGTCCTCGGCCCGGAGATGCGCTCCACCGGCGAGGTCATGGGCGCGGATACGTCCTTCGAGATCGCCTTCGCCAAGTCTCAGCTCGCCGCAAGCGTCGTCCTTCCCACCTCCGGCAACGTCTTCATCTCCGTCCGCACGCAGGATCGCTCGAAGGTCCACCCCGTTGCCCGCCAGCTCCAGGCCCTCGGCCTCACGCTCTTTGCTTCCCAGGGCACCGGCGAGCACCTCCGCGCCAGCGGCATCGAGTGCACGATCCTCCCCAAGATCGCCACCGGCCTGCGCGGCCACGTCCTCGACCTCATGGCCGACGGCAAGATCCAGCTCATCATCAACACGCCCACCCGCACAGGCTGGAAGACCGATGAGGGCCGCATCCGCGCCTCCGCCGTCCGCCTGAACATCCCCATGATCACTACCGTCACCGGCGCGGCCGCCGCCGCCCGGGCGATCACCGCCCTGCGCGGCACGGGCGCCGCGGGCACATCTGGCTGGACGGTCACCGCCATCCAGGACTACCGCGACATGCTCCCCGCCTCCCACCCCGCGCGAGCCCTCGCACACGCCGGCGGCAAGCCTGTGGTCATCGCCAAGGCTCCCGCAGCCGCAACTCGGTAGTTGCCCCAGCCCCATTCGGGGCACGATGAAAAGCCCGCTGCGCTCAGGCATGGCCGGTCGCTGTCCGTTCGCCCGCATTCCGATGCGTGAACGGGGAATTCTGCCCTATCGCTTTTCACTTCGGCCTCACGCGGTCCCGTTAGTCTTCTGTCGCGATTCTCTTCAGAGCGCCCGCGCCCTGCGGGCCTGCCGCAAGGAGCTTCCCGTGAATCGCTACGCAAGCCTCTTCCGACCCACGTCCGCCCTCGCGACCGCGGCAATCCTCGCCGCCGCCGCCCACGCCCAGGTATACCAGCCGCCCGCCATCGTGCCGCAGGTCGCCTCAGCCGAGGCCTTCCCCGCGCTCACGACCGAGCAACTCGACACCCTCGTCGGCGCGATTGCCCTGTACCCCGATGCGCTCATCGCACAAATCCTCCCCGCGTCCACATATCCCGTGGACGTCGTGAAGGCCGCGCGGCTCGTCCGCGCCGGCGCGAGCGACGCCCAGATCGAGCAGCAGGACTGGGACCCCAGCGTCAAGGCCGTCGCCCACTACCCCAGCGTCATCGAGATGATGGACCAGAGCCTCGACTGGACCCAGCAGCTCGGCCAGGCCTTCATCACCCAGCCCAGCGACGTCATGCAGTCCATCCAGCGCCAGCGCGCAAGGGCCCAGACCGTCGGCAGCCTCGTCTCCACGCCGCAGCAGCAGATGCTCATCGAGGAGCAGGTCATCCGCATCGTCCCCGCGAACCCTGAGATCATCTACGTCCCCGTCTACGACCCCGCGATCGTCTACTACCAGCCCCCCGTGTACGGCCCCTCCATCTCCTTCGGCTTCGGCTATCGCTGCGGCATCTGGTTTGATCTCGACATCGACTGGTTCCACTTCTGGTGCTACCGCCCCGGATGGACGTGGAACCACTGGCGCGATCACTACATCGTCGAGCACGACCGCTTCATCCGGCCGCGCCACGACTTCGAGCCCCATCGCGGCGACCACCCCGCGCCGCCCCCCACCGTCTGGCGCCGCGACGAGCACAAGCCCATCACGCTCCCCGGCCGCCGCATGGTTCACCCATCGGAGTTCGACCGCTTCCGCGGACGCAACCACGGCGAGACCCACGCGCCCACGCCAACCGTCATCCACACGCCCACCGGCATCGACCGCGGTCGCTCCCCCGGCACACCCACCGCGCCGCCGCTCGTCACGCGTCCGCGCGACGACCGCGGCCAGCCCGGGCGTCCGTCGCGGCCAACCCCGCCAACGGCTTCGCCAAAACCAACGCCAGCTCCCACCCCGGAAGCAAAGCCCGCGCCGACCCCCAGACCGGCTCCTTCGCCTACACCGCAGCCGTCACCAACGCCGCGCCCCGCGGGCGACACCCATCGCGATCCCGGCCAGACCGTGAGGCCCTCCCCGGCGCCCGCGCCGGTCACGCGTCCCCCCGGCGACACGCACATCGAGCCCGGCCAGACCGTGCGCCCGCAGCCCGCGAAGGTCGCTCCGCCGCCGGTCCGAGTCTCCCCGCCCCCGCCCGCGGCCACGCGTCCCAGCCCGCCGCCCTATGTCCGCCCATCCCAACCGCAGAAGAAGGACGACGGCAAGGGCCGCCGCTGACCACCCGCGCACCATCATCTGAGGTCCATCCCATGACACGCTCCACCCTCCTTGCCATCACGCTCGCGGGCCTCGTCGGCTGCTCATCCAGCACCACAACCCCAAGCCACTACGACGCGCAGGCCAACGCGCAGGCCGCGACATCCGCCGACCCCGCGCCGCTCGCCGGTCAACCGACCTACTCCTCTCCCGAGGAAGCTGTGCAGGCGCTCTACCTTGCCTCGACCGCCAAAGACCTCCCCGGAATGGCCCGAATCGTCGGCCTGCCCGAGAGTGATCTCGTCACCCCCGACGCGGCCAGGAACGCCTCCATGGCCGACTTCTTCCGCACGCAGCACGACGCCTACCACCGAATCGTCCCCGACGGCGACGCCCGCGCCCGCCTGTTCATCGGCGCCGACAACTTCCCCCTCGCCTCCGCGATGGTGAAGAAGGACGACCGCTGGTTCTTCGACTCCGCCGGCGGCAAGCAGGCCCTCATCGCCCGCTACATCGGCGAGAACGAAGCGGCAACCATCGCCGTCTGCCGCGCCTATGTGCAGGCCCAGTACGAGTACTACGCCGAGGACACCAACAACGACGACGTGCTGGAATACGCCCAGCGTCTCGCCTCCGCCGACCGCCAGCGCGATGGGCTGTACTGGCCCACCGCCACGGGCGAGAAGGAAAGTCCCCTCGGCCCGCTCATCGCGCAGGCCCGCGCCACCGGCTACCTCGACGGCGGCGCACAGCGCCTCGACGAGCCCAAGCCCTACCACGGCTACGTCTTCAGGATCCTCACCCGCCAAGGCGCATCCGCGCCCGGCGGAGCCCACGACTACATCATCAACAACCACATGATCGCCGGATTCGCCCTCGTCGCCTACCCCGCCAAGTACGCCAAGTCCGGCACCATGACCTTCCTCGTCGGCGCCAACGGGAAGGTCTTCCAGAAGGACCTCGGCACCGACACGGCGAGCATCGCGGGCGGCATGGCGGAATACAACCCGGACTCCTCGTGGACCTATGTCAGCGAGTGACCCTCACGCTCTGCGGGCAATGATCGCCCGCAGGGCGCGATCAAATCGCAGCACGAACACCGTCAGCCGCTCTTCGCCGCGCCCGCGCAGCGCCAGTTGCACGGCATCCGGATCCACCGCCTTCCCGCGAGTCTTGACCTCCACGATCCCCGCCCCGCGCTCCTCCAGCGCGGCCTTCACCCGCTTCTCGTTCCACGGCATCTCGGCGAGCACCTCGAACCAGGTCAGCGCCGGAATGTCCACCGTTCGGTCGGAAGTGATCAACCCCAGTCCGGGATGAATCACCCCGCCTTCCGTGAGCCCGCACACCCAAGCAAGTTGCTTCGCGCGTTCCACGGCGGGATCGGGCTCGGCCAGAAACCTGGCGACCGGCCTCACCGGTGGATCGGGGCTTTCCGCGCGTTCAATGCTCGACACGAAATGTCCCCCACGGAACATCGTCGCGCTCCGGAGGCATGCTTCTCTAGCCGCGAGCGGCCGAGCCAGCGCCCCGGTCCACAGCACCGCCTGCGTCATCCGGCCATCTTCGGAGATGTACTCAACCTCGGCCCCGTTCACTCTCCACTCCGCCGGAAGGTCTTCGACGTCCACGCCCGGGCTCAACTTCACACCAACGCTGACATATCGCGCGATCAGACCCCCGATCACGTCCGGGCCCGGCCGAAGGTCCTGCAGTCGCCACGACCGCGCGCCTTGTTCACTCCGTCGAGCCGGATCGATGTGCGCGGCGTCAGCGAGTTCCTCCAGTTCCTCCACTCTTGCGCACGACACAGGCGCGCCACAGTTCATTCCCGTCATCCATGCACGCACAGAATCGGCGTCAAACGCGTGGACGCTCACCCCGGCGTCGTACATGCCGATCGTGTCTCCGCCCACTCCGCAGCACAGGTCGTGAACGGGAGCGCCACCAGCCACCGCCTCGATGCGACCGCCCTTGTGCTCCGCGACCGCGAGCGAACTGGCCATCTCCACGCCCTGCGGATCGGCCCAAAGCGTCGCGGCCCGCTCGGCCCCGAACTTCGGCACGGCCTTCCGGCGCGCCTCGGCCAGCATCAGCGCCGCCCGCACCACCTCGGCATCCGGGCACAGCTTCCGCAGGCGCGCCACCGCCGCCACGTCGCCCGCGTCGGTCGCCATCGCAAGACGGACGAGTTCCTCGTTCGAGGGCTCGGCCAGCGTTTGCCATATCCGCAAGTCCATACCCCATCCGCCTTCCTCTGCGCCTCCGCGAGAGCCTGTTACTCCGCCAGCTGGCTCGCCGTGAACGTCTTCCCCGTCGTCTCTCGCTCCCACGTCCACGCCGGGCCGCGCTTGCGCTCGTAGAACTCCCAGAGCTCGAACCAGTAGCTGCGGAAGCGGTGCTCGCCGAAGGGCTCGAAGTACCGGTTCACTTTCTTCATCACCTTCGCGCTCGAGCCGGTGAACCCGAGCACGTTGCGTCCGTGGCGGACGCTCTCGGTATCCAGCGGCAGCCGGTGGTATCGCCCGAGGAGCTGCATGATGTTCGCCGCGGCGTAGGGACCGATGCCGGGCCATTCGAGCATCGCGTCCCACAAGTCCTCGTCGGGGGTGGCGGGGTTCTCGATCCACGCCGCGTCGATCTCGCCGGTCGCGAACATACGGGAAAGCTCGACGATCCGCGCGTCGCGATAGCCGACGCGGCAGCGTGCCCGCAGGCTCGCCACGCGGGTCTTGGCCACGTGCTCGGCCGTGGGAAACGCGTGCAGTCCGCTGGCCGATTCCCGCCCCACCACCTCGCACAGCCGCCGGTTCATGATGATCGTGCTCGGCCACTGGACGTTGCAGCTCGTGACGGTCTTGAGCACATCCTCGAAGAGCGTGGGCGATCGCATCAGCCGGCCGCGCCCGGAGGGCTTGAAGCGTTTGTCGAGCCGGTGAAACTCGCCGATGCGTTCCTGGGTCTCGTTGAGGTGCAGCATCCGCTCGATCGCCCGCTTGGCGGTGGTCTTTTCGGCCGCGGTGAGCGGCACATCCGGTCGTACCGCGAGGGGCTTGCCCTTATCGACGCGGATCGTGCGGTACGTCGGCGTCCGCTCGGGAGTCTCGCCCTGCTTGATGCGAAACGTCACGGCCCGATCGCCGAGATCGATCGTCGTCCGGAACACGTGCGTCGACGGGTCCCAGTGGTTGGGCTCGAGCAGGAAGTAGCCGTACGAGCACACATCCCGGGCGAGGACGAAGTCGGCGGGAACTGGCAGGCGAATGAGCGAGGCCATATCAGGCGACGATACGCCGGCTCACCGGCAGCACATACTCCGCGAGATTCACGCACAGCCGGTCGCTCACGCGGGCGAACTCGGCGTACTTCGACTTGGCGTCGGCGATAGCCGCGGCCCGGTCGGTGATGCCGGCGCGGGTGAGCTGCTCATCCGGCGTGGAGAGGAACCGCTCGATGAGCGGCCAATCCCACTCGAAGTGGTACTGGAAGCCGCAGGTGCGAAGCCCGACGCGGAACGACTGCACCCTGCACCTGTCGGAGAACTGGAAGACCGTCGCGCCCGGCGGCGGCGTCTTCACTTCCTGCCCGTGGGCGTGCATCTGCGGGGTGGTCCAGGGCACACCGGCGAGGACGATCTCGGTGTTGGCGACCGGATGCTGGCGAACGTTTGCAAGGCCGCACTCGGCCGTCGCGACGCCCGAGGCATCAACCATCACCCCGACCTCGCCGCCGAGGGTCTTGGCGATCATCTGCGCCCCGAGGCAGATGCCAATGAGCGGCAGCTTGCGCTCGTGGGTCTGCTTGAGGAAGGCCATCTCGCGGGCCATCCACGGCGTGTGGTCGCCCACGTTGTTGCGGCCGCCGAGAGAGATCACCGCGTCGACGTTGTCGAAGTCGGCGGGCACGTGCGGGTTCGTCGGCGACTCGGGGATCCACAACTTGCGGATGTCGCACCGCTGCGCGTGATCGCGCAGGCAGGCGCCGAGGCGGCCGAGGGGAGCGTCGGGATCGTGCTGGAGAACGAGGATCGACATAGAGAACTCGGAAGTGGGAACTCGGAACTCGGAACCAACGGCGGACTACCGGCGGGAGGCGCGCTTCGCCGGCTTCTTCTTCGCCAACGGGCGCGGCGTGCCGGCCGGGCGCTTGGCCTCGTGGACGTGGATCATCTTGAGGTATTCGTTGTACCGGCGCATGAGCTCGGCCCGCTTGAGCGTCCTGAGGCGGTCGAGGCTGAAGGCCTCGATGTTGAAGCTGGCCACCACGGTGCCGTGGGCGAGGGCGCGAAGGATCTGGCTGAACGAACCGAGTTTGCCGCCGGCCGCGCCGCTGGCGATCGCGCCCATCATGCCGCCGGCGAACGTGTCGCCCGCGCCGGTGGGGTCGATGACCGTTTCCGCGGGATACGCGGGCAGCGCACCGAGGCCGTCGCGATGGATCAGCAGCGCACCGTGCTCGCCCTTCTTGACGACGACGAATCGCGGGCCTTTTTCAAGGATGTGGCGGGCGGCGGCGACGGGATTGCGCTTGCCGGTCATCAACTCCGCCTCGTCGTAGTTGAGCACGAGGCCGTCGATGAGGCCGAGCAGCTTGTCGAGATCGGCCCGGGCGTTGTTGATCCACAGGTCCATCGTGTCGGCGACGGCGAGGGTGTGCTTGGGGAAGTTCGCGAGCATGCCCGCCTGCAGGCCCGGGTGCATGTTGGCGAGGAAGACGATGCGGCTGTCGCGGAAGTGCTGGGGGATCGGGGGCGGGGCCTCGATGAGGACGTTGAGCTGCGTCTCGAGGGAGTCGCGGTGGTCCATGTTGTCGTGGTAGCGACCGGTCCAGCGAAACGTCTTGGAGCCCTTGCGGATCTCAAGGCCGGAGGTGTCGATGGAGCGGAACTGCTTGAGCACGTTCAGGTGCTCGGGGGGGAAGTCGTCGCCGACGGCCGCAACCATGCGGACGGGGCCGTAGTACGAGGCCGCGGCAGAGAAGTACGTGCAGGATCCGCCGAGCACGCTCTCGGCGCGGCCGGTGGGGGCTTCGATGGTGTCGATGCCGACGGTGCCGGTGACGATCAGAGAGGACGAAGATGCCTTGGCCATAGGGGCGAAGGGTAGGAACGGTGCTCTCGTCCTTCCGGGCGTTGGCTTCGCCCGGAAAAGCACCGGAAACGCGCGACTACGTCGCTTCCACCTCGAACACGCAGGTGGTCGCGAGTTCCTGGCGCGGCCCGAGCACGATGGTTCCGGTGCCCCAGTGGCCCCGGGCCGCGAGGTTGAGCGCATCATTTACCTGCGTCTGCGGCTCGACGGCGATGTACGGAAGCGGCGAGGGACGGCTCGCATCCTGGTGGGGCGCGTACACCACCCAGTGCGACATGTTCGGCGAGGCGTGGATGCGCAGGCGGACGCGGCTTGCGGGCCAGTGGAGCTCGGCGGTGCTCGGCGCGGTGGAGTCGGCGGCGAAGACGGAGTCCACGTGCTCGGCGGGAACGGGGCCGCCGGCGCGGAGGCGGCGCGTGAGATCGTCGTCGGATGGAGGGCCGATGGCGCACCCTGCCTCGAGGGGATACCGCGCGGCGACGGGGACGCGGAGGTGGAGATCGTCGTCGGGGCTCCACAGGCGGCGCATGAAGTATGGATGGTGCCCGCACCCGGCGGGCATGGGCTCGTCGCTTAGGTTGCGAACGAGGAGATCCATCCGCATGGCCCCGCCGCGGTGGGTGCCGAGGAGCGTGTAGATGGCGCGGCAGGCGAAGGCCCAGGGCCAGTTGCTGTCGGCGGACTCCCGGGAATCAAACTCCAGCGTGGCCGCGTTGGTCGCGGTCATCGTGACTCGCCACGGGCGCTTGCGAACATCGCCGTGCTGAGCCATGCTGTCGGCGGTGTTGGTGCGGAGGGTGTGGTTCTTACCGTTGAATGCGAACGCGCCCGCGCGGATGCGGTTGACCCATGGGGCCATGAAGAAGGAGGCGAGGTTGGAGGCGTTGGTCTCGCCCGGGGCGGCGCGGCGCATGAGCGCGGCGAAGCCGCCGTCGGGAGCTTTGACGGAGAAATCGGCGATGCCCGCACCGAGCTCGGGCGAGATGGAGAGGCGAAGGGCGTGGGACTCGAGCGTGATCATGCGGGGGACGGTAGTCCTTCCCGATCAAGAGCCCGCGGATGGCCATGACTCGAGCGCCGCGGTCAGTGCCGTCGCGAGTGGTGCAATGTCCACCTCAACGGCGTCCCACACGCGGGCGATATCGATGCTGTCATATCCGTGGATCATCCGGTTGCGCATGCGGCGTATGCCTTGCCAGTCGATACCGGGCACTCGGGCTGTGGTGCTTGCGCTGACTTTGGTGGACGCTTCGCCCATGATCTCGATCGACTTGATGACCGCGAGCAGTCGCATCTCGTCGGCTTCCAAGGAAGCGGCCGTGTGGCCCTCGCAGTAGCGCTGCACCCGCCGCGCGGCTTCGAGCATGTGGGTGAGCCGGATTCGGTCCTCTTTGAGAATGTCGTCCGGTTTACGCGGCATGGAGCAGCCTGGCATGGCCAACGACTGAGTCCCGGAAGAGGCGCGAGAGATCGCCGGGCGTGCGAAGATCGACGCGCCTCCCGATGGCCTGAGAGAGCTCGGCCTCCATGTTCGCGAGGCCGATGAGGCCGATGCGCGTGCCGGGGGAAAACTCCACAAGCATATCGACATCGCTCTGCGCGTTGAAATCGTCGCGGAGGATGCTGCCAAAGAGCGACAGACGCGATGCGCCGTAGCGTCGGCACACGTCGGCGATCGTGTCGAGCGGGAAGTTGATTCCGTTGAGCACCATGGGTGCGGAATCGTATCACCGCTGATGTGGCTGTTCCGCCGGCTCTGGCGTCGGGCCAAACTACGGGGCGGGACCGATGCTCGCGGCGATCATGGGCTCAAGCCTGGCATCGAAGGGCGCTCCATGGTCGGAACCTGCGAGCGCCGAGAGCGTTTCGAGCAACTCGGGATTGTCGGCCGCGAGTTCGGAGAAGCGATTGAGCAGTTGATCGAACGTTGCCTGATCTGCTTCGGGCGCGGACGCCGGCGCGGGTTCGGTTGGGAGCTCGGCGTAGGTGGCGAGGTCCGGCGCCGGGCGCGGCCGGATCCTGGGGGTGGGGGCGGGGACGTGCTCGGGGCGTGCGGGCGCTTCGTGTGCGGGCGTTGGTGAGTGGGCGTAGGAAACTCGCGCGGGCTGGAGAGCAGCGGCTTCGACGCGGTCGTAGGTATTGGGGCGCACGTTGGCGAGGCGGATGAGGGCGCCCGCGGCTCGGCGCGCGTTTTCGGAGCGGCGCAGGGCGAGGAGTTGGGCGCGGATGTCGGGCTCGGGCTTGGCGGATGCATGGACCGTTGGCCGCGTGGATCGCCCGGCGCTGTCGTGGTTGAAGTCCTGGAGAATGGCGCTGAGAGCGCCGATGGCCGCGGTGAGGTGGTTGGACGCGACGAGGCGGGTTCGCCAGGTGACGACTCGGTCGATGGCTTCGAGGCGCTCGCGGATGTCGGGGCGGATCATCCAGAGGGCGAGGGCTTCGGGGGTGGTGTTGAGAGTGGCGGCGAGGGCGTCAAAGGAGACGTCGGCGCGGCCGAGCGATTCGAGGATCGCGGGGACCGCTTCGGGAGCGGGATGGAAATGTGCAGACCCCCCGGAGCGCATGGGGGGAGAATACATCGCGTTTGGGTTTTGTCAAGGCATTTCTGACCGTATTTGTAAACCTCTGTTTGACATAGATTTAGCGTGCGACCAAGGTTCAGGTGAACTGGGGAATGACTGCCGAGGCCTTGCACGAAGCGCACCAGAACAGGTACAGGTAAGCCTCGCCACCGTTCAGATCGAGCTCGTTCACGTGCCCAAGGAAGAGCATGTCTTGGTTGCAGTCTGGGCAAGGTGGCACTTCCGGGTCTTGTGCCCAACGAGGAAGGCCGCCAATGTGAGAGGACCCACCCGACCCCAGCGAATAGGTCAGCGGCGCGATCGGCTCGCGCGGGAGCGGATCGAGAGTCAGTGCGTTGCGCTTCCATTTGTGGTCCGCTTCGGACGCGGCGGGGCTGATATTCGGTCCTTCATTTCCTTCACAGTCTCGGAGTCGAACGGAACCTCGCTGGACTTGACCTCGATCGTCGTTTCGAGCAAAGACCTGGAATCCCTCGCTGCTACATTGTTCGCACGCGGGGACCTGAAGCCGCTTGAGTGCCTTGCCGTCGCGCGGAGCGAATGGATTCAGTAACGGGTCTGACAGGTCCATATCGAGCAGCACGACAAGCTGGCGCGAGCATCGAGGGCAGCGGTCGTCGAAGTCGAGGACAGCGTGCACCGGATGAACAGCGGGGGCGGGAAGGTCCTTTCGTTCAACCAGGGCGTAGCACACATCGCTCAGGTGGATTGGCTTGGTGTCCCTTCTGTGGCGGAGCCCTGCTTCTTGCAGCAGGTGGGCTGCGTGCTTGGCCCAAGGCCCGCCCCTTGCGATCGCTTCCAGACGGGCGATCACATCGGGCGGAGCGCCCCGGTAGATCATCGCCGGATGCAGAAATCCTGCTTCGACCAACTTTCCAAGAAGCGGCCGGAGGTGAATCGGGTTTTCAGAGGCCAGTCGCTCGGGCACGCTGCTCAACAGACCGTTTCGGTACTTGAGCGGGTCTGCGCGGTGAAGCAACGTGACGGCGTCGAGGAGCGCGCCAACCTGTCCAGCGCCCAGGGCCCGCATTGCTTGGCCGTCTCGAAGGTCTGCGTTCTCCGGCAGGGCGTCCTGAATGCGCACGATGGCTCGTAGAGCTTCGACTTGCGGGGCATATGGCGGGGGCACGGCAGTTCCCAACTCGCTTCCCAAGCGTGCGAGAGGTTCGACCACCGCGGCCGGGCACTCGCGAAACACCCGCAGGAACGAGCCAACGGCCCCGCCCGCGAATCCGTTGATCTTGATGCGGGCGTCGTGCACGCCGATGCGCGGAAGTTGGTCACGGACCGCTCGCACCGGGTCGCCCGGCATCACCCATTCTCGGTTGACGGGTTCCGAGGCGTGCGCGAGCATGAACATCGCCACGGTCGAGGGCTCCAGGAAATGGAGATTCCATAACGGCAGTGTTCGTCTATCGATGAAGATGCGTTGGCGGAAGCCGAGCCCACATGCCTTCATCATGCGAGTCGGATCGGATAGACCGCTCAGCCACGCTCGCGCCTGGTCGTCGATCGCGTCATACATCTGGAGCGATCGCCGGAGGGAGTTCCAATCGGCCCAGGAAACGTGGAACCGCATTTCGTAGATGATGATCTGTGCCAGAGGGTCCATCGGCTCCAGCATACCGGTGCGTCCGCCCTACGGGCGGAGGAATCGTGGCGATCGCACCAAAGGCTTGCTCGCGGAGCCTCGCTGCGCCTCTGGCAACGATCAGGCGCCCTCCGGGCGAAGGCGCGGAGGGGAGTTTGCGGGGTGCAGTGGTTGAGGGCTTCTCACTGAGGAGCAGATCGCTCTGTGCTGCGGTGTTGCACCCCTTCGGGGTGCGAGAACTGCGCACGCCGGAGTCCGGGGGTCGCGCTCGCTTTCGCTCGCTTGACCCCCGGCTATTGCCTGTCAGCCCGTTCGGGCTGAAGGGCAAAACGGATGCCCGTGCTACTGCTTGGCGGCTTCCTTGGCCCAGGCGTCCTTGAGTGTCACCGTCCGATTCCAGACCTGCCGCGTCGGGGTTGAGTCCTGATCGAGGCAGAAGTAGCCGAGGCGCTCGAACTGGATTCGGGGGTTGCGGAAGGTGCCGGGGGTGAAGCCGTCGGCGCAGTCGTTCTCGTACTTCAGGCCGTCGAGCGCGGGCTCGAGGTAGGCCTCGATGGTCTCGAGCGACGCGGCGTTGAAGTCGTCCATGTGGTTGCCCGTCGCCTTGCCCGGTTCTTCGACCTTGAAGAGACGATCGAAGAGGCGGACCTCGGCCTTGACGGCGTGCGCGGCGGAGACCCAGTGGATGGTGCCCTTCACCTTGCGAGTGGGCTGGCCGTCCGGGCCCTTGGGGGCGTCGCCGCCCTTGGTGGCGGGGTCGTAGGTGCAGCGGACGGCGGTGATGTTGCCCGCCGCGTCTTTGTCGACGCCGGTGCACTTGAGGAAGTAGGCCCAGCGGAAGCGGACTTCCTGGCCGGGGGTGAGGCGGAAGAACTTCTTGGCGGGGACCTCCATGAAGTCGTCGCGCTCAATGAGGAGCTCGCCGGAGAAGGGGACTTTGCGGGAGCCTGCGCTCGGGTCTTCGGGGTTGTTGACGCAGTCGAGCATCTCGACCATGGGCTTGCCGTCGGGGCCCTTGGGCCAGTTCTCGATGACGACCTTGATCGGTCGCAGCACCGCCATGTAGCGCGGGGCGACCTTGTTGAGGTGGTCGCGGAGGACGTTCTCGAGGCGGCCGATATCGATGAGCGACTCGGTCTTGGTAACGCCGATGTCCTCGCAGAAGGCCCGGATGGCCTCGGGCGTAACGCCGCGGCGGCGCATGCCGGCGATCGTCGGCATGCGCGGGTCGTCCCACCCGGCGACGACCTTGTCCTGCACCATCTTGAGGAGGTTGCGCTTGGAGAGGATCGTGTACGTCGGGATGAGCTTGGCGAACTCGATCTGCTGGGAGTGCCAGATGGGTTTGTTGACCTGATCGGCGGGCGAGCGCCCCTCGTTGATCGCGTTGATGAACCAGTCGTAGAGCGGCCGGTGGTTCTCAAACTCCAGCGTGCAGATCGAGTGGGTGATGCCCTCGAGCGAGTCCTCGATGCCGTGGGCCCAGTCGTACATGGGGTAGACGCACCACTTCGTCCCCGTGTTGTGGTGTGGGGCGTGCATGATGCGGTACATCATCGGGTCGCGGAGGTTGAAGTTCGGGCTCGCCAGATCGATCTTGGCCCGCAGCGTCATGGTGCCGTCGGCGTGCTTGCCCATCTTCATCTCGCGGAAGAGCCGCATGGACTCCTCCGGCGGACGATCGCGGAAGGGCGAGGTCGCGGGGACGCTGGGCGTGCCGCGGCGCTTGGCGACCTCATCGGCCGAGAGCTCGCAGACGTAGGCCTTGCCCTTGAGGATGAGCTCCTTGGCGAACTCGTACATCTGGTCGAAGTAGTCGCTCGCCCAGTAGATCCCGCCGCCACCGCCGCCGCCGCTCCAGTCCGGGTTCGAGTAGTCGGCTCCGAGCCAGCGCACGTCGCGCATGATCGCCTCGACGTACTCCATCTCCTCCTTGGTCGGATTGGTGTCGTCGAAGCGGAGGTTGAACTTGCCGTCGTAGGCCGCGGCCAAGCCGGCGTTCAGGCAGATGCTCTTGGCATGGCCCACGTGCAGCCAGCCGTTGGGCTCGGGTGGGAAGCGGGTGTGGACGCGGGGCATGCCCGCGCGACGGGCGGGGCCGGCGGCCGCGCCGTGCTCGTGCCCTTCGGCGGAGAGCTTGGGCGGAATGCCGACCTCGGCGGGGGTCCAGGTCCCCCACTTGGCCGACGCGATGTCGGCATCGATGATCTGCTCGATGAAGTTCGGGGGGCGGCTGGGGGCGGCGGGCGCGGGATCGGTTGGGCGGGAATCGGACATGGGGCGAAGGGTATCGCCCGGCGGGCCCGTCAGGGGAGCGGGCGATCAGTAGGTGAAGTTGGCGTTGGGATCGGTGGAGCCGGGGGCCACACCGCCGGAGTTGCCCGAGATGGCCGCGCCCGTGACGCCTTGGACGACGAGGCAGACGTTTCCGGCGGGGATATCCCAGTTGGTGGTGTTGGAGGTGCAGGTGTTGCGGGCGATGAAGTTGCCGTTCCAGCCGTCGATCTTGATGCCGAAGTCGGCGTTGGTGCACTGGTTGCCTTCGATGCGGTTGTCGGTGCTGGTGGCGCGGATGCCGGCGCCATTGCCCGCCCCGAGGCCGTTGAACGTGCAGGTGTTCGAGCGGATCAGGCACGCGCCGCCGACCACGAGGATGCCGTCGGTGGTGTTGAGCGAGGCGGTGCTGTTGGACACCGACGCTCCGAGGCTCACCCGAATCCCCGATGCGCCGTTCTGGTTCGCGACGCAGTTGACGACCGTGCCGTAGCTACCACTGGAGATTCCATCCGACCCGTTGTAGGAGGCGGTGCAGTCGGATACCAGCGCGGCGTTGTTGGCGTTGATGCCGCGCCCGGTGTTTGAAACCACCGACACACCCTGGATGATCGCGGAGTTTGCCGTGGACAGATCGATCCCGTCGGCGCCCCACGACATGATCGTTCCGTGCTTGATCGTCGTGCCCGAAACGCCGCTCGGCGCGGCGATGCCCGAGAGCGTTCCCGTGAAGCCGACGAGGGCGAAGCCGTTGAGATCGATGGACACGCCGTTTGCGACGATCTTGATGCCGTGCTTGTTCATCGCGCCCGAGATGTTGCCGGTGAGGTAGTAGGAACCGGGCTGGGTGATCTTGAAGACGCTGTCGGCGTCGCCGGGCGTGCTGGCCGCGGCGATGGCGATGCGCGGCTCGAGCTCTGCCAGCGGCTTGGCCGTCGACGCCACAGGCCCCGCGGGCGGGTCGAGCGGGCCCGCGAACGCGACCAGACCGGCCCAGGCAACGGCGACTCCGAGGCCGACGACGATGGAAGTGCGCTTCATGTGAGACTCCGGTGAGAAAGCTCGCCGAAGTTACACGAACGCCGGCCGGTCGGCAAGCCAAATGGGCCTCAGCGCTTCGGCTTGGGCTCGCGCGGCTTGGCCCCCGGCTTCTTGGGATCGGCCTTCGGGTCGGGCTTGGGTGGGGCGGGCGGGGCGGCGGCCTTCAGGGCCCGGTCCAGCGCGCTATCGAACTCCGCCGCGCGAGGGTCGCCCTGCCAAGCGATGGTGCCGGTGTGGTCGACGATGAACGCGTAGGGGAGGTACTTCTGCCCCGCGGCGACGATCCAGTCGGTGGCCATGGCCCGCGAGCCGTCGAAGAGGATGCGGTAGGGCATCGAGTCTTCGCGGTCTTTGGCGAATCGCTTCACGCCGTCGAGGCGCGGGTCCTCGCCGCCGGGCGCCGGCGCGGCAGACTTGTCGCGCCTCTCGCTCGAGGCGACGGCCACGATCGTGAGAAGGTCCTTGTGGGCCTTGGCCCGCTTGGCGAGCTTGGGCATGGCCTCGCGGCAGGAGGGGCACCACGTGGCCCAGAACTCGACGATGGTGACCTTGCCGGACTCGAACGCGCTGAGCGGCTCGCCGCGCACCCATGATGCGGGGTTGTCGGCTTTGATACCGGGTGCCTTGAGCCCGGCCTTGAGCTTGTCGTCGGCGGGCTTGGCCTCTCCGGGCTTGCTCTCGGCCGGCTTGGCCTCGGGGCTCGCGGGCTTCGCGGCCGGCTTTGCGGGGGCCGCGGGCGCCTGGGCCAGCGCGGCCGGAACGACAAGACACGCGGCAAGCAGAACGGCGAGAGAACGCGTGGGCATGGTGTGCATCCGTGCGGCGGGAGCGGGCGGCGAATGCTAGGGAATTGAAAAAGCCCGTCGCGGGACGGGCTTCATCGGGCGAGATGGAAGGTTGGGATCAGCCCTTCTTGGTGGGCTTGGGTTCGGCGGAGGTGGTCGCGGGCTTGGCGTCCTTCAGGGCCTTGTCGACGGCCGCGGTGAGCCTCTCGGTGTCGAGGGGGTTGCCGATGTAGACGATCTTGCCATCGCCGCCGACGACGAAGGCGCAGGGGATGCCGGTCTGGCCCGCGGCCTGCATCCAATCCTTGCTCATGGCGCGGTTGGCGTCGTAGGCGACGGTGTACTCCATCTCGGCGCCCTTGGCCTTGACAAACTTCTCGACGCCCTCGAGGCGCTTGTCGCCGTCCTTGCCCTTGCGCTCGCTGGAGGCCATGCCGATAACGGTGACGTCCTTGTGCGACTTCTGGAGCTCGGTGAGGTGCGGGATGCTGGCCTTGCACGGGCCGCACCAGGTGGCCCAGAACTCCATCACGTAGACCTTGCCGCTCTCGAAGGACTTCACCTCGGAGCCCTTGACCCACTTGTCGGCCTTGATGCCGGGGGCCTTGGAGCCGACCTTGAGGGTGACATCCTTGGCCTCGGTGGGCTTCTTGTCGGCCGGAACGATCTTCGTCGGCGGATTGTTCTTGGGCTGGTCGGCCTTGGGCGGGGTCGTCGCGGGAGCCGTCGCCGGGGCGGGCGGCTCGGCAAAGGCGACGCTGGAGGCGAGCAGGACGGTCAGAATCATCGGGCGGATCATGGGGGCCTTTCGGGGGGAATGGGGAGGCGGGAATCCGGGGGATTGTACGGTGAGAACGCGACACCCGCCGCGCGGGGCCGAAACGCGCATTAACCGACCAACCCGCGAGCGTTCAGACCGCCGCCGCGGCGAGGCAGCGGTCGATTCGGGCGAGGGTGGAGTCGTGGCCGAGGATGGAGAGGGTTTCGGCGATGCCGGGGCTGACGCCGGTGCCTGTGACGGCGATGCGGAGGGGCTGGGCGAGCTGGCCGACGCCCGCGTTGCCTTCGGGGAGCCCGAGCTGCCGGGCGAGTTGCTCCATGAGCGTGTGGATCGCCGGCGGGGCCCAGTCGGGCGCGGCCAGCGCGGCGAGGCGCTCGCGGACTTTACCGAGCAGGTCGACGCCGTTGCCGGCGCGGAGCTTGTCCATGGCCTTGGGGTCGAAGGCGTAGCCGTCGTCGGCGAGCATGGCGAATCGGGCCGCGGTGAGACCGTCGCGGAGGGTCTTGGCGCGGGGCTTGATGATGGTGGCGAGGATGGCGAACGCAACCGGGCCGCGCCGATCGAGCGCGGCGAGCGCTTCGGGCTCGTACTCGGCGAGGAACGCCCGCCACTTCTGGGCGAAGTCGGCGTCGGCGAGCTTGCCGATGTAGTCGCCGTTGAAGGAGAGCAGCTTGGCGCGGTCGAACTTGGCGTTGGTCTTGCCGATCCGATCGATCGCGAAGTGGGTGGAGAGGAAGTCGCGATCAAACTTCTCGAGGTCCTTGCCGTCCTCCAGCTTCATGCCGGGGTTCCAGCCGAGGAGGGCGATGAAGTTGATGATGGCGTCGGGCAGGTAGCCGTTGCGGCGGAAGTCCCAGACCTCGATCTCGGGGAGCGTGACGTTGAAGTGCCTAGCGACGGCGGTGGCGATGTCGAGGTTGTCGTTCTCGGCGGCGATGAAGTCGGCGAGGTCTTTCTCGGGGATGTTGATGGACGGGGCGATTGCGGCGGCGGTGATGGACTTGTCCTTGGCCATGGCGTCCTTGGCGGCCTTTCGCGCGGCCTTGGCCTTGTCGCGCTTGGACATCTTGGTGCCGTCCATGTTGAAGATGAGCGGCATGTGCGCGTAGACGGGCGTGCGGAAGTTGACGCCGGTATCGAGTCGCTTGAGGGCCCGCTGCATGGCGACGTGGCGCGGCGTGTTGGCGAGGTGCTCCTGGGCGCGGAGGACGTGCGTGACGCCCATGAGCTCGTCGTCGATGACGACGGCGAAGTGGTAGGTGGGGAATCCGTCGGCCTTGCGGATGACGAAGTCGTCCACCTCGCCGGGGGCGATCTTGACGTCGCCGAGGACCTGATCGTGCACGATGACGGCGTCGGCGTCCATGAGGAAGCGGACGACGTTGCGCTCACCGGCAAGGGCGCGGGTCCAGCGGTCCTCGTTGAAGATGCCGAACTTCACATCCGCGGGGCGCGGGTATTTGAAGGTTCGCTTCTCGGCGACGCAGGCCTTGCGCATCGCCTCGATCTCCTCGTTGGATTCGAACGCGGGGTACGCGCGGCCGGCCTTGATGAGCGACTCAATGTAGGCGTTGTAGATCTTGACGCGGCGTGCTTGGAAGTATGGGGAGCCGCGGCCGTCGGCCCAATCGTGCTCCTTGATCGAGCCGTCCGAGGTGATGTACGGGCCGAGGTCGTTGAGGATGCCCAGCCACTCAAGATCGGCGAGGATGCCGCGGGCGGACTCCTCGGAGGAGCGGGCCTGGTCGGTGTCCTCAATGCGGATCATGAACTTGCCGCCGCCGCCCGCCTCGCCGCCGCGGGCCCGATGCTCGAGCTCGGCCCGCTTGGCGAAGGCCCAGCAGAACAGGGCGGAGCGGGCTCCGCCGATGTGGAGGTGGCCCGTGGGAGAGGGGGCGAAACGGGTGACGATGGGGCCTGAAGACATGGGGGCGAAGGGTAGGGAAGTCTGACGCGAAGCAGGAAATCCGCCACGGAGTGGCGGGCCACCCCAGCGGACCACCCGGCTCCCTTATACTGGGTCCAATGCCGGACGCCGCGCCATCACTTTCTCCGCCTTTCGTGCGCACCATCGCCCTGATGAACCAGAAGGGCGGCGTGGGCAAGACGACCACGACCGTGAACCTGGCCGCGGGGATTGCGCAGGCGGGTCGGCGCACGCTGGTGATCGATCTTGACCCGCAGGCCCACGCCTCGCTCCACCTCGGCGTGGACCCGGCCACGCTGCCGCCGCATGTTGAGGGCCGGGCCCGCTCGATCTACGACCTGCTGCACGATCCGTCCCTCGATCCCGGGCCCGCGCTGCACGCGGTGAACGACCATCTCAGCGTGATCCCGGCCGAGACCGATCTGGCCGCGCTGGAGACCGAGCTTTCCGAGCTTGCCCCCGCCGAGCGCACGACGCGGCTTCGCACCGTCCTCGACCGGCTGCGCGGCCAGTTCGAGTTCATCCTGATCGATTGCCCGCCCTCGCTGGGCGTGCTGACGCTCAACGGCCTTGTCGCCGCGCGCGAGGTCATCATCCCGATGCAGGCCCACTTCCTTGCGCTGCAGGGCGTGAGCAAGCTGCTCGAGACCGTGCAGCGCGTCGGGCAGTCGGTGAATCCGAGCCTCACCGTGACGGGCGTGGTGCTGTGCATGCACGATCCCGCGTCGGCGCACGTCAAGGAGGTCGTCGCCGATCTCATCTCGTTCTTCGAGCAGACCCGCACCAGCGCGGCGGATGTTCCATGGAAGGGCGCGCGCGTGCTGCAGCCGCCGGTCCGCCGGAACATCAAGCTGGCCGAGTGTCCGTCGTTCGGGCAGACGATCTTTCAGTACGCCCCCTTCGCCCCCGGCGCGCTGGACTACAAGGCCCTTGCCGATTCGCTCGTGAGCGAGTGGGACGCATTCATCGGCGCGGCCCGGGCCTCGCGCTCGGCGGCCGATTCGCTCAAGCCCACGGTTCCTGCTCGCCGCTCCAAGGCCGCGGCCACCGAGGCCGGCACGTGAGCCCGCTCGCGGGTCTGCTCGCCCGGCATCGCCGAACGCTTCAAATCCTGTTCTGGGTCTGCGCGGCCGCGCTGTTCACCGGCACGCACTGGCCCGCGCTGGAGGTGCACGTGCCGGGGATCGACCGGCCGGACCTCATCGTCCACTTTGTCCTCTTCGGCGGCTGGTTCGGACTCTTCTGGCTCACGGGCTACGTGGGAGAGCCGTTGCGGATTCGATCGATCCTGATTGCGGCGGTGGTGTCGTGCCTGTACGCCGGGTTTGACGAGGGCTTGCAGGCGATTCCGTGGATTCGCCGCACCTGCGCGTGGGACGACTACGCGGCGAACTGCATCGGCATCGGCCTTGGAGTCATCGTCGCCATGATCGCGACGCTGGTCGCGGGGCGCGGCTCAAAAGCGGCAGACTCTTCCGCCAAGCAACCGATCCAGAGGCACCCATGAGCTCCTCCGACAACACCTACGAACCCCGATCGCACGCGGACGGCCGCGCCGGATTCCACGGTCTGAAATGCTGGATCGCGTCCGCGCTGGCCGGGCTGGTGCTGGGCATCGTGGTGGGCATGTTCGTGCCCGCGACCGCCCCGAGCGGAGCGGCCGCGCCTGCCCACGCGGCGGATACTCCGCGTGTTGTGCAGATCAACGCCGACGGCACCAAGGTTGAACGGCTGATCGACGGCACGACCGCGCCCGTCGGGACGGCCGCGGCCGCTCCGGCCCCCCACTCCTCACCCCCCCCACACTCCGCCGCGGCCCACGCCGGCCCGAACATTCCGCTGTGGCTGTGCATCCCGTTCGGGCTGCTGCTCATCTCGATCGCGACGCTGCCGCTGTTTGCCCCGCACTTCTGGCATGGCCACTATCCGGACGTCGCGTTCTTTCTCGGCGCGAGCATTCTCGGCTACTACCTTGCCGCGATGGGGGCCTCGGGCCGCCACGACATGCTGCACGCGGGGCTGGAGTATTACTCGTTCATCGCGCTTGTCGGCGGGTTGTACGTCGCCTCGGGGGGCATCCTGATCGACATCCGCGACCGGGCCACGCCGCTGCGCAACACGCTGCTGCTCGGCGCGGGCGCGGTGCTGGCGAACATCCTCGGCACCACGGGTGCGAGCGTGCTGCTCATCCGCCCGTTTATGCGGATGAACCGCGGGCGGCTGCGGCCGATCCACGTGGTCTTCTTCATCTTCATCGTGTCCAACTGCGGGGGTTGCCTGACGCCGATCGGCGATCCGCCGCTGTATCTCGGGTATCTCAAGGGCGTTCCGTTCGAGTGGACGCTCACGCATCTGTGGCCGATGTGGCTGCTGGTCAACGGGCTGCTGCTGGTGGCGTTCTTTGTGGTCGACGCGCGGATTCCGGCCGCGGGGGCCGACGCACCGGCGCAGCGCATCTTCGATCCGGAAGACCGCTCGCCGCTGATCGTGACCGGCGGCGCGCCAGTGCTCTGCCTGTTGCTGCTGGTGGCGGGTGTGTTCGTCGATCCACTGTTGAAACGGGCCGGCGTGACCGCCGTGGACGGGCTGCCCATCGGGGCGACGTTCCAGATCGTGATGGCGGTGCTGGCGTATCTGCTCGCCCGGCCGTCGATTCACCACTCCAACCAGTTCACCTTTGAGCCCGTGAAGGAGGTCGCCTTCCTGTTCGCGGGCATTTTCCTCACGATGGCCCCCGCGCTCGGATACCTGCAGGCCAACGCCGGGTCGCTCGGTCTCGAAACCCCCACGCAGTACTACTTCCTCACCGGATCGCTCTCGGCCTGCCTCGACAACGCCCCGACGTACCTCTCATTCCTTCAGGCCGCAACGGCCACCCTCCACGTGCCGATGTCGCCCGAGGGACTCCACCAGTTCATCGCCTCGACGTACGAACTGACGCACGCCGGGGCGGCCGCGATCGCGTTCAAGGGTCAGACGCTGCTGGAAGGGATCGCCCTCGGCGCCGTCTTCTTCGGGGCCATGACGTACATCGGCAACGGCCCGAACTTCATGGTCAAGTCGATCGTGGACGCGGCCCACGCCGAGGCGGGAAAGCCCGACGCCGCGCCGGGCCAGAAGCTGCTGGGCACCGCGATGCCGTCGTTCCTGGGGTATCTGCTGTACTCCGTGCTGATCCTGCTGCCCATTCTCGTGGTCAACTGGCTGGTGTTCATCCGATGATCGGGGCGGGATGAAGGACTCGGACCGGACCACCAACACGGCGTCGAACGCCCATGCCGAGCGGCACGGGCATCTTTCGCGCGCCGTTCGGGCGACGAGCCTGATGACATTGGGTTCCCGCGTGGGCGGCTTGCTCCGTGACGTCGTCATCGGGCGCATGTTCGAGCCGGGCGCGATCGCCTCGGCCTTCGCGGCCGCTTTCGCCATCCCCAACATGTTCCGCCGCCTCTTCGGCGAGGGTGCCCTTTCGGCCGCGTTCATCCCGGCCTACACCGACGCCACGAAGCACACCCGCGAGGAGGCCGACCGGCTCGCCTCGCTCACGATCACCGCGCTTGGCCTTGTCACGACCGCCCTGACGGTGATCATCGAGCTCGTCCTCTGGGGCATCCTGCTGCTGGCCCCGCGCGATGCGGAGCGCGACCTTTCGCTCAAGCTGGTGATGGTGATGATCCCGTTCATGCCCCTGATCTGCGTTGTGGCGATCCAGGCGGGCATGCTGCAGGTCCATGGGCGCTACGGCCCGGCCGCGAGTGGGCCGGTCATCCTCAACACGTTCATCGTCGGCACGGGCCTGTACTTCATCCTTTCCAACCAGACGGGCGGCGAGACGACGGCGTACATCCTCGGCATCGCCACGGTTCTCAGCGGCGCGACGCAGTGCTTCTGGTTTGCGCATCTCCTGCGACCCCACTTCTCGTGGAACCGCGCGTGGTCGCCGGTTCGGCCGCGGGCGGCGGCGATGCTCAAGAAGTTCCTCCCCGTCGCCGTGGGGCTGGGCACGCTGCAACTCAACACGTTCCTTGACACGCTCATCGCGATGTGGCCGATCTGGTTCCCGGGCCCGTTGCTGGCGGGCGGCACCCGCGCGGCGGCGACGATGTTCGGCCACGCGTATCCGCTCGACAAGGCCAGCAACGTTCTGCTCTCGCTCACGGCGAGGCTGTACCAGTTTCCCCTTGGCGTGTTCGGCGTCGCAATCGCCAGCGCGGCGTTCCCGCTCCTTGCCCGCCACGCCAAGGAGCCCGACCACTTCACCGACACGCTCCGGCGCGCCCTCCGGCTGGCCCTCTACATCGGCGTGCCCGCGACCATCGGGCTGAGCCTGACGGGATACGACGCGGTCGCCGTGCTCTATGGCCACGGCCGCCTCGGCTGGCAGGGCGAGTCGCTGGCCCGGGCGTCGGCGGTGCTCACGGGCTTTTCAGTGGGCATCTGGGCCTATTCGGTGAACCAGGTGCTCACGCGGGCGTTCTACGCGCAGGGCGACACGCGGACGCCGATGGTGGTGTCGCTGGTGATGATCGCCGTGAACGTGGCCCTGAACCTGACGCTGATCTGGATCCCCGGCGTGCGGGAGTCCGGGCTGGCATGGTCCACCGCCATCAGCGCGGTGCTGCAGACGATCGTGCTCGGCGTGCTCTGCTCGCGCATGCTCCGCCGCATCGGGGCCCGCGAGTCGATGTTCGACGCCCACGGCACCGCCGCGACGGCCAAGGTGCTTGCCGCGTCCGCGATCATGGGCGGCATGGTGTGGGCCCTGCTGCGGGTCCTTCCCGCCACATCACCGCTCACGTCGGGCGCGATTCCCCGGGCGCTGGCGTCCGACTGGGCGTGGCAGGTCGTGCGCGTGGCGCTGGGCACGGGCGTCGGCGGAGTGGTGTACCTCGGACTCTCGAAGCTGCTGCGGATGGCCGAGATGAACTGGCTGTTCCACCGGGCCGTGCGAGAGCCGGCCCCGCCCGTCGACTGATCGCCCTTACATTCCGAACGCCGCGTCGATCGTCCGTCGAAGGTCCGCGATCTGGCCCGCCTCGTAGAGCGGCCATGCCCACGTTCGGTCGGCG
Organism: Phycisphaerales bacterium; assembly: GCA_044221735.1. GTDB lineage: Bacteria > Planctomycetota > Phycisphaerae > Phycisphaerales > UBA1924 > UBA4658. The sequence goes on along the minus strand of JBGAOP010000003.1, from coordinate 29,577 downwards.
ATGATCTGGGCCTCGCCGCGCCGGGCCGCGGCGGTCGCGGCCTCGCTCTCGATTCGCGAGAGTTCCGCGGCGCGGCGGTCGCGCACGCCCGCGAGTGTGCGGTGCAGGGACCGGTACACATCGAGCTTGGCCCGCTTGGCGGCCGGGTCACGCTTCCAGCGCAGGCGACGCAGCGTCGCCACGGCCTGATCACGCTCCGCTTCCGCCACGGCATCGCCGAGCAACTGCGGCCGGTGCCGGGCCGCGTGGGCCGTCCAGCGGGCCCGGTCGATCTGCTCGGGCGTGAGGCGGGGGGTGCCGCCCAGATGCTCGAAGTTCAGCCGGAGCGTGGCCGACACGGTCGCCGTCGGGGCCAGCGCGGCCCCCAGCCACGAACGGAACCAATCGGTCGTGATCGCGTCGTAGCCCGACGACCCATCGTCGCCCGCGCCGCCCATCCCGTGCACAAACACCTCGCACCCCGCCCAGCGCAGCAGGCCCGTCATGAGCAGGGCCCGCGGGGCAAGCTCGCGCACGGGCGGGCCGCCGAGGCCGAGCATCGACACCGTGACGCGTCGGCGCGGCCCGCCGATCACGCGCGGGATGTGCCAGAGGGGCAGTTCGGCGTCGCCATCGGTCCGGAGCGGCGCGATGCGGGCCCCCGGGTGAGCCGCGACCGCCGCGTTGTAGGCGTTGATGGCCGCGCCGGGATCGCGGCGGATGGCCTCGATCACTTCCGCGAACAGATCGGTGCCGGAGAGGTCGCTGGCGAACACCGTTGTTGACGAGGCGCCGAGGGGCCGGATCACCTCGTCCATCGCCCGGGAGATCTGGCGGGCCGCAGTCGGTTCACTCGCGTGTCGGCCCATCGCGGCCGCGATGGTGCTTAGGCCGTCCGCAAGGCCCGGCGCGGCGAAGCGTTCGCCCGATCGCAGCGCGGGCACGCCCTCGGGCCGGCGCGCTGCGAGATTCACCACCGGCACGTGCTCGGCGCGTGAAGCGCTTTCGGTGCCCGCATTCCATTCCCGGGCCTCCAGCCGGCCGTCGGCCAGCCGCACCGGATACCGGATCGTCCAGGGGTCATGGTCGTCCTGATCCACAACGACCCATGCCGTCGCCGCACCGAAGGCCCGGCCTGCGGCGGCTTGCGCGAGGGCCTTGGCGAGAATCCCCGGATGCCAGAAGCCGGACTGGTGCCCGGCGAAGATCACCGGCCGATCGGCGGGCAGACCAATCTGCGAGCGGAACCGGCGGGCTCGATCGTCGATCGCGAAGCGGCCGCGCACCATCCCCCCCCACTCACAACACCCGGGCTGGATGACGATGTCCTTGGTGTCCACACGCAGCACTCGGCGTTATCGCTTGCCACAGCCCTCGTCGACCCCGACCAGCGCGGCCGGGGGCAAACGGCCCGCCCACTTCTCCAGCTCACAGTGCAGCACCCGGCGGTAGTGGCGCAGCCGATTCTCCGGATCGTCGAGCGGGCCGCCGAAGCTCCGGTTCGGGTCGTTGTAGATGAGCTTTACGGGGATCTCGCGGATCCGCAGGCGCTGGGCCACGGCCTGCACCCAAAGCTGCATTGGGAACGCGTAGCCCTGCTCGGTCAACCGCAGCTTTCGCAGCGATTCGACGCGATGGGCCTTGAACCCGCAGAAGGCGTCGGTCAGCCGCAGGCCCAGACGCTCATTGATCTCATGCGTGATGGTGGTGTTGATGGCCCGACGGTCCGGCGGGGGCGAGTCACCACTGCCCTCCGGCGCCAGGTACCGCGAGCCGCTGATGATGTCGGCGGTGTTCTCACGGGCGGCGGCGATGAACTCCGGGATCGCCGCGGGCTCGTGCTGCTCGTCGCAATCCATGGTGATCACCCAGTCGTACCCGCGAAGGTCGGCCCATGCGAACGCGTCCTGCAGCGAGCGGCCATAGCCCTGATTGCGCCCGTGCCGGATCACGTCGACGGGGAGCTTTGGAAGCGTCGCCACGGTGCGATCGGTCGAGCCGTCGTCGATGACGAGCACGTCCTCGGCGTAGTTGAGCACCTTGGCCAGCACGCGGCAGACGTACTGCTCTTCGTTGTACACCGGGATGGCGACGAGGGTGCGCATGGGTCGGGGCTCAAATATAGACCATCATCGATACGGACGCCGCCCTCTTCCGGTTCGATCTCACCCACCCGCAGTATGCTGGGGTTTCACCCACCGGGAGACTTGGACATGGAACTCCGCATCGCCGCGATCATTGGGATCATTGCCGCCTCGCTGCAACTCCTGCTGCACGTGGGGTACGTGCTTGTGCGCATCGTTGGTTCGAGGGGCGGCTCGCCGGTGGCCATCTACAACGTGCTCGAGGTCATCGGGCTGCTGCCGTCGATCGGGTATCTGGCGTGCTTTGTCTTCTTCCTGATCGGGTTCAACAAGCTGCTTGCGCCGGCCTCGCCGCAGAACCCGTCGTGAGCCCTATTCGGTCGGGTGCTCCGGCGCGGCGATCGTGGGGCCCTTGGGCAGCGCGGTGAAGGCCGCGAGGCCGAAGGGGTGCTCCTCGGCCTGGCCGGGATCGCCCTCGGCCTCGCTCTCGGACAGGGCCTGGAGTTTCTCGATGAGCTCGGGGGTCATGGTGTGGATGGCGCGGATCTCCTGCACGGGCAGGGTGAAGACCTCGCCCTCGGGGGTCTGCACGCGGAAGACGGTGCACTGAACGGCCGCGCTCGCGTCGCGGTCGGCCTGCGTGCCCGGGACCGAGCAGGCAAAGAGCGGATGCACGTGGGCGATGGGGATGCGCTCGCCCTCGCGGGTGAGAATACCGAAGCGTCCGTCGAAGAGTTCGGGCTGGGATTCCGTCAGCACGGCGAGCCCGTTGAGCATGTCACGCACGACGTTGTTCCAGAACAGGTCTCGCATCGCGGCCGTCTGGCGGAGGTCAAGCCCGGCGGTGCGAGGCTCCACTACCGTCGCGGGCGCGGCGGCGGAACGGGCCTTTCGCTTCGGGGCGGGACGACGGCGTGTGGGCTTGGCCATGCGCAATTGTGGGCGCGCTACGAAGCCCGGGCCAATGGCCGCGCCGGAACTGGTTTTCGACTATCGAGGCGAGCCGTTTCCCGCGCGGGGCGACGATGAGGCCGACTCGCCTACCGACGACGCGGGGGGGACGGGGGGGGCGGGCGGCTTGGCTGCCGCGGCGGCCCGCTTGGCCTCGGCCTCGTGCATCTCGCGCTCGATGTGCTCGCGGCGGCCGATCTTCAGGGCGATGACGCCGATGTACGACGCGACCACGGCGACGAGCCCGTAGACCACGCGCTGGCGGCCCTCCGAGAGCAGCACGCCGAGGGCGGCGAAGCCGACGCCGATGCCGTAGAGCACGAAGACCGCGCCCTTCACGCCGAGGGCCCGCTTGAGGATGTGGTGCAGGTGCTGGTCGTCGGCCTCGGAGATGCTGCGGCCGGACATCTTCCGGCGCACGATGGCGAGCGTGGTGTCGATGATCGGGATCGCGTAGATGATGACCCCGGCGAGGACCAGGTGCGTCTGGCCCGTGTCGCCGAGCATCAGCACGATGACGATCGTGCAATAGCCCAGCAGCAGCGAGCCGGCGTCGCCGAGGAAGATCGTCGCCGGGTTGAAGTTGTGCGGCAGGAACCCGAGGCACGCCCCGAGCACGGACAGGCCGAGCACCACGCGGGCCCCGTCGAGCGGGCCGTCGTCGTACATCGCCAGCCCGAGCGAGATGACCAGCAGGCCGCTGTTGGCGATCGCCGTGGTTCCCGAGAGCAGGCCGTCGAGCCCGTCGATCAGGTTCGAGGCGTTGCACGCGCCGAGGACGAATACGGCAATCACCGCCGTGCCCACCCAGTACACCACGTCGATGGGGATCGCGTGATACCCGAGCATCTCGAAGGGCAGGGGGATCTGGAACGCGATCGTCGGCAGGGCGGCGGGGCCCGGACCGGCCACCGTCGGAATTCCCAGCGCGTGTGCGATCGGCAGCAGCACCCCCGAGGCCACTTTTACCCCGACGTCGTTGGAGGCCAGCGCGGCCGCGGCGAAGAGCATGCCCGCGATCTTGGCACGGGGATCGATGCCCACGACGTCGTCCCACAGACCGCAGAGCATGATCACCGTCATTCCCAGAACGACCGAGAGCGGCACGCCGCCGGGGAGGCCGGCGGTTTCGCGGTTTGTCGGATGGAACGTGAGCGCGCCGTGCCACGGCTGCGTGTAGGCGAAGAAGATCCCCGCGAGAATGCCCAGGTACACGGCCACGCCGCCGAGATACGCCACCGGCGTGCGGTGGACCTTGCGGGCCACGCTGGGCCGGTCGACCACGCCGTTGGCGATCGCGAGCCGGCGCATGACTGGGGTCACCAGCAGGGCCACCAGGAACGAGGCCACGAACACCCACATATAGCCGTGGAAAATGTCGAGCCGGCCAAGGGTGCCGACCACGCCGTTGCCCGGGGCATGCATCGCCGCCGCGTGGGCTCCCTCGGCCCTGGCCGCGAGGGCCTGCATCTTCTCGTGCAGCGCGGCCTCCTGGCGCGCCAGGTCGGAAAGCTGGGCGGCGATGTCCGCGACCGGCGGGGGGGTGGGCCCCGGCAGGCCGAGCGGCTGCACCGGCGACAAGTTCAGCGACGAGATGGGCGTTGTCGGCTCGGTCATCTTGGACCGCCTCCTTGGCGCATCGTATCGGCCACATCGCGAATGGTCTGTTCCAGCGTGAAGCGCGGCGAGAAGCCCACGGCCGCGCGAACGCGGGTCAGGTCGGGCACGCGCCGGCGAAGGTCCTCAAACCCGGCCGAGTAGGCCTCGTCATAGGGGATGAACCGCTTTCGCGAGCGGGACCCAAGCGTCTTTACCACCAGGTCCGCGAGTTCTTCCATCGTCACCGGGCGGTCGGAGCCGAGGTTCATCACCACGCCGTGGGCCCGCGGCTCGGCCAGCAGACGCGGCAGCACCTCCGCGACGTCGCGCACATCCACGAAGCACCGGACCTGTTTGCCGTCGCCGAAGATCGGGATGTCGTCGCCCTTGAGGGCGGCGGCGACGAAGCTCGGCAGCACCATTCCATACGAACCCACCTGGCGCGGGCCGGTGGTGTTGAAGAACCGCACGACCATGGCGGGCAGCCCGAGCCGTTTGTGGGCGTCGAGGGCGAGGTACTCGTCGATCGCCTTGGTCATGCCGTAGGACCAGCGCGTGCGGCTTGTTGGGCCGTAGACGACGTCGTCCTCTTCGCTGAAGGGCGTCTTGTCGGCCTTGCCGTAGACCTCGCTGGACGAGGCGATGAGCGTGGGCGCGGGCGCGCCGTCGCGAGGCCCGTGCCCGAGCGCGAACTCGATGAGCCGCTCGGTGAGCTCGATGTTGGTGCGGATGCAGCGTGCGGGATTCTCGACGACCAGCTTCACGCCCACGGCCGCGGCGAGGTGGAAGATGCGATCGAACCGCTCGCCCGGGCCGAGCACGCTCAGGGCCCCGGCGAGGTCGGCCTCGATGAAGCGGAGCCGCTCATGGCCGGAGGGGAGATTGGAGCGTCGCCCGGTGGACAGATCGTCGATGACCGTGACGCGATCGCCCTGCGCCAGCAGGTGTGCGACCAGGTGGGACCCGATGAACCCGCTCCCGCCCGTGACGAGTGTGCGCAGAGAAACGCCGGACCCGTTGTCGGGTCCGGCGCTGGGGTGGCGTTGGGAAGGGGTGGGCTCCACGGCGCGGGGGAGGATGATTGATGCCGGTCGCGCGGCGGCTGTTATGCCGCCTGGCTGCCGTGCTGGTACTCGTGGGTGGCCTTGATGTTGCCGCGGAGGTAGCCGCCGGCGGAGGCACGAACCGCGTTGACGACGACGCCGAGGAACTCGCCGCGGCACTCGCCGAACTGGGCCCGCAGTCGGGCGACGAGGCCGCGCTTCTCGGCCATGGCGCGGACGACCAGGGCGACCGAGTCGACACGGTTGGCCAGCGTGAAGCCGTCGCCGGACACGATGGCGGGGGCGGAATCAATGATAACGCGATCGAACTTGGCCTTGGCCTCGGCGAGCAAACGCGACATGCCCTCGGAGGCGAGCCGCTCGGGCAGGGCCCGGTTGGCGGCCGAGCCGACGGTGAGCACGAACAGGTTGTCGGCGCTGGTGGGGCGCACCGCGTCGTCGAGCTTGGCGACGCCGTTGAGCACGTCGCCAAGGCCGATGGCGTCGGGGAGGCCGAAGGCCTTCTGCACGCCGGGACGCCGGAGGTTGGCGTCGATGACGAGCACGCGCTCGTCGGCGCCGGCGCACGCCAGGCCGAGGTTGGTGGCGACGGTGGTCGCGCCCGAGCCGGGCATGCCGGCCACGACGAGCAGGGTCTTGTGCCCCGCCTGGTCCATGCCCTTGATGACCGGGGCGCGGAGCAGGCGGAACGACTCGGCCGTGACGCCGGTGGGCGCGTCGCGGAACGCGGTGGCGAGGTTGGAGGGGCGGGCCGGGTCTTCCTGCGCGTCGGCGACGAGGCCGAGCACGCGGATGCGGGCCATGGTCGCCAGATCCGCCGGGCCGCGGACGCGCTGGTCGAGCACTTCGCGGAGGACCACAAGACCGGCGGTGAGGCCGAGCAGCAGCACGGTGCCGAGCGGGATGAGGATCTTGAGCTGCGGGAAGCTCATGATCTGCGGACGCTGGGCCCGCACCACTTCCTGCACGCGGGTGAAGATCGGATCGCCGAGGAGTTCGAGCTGCTTGAGCGAGGCCTGCAGACGCGAGGTCTCATCGGTCTTGGACTTGACTTCGTTCTCGATGTCCTGGAGCCGGAGGCGGAGGCGCACCAGATCCTGCTTGCGCTTGTCGACGATCTTGAGCTCTTCCTTGACCTGCTCCTCCGTGGCCTTGAGCGCGTCCACCTGGCCGCGCAGGATGTCGACTTCCGAGTCGAACACCTTGCGGAGGGTGCGTTCGAAGGTTTCCTGTCGCTCCTGATTGACGGCGTCGATGCGCTTCTGCACGTTCTGCACGGTGGGGTGCTCGTTCCCGAAGCCCTGCATGCGGAGCGTCTGGAGGTCGGTTCGCAGATTGGAAAGCTGCTGGTCGAGCGACAGCACGACGGGGTCCTTCGTCGTCTGCTCGCGGATATTGTCCGGGTACTGGACGATGTTGTTCTCTTCCTGCATCTTCCGGTAGCGGTCGTACTGCGACTGCACCGCCGCGATCGACGACACCGTGGTCACGTAGCGCTGGCTGAGCTCGTGGGTCTTCACGTCCTCCTGGGCCACGCCGGCGTTGATGTCCGTCACGTCGTTGGCCTGCAGCAGGCGATCGCGGTTGTCGTTCATTTCCTTGATGATGGACAGGTTGTTGGCGACCTGCCTGCTGAGCACCTCACGCTGGCGCACCGAGCGCTCCGATCCCGCCGAGCGGATGTCGTCGAGGTAGATCTTGGAGATCGTCCGCACGATCGCGTACGCGTCGTCCGGGTTGCGATACGTCATGGAGAGCTTGATCAGGTTGGTTTGCGGTACCAGCCGGACCGACAGCAGCTTCTCGAGCTCCGGCTCGGCGTTCTGCTTCTGGAAGTTGCCCTTGTAGACGTAGTCCTTGGCCCACGTGGTGGCCAGCACGTCCGCGTCGTCGAGCACCTTGTCGAGCGTGCTCGTGGACATCATGATCGCCATCTGCGTTCCCATGTACCGCAGCAACTCGTCCTGCGTCATGGCGTCGGCGACGGGCATCGTCGGATCGCGCTGCGGCGGCGTCACCGCGAATGTCGTCGCCGCGGTGTACTGCGGGTATGTTCGCGCCAGAACGAAGTGCGCCGCGGCGCCAAGGATGGCGCCGATCGCCGCCGCGGCCAGCAGCAGCCCGTAGTACTTCTTGAGCAGACGCACGGGGTCGAGCGCCATTCCGCCTCCCGACGGAGCGGGCGCGTTGACCGGGCGCGGCTGAAGGGATGCGGAGGGCGGTCGAATGGTGGCTGCGGTAGACATTTCGTGTATTCCATCCCGCGATCAGGGGGCGATCGTGCGGATTATCGGACTGGTACCATCGGTCAAGACCGATGCTGATCTGCTGTGCTATCGGCCTACGGCCTATTTGGAATCAATCGCGCTCTGCAACTCCTTCAGGTCGGCGACATACTGCTGCCGAACCGATGGAATTCCGCCCATCAGGTCGCGTGCCTGATCGGCCAGGCGCCGGGCCTCGATGCGATCCCCCTGACATAGGCGGGCCTTGCCGAGGTGGATGTAGACCGGGATGCGTTCCGGATCGTTGACGGCGGCATTGAGTGCCAGACCAAGGGTCTGGACGGCGTCATCGCACTTCTTTCCGCACAACTGGGCCGCGCCGAGCGTGTCGAGATAACCCGAGTTCTGGGGGGCTCCGCGGGCGGCCTTCATGGCGAAGGGGAGGGCCTTCTCGCACTCGCCGAGCTTCACGGCGAGGATGTAGGCGAGGTTGTTGCAGAGCTCGATGTTGTCCGCATCAAGCTTCTGGCCGCGCTCGAAGCGCTCGCGGGCCTCGGTGTAGTTCCCCGCGGTGTAGGACTCGGTTCCAAGGAGCGACCATGTGGCGGCCTTGACCTTGTCGGGGGCGGAACCGGTCGTGAGGGCTTCGAGGGCGCGGAGCGCCTTGGCCTTCGAGGCCTCGTCGCGGAGCCGCAGGCTGTTGGCCTTCAGGGCCAGCCAGCTTGTGAAGGGCTGGGCGGCCTCGAGCCGGTCGAGGGTGGCGATCTGATCGGCGCGGGTGGTGTAGATGCCCGTCACGCCGGACATGAACAGCGAGGTGCTCTCGGCGGAGTCGCGGTCGACGTTGTCCTTGAGGGCGTCGGCGATCATCTGGGCCGCCTCGGCCGTTCGGTTGCTCTTGGACAGCACGCGGGCCCGCAGCATCTTCAGCGGCAGCGACTTGCCCATGAACGGCGCCAGTTCGGAAGCCTGGAGCACGTTGAACGCGTTGGTCACGTCGCCCTTGTTGAGCAGGTACTCCACCAGCGGCACGGCGACGTTGACCGATTTTTCTTCCTGCCAGACCGAGAGCATGTGGGACACGGCGCGATCCCAGTTGGGCACCTTTGCCCAGTACTCACCGGCGGTGAAGCGCCAGGGCTTGGAACCGTACTCGGCCGCCGCGTCTTCCGCGGCCTGGGCCGCCTCCAGCGGCTTGCCCATCTCGGTGAGCATGACCATGAGCGCCAGCCGGAACTGGTCGTTGAAGGGCTCGATGCCGATGCACTCCTTGACGCGCTGCACGGCGTCGGCGTCGCGCCCGACGACGCGGTACCACTTGGCCAGACGGGCCCGGGCGAGCACGCTGGCCGGGTCCACACGAATCATCAGCTCATAGTCCGCGATGGCATCCTTGACCCGTCCGACCGAGGCCTTGAAGTCGCCGCGCTTGAAGAACACCATCGGGTCCTTGGGGTCGGCGATGACGGCCTGGTCGTAGAACTTGAGGGCCTTTTCGCGGTCATTCTGGGCGGCGGCGGCCTCGGCCTGGAGCAGCAGCACCGTGGCCTCGCCCTGGGCCGAGGGGGGAAGGTCGGCGATGATCTTGGCCATCCGCGGGTAGTTCTCCGCCTTCAGGCAGACCTCGATCATGCGCTTGCGGATGGCGTTCTCCGAGTCGGGCCCGCCGCCGTCGAGCGCCTTCTGGTAGGCGTCGAGGCTGGCGTTGAAGTACCCGAGCGCCTTCTCCTTGGCCTTCTCGGGCGTGGGCTCCTGCACGCTGTTGCCCATCTCGTACATCATGTCGCCGAGCTCGCGGTCAATCAGCGCGGTCTTGGGGTCCTGAACCGGACGGGCCTCTTCAAGGGTGCGCTTGGCCTCGTCCGGCTGGCCGAGCTGACGGAGCAGGCGGGAGTTGTTGATGTAGAGCTCGGCCTTGCGGTCCTTGGGATCGAGGCTGAGGATGTGGTCGCGGAGCAGCTTCACGGCGCCGGCCACGTTGCCCTGGCGGCCGAGGAACGCGGCCTCGATCTGCAGGCAGATCTCGTCCTTGGGATCCGATGTGCGGAGCTCCTTGATCAGGTCTCCGGCCTCCTTCATCTTGCCGGAGTTCACCAGCAGCGTGGCGAGTCGAGCCTTGTTGGCGCGATCGTCCGGGGCTCGCTGGGCCTGGCGCTGCCGGGCCGCGATCGCCTTGTTCTTGTCGCCGCCGGGCGCGCTCGCCTCGAGCAGCAGGTACATCTCGAAGAACGTCGGGTCGGCCCCGGCCACGTTCTCGGCCTTGCGGGCGAGTATGAGGGCCTCGCCCTCGCGCTTGGCCGACACGAGGGCCTGCAGATAGGAGGTGATCGACGGGATGTCGTCGGGCTTGATGCCGACAGCCGTCTTGAGGGCGTCGATCGCCTCGCCGTATCGGCGCTGCTCGAGGAGCGCCATGCCGAGCAGACGCCACGCGAGCATGTTCTGCTTGTCCTTGGTCACCACCTCGCGGAAGCCGCCGATCGCCTCGGCGACCTTGCCGCGGGAGACAAGCGCACGCGACTGGTACAGCGCGCCGCCCGCTCGATCGAGGTTGAGGGTGCGGGCCTTGGCCAGGATCCGGTCCTGGTCCGCCTCATCGCGGCGCATGATTGCGTCGTCGAACTGGCTATCGATGACCGCGGGGTTGTCGGGCTCGAGCTTCGCGGCCTCGGCGAGGGCCCGCCGGCCATCCTCTGGCTTGCCGGCGCGCATGTAGGTTCCGTACTTCATCAGCCACTTTTGCACGGGCGTGATGCCCGCCTGATCGATCTGCTCGAGGTACATTTGCAGCGGGTCCTTGTCGATGCGCTCCAGCACCGACTTCACCAGCGCGTTGGTCGGGTTCTTGCGGACGCACTCCTCGAGGACCGCCTTGGCCCCGGGAATGTCCTTGGCGACGGCGAGGTTCTGCGCCAGCATCAGCGAGATCCGCACGTCGCCCGCGAACTTCTCTTCCGCGAGGGCGTCGCGGAGGATCTTGTTCGTCTTGTTGATGTCCCCCGTGGTCCCCATCATCGCTTCCTGCGCCTTGAGGATGATCCCCACGACCGGGTCGCTGTCGAACTTCCCCCTGGCCAGCTGCACGGCGTGGTCGAAGAGGTCCTTCAGGCCCTTGTCGTCGGGCCTGAGCGAAGAGGCTTCGCCCAGGTGCTTGGCCGCCGAGGTCCAGTCGCGCTCGTCGGCCTCGATCAACGCGAGGCTGCGCAGGGCCCGGACGCTCTGCTTGTCGAGTTGCAGGACGCGCTCGAGCTTGGTCTTGGCCGCGCCCTTCTGGCCGATGCGGGTCAGCAGTTCCGCCTCGAGCATCAGCATCGTGGTGTCGGTCTGCTGGGTCTGATCGTTGTACGCGCTGATGGTCGTGCGTGCGCCCGGGATGTCTCCCGACGCGAGCGCGAGCCGACCGTCGATGCCCAGCACCCACGCCGCCGACTCGCCCTCTCGGGCGGCCAGGTCCTTGCGGAGGGCGCGGATCTGGGCGAGGTACTCCTCGCGCTTGGCCGGGTCCTTTTCCTGCTCCCACCAGGCGAACGTCGAGTCGGCCTGCATCAGCATTGCCCGCGACCGGGTGCCGTGGAGCAGCAGCCCGTCCAGGCTCATGGGCTTGTCGGGCAGGGCGATGGCCTGCTTGCACAGGTCGATTGCCTTTTCAAACTGCCCGCGGCCGCTCTCCAGACGCACACGCCCGAGCAGGAACGCGGGGTCGGTGGTGTGCCCCTGCTGCACGTGCGTGAGGAGCGCGTCCATCGGCTTTGCGCCCGCGTTCGGGTCGGCGGGTGTGCCGGCGATCGCCAGCACCCACGGCGCGATGCCCAGGGCGATCGACGCGTCGGTCTTCTCGGGGGGCTGCGCCTTGATCGCCTCGGCCATGGCGTCGATGCCCGCCTTGTTCGCCTTGAGCGCGTCGAGCATCGTGCCCGGCTCGGTCGACTTGGACATCTCGCGAACCGTCGCGCCGATGTCGTCGGCGAGGATCGCGAACCTTGCTCGCTGGGCGTCGGGGTGGTCGGCGACGAACTTCTCGAGCCGGGCGCGGATCGCCGCGAGGGTCTTGTCGGCCTCGGACTGGCGGCCGACTCGGGCCGCGCGATCCGCCAGCGCTCGCTCCATGGACGACAGCGCGATGACCACATCGGCGTCGGCGGGGTCGGCCGCCAGCGCGGCGTTGAGGTCCTCGATACCCTCCTTGATGGCGGTCTCGCCCAGTTCGGGGTTGTTGGCGAGAATCCCGGCGCGGGCCAGGGCCCGGTACCGACGCAGCGAGTTCTTCGCCGCCTCGTCTCCCTGGAAGCTCTTCATGAGCTCGTCGTATTCCTTGGCGTAGCTCTCCCACCCGCGGAGCGAGGGCATGGCGCGCTCGGTCCACTTGTAGCGCTCGTCGAGGAACCGCCGGAACGCGGCGGGGTTCTTGCGGTCGGCCATGGCCACGGCGCGGATCGCGCCCATGTACTCGCCGTAGTACATGTCCTCGTAGGCCTGGCGGGCCGGGGGGGTGTAGCGCTCGATCGCTCCGAGCCAGATCTTGATGGCGTCGAGGTTGCCACGGTCCTTGTTCACGGCGCGTCCGTAGAAGGAGATGGCCCGCTTGAGGTCGTTCTCCTTCTCGGCCTGCCTGCCGCGCTCGATGTTCTGCTCCACACCGGGCGCCATCCAGTTGCGCAGCCCGAAGTAGGCCACGACGATGGCGATGAGCACCAGCACGCTGCCGAGCCCGAAGACAAACTTGAGATTCACACGCGAGGCCATGACGGTAGTTCCTTGGGTCCTGGGAGGGCGCGAGACGGTCAAGTGGATATGCCCCGGCGGGGCACGTTGTTCGTGCTATTGCTTCTTGCGCCGGGGGTTATCGGCGGGATATTCCCCCCGGATGACCTCGGTCCAGTCGGGGGTGCAGAGCATGATGTCGGGCAGCAGATCGTCGAGCAGCGAGCCCGCCAGCTGCGCAAGCTCTTCCGGGCCCTTGATCCGGGTGGAGGTGAACTGCACCTTCATGTAGTACGCGTAGTCGCTGCGCAGATCGAACGCGAGGAGTCGGACGTTCTGGGCCAGCGACGTGAGCGCTCCGTTGGCGATGAAGAAATACCCGGAGTACATGGGCTCGTCCGAGCCCGGCGACTTGAACTCGAACACGCGCAGCTCGAGGTGGTCGATGCCGCGCGGCAGCCGCACGTGGTTCCCGGGCGCGGCCGAGTCGGGGCCCAGTCGCGCGGTGAAGATCTTCGCGTCCTTCTCACCCGTCGCCAGACGAATGTCGGCCGTGGCCGAGGCGTCCTCGGCCCACTCCGAGGTCTTGAGCGGAATGGGCAGCACCTTTGCGCCGCTGGTCATGGTCGCGCCGCCGGCCACGAAGCACCGGTCGGGCACGTGGGGCACGGTGTCGATCATGCCGGTGTAGTAGGCCATGTGGAACTGGATGGCCCGGGGCGCCTTGGGATCGGCCGGCTGCGTCTCGACATAGGTCCGCGAGACGTAGTTGGTCGTGCCGAGCGTCTCGATGACCTCTTCCTTCATGTACTCGTCGCCGCCCGAGCGGGCCCAGTGATCGGTCTTCGCGGGGATCGACGCGCACTTGGCGGGCACCTCGATCGGGAGCTTTCGGGTGTAGAGCTTGAAGAAGCGGATCGCCCCGCCCAATGCGGCCGCGCTGCCGAAGAGCACGGCAAGGCTCACCACCAGCGCGGCGCGACGAGAGGTTGTCCAGCGTGCGTGGCTCATGCCGCGGCCCTTTCAGATTCTTCGGGCACGGCCTTGTTGAGCGACCAGAGCACGCCCATGTAGGCGAAGAACCCGGGCACCAGCAGCAGCGTGCCGATGAACATGTGCATCTGGCCCTGCGAGAAGTTGGGGTTGTAGAGCGAGAGGACGCCGAGGGTCGCGATGCGCATGGCGTTGAGGATGATCGCGATGGGCAGGGCCGTCACCACCAGCACCACTCGCTTCCACCACGTTCGAGCGCCGACGAGCGCGACGGCCGACCCGAGGGCGACGAACGCGATGACCGTCCGCATGCCCGAGCACTGCGTGCCCACGTCCAGCGGCACCGAGGCGCCCGAGGAGGTGATCACGTTGATCAGGTTGCCCGACAGGTCGCAGTTCACGTTCAGCAGGCGCAGGATGAAGAACCCGCCTCGGGCGGCGAGGTCCTGCAGCGGATACGTCAGGTAGTTCATCACGATCTCCGGCACCGTGATGCCGAAGACCAGGAAGCCGATGGCCGTGAACGCGTGTTCCATCGCGCGCGGGCCGAGGAACAGCAGCGTGAGCCCGAACACCGTCAGCACCAGCGCCAGCCCCTGCCCGAAGTGGTTGGGCACGCCGACGATGAAGTAGACATAGCACCACACCCCCATCACCAGCGGCATCACCCCCGGCCAGAACACACGCATGGGGGATCGCTCGAGCCCGGCGCGATTCTGCCAGAGCAGGTACACCGCGATCACCGGCACCAGATAGGCGTGCGACCAGTCGCCGTTGCCCCACGAGTGCTCGTGCTGGGCCATGAACCAGCGCCAGAACAGGGCCACAATTCCCGCCAGCAGCACGAGGATTGTCACGATCACCCGTCGATCGGCCAGCATGTCCAGGAGCAGGGTCCCCGGCTCCGCACCCGCGGCCCGCGTCGCGCCCGAGCTGGTCGGACGCGATCCTTTGGGCGTTTGGGGCGATTTGGCGACCGACACGGTTGACACCGGGACTCCAGTGAGCGGCCCCGGAATGGGGCGATAGGCGGGTTACGCCTGAGACCAAGGAATGTTCGGCGCAGCCTGCCGACGGGCCGTTCCGGGCCACTCCGGAACAAAGTCCGTGCATCGACCAGCGACGGGTCGAAGTTTGGTCGGGCTGGTGCGTCTTGGCCACAACCGGCGGGGAGATTCACCCCGGTTTCCGAGTTCCCAGCCCCCATCCTCGGGGAGTCGGCCTATTTGCCGTCAGTTGCCGGTGCCGCTCAAAGACTGGTCGCGGCCGAACACTTCGCCCTGGAAGTTGCGATCCAGGATGAAGCCGAACCCGTACGACGCCCGGAACCCGTTGCGAACAACCGCGAGGGGCTGTGCCCAGAAGTTCGTGCCAACGTTGATGCGGTCGTCGGCCTTCAGGTAGATATCGGGCTGGGCCCCGGCCGCGATGGCCCGCAGGTCGAGCCGGATCGTCGCCTGACGGTCGTTGCCGACCATGCGGGTGACATCGATCTTCTCGGGAATCGCGATGCCCGCCAGGCCGCCGGCCGCGTCGATGGCTCGCTGCAGCGTGAGCTTGCCCTCGCCGGGGAGGTTGTAGGGGCCGGGTCGAGAAACGTGGCCGGTGACATACACCAGCCCGCCGCGCGGCACCGGAGCGCGAATCACGTCGCCGGGCCGCAGAATGATGTTCACATCCGCCGCGCCCGCGAGGAGCGGGCCGGTGGGAATCTTGATGACGCGCTGGGTGACGAGCGTCTGCTCCGTCACGGCCTGGCCCACCGTCGAGCCCGGGCGCAGCTTCACCCACTTGCCGTCGGCGAAGACCCATCCGTTGCCCTGGGTGGTGGTCTGCGTCGGGGCCGCGGCCTTGTTGGGGTCGGGCAGATCGATCGGCGGCGGTTCGGCCGAGGCCATGCGAACCGGCGAGCTCGGTCCCTCGGAACCCATCGCGCCCGGCGACTTGGGCTGATCGGACGAGGGCTTCTTGATGAGATCGTCGATCACCTTGTTGAGATCATCGCCCTCCGCGCCGCCACCGCCCGACGGCGTGCCCATGCCGTCCGCCGGCGGACGGCCCGGCGTGCGCTTCTTGGTCGGCTCGGAATCGCTGAAATCCCCCGCCGCGGCCTTGGTGAGCGGGATCTGGCGAACGACATAGATGAACGGGATGGTCTCGTTCATCGCGCCCGCGGCCGTGATTCCCTCGAGCAGCCGGTAGTCGGGCGAGGGAATGAAGTACGACCCGGGATTCTGCACGCCGCCGAGCACGGAGAAGGTCTGCTTGCGCTGCGAGCGAACATTCAGAGAGACTCGCGGGCGATCGGTGATCTGGGCCGCGCGAACGGCGTTCTCGATTGCGGTGACGAGCTCCGCGGTCGTCTTGCCCTGGCCACGCACCGGCGGAAGACCGGGCAGCTCGATGTTGCCGCGTTGGTCGAGCTGGCGATCGAACTGCTCTTCCTTGCCGATCTGGTAGAAGTCCTGGATGCGAATCTCGACGGCATCGCCGGGAGAGAACCTCGCCGAATCGACTTCCGGCAGCAGATCGCTCGGCATCACGGGCGAGGTCTGCACGTACTCGGCGGGCTCATCCTCGATCACGCTGAGCCGATCAAGGATCGGCATGACCGTCGGCGTGTTCTTCCAGTATCCAACCTCGCTCGGATCGAAGAACGAGTTCGCCTCGCACCCGATCATGCCGCCCGTCATCGCGGCCAGCGCAAGCACGCCCGCGGCGGTGCGAACGCGGCGACGATTCGAACGCTCGGCAACGGCGGGAACAGAGGGCTGGAAGGATTGACCATTCATTCGCACACGACGCTCCTTCTGTGGCCCGGCCGCGATCGCGGCGTGTAGGGTGGGCCTTGTACGACCCGCGACCCGCTCGATGTTTGCACCAACAAACGGAATCCATTCCGATGCGGGTGCCAAGAGTAGGTCCGGCTCTCCCGATCCATCCTGCTCGCCGGGCGCGATCGCCGCGGGGGCAGGTTGTGCAGCAACTCTCCGTGCCCAGTCCGGCGCGGACGATCTCCGCGACGAACAACTTTCACCCCTCCAGAGTACTGATCGGCCAATAACCGTTGCAAAGGGCAGAACTTGCGCCCGAACAACCTGTCGGTCGCGTCGACCTTCTCGCCTAGAGTTTGTCTCGCCGCGCCGATCTCCTCGCGACGCCCCCATCATGTCAGACTCCGGATCGTCACCCTCCACTCCGAACCCGTCGCCCGCGGCCGCGCGAACGCTGCTGCGGCACCCTCGTCCGCTCGGCGGCGATCCCCTGAAAATGGTGGATCGGCCGGCCGTCTCGCTCAGCGGCATGGTGCTCAACAACCAGACCGAGGCTCACCATCTATCTGTACGGAAGAAGCCGGCATGGCTTCGGGCCAAGGTGCCCGGGGGCGCGGGCTACGAGCGGCTCAAGGGGATTGTCGACGATCACGGCCTGCACACGGTTTGTCAGGAGGCCGGATGCCCGAATATGGGGGAGTGCTGGGCTCGCGGCATCGCCACGATCATGATCTTGGGCGACACCTGCACCCGGGCGTGCGGCTTCTGCAACGTCAAAACCGGCCGCCCCCCCACTCTGGATCTTGATGAGCCCCGGCGCGTGGCCGAGTCGCTCCGGAAGATGAACTCCGCCGGCGGCCTCAAGCACATCGTCATCACCAGCGTGAACCGCGATGAACTCGCCGACGGCGGCGCGGCCGTGTGGGCCGAGACCATCACCCGTTCCCGCGAGGCGTGCCCACAGATGTCCATCGAGGTCCTCATCCCGGACTTTGAGGGGAACTGGGATGCGCTGCAGAAGGTGATCGACGCCAAGCCGCACATCATCAACCACAACCTTGAGACCGTCCGCCGCATGTACCCGGCCGTGCGTCCGAGCGCGAAGTTCGATCGATCGCTCGAGCTGCTCCGTCGCGTGAAGGACGCGGGCATGGTGGCCAAGACGGGCATCATGGTCGGTATCGGCGAGAAGGACGAGGAAGTGCTGGGGCTGATGGACGACGTGCAGGGCGCGACGAGGGCGAAGGCCGGCGACACCTGCGACATCCTGACGCTCGGCCAGTACCTTCAGCCGACGCGGAACCACCTGCCGATCGCGCGCTGGGTGACGCCCGACCAGTTCGAGACGTTCCGGGTCGAGGGCCTTGGCCGCGGCTTCAAGGTGGTGCAGAGCGGTGCGCTGGTGCGCTCGTCGTATCACGCCGACGATCAGGCGGACATGCTCACCGACATCGATCGCAGGACGCACGCGACGATGGCGGGGTTGATCGACGGGGCCCGCAAGAACTGATCCGCGAGAGGAAGGTGGGCGTGCGATGGGGCTCACGCCGCAACAAGTCCGCTCGCTGCTCGACGAGATCGAGGCCAAGGACTATGTCACCGCCGCGCACACGTGGCGCGTCGTCCTCTACACCCGCGCCCTTGCCGAGTTCTTCGGCATGGACCATTCGACGATCGAACGCCTGAGCGTGGCGGCCGCGCTGCACGACATCGGCAAGGTGAATGTTCCCGACGCCATCCTCCGCAAGCCCGACCGCCTGACCGCCGAGGAGTTCAAGATCATCAAGGCCCACCCGGCCGATGGGCACGCCCGGCTGCTGGCCCTGGGCGAGACCGACCCGCTGGTGCTCGATCTGGTCCGCTCTCACCACGAGCGATTCGACGGCACGGGCTACCCCGACGGCCTCGCGGGCGACGACATCCCGGCCGCGGCCCGTTCTTTCGCGGTCGTGGATTCCTTCGACGCCCTCACCAGCATTCGGCCGTATCGCCGAAGCACGGGGCCGGAGGCCGAGCGAGCGGCGCTCCGCGAGCTCCGCAACGGTGTCGGAACGCGCTACTGCGCCGCCTGCGTCGAGGCCTTCGCCCGGCTCTACGAGAGCGGCGAACTCGCGTGGATCCCCGAGTACTTCGCCGACCGCTGCGTGCTCCCGCCGTTTGCCGGCGCGTCGTCCGCGAGCGGCGCTCGCCGCAGCCTCCGACCCGGTTGATCCATGGGCGCTCGCGTCCCCTACCCTCCCCCCCGTGATACACAAACGCGGGCTCATGCAATCGCCCCTCATGCTGCGCCTGATCCCGCGCCGCACGATGCCCGAGCATTTTTTTCGCGGCGCCGTCGGCGTGTTTGTGCTGTTCATGCCGGTGGGCTTCCAGATCGAGATGCTCGGCGCCGCGGGGCCGAACTGGTCGCGCGGCGTGGCGCAGGCGGTCATCGCGGCGCTGATCGCCACCTGCTGGTTCACGCTGGGAACCCTCCGGCTCTGGTGGTTCATGCCGATCTTCGGCTTCGTTCAACTCCTGATGGGCGGACTCGCGTTTCCCGCCATCGAGCGCACCGGGCTCTTTGAGATCGGCCGGCGCGCCTCACCGCACGCCAACATGGTGGCGCTCGTCACGCTGTCGATCGTCACCCTCGCCCTGGGCTTCTCGCTGCTCATGCGGTCGATGGTCCAATCCGTGCGCCGGACCCAGGCCGCGCGGGCCGAGCTCGACATCGCGCGCCAGGTGCACGAGTCGATCGTCCCGCCTATCGATGTGCGGCTTCCGGGGATCCACATCCTCGCCCGCTCGCGGGCCAGCAGCGCCATGGGGGGCGACCTGATCGACCTGGTGCGGCGCGACGGCGAGATCGACGTCTTCGTGGCCGACGTCTCCGGCCACGGCGTGAAGGCGGGTGTCGTCATGGCGATGCTCAAGGCCTCGGTCCGCACGCGCCTGAGCGCGGGCGGCACGCTGGGCGAGATCCTTCAGGACGTCAACCGTTCCCTCGCGGAACTGACCGACCCCTCGATGTTCGCCACCCTCGCGTGCCTGCGGATCCGAATCTCGACCGAAGGCGGAACGGCCGACATTGAGTACGCGCTCGCGGGCCATCTCCCGATCTTCCACGTGGTCGCGGCCGACGGCACCACGCGCGACCTGACCAACCAGTGCCTGCCCCTGGGCATCGAGCCCGCCGAGACGTACTTCGCCGGGCGAACCTCCGCCGCGCCTGGCGATGTGCTCGCCCTGATGACCGACGGGCTCATGGAGGTTCAGGGGTCGGATGGGCGCGAGCTGGGCCTTGCCGCGCTTCGCGAATCCGTCCGCGCGGCGGCGTCGGACCCGCTGGACGCGATGTACTCATCCGTGATGGCCCGTGTCGACGGCCACGGCGCGCAGGTTGACGATCAAACGCTCGCGCTCGTGCGCATCGTCTGAACCGGGCCGCGCTTCGCCCACGAAAAAGGGCCGGCGCTTGGCGCCGGCCCTTCTGCTTAGTTCAACGTCAGGCCGCGATCGGCCCCAGCCAGATCGCCCAATCACGCCTTGTCGGGCGCGAGCTTGCGACCCGCCGCGCGCTTGCGGTTGATCATCTTGCGACCGTTCTTGGTCTTCATGCGATTGCGGAAGCCGTGCCGACGCTTGCGGGTCTTGCGGCTGTTACGCTTGGGATACGCCATGCCCATGGGAGGATCTCGGTGAGGTGTGCTGGACTGGTCGGAGACTTGAAATCGGTCCGGACCTCCAAGGGCTCCCGGACGGGCCGAGATGGTAGGTGCCCCACCCCGCCTCGGCCAATCTCGAGTTCAATTCCCGCCCATTATCCGAACAAACATCGCTTTCGGTCCGACCCTTTGCCGGTGCCGGGACGAATACCCCTGTCCCGCCAAGCACTTGCATGCCGGGGCTTGGAAACTGTGTATATTGACTCTGGAGCTTCGTGCGAGGCTCCGTGTGGATGGGTCGGGTGCGATTGCTCGCCCGCCGAGACGCTCGGGAGTGTTCCCCGGGCCAAACTCGACGGCTGAGCAGGCGCGCCCGCCGCGGAAGGTGTCTTCCTCTGCCCCGGCGGCCGCGCGTGCGCACGACGCGCGACCCCCGGCGAGAAGCGGATTGGTCGCGCATGACTCCCGAAGAACTTGATGCATTGCAGACCCGCCTCGGGCACCGGTTCGCCGATGTCTCGCTGCTGCAGCGGGCCCTCACCCACGCCTCGGTCACCGACGCCCGCAAGGACTCGAACGAGCGGCTGGAGTTCCTCGGCGACGCCGTGCTCGGGCTGGTGTGCTGCGAGCTCATCTACACCCTGTATCCGGAGTTCCTCGAGGGTGAGATGACGAAGATCAAGAGCACGGTGGTGTCGCGCCAGACGTGCGCCGCCATCGCGCGCGACCTGGAGCTTGACAAGTACCTCACCCTCGGCAAGGGGATGCAGGGATTCCGCAGCCTGCCCCAGAGCCTCTCGGCCGCGACGCTCGAGAGCGTGGTGGCCGCCATCTACTTCGATGCGGGCCTTGAGGCGGCGCGCGGGTTCCTCGAACCGATCCTGCGGCCGCTGGTGCTGCGAGCCGCCGACAGCGGGCACCAGGAGAACTTCAAGAGCGTGCTGCAGCAGTTCTCGCAGCAGCGCTTCGGGCGCTCGCCAGCCTACCACGTGCTCGACGAGAAGGGCCCGGACCACGCCAAGTGCTTCGAGGTGGCCGTGGAGATCGACGGCCGCCGGTTCCCGTCGTGCTGGGGCGCGAGCAAGAAGGCCGCCGAGCAGCAGGCCGCGCTCAACGCCCTCGGCGTGCTCGGCGTGACCGTGCAGCAGGAGGACGGGCACGTGCGGGTGCTCACCCACACCGTCGAGCCCAACACGGCCGGCAATCGCAGCGCGAAGTGATCTCTACGGACATCCGGCGAACCACGCGTTCAGGAAATCGAAGATGTCCTGCGTCGTCAGGCCGCCCACGCCGTTGAAGTCCGAGCGGATCGTTCCGGCGAACCAGTCGTTGAGGAACGCGAAGATGTCCTGCACCGAGAGCCCGACCGCTCCGTCGTAGTCGGCCGGGCACGGGATCTGCGCCAGCAGGTTCCCCATCGCCGCGCTCGCCTGCACAAGGCCCCATCCGAACAGGTCGTCGCGCCCCGGATCGCCAAGGTCCATCGCCGTCTGCTCCATGGCGCTGCGCACCTGCGCGGGCGTGGACGTCGGGCGCGCCGCGAACAGCAGCGCGGCCACGCCCGACACGTGCGGGCACGCCATCGACGTTCCGCTCAGGCTGCCATAGGTGTGATTCCCGGCCGTGTTGATCGTCGTCGCCACACCGTCGGCCGCCTGCAGATTGTCGCCGTCGGCCTGCGAGATGCCCACCACCGGGATCGCGAACTCCTGCCCGAGCGTTCCCGAGAAACTCCCCGCGACGTTGTTGGAGATGATCACGCCCACCGCGCCCGCGTCGACGGCGAACTGCGCCTTCTCCTGGAAGGAGTTTGTGCCGCGCC
Organism: Phycisphaerales bacterium; assembly: GCA_044221735.1. Taxonomy (GTDB): domain Bacteria; phylum Planctomycetota; class Phycisphaerae; order Phycisphaerales; family UBA1924; genus UBA4658. Next base: position 7,738 of record JBGAOP010000003.1, on the reverse strand, counting down.
GGATGTGCGCGATCTGCCCCGCCACCGCCGGGGGAAACGCCGCGGCCGAGTCGCCGATGCCGCAATACACCGCGTTGCCACTGACGACGCCCGACGCGCTCCCGGTGAGCGGCGTGGCGATGTGCCCGGCCGCGCTCCACGTGGCCAGCCCGGAGACGTACGTCGAGGTCACGCTCACGCCCGGCGCGCTGAGCGAGATCGTGGGGCCAAAGTTGCTGAACGAGGCCCGCGCCATGGTCGAACTCACCGCCGCCACGCTCAGCACCGACGACCACGCGGCCGGATAGCTCGGCGCCGAGGAGTTTGAGTTCCCGGCCGCGGCGACCACCAGCACCCCCGCCGCCAGCGCGGCGTCGCACGAATCGTGCATGGCCTGCCCGTCGTCCGACCCGCCCAGCGACATGCTGATCACCCGGGCCCGATTCGCCACCGCCCAGTCGATCCCCGCGGCCACCGACGAGTCCGGGCCGCTGCCGCCATCGGAGAGCACCTTGCCCACGATCAGCGTCGCCGAGGGCGCGACGCCCACCACGCCGATCGTGTTGTCGAGCGCGCAGATCGTTCCCGCCGTGTGCGTGCCGTGACCGTGCCCATCCTGAACGGCCTGCCCGTCGATGAACGACTGCATCGTCGCGGGCGCGGGAAGGTCCGGGTGCAGAAGGTCCAGTCCCGTGTCAAGGTCGGCCACGACGGCGCCTGTGCCGCGCGTGCCGCCCGGCCCCGCCGCGGCCCACACCGTCGGCGCTTGCACCATGGTGATGCCGTACGGGGTCGACTGCGCCTGTGCGTGGCGGATGTAGTCGGGCTCGGCATATCGCACCAGCGGATCGGCGCGCAGGGCCTTGAGCGCGGCGGCGTCTCCCCCGCCGCCGCCCGGCGCCAGCCGCACGCACCGCAGGCCCGGCACCAGCGTGGACGCCCACACCGTCTCCACGATCCCCGCCCGCGCGTCGAGCGCCTTCACATCGGTATCGCTCGCCCCGGCGATTGTGCGCACCAGCAGAAATCCCGGCCGCGCTTCGGGTGCTGGACCACTCACCGCGGCATGCGCGGCGGAGCCCGCCCCGCACAGCAAGGCCAGACCCGCGATCAGTGCGCCGTTCGAGGATCGATTCATGCTCGCTCCGTGCCGTCCGAGGCCTGCCCCCGACCAGAATACCACAGGATTACGGAAGTGCTTCCGCACCGCCGCCATCAGCGGTTGCCGGACTCGCCCTTGCACCGCGGTATTCCTTACTCGAACAACCCGGGACTCTCCGGGCGAACCCTGCGCCGCGTGGAAGCCTGGGCGACATCGGGCTGCTCCGGAGCCTCCTCGATGCACCTCGCATCGTCGTGCCCGGGCGAGTTCACCCACGTTCCCACCCGCCGCATCTGGAGCAGGCGATCCGCGCACGGCCGGAGCAGCGGCGCAAGCGTGGCCGCGTCCTCCACTCCCGCATCCAGCCACGCCGCGACGCCCTCGCGCGAGAGCATGACCGGCATCCGATCGTGCACGGGCTTCATCGCGTCGTTGGCGGCGGTGGTCAGAATCGCAAAGGTCCGCAGCGGAGAACCCGCCTCGCCCCCCGCACTCTCTCGCGGCCGCCACTCGTCCCACACCCCCGCCATCGCAAACAACTCCATCCCCCCACCGCCATCGCCGGCGGGCGTGATGTACCACGGCTGCTTCGGGATCCTCTTCGCGTCCGGCCCACCACGGGCCTGCCACTCAAAGAACCCGCTCGCGGGCACCACGCAGCGGCGCGTCCGCATCGGGCCGCGGAACATCGGTGAAGACGCGGCCGTCTCGCTCCGCGCGTTGATCGGCCGACGCGCGCCCGGCCCTTCGCTGTCCGTGGCCCACGCCGGAACCAGCCCCCACGAGAGCATCTCCACCCGCCAGCCGCCGCCGGACCGGTCCGCAACGACCACCGGCGCGGCCTGGCTCGGGGCGACGTTGTATCGCAACGGCAACTGCCCACCCCCCCGCTCCTCCGCGGCCTGCGCGGGAGACCGCGTCATCAGCCCCATCAGCCGATGGAGCTGCTTCCACGTGAAGAGATGCGTGTAGCGGCCGCACACGCACAACGATACGGCCCGCGCGCCTCGGGCCCCTCAACTCCCCGCCATCCACGCGTTCACGAAGTCGAAGATGTCGGCGGTCGTCGTCAGCCCATCCTCGTTCGCATCGCCGTCGCCCGCGAGCCAGGCGTTGAGGAAGTCGAAGACATCGTCGATCGAGATGGAGCCGTCCGCGTTCCAATCCGAGCGGAACGGCGTCGCCTTGATGATCATCGCGATGTCGAAGCAGCTTCCCGGCAGGCTCGCCGCGGCCTCGACGACGGGCGTCGGCATCGAGAACGTCCGCCGCCCGCCGAACCAGTCCAACACCGGATTGCCGTTGATGGACAGGTTCAACTCGATCTGCTGCTGCCCCGGCGGAGCGGTCACCACCTGATACGTCCCCGATCCAACGAATACCTGTGCCAGCGTGGGCACCCGAAACAGCACATTGTCGAGCGTGAAGTTCTGGAACACCGGGTCCGGAGCGCCCGGCGTGAGCGTGAACGCGCCGCGCATCGGCTCTGGATTGAGGAGCATGCACGCGCAGGTCCCGTGGCATCCCTCCTGCGCCGTGCTGCCTTGGCGAAGGAAGTACTCCACGCCGGGCGGCGTTGCGCCGGCGAACTCTGCCGCGCCACTCAGGCACACACCAGCGGTCATCGCCATCAACGCGTTTCGCAGTCCAGGCATCGGTCACCTCCGAGCGCACCCGCTCATCGGTGAACTCTGCCCCGCATCCACAACCAGTCAACCCGTGGCATGACAACAAGCACGCGCACGCAACACGGCCTCGGCCACGATCGGCCATCCCGCGGCCCTACTTGGCCGGCCGCTCCGCCGCCTTGACCTCCACGCGCGTCCCATCGGCGATCAGCCCCGGATTGTTGATCACCAAGTCGCTTGCCGAGAGCCCGGTGAGCACCTCGGCCTCGGCGCCGAAATCGCGCCCGAGCGTCACGACGCGGGTCTTCGCCACGCCGTTCTCCAGCACCGCGATCGTCATCCCCGCGGGGCCGAACACCATCGCCGAGGTCGGCAGGATCAGCGCGGGCCGAGCACGATGAACGACCAGCCGCACCTGCCCGTACGCGCCGGGCATGAGCGCGCGATCCGGGTTTGGCACATCCACATCCACGCGCAACGTCCGCGTCGCCGGGTCCAGAGACCCGCTCGTCCGCGCCACTGTCCCGGCGAACACCTTCCCCGGCATGTTCGCCACGACGAACTCACCGGCCTGCCCCACGCGGATGTCCGATGAGTAGGCCTGCGGAACGCTCACCGCGACGCGCAGCACATCGACCTGCTCGATCACGAACAGCGGCTTGTTCGTATCGCTCGCGGTGATCAACGCCCCCGCGTCGTAGTTCCGCGCCGTGATCACGCCTGCAAACGGCGCGAGCACGCGCGTGAAGCCCTGCAGATCCTCCAGACGCTTCACCGCCGCCTCCGCCACTTTCACGTTGATCCGCGCCTCGCTGAGCGCGGCCGCGGCCACGCCCTCCTGCGACCGGCGCGTGTCCACATCCTGCTTCGCGATCGCGTTCCCAAGGCCCGGGTCCTCGTACCGCCGGAGCGTCGTCGCCGCCAGCGTGTGCTCCTCCTCGGCCCGCTTCACCGCCGCCCGGGATTGCTCGAGCGACGCACGGGCCTGCTCGAGCTGCGCATCCACCTCCGGCGCGGCGATCTCGGCGATGAGCTGGCCCGCGGCCACCGTCGCCCCGATGTCGATCCCCGGCGGCAGCGTCTTGAGGTACCCGTCGGTCCGGGCGTACACCGCCGTCATCTGGTTGGCCTTCGCATCGCCGGGCAGCGACACCTTTTCCTCGCCCGGCGCGGCACGGGGCTTCACCACCTCCACCACCGGCACGCTCGACGCCGCCGCGCTGGCCGCCTCCTGCGCCGCCGCCAGCTTGCGCTGGTGCGGAATCCACCCGAGCAGGAACAGGCCCGCGAGCATCACCAGCAGCACGATCACGATGATCGACACCCCCCACCACGGGATGCGCGGCAGGTCGGTGGGGATCGCGTGCCCGTCGGCGTGCTCATCGGCGGGCGCGGGCGACGGCCGCGCGGCCCGTGAGATCGCGGGCGAAGCCGCGTGGTTCGAGTTGTTGGTTGATTCTTCAAACATGGGCCACCTGTCCTTGGCGCGTGGGCGCTTCGTCTGATGGAGGAGTGTCCGAGGGAGATCGCAGCTCCGGGGCAAGGTGCCGCCTGGGGCTCTTCTTCCGCAGCAGCGTGTAGCACACAGGAACAAAGAACAGCGTCCCGAACGTCGCAAACACAAGCCCCCCGATCACGGCCCGCGCCAGCGGCGCGTTCTGCTCGCCGCCCTCGCCGAGCCCCAGCGACATCGGCAGCATGCCGATGATCATCGCCAGCGCCGTCATGATCACCGGCCGCAGGCGCGTCACCCCGGCCGCGAGGGCGGCGTCGCGCGGCCCCGTCTCGCGCAGCTTCCGCTGGTCGTTCGCGAACGTCACCACGAGGATGGAGTTCGCCGTCGCCACGCCGATGGCCATCATCGCGCCCATGAGCGAGGGGACGTTGATCGTCGTTCCCGTCACGAACAGCATCCACAGGATCCCCGCCGCCGCGCCCGGGAGCGCCGAGAGGATGATCACCGGATCGATCCAGCTCTGGAAGTTCACGGCCATGAGCAGGTAGACCAGCGCGATCGCGAACACCAGCCCGCCCGCCAGCCCGGTGAACGAGTCGCCCATGCTCTCGATCTGGCCGCGGAGCACGATGTTCGAGCCGCGCGGCAGCTGCTCGCGGTACTTGGCGACCACCGCCCGGACCTTCTCGCCCGCCCGCCCGAGGTCGGTCCCATGCACGTTCATGTGGACGTTGGTCGTCCGCAGCGTGTTGTAGTGCGTTAGATTCGCCGAGCTGTTGCCGCGCCCGAGCGCAGCCACGCTGCTGAGCAGTTGCCCGCCTGCCGCGGCTCCAGGCGCGCCCGCCTCGGCCGGTCGCAGTGGCGTGGACAGCAGCGCCTCGGCCGAGTCGATCGTCCGCTGCGGGGTCTGCACGATCACGCTATAGGTGATCCCCGTCTGCGGGTTCATCCAGAAGTTCGGCGCGGCCTGCAGCGTTCCCGAGAGCGAGATGAGCATGTCCTGCGCCACGTCGCGCTGCGACAGGCCCACCTGGCTGGCCAGCGTCCGGTCCACGTTCACACGAAGGTCGGGCACGCTCGCCACCTGGTACAGGTGCAGGTCCGTCACGCCCGGCGCGGAGCGCAGGTCGGCCATGATCTTCCGTGCGATCTCCTGGTTGGTGGCGTAGTTCCGGCCCGGCCCGGTGATCTGCACGTCGATGGGCGATGAGAGCCCGAAGTTGAGCACCTGCGTCACGATGTCGGCCGGGAGGAAGAAAAACGTGAGCCCGGGGAACTCGCGCGGCAGCTCCGCCCGCAGTCGCCGCACGTACTGCTCCGTCGGCTTGTGTCCCGGGTTCAGCGAGATCAGGATCTCTCCATCCGACGGCGACATCAGCGTCCCATCGCTCAGCGACAGGTTGATGCCGCTGTTGGGCACGCCGATGTTGTCGATCATCGCGTCGAGGTCCTTGTCGGGGATCACGCGCCGGATCGCCTCCGCCACCCTGCCGAAATAAACCTCCGTCTGCTCGATTCGGGTGCCCGCCGGCGCGCGAACGTGCAGCCGGATCTGGCCCGCGTCCACGCTGGGAAAGAAGTCGCGACCGATCACCGGTCCGAGCAGCGCGCACGACCCGAGGAACCCGAGGGCCAGAAAGATCGCGGTCGCCAGCCGGTGGTCGAGCGTCCACACCAGCAGCCCGCCGTAGAGCCGCCGCAGTCGCTCGAACTGCCGGTTGAACGCGAAGTGCACCCGCCAGAGCAGGTTGAACCGCGCGATCAGGAACAGCATTGCCGCCGCGCCGATCGCAACGGCCGCCCACGCCGCGCTCATCAAGGGATCGGCCGCGACCGCCGCGAACGGTCGCCGCATCCACTCCCGCGCGCCCGCGAGCCCGGCGATCGGCACGTACCGCACCACCGCGACCCCCACCGCCGCCAGCAGGCCCGCACCGACCATCACCATCGCCCGATTTCGCGGCCGCGCGAGCCATCCAGCAACGCCGACGGGTTCTTCGTCGGCCTCGCGTGCCCCGCCGTACATCTCGACCTCGCGCCGGAGCAGGAACTGCACCATCGTCGGCACGAGGGTTCGGCTGAGCAGGTAGCTGGTCATCATGGCGAACACCACCGCCATCGCCAGCGGCGTGAACAGGAACTTGGCCGAGCCGGAGATGAAGGCCACCGGCACGAAGACGATGCAGATGCACAGCGTGGCCACGAACGCGGGCACCGCGATCTGCTGGGCCCCGTCGAGGATGGCCCGCGTGAGCGTCTTGCGCATGTGCAGGTTGCGGTGGATGTTCTCGATCTCCACCGTCGCGTCGTCGACGAGGATGCCCACCGCCAGCGCCATGCCGCCGAGGGTCATCACGTTGAGCGTCTCGCCCAAGGCCCCCAGCGTGATGATCGAGACGAGGATCGACAGCGGAATCGAGATCACCACGATCAGCGTGCTGCGCCAGCTGCCGAGGAAGAGCAGGATCATCAGCCCCGTGAGCCCGGCGGCGATGATCGCCTCCTTCACCACACCCTCTACCGACGCCCGCACGAAGACCGACTGGTCGATGAGCATGTCGATCTTCAGATCCGGCGGCATCTGCTTCTGGGCCTCGGGCAGGATGCGCTTCACCGCGTCCACCACGTCGAGCGTCGACGCGTTGCCCTGCTTGAGGATCGACAGCAGGACGCCGCGCTTTCCGCCCGCGTGCACCACGTTGGTCTGCACCTGGAAGCCGTCGCGCACGTGGGCCACGTCGCGGACGTAGATCGTCGTCCCGTTCACCGTCTTGATCGGCAGGTCGTTGATTGCGCCGGCCGACTCCGGGCTGGAGTTGATCCGCACCGGATACTCCTGCTCCCCGATCTTCACGTTGCCCGCAGGCAGGATCAGGTTCTGCTCCCCGATCGCCGCCGAAACGTCCTGGGCCGAGATGCCCCACGCCCGCAGCTTCTCCGGATCAAGGTCCACCAGCACCTGCCGCTGCCGGCCTCCGTACGGATACGGGATCATGATCCCGGGGATCGTCACCAACTGGGTGCGGAGCTGATTGATGGTGATGTCGAAGAGCTGCTGCTCAGGGATCGTGTCGCTGCTGATCGAGAGCTGCACGATCGGCACGCTCGACGCGCTGTACTTGATGATGATCGGCGGCTGCGTTCCCGGCGGGGCCAGCCGCAGCGAGGCCTGCCCCACGGCCACAACTTCCGCCATCGCCTGCTCGATCTTCGCCCCCGGCTGGAAGTAGATCTTCACCACGCCGATCCCGCTGAGCGACTGACTCTCCACGTGCTCGATGTCGTTCACCGTCGTCATCGCGAAACGCTCGAACTGCCCGACGATCCGCGTCTCCATGTCGTCGGCCGACATCCCCGCGTACGGATACACCACCGAGATCACCGGGATGTTCACCGACGGGAACACGTCCGTGGGCATCCGCACGATGCTCACCACCCCGAGGATCACCACGAGCATCGCGCACACGACAAACGTGTACGGGCGCCGAAGTGCAAGCCTGACGATCCACATGCCGACGACTCCTCAAACGTTCCGCCGAACTCCGGTCTTCTTCCCGCCCCGCCCCCCCCGCC
>JBGAOP010000040.1:0-29159 GCA_044221735.1 Phycisphaerales bacterium | reverse complement strand
GCCCCGGATCCCCCGACCACACGATTACTTCCCAGAGGGCGCCTTCTGTGACGGCTTCGCCCGAGTGCCCTCGTCGTCACTATCGCCATCGCGAATCACGAACGCAGGCCCGTTCTTGCCCGATGGGTCGTTCACCACGAACCGGAACGGCTTGCCGCTCCGCGGGTCCATGAGCATCGCTCGGTCATGCACGATGTCCGCAAGATCGTCCGGCGTCGCCGGCGAGCGTCCGTTCCGCCGTCTGTACAACTCCGCGCCCAGCGCCAACGTGCACCGCCGCTGCTCGTACGCGTTGTTGTCATCGGCCTGGAACATCCTCCCCAGCGCGGGCGTCAGGGTGTCGATCATCGCCAGCCCCGTCGGCGCCGTCGGCACAGCGGGACGTTTGCTCCGATCCGTCACGGCCCCCGCGGCCACGTACGACGCGTACATCGTGTTCCACGCGGCCTTGTTCTGCTCGTAGGTGCCCACCGAACCGCGCCCGGCTCCGGGCGCGAAGCCGACGAACAACGCATCGCTGCTCACGCCCAGATGCGACCGAAGCACACGCTCCGGATCGCCGAAGAACCACTGGATCGTGTCCAGCCCGCCGATGCGCTCGCACTCAAACGCCGTCGAGATCAGCGGTCGGCTGGATCGGCGATCCAGCACGGCCAGGGCCTCCTCGCACCACGCCCCATCGGGGAACTTGCCCATGTCCTCGCTCAGCCGGGTGTACACCAGCGACTGGATCGCCACCGCCACCAGCCGATCGATCAGCAGCCCCTGCCGCTCCACGATCTGCCCCACCGCCAGCGCCTCCTCCATCGCCTCGAAATACTCCCGCCGGTCGCCGCGCTTGAGCGCCTCGATCATCCGAGCCTGACTGAAACGTGCCAGCGATCGCGCCGGGCCGAGGTCCTGCGCCAGCACCATGACAAAGGGCTCGCCCGGCGCCGTGACCATCGTCCGGATCGGAGCTTTCATGTCGAGGAGCTCGCGCAGCCGCGCCGTCAGCCCATCCTTCCTCGCCTGCTCAAGGCACCGAAGCGTGTACGCCCGCGTGCCGGCAAACGCCCCATCGCCCGCCCGCTTGTCGTACGCCTTCACATCCTCCCCATCCTTCAAGGTAAACGCCTCGAACGACACCGCGTAGGGGGGACTCTCTCCCTCGGGGAGCGGGAGCTTGCACGCCGCCGACACCGCCTCGAGCAGTTCCCGATACCGCGTGAACTCCGCCTCGCTGTTCGTCGTCGATCCCTCGGGCCACATGCCGACCTGCAGCGCCCGGATCTGCGCTGCCGTGTTCCGCTCCGCCGTGGCCCGCGCGGCCTGCGCTTTCAATGTTCTCCACCACACCCCCGCACCGACGGCCAGCACCACTACCGCCGCCGCAAGCCCCGCGGCCGACCACTTCATGAACCGCCAGTGCCTCCGCCACCGGCGCTCTTTGACAAGCGCATCTTCGCGAGCGACGTCCTGCTTGTACACGGCCGCACCGGTCTCGTCGGTAGTCAGTTCCCCCATCGCCGGGTCCGCAAGCACCCTTGTGCCGCACTCCGGACAAATGATGGCATGATCCGCCCCGACACGCATGCCCAGCAGCGAGTAGTGACAGTTCGGGCACGACCCACAGCGCCGGATCAGTTGTCGCACACGGAGGCGCAGGATCCGATCGCGCAGCACCAGCCCCCCGAGAAGCGCAAGACCTGTCCCCACCACGAACAGCACGCCCCAGCCGAAGTACCCGATCGTCCCCCAGAACACCATGTGATCATCGAGGTACGACCCAAGCGCCACGCACCCAATCACCGCCCCCACCAGCAGCACGCCCGTCGTCACCCCCACAACCACCCATCGCCCGATCCGCCTGCGCCACGACGAGTTCGCGGCGTGCACGAAGCGGCGACACTGCTCGTCATCGAACCGATCGAGTTCGGGGAAGGCTCGGTAGATCTTGGAGCGGATGAGTCTCATGTGCGAACCAATGTCCTCCTATTTGGTCGTCGCGTTTGGCTTCCCATCGCTCGGGGCAACCACCTCGCCCTTGTCCCCATCCGACGAACGCAGCTCAAATCGCTTGTTCGTGAACGGATCCCAGGCCGTCCGCTCGCTCGGCAACATGCCCGTCAGTTCGCCCACATCCTTCGCCGCCCGCCCATTTCTCGCCTCGAACTCGGCCGCGGCCAGCCCAATCCGGGCCCGCCGCATCTCGCGCACCATCTGATCTCGCTGCGAGATCACGTTGCCGCTCCAGACCTGCATCCAATCCACCAGCGGCTTCCCCGTCGACGACGGACCCGTCCGCGTTCGCTGCCACGGTTCCTGCCTCGCCTGCGCGATGAGCTCGTCGTGCCCACGAACCCCGGCCTGCGCGTTCGACCAATACGTCCCGATCTGGAACACCCCCACCGGAGACGTCCGCGTCAGGTACGCGTACTCATCGGGAAGAACGCCCACCATCGCCAATCCCGAACGCCGCATATCCGTGAAGAACCTCGCGATGTGGGTGTTGTCGAGCGTTTTCCATGTCTCAAAGACGCCGCTCGCATCCGGCCCTTCGCCGAGCGCATCCAGTCGGGCCCTCGCCTCCTTGAGCCACCCCTCATCGCGACAGTCCCGCGCCTGCTCGATCGTCAGCTTGGCCACCATCGACCGGATCCTCGCGGCCGCCACCAGGTCCATCACAGTGTCCTGCGCATCAAGAATCCGCGCGAGTTCAACCAGCTCGTCCATAGCCTGTCCATGCTCAGACCGATCGGCAGCCCGCATCGCGAGCATCGCCCGTGCCACATCCAGATTCACAAGCGCATAGCACTGGGTGATCGCAATCTGATCCGGCGCCAGCCAAGCACCGGTCGGATCGAGCACCACCGCGCGCGCCGGCGACCGCAGAGCCCGAAGAGCCTCCTGCCGCTGGCCGTTGCCCATCTTCGCGTTCCGGGCCACCGTCTCCATCACCATCTTGCGAATCTTCACCGCCGCGCCCGCCCCCCATGACCCATCCAGCCGCGACGCCGCGTCGTCCCGCAGTGCCTCCGGATCGGGCCAGGCATTGCTCAGCCCCATGCCAATCGTCGGGTCTTCCACGACACTCGTCTGGATGTCCATCACCGGCCCGAGAAGCGCCACAAACGTCGTCCACTCCCGCTCCCGCTCCGCCTCGGGCATCGCGCCAGGCGTCGCGCCCCGAACCCGCCGGATCTCGTGCCACGCCGCGGCCATGTCCGCGTGCTCGCTCGCCGCCCGCGCCTGCACAAACAAGAAGCCCGCGATGCCGCCGACGATCAGCCCCGCAACACCCGCTATCGCCCCGCCTCCAATCAACACTCTTCGAAACAGCCGCCTCCGCCGCACACGCAGACGCTCACGCTCCAGCGTGTCGACCCGCGACCCTTGCGGCACGAACACCCGCCCGCCGCGCTCGTCGGTCGCCAGCTCGCCGATCGCCGCGTCCACCTCGCGCGGCGTGCCGCACTCCGGACAGATCGCCCGCAGGTCCTCGCCCACGCGCACGCCCAGCAGCGAATACCGGCAGCGGGCGCACGACCCGCACTCGGCGATCATCCGCCGCACCCGCCGTCGCAGCAGCCCATCCCGCGCCACCAGCGCCCCCACCATGCCACCCAACGTTGCCCCTATCAGCACCAACCCCCCAAGCAGCATCGCCAACGGACCGTCGGACTCCTCAAACCTCGTCACCGTCAGGGCCGCGAGCATGGCCCCCGCCAGCATCGCGATCACCCCGAGCGTGCCAACCACCGTCCACCGCACCGCGCGGCCAAACCACGACGAGTTCGCCGCGATCACAAACCGCACGCACTGGTCATCGCCGAAGCGGTCCAGCTCCGGAAAGGCACGGTAGATCTTGGATCGGATCAGGCGCATGGAAAGCCCGCCCCGCCTTCCTATCCAGTCTACCGGTCCCCGGCCCGCCCGTTTCATCCACCCGCCCTACGCGCGCCTGAACTCCGCCAGATACGTCCACCCGCTCTCCTGCACGACCCGCACCGACAGGCCCAGTCGCTCGCCGCTCGCGTGCAGCCAGTCCGGGTGCGTCGGATGGATCGGCCCGACCCCGCCGTTGTGGTGGGCCGTGTCGTATTTCTCCCATCGCTCGATCCCGGCCGCGTTCCACGCCGCGAAGTGCAGCACGGCCAACCCCCCACTCCCAGCCCCCGGCTTCAGCACGCGCCGAATGGAGGCTAGAAACTGATGCGTCAGATCGATCTTGAAGTGCACGAACACATCGATCGAGAACACCAGATCGATCGACCCATCGGGCACACCGACCAGTTTGGCATGCTCATCATGGTGCAGGTGCAGCTTCGAGCGATTCGCGGCGAACCGCGGCTCGATCGCCTCGTGCAGCAGCCGCGCGCTGTAGTCGACGCAGTGATACTCCCCGGCCCGCTCGATGAACTTCGCCGTCCACAGCCCCGACCCCGACCCGATCTCGCACACACTCGCGCCCCGCGTGAGCCTCGACTCGATCGCCGCGACGATCTCCGGGTGGTGCTTCTCCTGCGCATCGGGATACGCACGCGTGTACGCCCGATCGATCCCGTTCTCCCGCGCCACCGACCACTCGTACCGATCGATCAGCCCCTCATCCCACGTCTGCCCCGCGAAGCGGTTCGGGCAGCACAACACCTTGATCCCCGCATCGACGAACCGCCCGCGCCGGGCCCAGAGCGCATCCTGCGCGGCTCCCTCCGCCGTGATGACCACCGCCTTCACACCCCGCCGCAGCGCCTCTTCTGCCCCAACCACTTCGAGCCCGGCACACTCCGTTCCGCTCTTCGCCGGGTCATCATCGACCGCGCAGGCGATGTGCTCCTCCAGCCTGACGAGCGACGCCGACATCTCATGCCGCAGCATCGCCAGCACGCGCCCGGCCCCATAGAAGGCCACGGGCGTCGCCCCCATGTCCACAAGCCTCTGCACCTGACGGGCAAGCACGGCACGATCGGCGGCGGTGGCAAATGGCATCGTGCCGCCAATATCGGCCGGTTCGCGGCGGCCGGACCAGCCGCCCGGAGCTGGCCGATCGGCCATTTGCCATTGCGTTTTCCCCCGGTTCTCTGGTAGCATGGCCCGCCATGCGAACCTCCATCCTGAGCGTGGCCGTCGCGGCGGCCCTGTCCATTCTCAGCCTCGCGAGCGCGGCCCGAGGGCAGGTGATCTACTCCAACTTCGGTCCCGGCGACACCTGGAGCACGAACACCTCGTTCGTATTCGGAGCAGCCCGCCTGGGGATGCGTTTCGTCCCGGCAAGCACCGGCACGGTCACGCACGTGGACGCGGGCATGACGCTCTCCGGCGCGCCCGGCGTCACCACGCTGTCCATCGTCACCGAGGCCGCGGGCGGAACGCCCAGCAACACGGTCGTCTGGCAGGGCACCAACAACACCGCCAACGGCCGGGCCGTGTACACCTTCAGCGGTGCGAGCGCCACCCTCACGGGCGGGCAGGCGTATTGGGTTGTGTCCTCCACCACGCTCTCGCTCCCCTGCGATTGGGGGAAGACGAGCCCCGCCGTCGCGGGCATTGGCGGGAACACCAGCTCTGGCAGTTGGGAGACATTTCCCTTCACGGCGATCGCCGTGTTCCGGGTCGCGGGCGACAACGCGCCCTGCTGCAACACCAGGACGGGCGGGTGCACGGTCATCGACTCGACGGTCTGCCTGACGCTCGGGCTTCGCCCCGGCCCGGTGGAGTCCGCGTGCCTCCCCTCGACCTGCCGCGCTTGCCCGCCAGACTACAACAGCGACGGCACGATCACGCTCGGAGACGTCTTCGATTTCCTGAGCGCGTGGTTCGCGGGCTGCCCGTGACGATCGGGTCGCCGCCATCATTGTGTTCGTCGGCGTCATCACGCCCGGAGTGCGGGGCGGCTCCTGTGAAGGTGTGATTCTCAATCCGCTGGTGGCCTTCGGCCCGAGGAACTGGCGAACGCCGGATGGGCCTTGTGCTTGCCTTCCCCTTCCTCAGGCTGAAGGCCATCAGCATCTTCTTCCTCTTCGCGCTGGTTCCCGGTAGACTGGCCATCACCATGAAGCCCCACCCCAAAATCCGCACCACGATCAAGTGGGGCAAGTACGGTGGCGCGGCGGTGACGGTGCTGCTGCTGGCGGTGTGGATTGGGAGCGGGTGGTGGCGCATTTTCCTGTCGGGTCCGGGCGGGACGACCCTGCGTTTCTGGCCCGGAGCGTTTGGTGTGGGTCGCATGGCCAACGTCGCCCCATCTCCCGGAATCCAATATGGACGCGTCGACGACATGCCCTATCAGTGGTGGTTTGCTCGATACCACGATCTCGCCGGGAGTTGGACCATCAGCATTCCCTTCTGGTTCCCCTTCCTCCTCTGCCTCGGGATGACGGTGATCGCGTGGCGAAGGGATGCCCTCATCCGCCGCCGCGAGCGGCTCGGCCTGTGCCCGAAGTGCAACTACGACCGCAGCGGCCTCGCCCCCGGCGTTGTCTGCCCCGAGTGCGGGAGCGCGCCCACATGAAGCCCCACCCCCTACCCCAAACTCCGCAAGACGATCAAGTGGGGCGGCGCGGCGGTGGCGGTGCTGCTGGTGGGGGTGTGGATCGGAAGTGCGTGGTTCGGAATCTGGTGGACCCGGTTTGACGGAACCGCCAGTCGCAGCGTTGTAGTTTGTGGCGGGTCACTCGTGTTACACAGCATGGAACTTCCCCCGGCGAGGTGGCAGAGCTTCCCTCCAACAGCGCAGCCCCGCGTTGGACTGCACGTCGACGCGAACAGGCCCGCCGAGTTTCACTGGTGGACCACGACCTGGCACAGTCCCGCCGTGGACATGCTCACAGGTCCGCTGTGGCCGATCATTCTTGCGGTGCTCTACCTGGTCGTTGGGTCGTGGCGACAGGACACCCTCGCCCGCCGCCGCGACCGTCTCAAGCTCTGCCCGAAGTGCAACTACGACCGCACCGGCCTCGCCCCCGGCGTTGTCTGCCCCGAGTGCGGGGCTGCTGCTTCTCGCCCATAGAGAGGACGCGGGCGTTGTCCCTGTTGGGGGGGCGACCCCTCGGGGCGGGGGGGCGAAGGCTGCTGGCCTCCATCCATTCGCCTCCTCTTGAACGACGGCCACGGACCCGAACGCTCCATTCGTCCCCGCCTGCGCCGCTCAGGCGAACCCAAAAGCTCCTTTCGGGTCTGCCAGCGCTCCTCCCGCGAACCCAAAAGCTCCTTTCGGGTCTGCCTGCGCTGCTCAGGCGAACCCGAATGCTCCGTTCGGGTTCGCCGGCGCTCCATTCGGGTCGGCAAATGCTCCGTTCGTGCCAGCAAAGGTCATTTTCGGGTCGGCAAAAATCATTTTCGGCTCGGTTATTCCGGCCCTGACCCCCCCGCACCCCGCGCCAAACTCGGCAATCGCGAGTTACACGACTCGCGCCCGCTCCCGCACGGCCTCCATTCCCCCTTCGCGATCTTCGTCTCCCTCTTCGCCCCCCCCCTCACTTCGCGGCAAACGTCTTTCGCTTTTTCCGGACTCTCGCTCAACCCGCGACCGAGAACCGGCGATACGGCGGGTGGCACGACCTTGTCCCGTGCCACTACCTTGCCGCTTTGGGCAAGGTAGTGCCGAGCGTCCTTGCACCTCCGCACTACCTTCCGCAAGGCCGGAAGGTAGTGGCACTTCAAGGCAATCCCACCCGCCGGATGAATCGTGGGCAATTCAGGAAAGCAAACAGCCCCGAACTCGAAGGCTCGGGGCTGTTCATTTGGCAATTTGGCCCTTTGGCAATTTGGCGATGTGCTACTTCGCCGGATACTCGTACACGCCCCGCCCCGACTTGTCCCCGAGCCGTCCGGCCACCACGAGCTGCTTGAGCCTCGGGCACGCCCGGTACCGGTCGTTGTTGAGCCCATCGGCCAGCACACCCATGATCTTCTCGCAGGTGTCCAGCCCGATGTAATCCGCCAGACGCAGCGGGCCCATCGGGAAGTTGCACCCGAGCTTCATGATCCCGTCGATCGCCTCCGGCTCCGCCACGCCCTCCATCCAGGCGTAGAACGCCTCGTTGATCATGGGCATGAGCACGCGGTTGGAGATGAACCCCGCGCGGTCGTTGGCCTTGAGCGGCGTCTTGCCCATCTTGGTCGCCAGCGCGATCGTGCGCTCCGTCACCTCCGGCGAGGTCGCCAGGCCCGGGATCACCTCGACGAGCTGCATGAGCGGGACGGGGTTGAAGAAGTGCATCCCCACCACGCGCGAGGCCGTCGCCCCGCACGCCGTCGCGATCTCCGTGATGCTGATGCTGCTCGTGTTCGTCGCCAGCACCACCTTCGGATCGGGGTACATCGCCGCGAGCTTCGCGAACAGGTCCTTCTTGACCTTCGCATCCTCCACCACCGCCTCGACGACCCAATCGCACCCCGTCAGATTCTCGATCTTGTCCACAAACCGGATCCGTCCCAGCGCGGCATCCGCATCCGCCTGCGTCATCTTCCCCTTCTCAACGAACTTCCCCAGCGACTTCTTGTGCACCCCCTTGCACTTGTCGATCGCCCCGGGGAACGAATCGAACACGCAGACGTTGAAGCCGGAAACGGCCGCGATCTGCGCGATGCCGCCGCCCATCTGCCCCGCGCCCAGAACGCCGATCGTCTTGATGTCGGACATGGTGTGATCCTGAAGTGACGAAGTGACCAAGTGACGAAGTGTGGAACCAGACCCCCAACCCCCCTCCCCGGCAGAAACCGCCGGGTCGATAGGATATGGCCCGGCCAGTTCCCCTACCGCCCAGAGCATCCACCAAACTTCCGGCCCCCAACTCCGCACCACGTTTCCCTTCGTCACTTCCCCCCATGTCCGACCGCCTCGCCAAACTCCTTAAAATCCTGTCCCTCGAACCCAACGACGTCTTCACGCTCTACGGCATCGCCAACGAATACGCCAAGCGCGGCCAGGCTGGCGACGCGGCCAAATCCATCGAGTTCTACGACAAGTGCCTCGCCGCCGATCCCCACTACTGCTACGCCTACTACCACAAGGCCAAGGTCCAGGCCGACAACGACGACACCGCCGCGGCCGCCGCGACCCTCCGCGCCGGCATCGAGGTCGCCAAGCGCACGGGCGACGGCAAGGCCCAGAACGAGATGTTGTCGCTGCTCGATTCCATCACCTAGCCGCCGCGCCGTCTCCCACTCCGTCACTCCGTCACTTCCCCTCCATGGCCCGACGCGCCGCCACATTCGAGCCCCCCGACCTGCCCCCCGCGGGCGGCATCATCTCCGTCATCAACCGCGCCCCCGACGTCCCCGACATCATCACCATCCGCGTTGGCCGCAAGTCCGCCGGACGCATCACCGAGTCCACCGCGGCCGACCTCGGCATCGGCATCGGCGTCACCTGGACCGACAGCATGCGCGACGCCGTCGCCGCGGCCATGCTCCTCGCCTCCGCACGCGAGTGGGCCATCCACGCCGTCGCACGCCGCTCCATGAGCCGCGCCATGCTCACCAACAAGCTCGCCCAGCGCGGCCTCGCCCGTCCCGCCGCCGCCCGCATCGCCGCCGATCTTCAGGCCGCGGGCCTCATCGACGAGAAGTCCTTCGCGGAAGGCGTGGTCGGCTCCACCATCGCTCGCAAGGCCACCGGCTCGCGTCTGCTCGTCAACACCCTCCGCGCCAAGGGCATCGAGGGCAAGATGGCCGCCAGCGCTGTGGAAAAGGTCACCCGCGAATCCGACTACGACCCCCGCGCGGCCGCGCTCGATCTGGCCCGCCGCAAGAACCGCACGATGGGCACCCGCCTCGACGCCCAAGCCCGCCAGCGCCGCCTCTACGGCCTGCTCGCCCGCCGGGGCTTTGATTCTGAGCTCTGCCGCGAAGTCGTCGAAACCGTGATCCGGACGCCCGACGAATAGCCCCTCGGTTCGGGTGCCGTGGCCCGCCGCTCTGGGCGCGGCCACGCCGAACTCCCTGAGTACCCTTCCCCATGCGCATCCTTCGCCTCGCCGTCCTCCTGCCCCTCTCCGCACTCGCCGCGTGCGCTGGCCCGCTCAACAACGAGCCCGGCATCGGCAACGCCGGTCGCTCCTTCGGCCACTCCATCTACACGCCCGCCACCGTCGCCAGCGGTCTGCCCGCCGCGCCGCCCGAGGGCCTTGAGGCGACCATCGATCAGAAGGCCGCCCCCGTCTACCACGCTTCCGGCCCCGTCCCCGCGGCGGGCGCGGAGCCCTCACTCACCACGCTCGATCGCGACAACTGGGCCCTCACCCGCATCGACGTCCCGAGCGATTTTCCCGCCCACCAGCCGCGCTTCGCTCGCAACTATCTCATCACCGCCACCAACCCGCGGGCCCAGGGGAAGTATCCCGACGAGCGAACCGCCCTCGGCACCGCTACCACGCGCCACAACAACGAGCAGTTCGTCGAGGCGCTCGTCGCCCCGGCCGTGGCCGGAGCCAACGTCGTCATGATGGTGCCCCGCATGATCATGGAGTCGCGTCCGCAGGAGCCCACCCGCACCGGCGGCGAGGGCTACGAGCGAGCCCCCCGTCAGGTCACGATCACCAACCCGACAGCCGAGACGGTTTCCGGCCTGATCGAGGGCGACCCCTCCGCCGCGCCCGGGCCGGCCGCCCCCGCGGGGAGCGCCGCCCCCAAGAAGAAGGCCCCCGCCGCGCCCCCCGGCGCCCCGCGCATCATCCGCCCGCGTCTGGTCGGCACGCCGTCCCCGGCCGAGCCGCCCGCCGAAGACCTCCGCCCCGGCGGCGGAATGCCCGCCACCGACATCCCCGCGCCGAGCGCCAAGCCATGAACGCGGGCCGTCCGGCATCGATGCCGCCGCTCGATCCGCGCGGCCTGCCCATCGGCTACCCGTTCAAGCCCGACTGGGAAATCACGCCGCGCGACACCAAGGGTGCGCTCGCGGCGGCGGCCGCTCCGATTCTGCTCGACTGCCGCAAGCCCGAAGAGTGGCAGGTCGCCCGCATCGCCGGTGCGGTGCTGATTCCCATGAGCGAGATCGAGAAGCGCGCCGACGAGCTCGAGACCGACGACGGCACGCGCGATCGCCCGATCATCGTGCACTGCCACCACGGCGTGCGATCACTCCGCGTGACCGCTGCGCTCCGCGCCATGGGCTTTTCCAATGTCCGTTCAATGGCCGGAGGCATCGATCTCTGGTCGATCGACGTCGATCCCGGCGTGCCGCGCTACTAGCGGCTCATCGCCCGATCGCCAGCAGCTGCTGCATGAGCTGATCCGTCGTCGTGATGATCCGCGACGCGGCCGAGTAGCCGGTGCTCGCCAGGATCAGGTTCACGAACTCCTGGCTCAGGTCCACGTTCGAGAGTTCGAGCGCCCCGCCCACCACCTTGCCCGTGCCAAGCTCCAGCGGCGTCGTGATCAGCGGCTCGCCCGAGTTGGGCGCGGTCGCATACGTGTTCCCGCCCGTCTCCACCAAGCCCTCCGGATTGGTGAACGTCGCCAGCGCGACCTGCCCGAGCGTGCGGGTCAGGCCGTTGGAGAACGTACCCGTGATGGTCCCGTCCTGGCCCACCGAGAAGCCCTGCAGCGTGCCCAGCGGCGACCCGTCCTGCGAAAGCGCGGCCAAACTCGACACCTGGCTCGACAGCGCAGTCACGCCCGCCGCCGGTCCGTTGAACGAGAGCTCGAACGACATCGGCGTCGCCGCGCCGCTCCCGGTGCGATCCACGCTCAAAGCCACCGTCGGGATGCCCGTGATCTTGCCCGCCGAGTCGAAGTTCAGCGTGCCCGTGCCGATCATCTTGTTCACGCCCATGTTGTCCGGGCTCTCGGCGTAGTAGCGCCACGTCGTCCCGTTGCCGCCCTGCTTGCTCTCGAGCGACATCCGCAGGTTGATCGTCAGCGGCGTGCCCAGCGAGTCGTACGCCACCATGCTCGTGAGGATGCTCTCCCCGTCGGCCGTCTGCGGCGTGGTCGCCGTGAACGGCGTCGAGGCCGGCCCGGAGCCCCCGCCCAGCACCAGATTCACCGACTTCAGGTCGATGTTGTTGGTCGTTCCCGTGTTGCCCACGATCGAGATCACACCCGTCGTCGCGTTGAGCGCGGCCCCCGGTGTCGAGCCGTCCGGGTTGTTGCCGATCGTGGTGCTGATGTTCATCGCGTTGTTGATGAACGTCAGGAAGTCCTGCACCGTGCTCGAGCCCGTGACGGTGAACGTCGAATCAGCGACGTTCTGCGTGCCCTTCTTCGCCCCCGAGATCGTGATCGTCTGCCCCGCCGTCATGAGCGGGTTGGCCGCGTTCGCGGGATCGGCGATGTCCACCATCCGCGTCGTGGTCTCCAACTGGTTGCCCGGCGCGGGAGCCGGCGACGCCGTCGCCAGCGCACCGAGCGCACCCAAATTCGTCAGGCTTCCGTGCGTCGGCACCGAGCCGCCGGAGTTCAGGTTGCCGCCCAGTCGCACGCTCTTGGTCGCCTCGGCCAGCGTCATGATGCCCACGGGGATGTTGATGTTCTGGAGAACTCCGCTCACCACGTTGAAGTTCGAGTCCACCCCGAACCCCTGCACGCGATCGCCGCCGATCGTCACCAGGTCGTTGTCGTTGTTCTGCCGGAACGTGCCCGCCCGGGTGTAGAGCTGCGTCCCCGCGCGGTTGACGATGAAGAACCCGCCGCCGTCGATCGCCAGGTCGCGCGGATCGCCCGTCGTCGAGAGCGACCCCGCGGTGAAGTTCCGCTGCGTTCCCGCGATCTGCACGCCCAGCCCCACCTGGTTCGGGTTCGTACCGCCCGTGTTCGTGCCGGGAGGGGAGCCCGACGAGAGCGTCCGCGACACCTGCGTCGAGAACAGCATTCGGCTCGACTTGAACGCCGTCGTGTTGACGTTCGAGATGTTGTTGCCGATCACATCGAGGTTGCGGGCGTTGACATTGAGGCCCGAAAGGCCCGTGTAGAACGCGGTGGTGGAGGCCATGAACGTCTCCCGGTTACAAAGAACTCTGCCGGTGTTTCACGCGGGCTCCGCCCGTCGGTTCTGCATCTCTCGCGAGCCGCGTGCCACTCCGGGCCGCGGCCGGCGGGCCGTCCGCCTCCCGGCTACGCGCCGGAAACGTCGGCCAGAAGCTTCATCAGGCTCTGGTTCTGCGCGAGGCTCGAGGGCGGCCGGGCCGTTGTTGCGCCCGTCCCCACCGGCGTCGCGGTGGCGGCCAGGTCGCCCGATCGGAAGTCGCCCAGATCCAGCACCCCGTCGATCCCCGCGATCACGCCGTTCTCGGCGCTGGCTCTTCCAACGATGCTCCGTGCGTGCACATCAAGGATCAACTGCTGCCCATCGATGTTCACCATCGCGGTGCGCACGCCCGCCGCCTCGAGCTTGTCGGCCCCGAGGCTCAGCCGCGCGAGCTGCTCATCGCTGCACGACACCTCGGCGTCGCCCGCGATCGTCACCGGGGCCGTGCTCGCCAGCGTCCCGTCGCGGGCCTGCCGAAGCAGGTCGGCGAACGCCGCCTGGCTCTCGCCCGCCGCCGGCGCACTGGTCGCCCGCATCGAATCGGGCCGAACGCCCGATCCGAGCATCCTGAGGAGTTGTGTTGAGTTCGTGTTCATGGGAAGGTGCGCTCGCGATCAGCCCTGCCCGCTGGTGGACTGCGTCGGGTTCGTCGAGAGCGGCGTGGTCGAGGGCGGCACGTGCGACGGCTCAACCGGGGGCGTCGTCGAGGGCGTCGTGCCCGTCGAGTTGCCCGTCGAGCCCGTCGGATTGGTGCTCGGATTCGGAGTCCCATTCCCGCCCGCGGGGTCATAGATCTGGCTGATGTTCTTGAACGACACCCGCGACCCGTCGGACAGATTCAGCACCGGCCCGCTCGCCGTCTGGCTGATCGAGTTCACGTACCCCTCCGCGTCCGCGAAGTTGTCGGTGAACCCCGTCACGTACTTGCCCAGCAGCGACCCGGCCGTCGAGAGCTGCCCCTGCGTCACCACCGTCTCCAGCTTGTTCTGCAGCGCAAGGTCCGCCTCGATGTTCCGGATGCTCGAGAACTGCTGGAGCAGCGCGTTCGAGTCGTTCGGCTTGAGCGGATCCTGGTTGGTCAGCTCCGTGAACATGATCTTCACGAAGTCCGCGCTCGTCAGCTCATTGAAGCGGTTCGGCGTGGTCGACGTCGCCCCGTTCTGGGCCGACGTTGACTCCAGCGTTGATCCGAGCGATGAAGTGGCCATGCGGAGTTCTCCCGGCTGCCCGATCCCCAATCACACCAGCGCGTCGACGCGGATGTTCCCGTCCGCATCCACTCTCCAACCCGCGGCCCCGGTGAGCCAGACCGGTTGCTCACCGAGGCCGCCGATTGGAATGTCCTTGCCGGTCTCCGCCGTCGACTGACGCGAGTCTCCGCTCGCGGGCGCGCCAGATGACGACAGCGCGGCCTGATCCTGCCGATTCGCAAACCCCGCGCCAGCATCTCCCGCCCCTGCCCGGCCGTCCTGGGCCGATCCCGGGGTGTACCCCCCAAGGTCCGGTTCCGGAAGGCGCGGAGATTGCGCGACCACCACCTCATCGACGCGCAGACCTCGCCCCTCCAGCGCCGTCTTGAGCGACTCGATCGACTCGCCAAGCAGCCCCTTGGCCTTCGCCGAGGAGGCCTCAAACCTCGCCCGCACTCCGCCCGTTCCACCCTCGATGCGGATCTGCACCTTGAGCTGGCCCAGGTGCGCCGGGTGGAGCCGCAGCATCACCGCCCCGGTCCCCGCCACCATCGCATCCGTCGCCGCCGTGGCCTGTTGCATCGCCTGGGCAATGCCGCGCTCGACCTGTTGGCCGAGCAGTCGCTGATAGTCCTGATTCGCGGCCGCCGTGTTGGCCTGCGCCGACTGCGGCGCAGCGCTCGTGCTCGGCGCGGAATGCCCCGGGGCAAGGGCCCGCAGCATCTCCGCCGAGGGATTCGTCTGCACGCCCGCAGCGGCTTCAATCCGAGGCGCCCCGGCTGCGGCGTCCACCACCGGAGCCGTCGGCACCGCCGCCACCGGTTCCAACTTGGTGGACGTGCTCGCGGTCGCTTCAACTCGCGTCGCCTGAGGCGCAATGTCCGGCACCGGCGAAGCGTCCTTCACCGGCGCGGGCGCAAACTCCGGCTCGGCTTGCCGATCCGAACTCGCCCGGTCCCCCTTCGCCTCCATCGAACGCACCTTCGCGCCCGACTCCGAAGCGGGCTGAACAGGCTCGGACTCGGCGTCCGTCGGCGTCCGCTCCTTGAACTGAGCCTTGGCTTTACTCGCATGGGGCACTTCAACAGCCTTGGGCTGGACCTCGGCGGGTACCTTCGCCGCATCGGTCTGAACAGCCTGCTCGTCGCCCTTCACGGCGACAGGCTCATCCTCGCCCTTGGCGGAAACATCGCGATCTTTTGCAACTTCAATGGTGCGTTGCGACGGCCCGCTCGCCTTGCCGCCAGTCTTCGCCGCGGCCGCCGCGGCGGCATTTCCCGCGGCCTGCTGCGTCTGCGGCACAACCACCTGCGCCGTCGCCTTCACATCGCTCGCCTGCCCGGCCTGCTGCGTCTCCGGCTCGCCCTCACCCTTCGCGGTCGAATCCACGACCGGTGTCTCCGCGCTCTGCTGAACCTGCAGCGGGGCAACGGCGACCTCCACCGGCTGGGCCGCCGCCTCCGGAGCCTTCACCTGCGTCTCAACCGTGGGATTGACCGCTTGCGGATCGACGGGCGTGCTCGCCTTGTCCGAGTCGCTCGCGGGCTTGGCGGCATCGGTGGCCTGCGCCGCCTCATCGGTCGGCTGAGCACCTTCCTTCGCAACGTGATCGTCCGCCCTCTCAGCCTTCTTGTTCTCGGCGGCCGGCTTCTCCTCCGCTCGCCTGGCCTTCTTTGGAGCGACCTTGGTCCCCTCTACATGGGTCGGCCGCTCGCGCTCGGCCTTCGGCTTGGCCGCCGGCTCGTTCTCCGCCGCCTTGGTCTTCTTGTCCCGGAGCGTCTGCGCAAAGTCGGCCTTCTTCCCGGCCAAATCCGCCTTGGGCGCGGCGATTCCTGCGCTCGGATCGATGGTCGATCCGCCCAAACGCCACTTCACATCGAGCTTGGCCGCGTCTCCGAAGAGACTAGCGCCCTGTTTCGAGGCCCCCGTTGGTGCGAGAAGAAGCGGATTGGTCATTGGCGGATACCTGGGCAGAGGAAGGTGTGGCGGGAACAACAACCCCGCGGGTCCTCAATCGCTCAAGCAAATCCGCTGCCATCGCCGCGTCGTCCTTCACAAACTCTGCGATCACCTTCGACCGCTTCCCCTCTTCCATCTTCGCCAGGTACGCCACCACCTGATCCGTCTGGTGCACATCCAACAGGGCCCGCAGCACCTGCTTGGCGTCCTTGGGCTTCTGCCCCTCCAGCGTCGCCAAAGCGAGCTGGAACTGCTTGTTCCCGTCGGTCTCCATCACCTTCCGCCGCTCGTCGGCAAACGCTCGTCTGTCCGCCTCAAGCTTCTTCTCCCGCTCATCGAGCCGGGCGATCTGCGACATCAGGCTCGCGCGAAGGTTCTCAAGCTCCTGCTGCTGCCGAAGCACGACCTGCAGCCGCTGATCCTCGCGGAACTTCTGGTCCTCAATCTTCTCCGCCGCGCTCTCCGGAGGAAGGGCCATCTTCGCCGCCGCCGCCGCCTCAGCCGCCTTGGCCTTCGCCTCGGCCTCCGCGGCCGCCTTCTCCGCGGCCTGCTGCGCGATGGTCTTGGAGAACGTCTCCTTCACCGCCGTCGCCCGCTCGCGATTGAGCCGATCGCTCGCCCTCAGCCACACCACCACGCCCGCGAGCGCGATGATGTTCACAAGGGCCAGCGCGGCGATGACATTCCAGACAGTCTTCATGGGTCACCAGGTGTTGTCGGACATCGATCGAACGTACCCCTGCGTCGCCGCCTCATCGACGGCCTTCGTCTCCGCCCGCTCCCGCTCCATCCGCCACTCCTCGTGGCGCTTCTCACGCAGCAACTCCACAGCGCGCCGATCCGTTGCCGCCTTGAGCAGCTCCTGCCGCGCACGCTCGAGCCGCCGATAGATCCCCGCAAGCTCCAGCGCGGCCAGCCTCGCCTGCGCCGCCATGTGCATCGACGCGCCCGCCTGAAGCCGCACATCGGGCACCACGACGGTCCCCGTCGAGGCCCCGCCCAATCGTGCCCGCAGGTCCGCCCTCGCCCGGTCCATCTCTCCCTGCAGATGCCGGAGCCGATCCTCGATCGTCAGCCTCTGCCGCTCGAGCTCGGCGACAACAAGCTGCTTGGCCTGCTCGATGCGCTCGCGCTGGTCGAGCACGGGCTGGAGCCGGAATGTGAACTTCGCCGCCATCAACAACGCCTCTCCGGGCTATCGCCGCTCACGGCTTGCCGCCCTTGGACAACCTCTGAAACTCCGCCCCCGCCTCGATCGCCAGCTTCACCATCCGCGTTCGCGAAACCTCGAACGCTTCCGTCTCCCGAGAACCCTGCTGGAGCAACTCGATGAGCCGATCGTGGTGTTTGATCGCCACATCCGTCACCGGGCTCGACCCCTTCGCGTACGCCCCGATCTGGATCAGATCCTCGGCCTCCCGATACGCCGCCAGCAGCCGGATCACTTGTCGGCGCGCGTGCACGTGGGCGTCGTCGCATACGTCGTCCGCGACGCGGCTGATCGAGTCGAGCACATCGATCGCCGGAAAGTGCCCCCGCTGCGCAAGCTTCCGCGACAGGATCACGTGCCCGTCCAGGATGCCGCGGGCCGCGTCGGCGACAGGCTCGGTCATATCGTCGCCCTCAACGAGAATCGAGTACAGCCCGGTAATCGATCCCCCCTCCCCCGCCCTGGCGGGGGAGGTGTCCGAGCGCAGCGAGGACGGAGGGGGCACGCTCGATTGGGGCATCTGCACCGACCCCGCCCGCTCGAGCATCCGCGCCATCGCCGCGAACACACTCGGCGTATACCCCTTCGTCGCCGGCGGCTCTCCGACGCTCAGCCCGATCTGCCGCTGCGCGTGCGCGAACCGCGTGATCGAGTCCATCAGCAGCATCACGCTCTTTCCCTGGTCGCGAAAATACTCCGCCACCGTGCACGCCACGTGGGCCGCCCGCACCCGCAGCAGCGCCGACTCATCGCTCGTCGCCACCACCAGCACGCACTTCTTCCGCCCCTCCTCTCCCAGCGTGTGCTCGATGAAATCCTTCACCTCGCGGCCACGCTCGCCGATGAGCGCCACCACGCTCACATCAGCCGCCGTCCCCCGCGCGATCTGACCCAGCAGCGTGCTCTTGCCCACGCCCGGGCCCGCGAAGATCCCAAGCCGCTGCCCGCGCCCCAGCGTCGTCATCAGATCCATCGCCCGCACGCCCGTCGTCAGCGAGCGCGTCACCCGCGTCCGCCGCATCGGCGAGATCGGCTCCGGATCCAGAGGCCGCGGCGTCAGGGCGTGCAGCGGCCCCCGCGCATCGATCGGCCGGCCGAGCCCATCCACTACCCGCCCGAGCATCGACCATCCCACGCCCACCGTCTGCTGCGCGTGCAACCCCACCACCGCGTCCCCGGAGCGCACGCCGCCCGTCCCCGCCAGCATCATCACGATCGCGTGCGAGCCGTCGAACCCGATGATCTCACCCAGCCGCTGGTGCCCCGGCACCGTCGCGTGTCCGGCATGTCCCGCGGGCCGGTCGGCCCCCACGGCGACCAGCGACCCGACGGGCATCGGCAGATCGCGCACCAGCAGCGTCAGCCCGCGCAGCGCACGCACCCGCCCAACCACCCGCATCGGCTGCAGGTGCTGAACCGTCTCGACATGGGCGTCGAGCACGCTCACGAGTGCAGGCCTCCCTCGCCCGGCTCCTCCACCGGCGCGGCCGGATCCGCCGGAAGCAGCGCCTCCACGATCCGGTCGATCTGCACGCTCAGCGTCGCGTCGATCGTCCCGCCGCCCCACGCCCCCTCCTCGCCCCCATCCTGATCCGCCCGCGTCCGCACCACGCACCCGCCCCGCTCGACAGTGACATCGTCCACCATCTCCGCGTGCTTCACCGCAGGCATCGCCGCCATGAGTCCCGGCAGCGCACGCGCCACGATCTCGCGATCCTCCGGGTTGATGCGCACCACGACCTGCGTCGGCCGCACCACCACCGCCAGCGCCGCGCCCAACTGGTCAACCACCAACTCAGGGTCCAGCCGCACTGCCCGCTTGATCACCCGCTCGGCAATCACCGTCGCCAGCCGCACCACATCCCGCGTCGCCTCCTGCACGAGGTCCTCGCGGCGACGGGCGAACTCTCCCAGGCATGCCAGCCACCCCATGTCGACCTGCTGGAGCTTGGCCGAATGCTCGGCCAGCGCGGCCGCCATCGCCTCCTCGCGCCCCTGCTTCCGCCCCTCCTCCACGCCCACCGCAAACCCCGAGGCGTGCCCCTCGCGAGACGCCCCCGCCAGGATCCGCTCTCGCTCGGCCTTCGCCTCTGAAGTGATCCGCGAAGCCTGCACGCCCGCCTGCCGGATGATCTCATCGGCCTGCTGCCGCAGATCGCCCAGGTCAAGCACGATCGCGTCGCGGGCGAGGATCGAGGCGTTGGAGTTCTTGATAAGCGCCATGAGAGTGGAAAACCGTCACACGATCAGGTCGGACTCTCCGCCGCGTCCGGAGATGATGATGTCGCCCGCGTCCTCGAGCCGCCGCACGATGTCCACGATCCGCTGCTGCGCCTGCTCCACATCGCTCACGCGCACCGGGCCCATGTACTGCATGTCCTCCCGAATGAGCGTCGCCGCCCGCTCGGACATGTTCTTGAAGATCTTGTTCTGAAGCTCCTGGCTCGCGGTCTTGAGCGCGAGCCCCAGCTCGTCGTTGTCGATCTCCTTGAGGATCGACTGGATGCCCTTGTCGTCGACCTTCAGGATGTCCTCGAACACGAACATCAGCCGCCGGATCTCTTCCACCAGCTCCGGATCGTCCGCCTCGAGCCCCTCCATGATCGCCTTCTCGGTCGCGCGATCGGCGAGGTTGAGGATCTCCGCCACCGTGTTGATCCCGCCCGCCTTTTCCATGCTCTGGCTGAGCATGTTCGACAGGCGGCTCTCCAGCCCGCGCTCGACCTCCCGGATCACCTCCGGGTTGGTCTGCTCCATGTTCGCGATCCGCTTGATCACCTCGATCTGCTTCTGCATCGGCAGCCCGCCGAGGATCTCCGCCGCCTTGTGGTGCGGCAGATGGCACACGATCAACGCGATCGTCTGCGGGTGCTCATCCTGGATGAACGTCAGCAGGTTCTCCGTTTCCGCCTTCTGCAGGAAGCTGAACGGCGTCTTCTGCACCTGCGTCTGGATCTGCTGCACAAGCCGCCCCGCCGTCTCGGGGTCCATCGATTCCTTGAGCAGCACCTTCGCGTAGTCCAGCCCGCCCTCGGTCAGATACTGCGACCCCACCGCCAGCCCGTAGTACTCCGCCACCACCGCCTTCCGCAGGCTGTCCGGCACGCGCCCGAGCCCCGCCAGCTCGCGCGTTACTTCCTCGACCGCCTGCGGCGCAAGGTTCTTGAGCAGCCGCGACGCCGTGCCCGTGTCAAGGGTCATCAGCAGGATCGCCGCGCGCGAAATCCCTTTCAGTTCCGCCGGATTCTCAGGAAGTTTGCTGCCTGCCTTCATCGCGCCGCCTTCTGTCTTGGCCTTCTTTCACTTCGCACTTCGTACTTCCCACTTCGTACTTCGAATCACTCCTCTTCCGCCAGCCACCGGTTGAACACGTTCGCCGCCGTCTGCGGGTTGTTCTTCACCAGCGTCCCGATCTCCTCGATCATCTTTCCAGTGCGCAGCGAGTCGTCGTCCACCTCGATGCCCGCCATTGCCGTCTCGCCCTCGATCGCCTCACCAACCACATCCGTCCCCGGCTCAAGCGCGGGCGGAATCCCGACGAGTTCCTCGGCCGTCGGCATCTGTGGAGCCTTGCCCGCCTTCTTCACCATCATCAGCATCATCCCCAGCGCGACCACCGCCAGCACACCAAGCCCCACCGTCTTCACCAATCCGTTCTCCATCAGCCCGGAGAGCCCGCTCATCCCGCCACTGCCGCCGAACCCGCCGCGCGATCCGCCGAAGCTCGCCGCCGACGCGCCCCCACCCATCGACACCGGGATCAGGAACGCCCGAACCGTGCCCGCGACAAGCTGCGTCGCCGCCGCGGTGCCCGGCGCT
Source organism: Phycisphaerales bacterium (assembly GCA_044221735.1). GTDB lineage: Bacteria > Planctomycetota > Phycisphaerae > Phycisphaerales > UBA1924 > UBA4658. The sequence continues at coordinate 8,029 of JBGAOP010000040.1, read as the reverse complement.
CCCACGCCCCCATCCGTCTCCACCAGCGGCGAGACCATCTCCTCGATCTTCTTCTTCACATCGTTCTCGAACACGCTGTCGATCTCCGTCTCGCTCGGCTCCGCCGCCGCCGTCGCGCCCGGGGCCGCGCCGGCCGGCGCCGCCCCGCCGCTTGCGGGAGCGGCCGCCGACTTCTTCTGCTTGGCGATCGCCGCGACATACTCCCGCGGCACGCTCACCGTCACGTTGATCTTCGTCGGCCGACCCGTCGCATCCTTCTGCTTGGTCGTCAGCTCGCCGATGACGGCCTGGCTCTTCACCGTGCTCGACTCATCCGTCGTATTCGACCCGCCGCCTCCGCCCGCTTCCTTGATGCTCATCCCCACATTGGAATCCAGCCCGGGCGCACCCGACGGCCCCGACTTGCTCGTGCTCGCGTTGGTCGAGGTCGTGTTCTCGATCTCCACCACCGTTGTCCCTTGCCCCTTGGGCAAAGCCTCGTGCCGCACACTCTCACGCCGCGCGGCGTCGATCATCGCGTTCACGCTCACGATCACGTCGGGGATGAACCGCAGGTGCTCGGACAGCTTGTCCTGCACCCGCTTCTCCACCCGCGCCACCTGCTCGATGTAGTTCCCGCCCCCCGAAAGATCCTCCGGACTCACCGCCCGATACGACCGCCGGTTCTTCCCGTCCACGATCGCTACATCCCGCATGTCCAACCCGGAGACGCTCCCGGCCACCAGGTCCGCCAGCGCGTTGACCGTGTTCTGATCCATCCCCTGCCCCGCCGCGGGGAACACCGCGACCTGCGCAACGGCCTTCTTCGTCGCCGCGCCGAAGCCGGAGTTCTCCGGCGGCCGCGCGATGAACACGCTCGCATCGTCGATCCCGGGAATGCTCCGGATCACGCGAGACAGCTCGTTCTGCAGGGCCACGGTGTGCTTCACCTGCTTGTCGGCCAGCGGCTCGAGCCAGTTGCTCGCACTCGAGGCCACCAGCCCGTCGAAGAGCAGCTTCTTGTCCCCGGGAAGGGCCTGCTCCTTGGTCATCGCCGCCAGCGCAATGTACTTCTGGTCCGGCTGCACCATCACCTTGCCGTCGACGGCGACGGTGAACGGCAGCGACCGGTTCCGCAGGAACACCGCCGCCTTCTGCTGGTCCTCCGCCGTGCCCCCGGGAAACAGGGCCACCGTCGTCGGCGAGCCCGCGTACTGGCTCACCAGGAACAGCGTCATCAGGAACAGCACGCACAGCGTCCCGATCAGCAGCTTCTGCGTGACCGTCAGCACACCCAGCTGGGTCCGGATATTCGTGAGAATGGCACGAAGTCGATCCATCGAAGCGCGGCCTCCTGCCGATGCGTCCGTGGTCCGGGCTCAAAGTGGCACGGGCGTCCTGCCCATGGTGAATCACTCCGCCCGGCGCGATCGCGTGGAAACAGCGATCGTGGGCACAATGTCGGCCCACGCTCATCCTGCGCTTGAACAAGTTTCATATTGCGCGAAAACGCGCAACTCTCGCGCCGTCGCCGGCCCGAACCGCCCCCGCCGCCGCCCCCCGCCTTACACCCTGAGCTGCTTGATCTCCTCGTACGCCCCCTGCATCTTGTTGCGGAGTTGCACGAGCATCTTGAACGCCGTGTCGGCCTTCTGGGTCGCCAGCATCACGCCCTCGACATCGTTCCGCCGCCCCGTCTGCAGGTCCTCGATCGCCTTGGTCGCATCCTGCTGAAGGTCGTTCACCTGCTTGATGTTCTCCATCAGAACATCCTTGAACGAAGGCCCGTTCGCCGGAGTCTGGTCGGGACCCTGTGCTCCGTTCGCACCAAGACCGCCAAGGCCTCCGGCCCCGCCAAGCCCGCCGCCCCGACCAATGAGTCCCAGAGGATCTGTCATGTTCGTCCTAGCCCCTTCCCGCCGCCCATTCTAACCCACGGTGCCGTCCTCTGCGCTCCGCGCCCCGTCCTTCGAGCCTCCGCTCATCCCAATAGTCGCAACGCCTGTGCCATCATCGTCTTGGTCGTTTCCGCCGCGGCAATGTTGGCCTCATACGCCCGCTGGGCCTCGTACGCGTTGAGCTGCTCAAAGGCCGTATTGATCGCCGGATGCTTCACATACCCCCGCTCGTCGGCGTAGGGACTTCCCGGCTCGTACCGAACGTCAAATCCCCCCTCCTGCTGGATCGACGACACGTGCACGCCCCCCGCCCGCCCGGCCAGCGTACTGGCTGCGGGGTTCCCCGGGGCAAAGTACACCACCCGCCGCTGGAACGGGTTGTTCTTCCCGTTGGCGTCCACCACGGTGTCCTTGTTGACGATGTTCTCGGTGATCGCCTCCAAGCGCGTCCGCTGGGCGATCAACCCGCTCGTCGAGATTTCCAGTGCCCCGTACATGCTCGCCCGCCTTCCTCTTTGTCACTCCGTCACTCGATCAGTCTGTCACGTCCAGGTCATACCCGCTCGCTGATCGCCGACTGCAGGATCCCATACCGCGTCCGCAGCAGTTCAACCGACGTCCGGAACACCGCCGCGTTCTCCGCCTGCTGCGACATCAACCCCTCGATATCCCGGTTGTTCCGATCATGGAACAGGATGTTCCCGCTCGGCGTCCCGGGCGTCAGGGTCATGTTTCCCTGCGCATCCATCTTCACCTGATTGGTCCCCTGAAAGTTCAGGGCCCCCTCTTCGCCGGTCGTCTGCCGGCGGGCATCGATCGCCCGCCCGAGGGCCCGTTGGAAGTCCTGCGGCGACACATCCAACTGCCGAAAGTCCGGCGTGCTCAGGTTGGCGATGTTGTGCGCGATCATCCGCTGCCGGGCGCCGGAATAGCGCACCATCAGTTCCAGCGAAGGAATCGCCCCGGCATTGGTCAGTTCACCGATCAGCACGTTCAGCCCTCCGCAACGACCATTCCGCGCACGAGTTGCGCATCAATCCAACCAGCACGCAGTGGCTCACAGGGGTCACGCAGGGGTTCGCCGAGAGGAACCAGAGAAAGGCCCGAATCACCATGCTCGCCTTCCTCTCTTCCCTCACGCCTCTCCGCGAACCTCCGCGCGACCCCTGTGAACCTCTGCGTGCGCCTTGATCAGAGTCCAGCATCCACCAACTGCTGCTGCTTCCACTTCTTCAGCTTGAGCCCAAGCGTCCGCACCCCGATCCCCAGTTCCTGGGCCGTCCGCTGCCGATGCCCGTTGAACTTGGTCAGGGTCCGCACGATCGCCTCCCGCTCAATGTCCTCCAGCACCCGCCCGCCGATCGGGATCGCCTCGCCGATCACATGCACCGGCGCGGCGATAGTCGGCTCCATCGCCGTCCCCATCCCACCCGGCCGCCGCTCCAGCAAGCCGCTGGTCGACGCCCCATTCACGTGCACCAGTCCGGCCGACTCAACCGCCAACCGCGGCATCGCCTGCCCACCCTCGGTGATCAGCCACGGCTCGAGCATCGACCGCTCAATTTCTTCCCCGCGGCAGAGCACCACCGCCCGCTCGACAATGTTCTGCAGTTCGCGCACGTTGCCCGGCCACGAATACGCCTGCAGCAGGGCCAGGGCCTCGCCGCTGAATCGCTTGGGAGCCTTCCCCTCCCGCCGCGCCGTCATGCCCACGAAGTGCTCCACCAGCGCGGGCACATCCTCCGGCCGGTCGCGCAGCGCGGGCAGGTGGATCGGCAATACGTTGAGCCGGAAGAACAGGTCCTGCCGGAAATCGCCGCGCGACACCGCCCGCGGCAGGTCACGGTTGCTCGTCGCCACCACACGCACGTCGATCCCGATGGTCATGCTCGAGCCCACCCGCTCGAACGCCCGCTCCTGCAGGATGCGCAGCAGCTTCGCCTGCACCCGCGGCGAGATCTCGCTGATCTCATCCAGCAGCAGCGTCCCGCGATCCGCCAGCTCGAACCGACCCTTGCGGAGCTTTTCTGCCCCGGTAAAAGCCCCGCGCTCGTGCCCGAACAGTTCCGACTCCAGCAGACTCTCGCTCAGTGCGGCACAGTTCATCCCCAGAAACGCCTCGGACGACCGCGGGCTCAGGTCATGGATCGCCCGCGCCACCACTTCCTTGCCCGTGCCGCTCTCGCCGCAGATCAGCACGGTCCCGTGGCTCTCCGCCACAGCCACGATCTGCTGCTTCACCCGGCGCATCGCCGCCGAATCGCCGACGATCCGGTCCAGCCCGTGCGGCCCGCTCGCCCCCTCGCCATCACCCTGGCGCTTCGCCAAGGTCATGCCGTCCTCGGAACTCGTCCGCAGCACCGCGTTCTCTCGCGTCAGCCGCGCATGCTCGATCGCCCGCTTCACCGCCACGATGAGCTCATCGCCCTCGAACGGCTTGGTGAGATAGTCGAACGCCCCCAGCTTGATCGCCTCCACCGCCGTCTCCACCGCCCCGTACGCGGTCATCACGATCAGCGGCAACGCATCATCGATCTGCCGCGCGTTCTGCACCAGTTCCAGCCCGGTCATGCCGGGCATCTTCAGGTCGGTGACGACACAGTCAGGCCGCCTTCTCGCGATCAGTTCCAGCGCGGCCGCGCCGCCCTCGGCCGTCACCACGCCGAACCCCGCCCGCTGCAGCGTCGCGCCCACGCTGTCCCGCAACATTTCCTTGTCGTCCACGACCAGCACCATGCTCATGTAGTCCTCCGTGACAGCCCTCAGCCGTTGTTCGTTGCCTCCGACCAATCCCTTGGCCGGCGTGTTGTTCAGTCTTTGGAAACCATCCCACGATCCGGAATCAGCAGTTCGACAATCGCTCCCCCACCACCTTCGACGTTTCGCACCCGCACTCGTCCGCCGTGCGCATCCATGATCCGATGCACGATGGCGAGGCCCAGCCCCGTCCCCGTCGCCCGCGTCGTAAAGAACGGGTTGAAGATTCGCTCCATGACGCCCACCGGAATCCCCGGCCCGCTATCGCGCACCGCGATGGCCACGAACGACTCCGACCCGCCGTCCGAGCCCGGCAGCATCAGTCGTTCCACGCCCACTCGCAGCTCGCACCGCTCCACGCCCGGCTCCCGCATCGCCTGGATCGCGTTGCGCACCACGTTCACCAGCGCCCGGTGCACCAGCGTCGCATCGCACACCACGATCTCGCCGTCGGTCCCCGCCGCCTGATCCTCGCGCACCACTCGGACGGCCGCGGCCTTGTGACCATCCGCCCGGTCGCACGCCAGGCACTCCTCAACCACTCGGGACAGGAGCGCCCCCGCCTCCACCGGCTCCACCACCACACGCATCTCGCGGGCAAACGCCAGCACGTCCATCACCACCGCGTCGAGCCCGCGCGTCGCCGCGCCGATCTTCTCCGCGATGCCCCGCTCCTTCGCCCGATCTCCCCCCACGCCAAGGTCGTCCACCAGCATCTTCGCATACAGCCGGATCGACCCCAGCGGGTTCCGCACCTCGTGGGCGATCCCCGCCGCCATCTCCCCCAGCGCGGCCAGCCTTCTCGACCGCTCGATCTGCTCGTTGGCCTGCCGGAGCTCACCCTGCAGCCGCACCACCTCCGCCCGCAGCGACTCGTGCGCCGCGTGCAGCTTCGTTGTCACGTCGTTGAACGCGCCAAGAAGCTCCGCAAGGTCGCGCTCCCCGAGCGCACCCGCTCCGGGCTTCGCCTCCGCCAACGTGATGGTCTCCGCCATCGTCTCCATGCGCTCCGCGCACTCCTGTCTACTCGCCAAGATCCGTCTTAGCCCTTGCGATCCTGAAACCTCGCTCCGCCTCCCGCCCCGTTTGCCGCGTACGCCGCCGCCGCACCCTTCACCCGGGAAAGGCCCGCCAGTTCATCCGCCACGCTCGACCGCATGCGCTCCAGCGTGATCCTGTCCGCATCGTCCCTCGCCCGAACGCTCTCCACCAGCGCGGCGATCTTCCCCACGCGCTGCACGATCCCCTCGCGCTGCGCCGGCCCCAGCCGGGCCAGCAGCGCATCACGCCGATCGCGGAACGGCTCCAGCGCCCCGCCGATCTCCGTCACCCGATCGATGATCGTCTGCCGCTGCCCCAGAATTCGCAGCAGCGCATCGGTATCCCCGATCCCCACCGCCTGCGTCTGCCTCGCGCTGAGCGAGTCGAGCCCCACGCACAACTCGCACTGCTCGTCGAGCAGCTTGTGCACGCGCGGCAGCCACCGCACCGGGTCGCCGCTCTCGATGTCCGCCACGAGTGGATTGTCGATCGTGCCCTGCATCATGGTCGCCCTCCTTGGCGTCCGTCCCGATCAATGTTCCGCCGGCTGTTCCTTCTCCGCCCCCGCGCTCTGCTGCCCGATGAGCGTTCTCGCGTCCAGCCACCGCTCCCAGTGCCGTTTCTCCATCGGAAGGTCCGGGCTCGCCCACACGCTCTCGGGAAACTTCGCCAGCTGCTGGCGGGCCCGCTCGTTGGCCGTCCGGGCCTCCGCCCACTTCTCCTGCGCCGCGTACGCGCTCACGATCTGCGCCATCGCCACGAGGCTCGCCGGATCGTCCGCGTACTTGTTCCTCGCCGCGTCGTAGGCCGCGATCGCCCCGTCGTAGCTCTTGAGCTCCATCGCGCAGTCACCCGAGTAGAAGTACGAGTTCCGCAGATACACCCGCTCCATCGCCGTCATCAGCCGCGACTCGCGCCCGTCCAGCGCCGATCGCACCGTGTCGTACAGCGCCCTCGCCGCCGAGAGATGGTCCTGCCGAGACGCCTCGAGCTGGTCCACCTGCGCCTGCGGCAGCTTCTGCGTCGCCAGCGTCTTGCCGATCTTGACGCCCTCGCGCCGGTGGCTGTCGGCCAGCAGGTACTGCAGCCCCACCACGCTCCGCCCGTCCTTCATCCGCTTCACGGCCTGCTCAAACCACCCGATCGCCTCGGCGAACCGCTCCGCCTTGTACGCCGATCGTCCAAGCTCCACCAGCGCATCGCGGAACTCCGCCGCCTCCGGCGCCAGTCGGCTCCCATCCACCACGCCCAGCAGCAGACGGCGGGCTTCCTCGTCGTTGGACGCATCCCCATCATCGAGCATCGCCTGCGCCAGCGGCACCGTCGCCGCGTCGGCCCATGTGCCCGACCCGCGCGTCGGATCGCGCACATCCGCTGACTGCACCAGCTCCCGATACAACGCGGCCGCCGCACCATACTCCGGCGGCTCCTTCGCTTGAAAGATCTGCGCGAGCCGGAACTTCGCCTCCGGCTTCTTCGGGTCCGTGTCCGAGGCCCCCGCGGCGTAGTCCGCGAACGCCTTCTTCGCCTCTTCAAGGTCTCCGGCCCGATCGTACGAATCCGCCGCCATCCACAGGCTCGCCGACGCCGCGCTCAGGTCCGTCGCCGCGATCGCCTTCGCGTGCCGCCGCAGATAGTCACCCGCCCAAATGTAGTTCTTCTTCACCTCGGCCCGCGTCGCCGGATCAAGATCGCGGATGCGGAACTCCGACGCGGCCTCGCCCTGCGCCGCCGCCGATGCGTGCGCCTCGCGGGCCTGCTCCATCAGATGATCGCCCATCGCCCGCCGCGTCTGCCCGATCGCCCCGAGCACCTCCGCCGCAGGCTCACCATCGCGAGACAGTGTCTCCGCGATGCTCGCATACCGCAGAGCGCTCTCACGCTGGCCAGAATCGAACCGCTCCCGGAATCGCTGCATCAGGCTCGTCAGCACCCGCTCACGCGTCAGACCCCCAAGCGCCCGAGCCTTCGCGGCGTCCGGAACGCGCACCGGCTCGCGCCCCTTGGTCTCGCCATGCCCCTCGGCCGCGTGGTCCTTCGTCGGCGGCTCGCTCGCTCCGTGTTCGGCCGATCCATGCTCCGCCGCCGCAGGCCCGCTCTCCACCTTCGGAGCCGCGCCCTCGCCTTCCGATGCACCATGTGCCGACGCGGGTGTCACCCCTCGCGATCCCCCGCCATTCACCAGTTCCACGAGCTCCGCATATCGCTCCAGCGACTTGTCGTCATGCCGAAGCGCGGCCTCGATCTCCGCAACCCCCAGCAGGGCCCGGGCATACTGCCGCCCCTGCCCGAACTCGGCCATCACGCCCTCGTATTTTTCCTTTGCGTACTCGAGCAGCAGCGTCGGGTCGTTT
>JBGAOP010000039.1:0-30097 GCA_044221735.1 Phycisphaerales bacterium | reverse complement strand
CTTCGCCACCTGCCCATACATCCAGTCACAGATCTGCCTCACCCCCGGCACCCAGTACATCCACGTCACCAGCCGCCAGACCGGCCGCGTGTGCAGTGCCCGATTCACCGCCTCCGCGCCCGCCGCGACCTCGCCATCCGGCGACACAAGTTGCAACGCCCCCCCGATCCCCGCCCTCGCCGCGGCCGGCAGCCGCGCCATCCCCGCCTCGTCTTTGTTGCTCACCCGCAGCACCGTCCCCGGCGCGCACATCCGGCCCAGCCGCTCCGACCCGGCCGTACAGAACTTGCACGAGCCGTCGTAGAGCAGGTACATCGGTCGCGCTGAACTCGCGTTCCAGGACATGCACAATCCTAGAGCCCATCGCGCACCATGCCCCCGGCCTTCACCGTCTGTGGCCTGTGCCCTGGGCCCTGTGCCCTTCCCTCAATGCGTGAAGTTCGCCCACGGGTCCGCCGACGCCATCGTGCTCGTTGCCGCGTTCCCGCTCATCGCGCTCCCCGACGCCGCGCTCCGATCGATGATCCCGCCATAGATGTTCGCCGCCACGATGTTGAAGTTCAGCCCCGTGTTCGCGCGGCAGGTATTCCGCACGATCACGTTGTTCGTCCCCGTCACATCGATGCCGCGCGGCCCGCCGCTGGCCGTGTTTCCGTCGATCCGGTTCCCGGTCCCCGTTGCGTGAATCCCCGACGCGGTTCCCCCGCTCGTCCCGTTCCCCACGCATGTGTTCCCTGTCACCGTGCAATCCTGCGTCACCGCGATCCCGTCGCCCGTGTTCGACCGCGCCGTGCAGTTGCTCACCCTGCACCCCGTCGTCGCCGAGATGCCGACCTGGTTCGACGCCGCCGAACACGCCTCGATCGTGCACCCGTTGCCGGTGCTGATCCCGCTCGCCCCGTTCGTAGAGACGCCGCACCCGCTCACCATGCTCCCCTCCCCCGCGAAGATGCCGGCCTGCGAACTCGTTGACACCGAGCACCCCGCGATCGTGCATCCCACACCCGTGGAAATCCCGATGCCGACGTTGAAGTACGCCGAGCACTTGGTGATCGTGCACGTCGCCCCCGCCGAGATTCCCGTGCCGTTGGCCGTGCCATACGCCACGCACTCGCTCACCACGCACCCGCTGCCAGTGAGGATCCCCGCTCCGATGTTCCCGTACGCCGTGCATCCGCGAACCGTCGTCGCGTTCCCCACCCTGAACCCGAACTGCGAGTTCGAGCTCGACCGCACGTCGATCACCGCGCAGTTCTGCGCGTTGGATGTGCCCAGGTTCACCCCGTTGCCCACCCAGTTCCGCACCGACCCGTTCTTGATCGTGATGTTCGTGTACCCGATGTCCGTCACCTGGATCCCGTCGAACGTCCCCGGCACGCCCACCACATCAAAACCGTTCAGGTCCAGCGTCACCCCGCTCGCGACGATCTCGATCCCCCGCTTCCCGTTCACCCCCGTGATGTTCCCCGTCAGGTAATACGACCCCGGCTGCGTGATCTTGTACAGGCTCGGCGTCGCATCATTGTCTCCGGGCGTGTTCACCGCGTTCACCGCGATCCGCGGCTCCACCTCCTGCAGCGTCTTGTTCGACGGCGCCACCGGCCCCACCGGCGGGTCCAGCGGCCCGGCCAGCGCGGCCGCCGCCATCAGCCCTCCAACCACGCCGCACACGCCCGTACGAACCAGCACGCACGTCTTCATCGCAGCCTCCACACCCGTGCCCCTTCATGCCTCATTGGCCCACCGCTCACCCCCAACACCCTCCCCCCAAGGTACCCCAAACCGGCACCATACCCAAGCAATTATCCCCCGTTCAGTCGCTCCCCCGCTCCCTCTGCTCCCTCGCTCCCCGGCTCCTCTACTCTCCCCCATGCCCTTCCAATCCCTCCCCCTCCACGACTTCCTCGCCCAACTGGCCGCCAAAACGCCCACGCCGGGCGGCGGAGCGGTCGCCTCGACCACCGGCGCGCTGGCTGCGTCGCTGGGGCACATGGTCGTTGCCTACTCGCTCAACAAGAAGTCCCTCGCCGAGCATCAGCCCGCCCTTCAGCGAGCGTCCACCATCCTTCAGCGGACCTCGGGCCTGTTCCTCGAACTCGCCGAGGAAGACGCCGCCGCCTACGCCCAGTACAACGAGCTCTCGCGCCTGCCCGACAACGACCCACGCCGCGCCCGCGAACTGCCCGCCGCCCTCGAGGCATCAATCAACGCCCCGCGCGCCATCCTCGGCGCGGCCGCCGATCTCCTCCGCCTCCTCGAATCCCTCCAGCCCATCACCAACACCCACCTCCGCTCCGACCTCGCCATCGCCGCCGTTCTTGCCGAGGCCGCGGCGAAGTCCGCGTGGTGGAACATCCACATCAACCTCCCGCAGCTCGCCGACGCGTCCCAGCGGGCGCGGCTCGAGGCCGAGGGCGCATCCCTCATCGCCGACGCCGCCGCCCGCCGCGCCCTGATCGAGCGCGCCTGCGCCTGATCGCTTTCCCCGACCCGCCCCCCACCCCGCCGAGTTTTCTTGACCCGATGCGCCCCGTGTGCCATGCTCGGGGCATGAACGACCTCGATCGCCGTGCCCTGCTCGCCTCCGCCACCGTCGTCGGTCTCGCCGCGCTCTCGTCGCGTGCGAGCGCGGGACCGGTGAACCCCCCGGCGGGCCCCGTCGCCCCGACCGGGCGCACGCTCGACGAGGTGTACAACAAGATCCCCGCCGGCCTGCCCAACGGCACAGGCGACGGGCGCATTCCTATCACCGGCCCGACCACCATTTCCGCGCCGGGCTCCTATGTGCTCGTAAACGACATCAGTGCTGGGGCCGCGCCCGCGCTCACCATCACCGCCTCCAACGTCTGCATCGACCTCAACGGCTACCGGATCGCGCAGACCGCCAGCACCAACCTCTGCATCTCCATCACCGCCGACGTGTCGAACCTCACGATCCGCAACGGCGCGATCATCGGCGGCGCCTCCGCCATCCTCTGCACTGCCGCCGTCAACGGCGCGCTCTTCGAGGACCTCCGCATCCAGGCCCCGCGCTACAGCGGCATCGCGCTCTCCTCGACCAGCAACCGCGGCATCGTCGTGCGCCGCTGCCACTTCGTGGATGTTGGCCTCACCACCACCAATGCCGATGCCTCGCTCCTGGTCATCGCCCTCAACCTTGGCGGCGATGCCCACCACGCCGACCAGTGCACAGTCTCGCGCATGTACAACTTCGCCACCACCCCCTCGATCCGCGGCATCAATATCTCGGGCAACGGGGCCAACAGCGGCTGCCTCGTCTCCCGCTGCTTCGTGACCCACGAGGTCGGCCTGACCGGCACCGGCATTCAGCTCTCCACCGGCTCGGCCTATCGCGACAACACCGTCATGCTCTTCTCCGTGCCCTATTCGGTGAACCTCTCCACCGACGGGGGCGGCAACGTCTGACGCGCAAACAGCGACCCGGCGCACTCGCGCCGGGTCGCACGGCTGCCATAGCCGTTCCACCAACCCCGCATCCTCACGGATGCGAGCCGGCAGGTTCGGCCGGTTCATTCGGCTCCGTCGGTTCACCCGTCCCCCCCGCCCCTCCCGCGCCCGGATCCACCGGGTCATTGGCCGCCAGCGCCTCGGCCACCATCTCCGCCAGCTTCCGCGCGGCACAATCCGCCACGCGCTGCAGCTTCGTCTGCGCCAAGCCCGTCTGCTTCTCCACCGCGTCCAGTTGCGCCTGCGGAGCGCCCGCCGCCGTCAGGTCGGCGATCGCCTTGTCGTGCGCCGCCGTGATCGCCGCCATCCCCGCCGCCAGCGCATCGCCCAACTGCCCCTGCGCCACCAGCGCCAGCGCGTTGACCTGTTCATCCATCGGCAGCGGCGTCACGTCGTCGTCCGTCGCATCGTGGAACGTGTGCAGCGCCGACCGCATCGCCTTGGCCGCGCTCTCCACCGCGCTCTTGAGCCCATCGTTCATCCGCTTGCAGTACTGCGTGCGGATCTTCTTCCGCGCGGCCTCGGACTTGCCCCTCATCGCCGCCGACATCCCCGAGCACTTCCCCCCCGAACCACCAGAACCATCCGCCAACGCCGGAGATGCCGCAAGGCTCACCATCGATCCGGCCGCCACACACATGACGCACGCACGCAGTAGACGAGAATGCATGGACAGAACACTCCTGAAACGACACAACCACTCACGCGGCCATACGCACACGCGCACCGCCGCCGCGCCAGACCCACGCCCGACGCGTCCGTTCAACACCACTCACCGGTTTGTCGCTGTCGCGATCCACAACCCCTTGGCGGCCATCAGGCCGCGCGGCCGCGGATCGCACTCATGAATTACGTTCCCCCGTCCCACGCGGCCACCCGACTGCCGCCCACACCCCCCCCCCGACCCCGAACCCTCCGAACACGTCCACCAGCTTCCGCATCTTCCCGCGCCGCCGTGGATAACCACCCAGAGCCCCAAACGCCCACCGCCCACTCCCAATAGACTCCCGCGCGCCAATGAACCTGATCGACACAACCTCCTCCCTCCGCATCGCCGTCCTCATGGAGATGCTCGAGGAAGTCTCCCGGGCCCGCGACCCGGAGGCCGCCTTTCGCGCCTACGCCAAGCGCATCCAGCGCGTCCGCCCCATCGACGCCTACGCCCTCATCTCCACCACCGGCCTTCCCCCCGGCCACTACAAGGTCACGCGCTGGTTCCGCTCCGAAAAGCTCGGCGGCCCCGGCCTCTCCTCCACCAACCCCTGGCGCGACTACGACCTGCTCCCCACGCACACCGGCGGTTTCGCCGCGGGCATCATCGCCCGGCGCGATCCCCAGCTCTACCAGGACCTCCGCCCCGCGGCCGATCCCGCCCTCGGCGATCTCCTCCTCGGCATGGGCTCGTGCATGTGCGTCCCCGTGTTCGACGCCGGACGTATCTCCGCCTGGTCGCTCATGTTCCGCGCCGACCCGCGCGGCTACACGCCCGCCGATCTCGAGGACGACCTACTCATCGGCAACCTTCTCGGCGCCATGACCCAGAACCTCACCTCCCTCGAGCACATCTCCGCCCTCAACGCGGCCATGCGCGCCCAGGTCGAGGCCGTCGCCCGCGTCCAGCGCGCCCTGCTTCCCGCTTCTCCGCCCTCCGTGCCCGGGCTTGCCTTCGCATCCTCATACCTCCCCTCCGGACACGGCCCCGGCGACACCGGCGCGGCCGGCGACTACTTCGACTACTTCGACCTCACCCCCACCCGCGTTGGTGTTCTCATCGCCGATGTCTCCGGCCACGGCCCCGCCGCGGCCACCGTCATGGCCATGCTCCACGCGGCCTTGCACGCCCGCCCCGAGGTCGTCGTCTCACCCGCCCTCGCCCTGCGCTTCGCCAACACCCGCCTGGCCGCCAGTGCGCTCGACGGCATCCACGCCACCGCCCTCCTGGCCGTCATCGATTCGCAGGACCGCACCATCACCCTCTCCCGCGCCGGACACCCGCTCCCAAGGCTCCGTCGCGCCGATGGCCGCGTCGAAGACATCGGCGACGCCGGCGTCGCCCCGCTGGGCATCCTCGCCGAGAACTACCACCCCACCGAGTCCACCGCCACGCTGTCGCCGGGCGACACGATCCTCCTCTACACCGACGGCATCACCGAGGCCAAGAGCCCCACCGGCGAGCAGTTCGGCCTCGAACGCCTTGACCACACGCTCAAACACGCCGACCCGAGCGCCCTCATCCCCACCATCCGCGCCGCCATCGCCCAGCACACGGAGAACGCGCTGCGCGAGGACGACCAAACCCTCGTAGCCATCTCACTCATTGCCTAGTCTGCGCACTCCTCTTTGCACTCTGCATTTTGCACTTTGTACTTTCTCTGCCAATGCCCAAATCCACTACACCACCACCTACGCCCCAACCCGAATGGTTCGCCCTGCCCGATCCCGAGCACAACCGCGACGGCACCGGCCTCTCCTTCTCCTGCACGATGTGCGGCCACTGCTGCTCAGGCCCGGAGGGCTACGTCATCGTCTCCGACGAAGAGATCGCCGCGCTGGCCAAGCGCCTGAAGATGACCGTCAAGGACTTCACCGCCGACTACACCCACATGACCGGCGAGGGCCGCTCGCTCAACGAGAAGAAATCCGTCGGCGGCCTCGACTGCGTCTTCCTCGACCGCGAAAAGATCCCCGGCAAGGCCGTCTGCGGCGTCTACGAAGACCGCCCCATCCAGTGCCGCACCTGGCCCTTCTGGCCCAGCGTCATCAAGACCCGCCAATCGTGGGAGCGAGCCAAGAAGACCTGCCCCGGCATCGACAAGGGCAAGAAGCACGACCTCGTCCAGATCCGCATCGCGCGGGACACGTTCGATATCTGATAGCCTGCACGCCTTTACGAGCCCTCCGCGCAAGCGGAGGAAGCCTCCCCGTGTCCGGCTTCCATTCCAAAATCTCCTTCGCTCGCGCGAAGGGCTCGTAGATGCCCAACTCTCCCGACCAACTCGCAACCATTTGGCTCGCCGCCATCGCGCGTCCCGACATCCGCGCCGCCCTCGAATCCATCTATTCCGACGCCGCCGCCGCCATCGCGCAGCGCGGCCCAGCCTGCTGGGCATCCGGTCGCTGCTGCCACTTCGAGGCCCACGGCCACCGCCTCTACGTCACCGGACTCGAAGCCGCGTACACGATCGCCCATCTCTCCTCCACTCCTCAACCCCTCCACTCCTCGCCGCCCCCGTCAACCCTCTCCCTCCCCATCCTCGATCAAGCCCGCGTCCGCGGCGGCTGCCCCTTCCAATCCGCGAACCTCTGCACCGTCCACACCATCAAACCCCTCGGCTGCCGGCTCTACTTCTGCGACCGCGCGGCCCAGCAGTGGCAGAACGAGCTCTCAGAACAGCTTCTGGCTCGCGTTCGGTCCATCCACGATCAGTTCTCTATTCCATATAGATACGGCGACTGGCGAACGATGCTCGAACAGTTCGCATCTTCATAGAAAACTGCAAACGCCGGATCTGACTCTCCACCCCAATTGGTGAGTCTTGTAAGTAATTCTGCGTTTACATTCGTTTCTTTCTTGCCTTGGCCAACATCTCATTGGTAGATTCTCTCCGCACGCTCGCGTGGGGTGATGCGTGCCATTGGAGCATCGCATGTCCATACTTGAATCGTCGGCCCGATTGGCGGGGTTCGCGCTCGCGGCCTGCGCCGTGGCCCTCGGCGGCTGCGCCGAGCAGCAGACCGAGCGCGAACTCCAGCACGTCGCCAAGAGCTGGTGCCAGACGATCCGCGCCAGCCAGGTGATCCCCGTCTATCCGCTCACCGAGGACCTGCGCCCGGGCGACGTGTTTCTTGTCCGGCGCACCATCGCCGATCAGGCCTCGGAATGGAAGGAAAAAGGCTTCCTCGCCCTCGACGATCATCGTGTCCGGCTGGACTATCCCCTCGAAAAAGACGCCAACGGCCAGCCCATCCCAATGGCCAGCATGTACCAGCGCATGTACCACGACGGGTACTTCAAGGACAAATTCGGCGCCGCCCCGCATCCTCGCCCCGTCATCGCCGACCCCGGAACGCTCGTCGGCGCCGACGGCAAGCCCCTCCCCGTCGACGACGCTCGCCTCGCCCGATTCACCAGCGCCGAAATCCCCCGCGCGGCCTTCCCCTCCTACTCCTTCCAGGTCCGCTCCGGCGGCGGCCTCGGCCTTGCCGTTCCCATCAGCGGCGTGCCCGTCGGCCTGAGCTTCATGCAGACCGGCAGCGCCGACGGCACCGCCACCATCGCCGACGCCTACACCTACGGCGCCGACGCCCGCTCCCTCTACAACAAGCTCTTTGCCTGGGTCACCAACAACCCCCAGGTCGCCGCCATGCTCGACGAGGCTGTCCGCGGCACCCACGGCCCCGTCTTCCTTCGCGTCGTCTCCCGCGTCTACCTCACCGGCGCCATGTCCGTCTCCCTCACCAACCGCGAGACCGGCGGCGCCGAGGTCCGTGCCGGTGCCAAGGTGGACGTCAACATTGTTGACGATCAGGGCGACGTCGCCAAGAACTACAAGGAACTCATGAAGGCCCTCGACGAGCGGGCCAACGCCGCTCTTCCCATGAGCGGCTCCAACTACCTCCCCGGCGGCTCCGTGAAGTTCGCCTGGGCCTCCTCACGCTCCGTCGCGCTCCACCAGACGTTCCCCACGCCCCTCGTCGTCGGCTACCTCGGCTTCGACGTGCCCGTCTACGAGGGCGCGGACCTCGGGTTCCCCGTCCCCACGTGGCTCGTGCTCAACGAGAAAGTCTCGGTGCCCGAGCAGACCCACTTCGACCCCATGATGCAGGATGCCCTCCGCGGCCTGGTCAACGGATCAACACCCAACGCCCCCGCCGCGCTCGGCGTCATGATCGACGTCTCCGACGCCATCGCCGACATCCTCGAGGGCTCGCCCGAAACCGCCCGCTGGATCCAGATCGGCCGAGACGGCAAGGCTCTCGCGGAGAAAGCCGCCGCCGGGCAGAACGTCTCCGACCCCGCCCGCGACCTGTTCAACCGCTTCGACCTTGAGTGCAGCGTCTTCACGTCCCTGCCGCGCCGCCAGCACACCCTCGATCGCCTCATCGAACGCGCGTATCGCGCCCACGTCCGCCAGGCGCCGAACTGAACCTTCACATCGCAAAGGAGCCCCCATGAACAAGAAGAAGCCCAAGCCCGCCAAGCCGGACCTCCTGATGGCCGCGACCGCCAACGGCGGCGGTCTGAACAACTTCGGCGATGGCCCCATCGAACCAGAAGATGGCGATCGCAAGATCCCCTCCGGCTGGACCGACGCCCAGCTCGGCCACTTCGTTCGCGACATCACCGGCAAGCACTGGGTCGTGACGTTCTGGGTTTATGGCGGCGACCTTTGGTGCCGGCCCCAGCCACCGCAATAACGCCTCGGACGGGCGGAACCGGGCCGTATGATCGAGGCCCAACCAAGGAACCGCCCATGTCCGATGCCCCAACCCCCAGCCCCACCACCGCCGGCGTCAAGTCCATGGACGCCATCATGGCCCTCTGCAAGCGGCGCGGCTTCATCTACCAGGCCTCCGAGATCTACGGCGGCATCAACGGCTTCTGGGACTACGGCCCCCTCGGCGCGCAGATGAAGAAGAACCTGCGCGATGCGTGGTGGGAAGACATGATCATGGTCCCCTGCTGGGGCCGGCCCGGTCCGAACGGCGAGCCCGTCCGCAACGTCCCCGTCGAGACCCGCATCATCCAGCACCCCAAGGTCTGGGAGGCCAGCGGCCACGTCGGCGGCTTCAACGACCCGATGGTCGACTGCAAGGAGACCAAGGGCCGCTATCGCTACGACCACGTGATGGTCTACGTCCCCGCCTCCGGCGACCCCGGCGACAAGCCCGTCTTCGCCTATGTCGGCGACCAGCCCAGCGAGGCCAAGCAGAAGAAGAAGGCGGAGAAGACCTTCGGCGCGATCACCAGCGTCGCGCTCTCCTCGCTGCCGCGCCCCTGGACGCGCGTCATCGCCCCCGACGCCGACAAGCCCGGCTCGCTCACCGAGCCGCGCATGTTCAATCTCATGTTCGACACCATCCCGGGCGCGATCCGCGATGAGGCCAACAAGGCCTACCTCCGCCCCGAGACCGCGCAGGGCGTGTTCGTTCAGTTCAAGAACGTCGTCGACACCACCCGCGTCAAGATCCCCTTCGGCATCGGCAACACCGGCACCTCCTTCCGCAACGAGGTGACGCCCCGCAACTTCACCTTCCGCTCCCGCGAGTTCGACCAGGCCGAGCTCGAGTTCTTCTGCCACCCGAGCGAGTCCCTCGCTTGGTACACCTTCTGGCGCGACTTCCGCATGGAGTGGTGGAAGTCCATCGGCCTCGCCGGCGACAACC
The DNA here is from genome assembly GCA_044221735.1 of Phycisphaerales bacterium. Classification (GTDB taxonomy): domain Bacteria; phylum Planctomycetota; class Phycisphaerae; order Phycisphaerales; family UBA1924; genus UBA4658. Next base: position 20,242 of record JBGAOP010000039.1, on the reverse strand, counting down.
TCATCCTCCGCGAGCACGCGGCCGACGAGCTCTCCCACTACTCCAAGGGCACCTCCGACGTCGAGTACCGCTTCCCCTTCACCGCCCCCGGCTACGGCGAGCTCGAGGGCATCGCCCACCGCGGCGACTACGACCTCACCCAGCACCAGAAGCACTCCGGCGTCAAGCTCGAGTACTTCGATACCGACCGCGGCGAGGTCCTCCCCAACGGCGCCAAGAAGGGCGAGCGCTACCTCCCCCACTGCATCGAGCCCGCCGCCGGCCTCGACCGCGGCGTCCTCGCCCTCATCTGCGAGGCCTACACCGTCGACAACTCCCGCCCCAGCCCCGAGTTCATGAAGTTCCACCCCCGCATCGCCCCCATCAAGGCCGCGGTCTATCCGCTGGTGAACAAGGAGGGCATGCCCGAGATCGCCGAGAAGCTCCACGCCGACCTCGTTAAGAAGTTCGGCAAGCTCGGCGGCATCGAGTACGACGCCAAGCAGACCATCGGCAAGCGCTACGCCCGCATGGACGAGGCGGGCTGCCCCTACTGCTTCACCATCGACGGCGACACCGTCACGGCCGGCACCGTCACCGTCCGCAGCCGCGACACCGGCGCGCAGGAGCGCATCGGCATCGACAAGGTGCCCACGTTCCTCGGCGAAAAACTCGGCGTCTGAATCTACGAGCCCTTCGCGCAGGCGAAGGCTGGCTCCCAAGTCGAGTTTGGCGCGCACACTCAGCACCAGGCGCATGGGCCCGACCTCCAATGCACGATTCACCATCGTGCGCAGACGAACGTGCGCACGCAGCACTTCACACTCACTCCCCTTGCCCCCTCCCCACCTCATCCTCCTCCCCGGCCTCGGCGCAGACCACCGCTTCCTCGCCCGCCAGCTCGCCGCGTTCCCCAGCGCCATCATCCCCCGCTGGCTCCCACCGGAAAAACGCGAGTCCCTCCCCCACTACGCCGAGCGCATGGCCGCCTCAGTCGCCCATCAACTCTCCGGCCCCTGCGTCGTCGCGGGCGTCTCCCTCGGCGGAATGGTCGCCCTCGAGATGGCCCGTCATCTTCCCTTCGGTGGCGCACGCTGCGCCGTCCTCATCGGTTCCTGCCGCCACCCCAGCGCCGTCAACGCCCTCCTCCGCTATTCCGAACGCCTCGCCCGCCCCATCCCCGAGCGTGTCCTCTCCTGGTCCCTCATCGGCGCGCCCCTCGTCCTCGGCCGCGGCGTGAAACTCCCCGCCGAAGACCGCCGCCTCCTCGTCAAGATGGTCCAGGAAACGCCCCTCTCCTTCGTCAAGTGGGGAGCCCGCGCCGTCCTCGAATGGCCCGGCCTGCTCGACTCCTCCATTCCCGTCCGCTCCATCCACGGCTCGCGCGACTGGGTCATCCTCCCCGCCAAGGCCCAGCCCGACGTCATCATCGACGGCGCGCCCCACGTCCTCAACGTCTCCCACTCGCGCGAGGTCAACGCCTTTCTGGCCGACTGCTTGAACTCCGCCGCGGCCTCATCGTGATCCACGCTGGATCTCGGCCGGATACACCCGCAGCACACGCGGCGACCACGACAACTCCCTCGGCCCGTGCTCTTCCAACAACAGTTCCGCGAGCGTATCAAAGTTCCCCGGAACGATGTCCACGATCCACTCGACCGGCACCACATACAGGCACCCGACCACCCGCATGTTCGGCCGAGGATCCGGCGGAACCGAACTCCGAATGCCGATCTCCGGCTTCACCGACGCCACGCCCACCCGCCAGATCGTGTAGTCCGCTACCGGCAGATACCCGCCCGGCATCGGACTCGTCCACCGCGCCACCGTGAATCGCGGATACGGAATCGGCATCCACCGCGGCCCGACCAGGTGCCAGCGCGTCTCGCTCGTCACCGTCACCCCATCCGCGTTCGGCCACGTCCACGTGAATCGCGCCACCCGGCTGGGCGCAAACACCTCCGCCAGCACGATCACCATCAGCAGCATCACACCCCGCCGCACCCACCTCCGCCGCGCGGCCGTCGGCCGCGCCGACCACGTCGACGCATCCGCCGGATCGAATCCCCGCCCACACTCTGGGCACACACCCCCAACCCCCGCCTCCACCAGCGGATAGTCGCACCACCGGCAATACCGATCGCCGCCCGTTGAAGCCATCGACCGAGTCTATCGATCCCTTGCGAAGCCACGGCGGACTATCAAGTCCTTGCCCGAACTTTGGTTGGCCTGCCACTCCGTGGCGGCGCCGCTGGAACTCAAAACCGGCACACTACCGTTTGTCCGCCAAGACCTTGCGCTACCTTCGCATTTGCCGTGGGTGAAACCGTCCCGGCGACATTCCCTACTATTCATTACTCGGGACCGGTCTGCACCGGGCACCGGTGTGCGTTCGGTGGCAAGGGGTGGGCGATGGAGGGAGAGGGGAGCATTGGGGGGCTGCGGAGACCGCCCGTTCGGAGTTCTCGCTCATGTGGAAATGGATCGTGGGTCTGGTCTTGGTCTGCGCCATCGTGGTGGTCGGCGGCGGCTACCTGCTCTGGCAGAACAAGGACGTCCGCAAGCAGATCGAAACCTTCTGGCCCGGCGACAAGCCGGTGGAGATTCGCGTCGAGAGCGTCGGCAAGGGCACGCTCTCGCGCACGATCTCCGCCCCCGGACAGATCGAGCCCCGCACGAACGTGAAGATCAGCGCCCAGGTCTCGGCCCGCATCATCGCGCTCCCGTTCCGCGAGAACGACACGGTGAAGAAGGGCGAGGTCCTCGTCCGCCTCGACTCGCGCGACCTGCAGGCCCTGCTCGAGGTGCAGAAGGCCGCGCTCAAGGGCGAGCAGGCCCGCCTCGAGGGCGCGCAGGCCGCCAAGACCCGCGCCGAGCTGGAGCGCGACCGCGTGAAGCGCCTCGTCGCCAGCGGCGATTTCTCCGCCAGCCAGCTCGAGCAGGCCGAGAACGACTACGTCCAGACCGTCAGCGCCCTCCGCCAGACCGAGCACTCCATCGAGCGCGCCGGCGCCGAGATCATCCGCACCGAGAAGGACCTCGAGAACACCGTCATCGCCAGCCCGCTCGACGGAACCATCACCGTGCTCAACGCCGAGGTCGGCGAGCTCGTCGTCGTCGGCACGCTCAACTCCCCCGGCTCGGTCATCATGGAGATCGCCAACCTCTCCGACATGGTCCTCAAGGCCCGCGTCGACGAGAGCAACATCGTCCCCGTAAAGGAGAGCCAGCCCGCCAAGGTCTTCATCAACGCCTACGGCGAGAGAGAGTTCAAGGGCATGGTCGAGCGCGTCGAGCTGCAGCGCAAGCTCGACCGCGACTCCACCGGCTACTTCGAGGTCTGGATCCCCGTCGAGCTCGCCAAGGGCGAGACCCTCCGCTCCGGCCTGACCGCCAACACCGACATCATGGTCGAGACCGTCCGCGACGCCCTCGTCGTCCCCAGCCAGGCCGTCGTCGATCGCAAGACCGACGAGCTCCCCAGGAAAGTCACCGAGAACAACCCCAACATCCCCGCCGGCAACACCTTCACCCGCGTCGTCTACCGCACCGAGGACGTCCCCGGCAAGAAGACCCCCGACGGCAAGCCCATCAAGAAGACCATCGCCACACCCGTGCAGGTCGGCTCCAGCGACCTCACCCGCACCGTCATCTACGCCGGCCTCAAAGAAGGCGAGTCCATCGTCGTCGGCCCCTTCAAGGCCCTCCAGAACATGCGCAACGAGCAGGAAGTCATCGAAGAGGGCGGCGGGAAAAAACCAGACGAGAAGAAGCCCGAGGACAAGAAGGAAGAGCCAACCAAGACCACCGCCGAAGGAAAGTGAACGCGCCTCTCGCAGAGGCGCAAAGGCGCAGAGATCGATCAAGCCATCCCGACCCACCCGCTCTCCATGAACCCTTCCCCCGCTTCTCCCCTGCCTTCCTCCGCGCTCTCCGCGCCTCCGCGCGAGACTCTTCTTCCATGACGATCCAGCTCACCGGCATCCAGAAGATCTACCGCGTCGGCGTCGAGCGCGTTCACGCGCTCCGCGGCGTCGATCTCTCCATCGCCCGCGGCGAGTTCGTCGCCATCATGGGCGCCTCCGGCTCCGGCAAGTCCACCCTCATGAACATCCTCGGGTGCCTAGATCGCCCCACCAAGGGCGAGTACATCCTCTCGGGCAAAAAGGTCGCCCGCATGAACGCGGCCGCGCTCGCCCAGGTCCGCAACGAAGAGATCGGCTTCGTCTTCCAGTCCTTCGAGCTCATGGCCCGCGCCAGCGCCCTCAAGAACGTCATGCTCCCGCTGGCCTATTCAGTGAAGCACTGGTGGGGCGCGAAGGCCCGCGCCAGACGCGCCCTCGAGCGCGTCGGCCTCGGCGACCGCATGAAGCACACGCCCAACCAGCTCTCCGGCGGCCAGCGCCAGCGCGTCGCCATCGCCCGCGCCCTCGTCAACGAGCCCAGCATCCTCCTCGCCGACGAGCCCACCGGCAACCTCGACTCCCGCACCAGCGAGGAGATCATCGCCCTCTTCAAGGCCCTCCACCACGAGGGCCAGACCATTGTCATCGTCACCCACGAAGAGGACATCGCCGGCCACGCCCACCGCATCGTCCGCCTCAAGGACGGCATGATCCTCTCCGACCTCCCCACCCGCGAGGACCCCATCCACCGCGACTACCTCGCCCGAATTGCCACCGCCGCCGCCGAACTCGCCCAGCCCACCCTGAACTAACTTCCCCCTTCCCACCTCCGCCCTCCCACTTTCCCAATGTTCCTCGTCCGCCTCCTCGCCCAGACCGTCCTCCTCGCCCTCGCGCAGATGTGGGCCAACAAGGTCCGCGCGCTGCTGGCGATGCTCATGATCGTCATCGGCGTCGGCGCGCTCGTTCTGATCGTCGGCGGCTCCGAGGGTTTCAAGCGCAACATCCTCAAGGAGTTCGAGTCTGTCGGCGCCAACAAGGTCTGGATCTTCCCCCGCTTCCCCCACGAGGCCCGCTCCCGCTTCTCCTGGCGCCAGGTCCGCCTCATGCCCAAGGAAGCCGACGGCCTCCTGGCCCACTGCCCCAGCCTCTCGCGGATGACCCCCATCCTCGACTTCTCCGTCCCCTTCCAGTACAAGGAGCAGCGCAAGCCCTTCGTCCACGTGCAGGGCATCCGCCCCGTCTGGCACGACATCGAGCAGCGCTTCGTCACCGCCGGCCGCCCCTTCTCCAACATCGATCTCGAGGCCGTCCGCAACGTCTGCCTCGTCAACGACAAGGCCGTCGAGGAGATGCAGCTCCCCTCCGGCGGCGTCGGCTCCTACGTGCTCGTCGGCGAGCGCCGTTTCCTCGTCGTCGGCGTCGTCGAGACCAAGCTCGTCAGCCCCATGTTCAACCCCGGCGACGCCCAGAGCGAGGTCTTCATCCCCTTCAACACCGCCCAAGCCATGCGCCCCGACTCGGGCATCTACGTCGTCGCGCAAACCAAGAAACCCGAGCTCTTCGAGGACGCCAAGGCCGAGGTCACCTTCTACATGCGCAAGGCCCGCAACCTCAAGCCCGGCGACCCCAACACCTTCGGCGTCGAGGCCATCGAGCAGTACATCGCCCAGATCCGCCGCATCGGCACCATGATGACCGTCTTCCTCTCCGGCCTGGTCATGGTCGCGCTCCTCGTCGGCGGCGTGGGCATCATGGTCATCCAACTCGTCAGCGTCACCGAGCGCACCCGCGAGATCGGCCTCCGAAAAGCCGTCGGAGCCAAGCCCAGCGTCATCCTCCTCCAGTTCCTCGTCGAGGCCGTCGTCCTCTGCATGACCGGCGCGGCCCTCGGCCTCGGCATCGGCCACTCCATCGTCTACGCCGTCAAGGTCTGGCCCAAGAGCCCGCTCGAACAGGCCGCCGTCCCCGTCTGGGCAACCATGGTCGCCGTCATCTTCTGCGCCGGCGTCGGCGTCGTCTTCGGCATGTTCCCCGCCATCAAGGCCGCGCGGCTCGATCCGATCGAGGCGCTGAGGCACGAGTGAAATAGCAAATCGCAAATGGCAAATAGCAAATCAAGACACATGTCCCGTCGCCCCTTGCCTTGGCTCTCATTTGCCATGTGCTATTTGCCATTTGCGATTTGCGCAAGCTGCTCGAGCCCCCTCTCCCCCACCGCCGCCGACTACGCCGCGCGTCCGCCCGCCTCCCGCCTCCGCGCCATCGACCATCTCGACAAGGACAAGTACGCCGGCCTCCCCGCCGACGCCGCCGCCCCGCTCCCCACCCCCACCGTCGGCGAGAAATACACCTCCCGCTTCGCCGATGCTCCGGCCACGCCCCTCCGCCTCGAAGACGCCCGCGCGGCCGTCCTCGAGAACAACCTTGATCTCCGCGTCGTCCTCACCGATCCGCTCATCCAGACCGAGGTCCTCCGCGCCGAAGAGGCCAAGTTCGAGGCCGTCTTCGTCCCCTTCGTCTCCACCGCCGAGGTCTCCCAGCCCACCCTCAACACCACCGCCGCCAACCAGCAGAAGCGCGTCTCCTTCGGCGGCGAGGTCGACGTGCCCCTCCGCACCGGCGGCCGCGCGAGTGTGAACTTCACCGAGACCCGCTCCCAGACCAACAACCCCTTCTACGCCTTCAACACCGCCTACGACTCGTCGCTCAGCTTCTCCCTCAGCCAGCCCCTGCTCCGCAACGCCGGCCGCCGCGCGAACACCCACTCCATCCGCATCGCCGCCCTCAACCGCGACATCACCGAGGCCGCCACCAAGCTCGAGGTCATCCGCCAGCTCGCCGCCGCCGACCGCGCCTACTGGCGCGTCTACGCCGCCGCCAAGGCCCTCGAGGTCCGCCAGAAGCAGTACGAGGTCGGCCTTGCCCAGCTCGCCCGCGCGAGGCGCCGCGTCGGCGCGGGCGCGGCCGCCGATCTCGAGGTCACCCGCGCCGAGGCCGGCGCCGCCTCGCAACTCGAGCAGATCATCCAGGCCGAGAAGTCTCTCCTCGACCAGCAGCGCGAGCTCAAGCGCCTCCTCAACATCAAGGGCCTCGAGATGGAGACCCGCACCCTCGTCACGGTCGCCACCGAGCCCGACCCCGTCCGCTACACCTTCGACGCCCCGCGCCTCGCCGATCTGGGCGTCGACAACCGCATGGAGATGCTCGAGCTCGAGCTCCGCCTCGCGCAGGACTACTCCTCCATCGAGTTCGCCAAGAACCAGGCCCTCCCCTCCTTCACGCTCGACTTCCAATACGCCATCCCCGGCCTCGGCCAGAATCTCAACTCCTCCATCGACCAGCTCACCGGCGCGAACTTCCGCTCCTGGTCCGCCTCCATCCGCGGCGAGATCCCCCTCGGCAACGAGGCCGCCAAGGCCCGAGTTCAGCAGGCCATCCTCACCCGCCTCCAGCGGCTCTCCACCCGCGACGCCCGCGCGCTGGCCATCCGCCAGGAAGTCCTCGGCTCCGTCGACGCCATCGAGGCCGCCTGGCAGCGCATCCTCGCCGCACGCCAGAGCGTCATCCTCGCCGCACGCACACTCGAGGGCGAGCAGCGACAGTTCGACGCCGGCGCACGCACCTCCACCGACGTCCTCGACGCGGCCGCCCGCCTCGCCAACGAACAAACCAGCGAGATCGCCGCCCTCACCGACTACCAGATCGCCCAGGTCGACCTCGCCTTCGCCACCGGCACACTCCTCGGCGCAGGCAAGATCGAGTGGTCCCCCACCGACCCCCGCCGCGGCCAGCCCGCCAAGGGCGACCCCACCCCCTACGCCCTTCCCCTCTACGAAGACCCCACCGGCAAACGCACCCCCGCCCAGGCCGAGGCCGAGCACGACTCCCCCACCCGTCCGCCCGCGGAAACGCCCGGCCGGGAATAGGTCCTGTGCGTTCGCTTAGTCCTGTTTGTTCGCATTCCGATAGCAAGTGATCGATATCCGACCAAGATATCAATCACACACACCCCACCGAGCAAGCCATGCCCCTTCGCCAGACCGCCCTCGCGATGCTCCTCGTTGCACTGTTGATTCCCACCGGCGCTCTCGCCCAGCCTCCCGCCGCGCCGCCAAAGCCCAACACCCTCCCCACGCTCCCCACACTCCCCGATCTTCCCGACCTCCCCGACAAGCCCGCCAAGCCCGCGACCCTCTCCACCCCCGTCGGCAAGGTCCTCGACCGCGTCCTCATGCTCTTCGACGGCAACTACGAAGCCATCGACGCCGACGATCTTTCCGACTCGTTCAAGGAAGCCGTCCCCCTCGTCAAGCTCCGCCAGGTCGTCGCGCAGATCCGCATGACCGAGGGCTCGCTCGCGCTCGAGAGCATCGACCCCGGCGCCACCGATCGCGCCCTCATCGCCAACGTCGTGGGCCACGACCGCAAGACGCCCCTGCGCATCAAGCTCCAGATCGACGAGCACGACAAGATCATCGGCCTGCTCGTCCAGCCGCGCCCGGACTCGCGCATCCCCCCGCTCACCTCCTGGGACGACCTCAAGACGCGCCTGAAAACCGCCGCCGAAAAGGTCTCCCTCACCATCCAGACCGAGCGCGAGATGCCCATCCTCGCCGAGGGCGGCGAGAAGCCCACCACCATCCGCTCCTGGGAGTCGATGGTCACCCTCAACTCCGATGAGCCTCTCGCCATCGGCTCGGCCTTCAAGCTCTGGGTCCTTACCGCCCTCGCCGAGATGGTCGCCGCCGGCGACGCCACATGGGACGACCCGCTCCCCATCCGCGATGCCATCAAGAGCCTCCCCTCCGGCGTCATGCAGGACCAGCCCGACGGAAAGTCCTTCCCCCTCCGCGAATACGCGGCCAAGATGATCTCCATCAGCGACAACACCGCCACCGATCATCTCATCCACCGCCTCGGACGCGACCGCTGCGAGCAGGCCATGCGCCGCGCATGCCTCGCCCACGGCGATGCCAACCAGCCCTTCCTCACCACCCGCGACCTCTTCGTCCTCAAGCTCTCCGGCAACGACGACCTCGCCAAGCGCTACATCGCCGCGGCCACCGACACCCGCCGCGCCCTCCTCGTCGACGTCGCCAAGGAGTCTCCCAAGCTCGCCCTCGCCGCGCTCTGGAAAAAGCCCCGCAACATCGACCGCCTCGAGTGGTTCGCCAGCGGCAACGACATGGCCCGCACGTTCGCCATTCTCGACGGCCTCTCCCGCGAGGGCCAGACCCCCGCCGGCGACCCGCGCCCGGCCCAGCCCGCCGTCCGCGAGATCCTCTCCATCAACCCCGGCATCCCCATCGACAAGAAGACGTTCCCCTTCATCGCCTTCAAGGGCGGCTCCGAGCCCGGCGTCCTTACCCTCAACTGGCTTCTCGAACGCGCCGACGGCCGCCGCTTCACCCTCAGCATCATGTTCAACGACACCCAGAAACCCATCGACGAGTCCCCCACCATCGCCCTCGCCGGCCGCGCCATCGAGTTCCTCGGCACATGGGATCGCGCCGCGGCCCCCTCATCTCCCGCGCCCGCCAAATAAGTCCTTTCAGCCCCGTTGGTCCTCTCGATTTCGTTTTTCATCCGGCGGCTTTGGCTCCGTCGATACTCACCCCATGTCCGCCGCCCCCGCCCCATCCCTGCTGTCCCCTGCGCTCCCCGAGCCCAAGGCGCTCCCGGCCCCCGCGCGCCCCCTCTTCACCCCCGACCACCTCCGCCGCGCCGGCCAGCCCCTCTTCCGCCTTGACCCCGGGTGGCTCTTCCTCATCGCCGGCCTCGCCATCCTCGCCGTCACCGTCCTCATCCCCGCACAGCACGACCTCGACATCGCCCTCTGGCAGCGTGAACGCGCGGCCGTCATCGAGAAGCACCGCCTCGAACGCATCGACCACTACGCCCAATACCTCAAGGGCCTCGAGTCCGGCGACCAGTCCGTCGCCCTCTCCCTCGCCGCCACCCAGCTCAACATGAGCCCCGTCGATCTCGTCCCCCTCAACCCGCGACAAGAGCCCGCCAGCCTCTCGGCCTCCATCTTCCCCCACCTCGAGCCCGCCCCCGCCGTCCTCCCCGGCAAGCCCACCGTCACCGAGCGCTCCTCGCTCCTCGCACGCTGGGCCATCAACGATCGCACCCGACTCTGGATGCTCGCCGCCGGAGTCCTCTGCATCCTCCTCGGCCTCCTCCCCGCGGGCACACGCGCCGCCGCCCCGAGCCCGGCCTGAGCCCGCCATCCACACCCATCCTCCTTCCGTCGCGGGCATCCCTCGCGACGCCGCCGGCGCGCCCACGCCACGCCCGGCCACTGCTTCCGCGCCTTGAGCCCCCTCAACGCCGATAACTCCACACCTATTCCCTACACCCCGCACCGCTGGCCACCCCAGCGCGCCCCGGCCCCTCTCCCGCTGGCCCCACCACCGCCACGGCGCACGCTCATCACGCCTCACGACGCATTTTCGATGTCCACGCAACCCATGCACACCTCCCTGATACAACAAAAGGTCCGGCCGCGGCACACGCCGCGGCTCGGCTCGGGGCCCGGCGGGGCGGCTCCTTCCCGATTCGGGGCGGGGCGGCGGCAGACGCGGCGAAGTTCGAAGTAATCGGCATCTCCGGGGCACCTTTGCCCCGGGCCGGGGTGGCGTTTTCACCCCGGCCAACAGGCTTTCATCCACGGGCCAACCGGCCCCGGAAACCTACACTTGTCCACGATGTCCTCCGTCAACTCCAACGCCTTCGTCTACCTCGCCGTCCGACCCGGCGGAGGCCGCAAGTTCGGCGTCCGACAGGCCGCCACCATGCCCGCCCTCGCCCAGTCCCTGCGGGTTGAGAACCAGCTCCTCGTCAAGTCTTGGCGCGTCCCCGGATGGGTCGCCCGCGAGTCCACCGTCTCCCTCAAGGACCAATCCGCCCTCAACGACCAGCTCTCCCAGCTCCTCTCGCGCGGCGTCCCACTCGTCGAGGCCCTCGACGTCGTCAGCCAGACCGTCCGCCCCGCCACCAAGCCGCGCATGATCCGCCTGCGCGACCTCGTGCAGTCGGGAACCTCCTTCGCCGACGCCTGCCGCTCCGTCGGCGGATTCGACACCGTCCAGATCGCCGTCTATCGCGCCGCCGAGCGCTCCGGCGATCTCGCCGGCGCGGCCAAAGAGCTCGCCATCACCGCCCGCCGCCGACTCGCCATCGGCTCCAAGGCCACCACGCTCATGATCTACCCGGCGATCGTGATGAGCATCTCCGTCCTCGTCGCCACGCTCATGATGCTCGTCGTGGTCCCCATGATGGGCGAGGGCCTGGCCAAGAGCGACATCCCGCTCCCCACCTTCTCCAAGATCGTCATCGGCCTGGGCATGTGGATGCGCGACCACGTCATGTGGCTCGCCCTCGGCGTGGGCATCCTCGCCATCCTCGCGATCATCGGGCGCGGCGCACTGCTCAACATCGCCCAGGCCCTCATGCGCAAGCTCCCCGTCATGCGCGACGTCGTCCTCGCCCAGGAGTCCGCCCGCTTCTTCTCCGTCATGGGCGCGATGACCCGCGCCGGCGTGCCCATCGCCGACGCCCTCGGCGTCTCCAACGGCGCCATCAACCACCCCGCCATGCGGACCCAGCTCGAGCGCCTCCGCACCCGACTCATCGAGGGCGGCCTCCTCCGCTCGCTCATCGACGAGGTCACCACCCTCCCCATCGCCACCCGCCGCCTGCTCATCGCGGCCGAGCGCTCCGGCGATCTCGAGAACGCCTTCCAGACCCTCGCCACCGACATGTCCGACGAGGTCGAGAAGACCTCCTCCCGACTCCTCGCCGTCCTCGAGCCCGCGCTCATCATCGTCATGTTCGCCATGATCGGCACCCTCCTCCTCGCCCTCATGCTCCCCATGCTCACCCTCACCAGCAACATGAAGTTCTGAGCTTTCTACGCCTTCCGATTCGTACTTCGTACTTCCCACTTCGTACCTCGCACAAGGACCTCCCATGACACTTCGCACGCACCGTCGCACCCACGCCTCCGGCTTCACCCTCCTCGAGATGATGCTCGTCGTCATGATCATGGGCGTGCTCATCGGCATCGCCGCGTGGAACATCATCGGCCAGGGCGACAAGGCCCGGCGTGCCGCCACCATCGCCACCATGAAGAACGTCGAGGGCATGCTCAAAACCTACAACCTCGACTACGGCGTCTATCCGCCCGCCCTCACCGCCCTCGTCCCCAAGTACACCGAGAAGGCCCCCGTCGACGCCTGGAAGCACCAGCTCCAGTACAACCTCAACTCCAGCGGCAGCGCCCACCCCTTCGAGCTCTTCTCCCTCGGCGCCGACAACGAGGCCGGCAACACCGACGACATCGACTGGTGGCACGCCGACGACCCGCAGCCGTCGAACTGATCGCCCGCTCACCGACTTCAGCCCAAAGGGCTGACAGGCAATAGCCGGGGGTCAAGCGAGCATCGCGAGCGCGACCCCCCGTAACGACACGTAACGCCCCCGCACCCTGCAAGGGTGCAACATCGAACGACAAACCTGGTACCGCTCACATGCACCCCGCCTCACCGAACATCCAGAGCCCATCCGCGGCCTCGCAATGCTGCTGCGGCGGACAGTGTGGCTCGGCGAAAAAGTCTCGTCATAGTGTTCCGCTTTGGGTTCTGTTGCTGATTCTGCCGCTCGCGCTCATCGGAATCCTGGCGCTGGGCTTCGCGAGTATCGCCGTCCTGAACGTCGGGGGAGTCGGCAATCAAGCCCGCCACGCGGCCACCGCAGCAAGCATGCACAACCTCGGAATGATGCTCAAGACCTACAACCTCGACTACGGCGTGTATCCGCCAAACCTCACCGCGCTGGTTCCCAAGTACGCGGATCGTGTCCCCACCGACGCGTGGAAACGACCGCTGGGGTATACCCCCCTCCCACCGGGCGGTCCGCACCCGTTCTTCCTGTTTTCGACGGGAGAATCGGGCAAGCAGGGAGACCCCGACAACATCGACTACTGGACCGACGTAGAAACGAAACACTGAGACGCGGCCGCACGGGCGGAGCCCGACCATGACCCCCACCCCCGCAACAACCTCTCGCTCCACTCGGCACTCTGCACTCCGCACTCTGCACTGCGCCCACGCCCTCACCCTCGTCGAGGTCCTCCTCTCCGTCGCCCTCCTCGCCCTCGCCATCGGCGTGGTCATGTCCGCCGTCTCCTCCATCGCGGGTATGGAGGGCAACGGCCGCAAGCGCCTCGCCGCCTACGAGGTCGCCAACCGCCTCATGCTCCAGTATCTCGACGACGCCAAGAAGATGCCCGACAAGAACCTCCCCATCGAGTACGGCGACCGAACCTTCTACTGGGAGCTCGACGAAACCCCCGCCGTCATGAAGGTCAACCACCGCCAGGAGGCCGCCGGCAATCTCCAGGCCCTCGACCGCTTCAAGCTCGTCGTCGTCACCGTCTACGACCAGAGCACCGAGGGCGGCATGGACACGGTCGGCGAGCCCCTCGCCCTCCTCTCCCGCGCCATCGACCCCTACGCCCCGCGCAACCCCGACTCGCTCGACACGTTCGACAAGGACCAGTCCAAAATCACCGACATGATCCGCTCCCTCGTGGGCGGAGCCACGGCCGGCGGCGGAACCTCGCGCACCCAGGGAAAGCAGCTCCGATGACCCCCCTTCCCCCCCTCCCTCCCACATCTCCTCGCCGCCGCGCCGCGCGGGCCTTCACCATGATCGAGGTCATGCTCGCGGGCTCGCTGGGCATCATCGTCATCTTCGCCGCCATGTCCTTCTTCACCGCCCTCGAGCGCGCGAAGAAGTTCCAGGCCGATCGCATGGAGTCCAACACCGAGTTCTCCACCGCCCATCGCGTCATCCAGCAGGCCCTCCGAACCCTCCTCATGCAGGAGGCCAACACCGGCCGCGAGGACGAGATCAAGAAGCGCATCGAGGACGACATCCAGGACGCCATCGACCACGCCGACGAGCGCATCACCGACAACTCCCTCATGCGCTTCTCCCTCCAGGCCGACCCCTCCGCCTACGGCCCCGACGGCCGCCCCGTGCAGACCCTCGAGCTCACCGTCACCACCCCGCCCATCCACGCCGTCACCCTCCGCACCGGCGCGGCGGACCAGGAAGCCCAGGACCTCCGCGAGATGATGCGCCTCCGCATGCGCCAGCTCGACCTCTGGGATTCCTCCCGCGCCGCCTCCGCCTCGCTCGCCGAAACCGCCGACTCCGGCTCCGCCAAGAACGCCGAGCGCGACCCCAATCGCACCGCCGCCCGCGCCGAGCGCCTCCGCAACGCCTCCACGGGCCTGACCGGCTCCGACGCCAGCCCCGAGGCCCTCGCCGCCGCGGCCGAGCGCGACACCGAGGCCCCGCGCGCCCCCGGCCTCCGCGGCATGTTCGAGGTCCGCCCCGACAACGACCCGCGTTTCGTCGGCCCCGGCACGTCCGGCCAGGCCCTCTCGCTCTGGTGGAAGCAGATCCCCCCCGAGGCCGACCTGCTCCCCCTCGGCGCCGACGGCTCCGAGGGCGTGTCCGACCCGCAGCTGCTCGAGCTCGCCCGCCGCAGCCGCGACGACGCCCCGGAGATCAAGATCCTCTCGGGCCTCAAGAACGCCCGCTGGAAGGTCTACCGCCGCCGCCAGTTCGTCGAGAAGATGTCCGCCAAGAGCGCCAAGGAGCTCCCCGCCTACGTCGAGTTCTCGTTTGAAACCGTCAACGGCCGGCGCGAGGACTGGCTCTTCGAGGTCGCCTGGTCCTATGGCGCCGAGCCCGGCACCATCATCGCCAGCAACGACCCGCTCGGCTCGCCGCTCGATACCAACGACGTCATGGCCCAGATCAACGACGCCGTGAATCGCGCCGTCAACGGCCAGAACCCCTCCGCCTCGCCCGTCGGCGTCGATCCCACAGTCGCCGGCGGCAAGCCCATCGCCGGCGCGGGCGGGGGCTCCGGCCTCGGCGGAGCCGGCGGCGGCAGCAACGGCCTAGGAAGCCTCGGCCAGGGTGGCCGCAACGCCGGCGGCGGCTCCTCCGGCGGCCCGCTCAAGACCCCTGCCAACACCACCCGCCAGGAAGTGGAAGCCATCCTCCGTCGATTCGGTTTCGGACTCTGACCCCGTGAACACGCGCCCGGCCCATCTCCGCCGCCCCCCAGCTGCGCACCCCGCCGTGCGCCAGGCCTTCGCCCTCCCGCTGGTCATGCTCGTCATCCTCATCGCCAGCCTCACCGTCGGCCTCCTTATGGAGCGCCACGGCATCTCCTACCGGGCCATCGCCCGCAACATCGGCAACTACAAGAACCACCACCGCGGCGCGGGCGTCAAGGAGTGCGTCCTCCGCTGGCTCGACACCGCCCGCGGCCGCCTCGACCAGGTCCTTGAGGAAGACGGCCTGGCCTTCAGCCTCGAGGTCCGCGACGAAGGCTCCATCATCGTCTACTTCGAGGACGCCCAGGGCTCGGTCGTCACCGACACCAGCGGCCTCACCGGCCGCCGCCGCGAGATCGTCGAGGACATGAAGTTCCTTCTCGATCAGGTCCCCGTCGACCAGCGCCCCGAGGGCCTCTACCGACCCGTCGGCCCAGCCGAGATCAGCCTCGATACCGCCCCGGAAATGGTCATTCGGGCCCTCTGCCTCGCCATCGTCCCCCAGCCCGAAAAAGCCGAAGAGGCCGCCGTAGCCATCCTCCGCCGCCGCGAGGCCGGGCGGAGCGCCGCCGGCGACATTGCTGGCGTCCTCCGCGAACTGCCGATTCAGGAGCGCGAGCGCAAGGAGATCGCCTCCATGCTCGTCTCGGCCCCCTCCCTCTACAAGGTCCAGGCCGACACGCGGGATTCCTCCGGCTACCTCCTCGACCGCTCCATCGGCCTGTACAAGGTGGACGATTCTCGAAGCGACACCTTCAAGCAGGGCGGGGCCTTCCTCACCTGGGACTCCCTGCCCCTGGACGACATCGACCGCACGCGACCCTCCAGAAGTTGAGCGCGATCGCAGGTCCGGCGCGTTCGGGTTTGGTACGATTCCCTGTTCTCTCGCGGGTTTCAAGGACGTTCCCCATGTTGACCCATCGCCAACGAGCCAAACGAACCACCGTCCTCTGGCAGGGCGCGGCCGTCGGTCTGCTCGCCGCCGCCGGAGCCGCCGCCGCGTTCCCACAGGTTCGCGACGCCCTCGCCCCAAAGGCCGCGCCCACCGTCGATCGCACCCCCGGTGCCGGAACCGACGCCTCCACCCCGACCCAGCCCAGCGCCCCGCCCCTGCAGATCGCCGCCGTCGCGGAAGCCATGGGCAAGCTCTCCAACTTTCAACCCACCCCGCCTCCGCCGCCCAAGGTTGAAGAGCCGGTCGTCGCCGACGCCCCGCCCCCGCCCGTCGCCGCGGCCGAGTGGGCCTATGTCGGATCCATCATCACCCCCGCGGAGCGCAGTGCCCTCGTCCGCATCGATACCGCCCAGACGATCATGGGCCTCAACGAGTCGTACAACGACGTCAAGCTCGTCGTCGTCGAGCCCGACCACATCGAGATCGAGAAGAGCGGCGGCCCCCGCCAGCGCATCGACTTGGCCGAGCGCGTTCTGCTGGCGCCCACCGATCCGCCCAAGCGCCCCGTCGCCTTCCGCCCAACGCCCAACCCCGTGGCCCCCGGCGCGCCGAACCAGGGCGGACCCAACTCTGGTATCGCCATGGCCCGCCCGATGACCCAGCCCGCGCCTTCGCCCGCGACCTTCGAGCAGGCCCGGGCCGCGGCCATCGCCGCGCGCGAAGCCGCCAAGGCCCAGCCACCCGTGAGCCCACCGGTCCGCGAGGATTCCAAGGACATGCCGGACATCCGCGACCTGGCCGTGAAAGTGCTCTCCGACGAGAACTCAAGCCCGGCCGAGCGCGTGAAGATCCTCACCACGCTCGGCATCAGGCCCGGCATGCCCGTTGAATCCGCGTTGGAGCTCGCGCGCAAGCACGGCGTGGAAATCAATAAGGGGGTTGCGCAGGCGATCGAGCGAATGTCCAACGGCGAGGGCAAGGGAGAGTTCGAGCAGAGCGAGCAGAAGGAATCCAAATGAGCGGAGGGGTTGTCTGCTATGTCGAGCGAGCGCCCGGAGGGGGCGGCATCCGTCGCCTCAGGCTGATCGCCGCCGGCCTCACGCGCCAGTGGAACGCCCCCGAGGGCCGCTCCGTCTCCAGCATCGATGGCGGCGCGGGCAGCGCCGTCATGGCCGCCCGCGCCGGAGCCCAGTGGATCGCCGAAACCCTCGACGCCGTCGGCCTCAAGCGCCTCGCCGCCCTCTGCCTTGATTCCGAGGGCTCCATCTGCACCTGGATAAGTTCCTCGAGCGCCGAGCCCTCCGTCGTCAAGGCCACCATCGTCCAGTCCGGCGCCGAGAGCGACGGCTCCGGCGCGGGCGTCGGCGCCGCTCGCCTTCTCGCCATGGCCGACGGCGGCGCGGGCGGCGGTGTTGGCATGGACACCAGCGTCCAGGCCCTCGCCACGCTCGAGCCCGAGTCCGGCGGCTCCTCGCGGATGTCGCTCAAGAAGAAGGCCCCCGCCGAGCTCCCGCGCAAGCAGCGTCTCGCCGTCCTCGCCGTTCAGGACGCCGTCGCCCGCGTCCTGCTCGACGAGCTCGACCGTCTCGGCATCGAGACCGAGCGCGTCGTCAGCCTCTGGCACGCCATGGCCGGCGCGTGGGATCGCAGCCAGGCCGCGTCGCTCTCCGATCGCCTCGTCTCCGCTCAGTCTCCGGGCGGAGCGGTCATCCTCGTCGAGCCCGCGGGCCGGCTCGTCTGGGCCTGGACACGCGCCGGCGAGCTCGTCGCCGGCGGCACCATGCGCCTGGCCACCCGCGCCCGCGCCGCCGATGAGCCAGCCTCCGAATCTCTCGCCACACGCGACGCCGGCGTCGCCCGCGCCATCGCGCCCGAGAACACCGAGGCCGCCCTCGCCGTCGACTTCACCCACTCCGACGCGGGCCGCCTCGCCGTCGACTGGCTCTCGTGGAGCGCGCAGCTCGGCCACTGCCCCGAGCGCGTCGTCTGTCTCTCCGTTCCTTCCCTCGGCGATCCCGAGAAGGGCGAGACCGGCGGCCTCGGCCCCGAGGCCCTCTTCGCCAACCTCGCCAAGGCCTGGCCCGGCGCGACCATCGACGGAGCCGTCCATCAGGACCCCATCGGGGCCACCCTCGCCCGGCTCGCGGGCCTCGGCCCCGAGGAGCACCGGTCCGCCAAGGACGAGGCCAAGGCCGCTCTGCCCTACCACGCCCGCCCGCGCGAGGCCCTCGCCGACCTGACCGCGCGCCCCGGCCGCGCCGACCGCCGTCTCCACCAGTGGATCGGCATCAGCCTCTGCGCCGCCGCCGGTCTCACCGCCGTCGCCGGCTGGCGTCTGCACCAGTCCGCCGGCCTTGCCCAAGACGAACTCGACGCGGCCAAAAAAGCCCGCACCGAGGCCATGGCCTCCGCCGCCGCCACCGTCGGCCTTCCCAACCTCGGCCCAAAGCCGCTCGACTCGCTCGAGACCGCCCTCCGCAAGGTCCGCGAGCAGAACAAGTCCCTCAAGCCGCCTCGCCCGATCCTCGAAGAAGTCGTGCGCGTCCTCTCCGCCGTCCGCGAGGTCGAGGCCGAGATGCACGCCGACGCGGCCCCCGCCCCGGCCACCGGCACGCCCGCGCCCGATGCTCCGGCCTCGCCCGATGGCGCGACCGCCGCGGCCGGAACCCCCGCCGATCCAAACGCGCCCAAGACCGACGCTCCCGCCGCGCCCCGCAAGATTGTCATGACCGACCTCGAGGTCTCGCAGGTCGCCGGCAAGGCCGTGTTCATGGTCCCCGACGCCGCCACCGGCCCCACCATACTCCTCCGCGTCCTGGGCAAGTCCGGCGTCCTCAAATGGGACGGCACCACCGGCAGCGGAGCACTCAACCAGCCTCGCCCCTACACGCTCCTCGCCCCGTGGCCCACCGAAGACACCCGCGCGGCCGCGAGCACGCCCGCCGCCGCCAAGCCACCCGAGAAGAAGCCCGAGCCCCCGAAGGCCGAACCGCCGAAGGTCGAAGCTCCCAAGCCCGATCCAACCAAGGCAGACCCCGCCAAGGCCGACCCCAAGAAGGTCCTCCCCGGCGCATCCACCGGCGCGCCCAGCGCCGGCGGACCCGACAAGAAGAAGCCCCGAGCCTGACGCGATGATCCCACCCACCACATCTCCCAGCGCCAGCGCCGAGCAGCGGCTCGAACTCGCCGTCGCCGCCGCCGAGGCCGAACGCGCCAACCGCCCGCGATGGATCATCGTCCTCGGCGCCGTCCTTCTCGTCGCCGCCGCCATCTACACCATCACCCAGGCCAGCGCACGCTCCACCATGTTCGGCAAGATCGACGGCGAACGCGCCGCCACCAAAAAGGTCCTCGACCTCCGCGCCGCCATCGAAAGCGAAACCCTCGCCCTCTCCCGCCGCGGCACCTCCCCGGATCCCTTCGCCGGCCAGAAGATCGAGGGCTACGCCGTCCAGTCCGGCGTCACCCTCGCCGGCGCCGTCACCGATCAGACCCGCGCCGCCAACTCGCAGATCGGCATGCAGCAGCACGCCTACACCGCCAAGGCCATGAACCAGGACCCGCTCGCCGTCTTCAACTGGCTCAACACCATCCGCGCCAACTACGAATCCACCGGCCTGGAGATCACCCGCCTGCGCTTCTCCCCCGGCGGAGCAACCGCCGCCGGAACGGCCGGTTGGAACGTGGACCTCGAACTGGCCCGCTGGGAAAAACTCAAATAACACGCCCGGGATGAGCGAGTCCGCGAGCGAATCCCGTGGATGAACGCCCCGCCGACCAACGAAATGAAACGCATGCGAACCCAGACATTGAACATCGCGATCTGCCTGCTCTCCGCCACGGCGCTCGGCGCCTGCGGCGGACACAAGGCCAACCCCATCGGCGAGGCCGAGAACCCGGCCATGATCTCCCAGCAGATCGACAAGGCCGCCTCGCTCGTCCGCGACGCCCAGCGCCTCGAGCTCGCCGGCAAGGACCGCGAGGCCGAGGCCAAGTATCGCCAGGCCATCGCCACCTACCGCGAACTCCCCGCCGCGTGGAACAACCTCGGCCGCCTCCTCATGCGCAGCGGCACCAACCTCGCCGCCGCCGAGGCCTTCAAGACCGCCTCCGAGCTCGCCCCCACCGATCCCGTCTCCATGACCAACCTCGGCGTCCTCTGGGAGAGCCTCGGCTACCTCGACGACGCCGCCCGCTGGTACGAGGAGGCCCTCAAGCGCAACGAGAACCACCTGCCCGCCCTCCGCCGAATGCTCGTCGTCGAGGAGGCCCGCAACAAGCCCGACCAGGTCACCCTCGAGCACATCCGCCGCGCC
>JBGAOP010000002.1:0-206437 GCA_044221735.1 Phycisphaerales bacterium | reverse complement strand
AGTTACTGGTTGACCTTGGGCTTGGCGCCGCGCTTCCACTCGCGGGCCGTGAGGCGGCCGCCCACGAGCATGAGGTCGTAGAGGCGGTCCTGCTTTTCCGGAAGGGCGAGCATGACCCAGTTGGCGTCCTCGATCTTCTGCTCGGTGAGGGAGAAGCGGACGCGCATGCCGCGGCGGTACTCGTCGCTCTCGATCATGTTCTTGAACTCGGCGCCGGGGCCAAGGGTCTGGGTGGAGTAGACGGTCATCTCGCCGTCCTTGCGGAGCTGGACGAGCTCGGCGCGGACGATGCGGTCGGTCTGGTTGTTGACGCGGACGCCGTGGGTGTCCGAGGAGCATCCGCCAAGGGCGAGCCCGACCGTTCCAACCGCGGTGATCCAGAGCGAGTGCTTCATGCGAGTCTCCACGACGCGTTGCCGGACGACTGAGGGGGGAGCATAACCGATCATCGCCCTCGGGGCGGGGGTAGGAGAGGGGCTATTTCTGTTCGATGGACTCGCGCGGCGGGCGCGGGCCGCGGGGCCAACCGAGGACGCCGGCGGCCTGCAACTCCAGGTCGGCGGCGATTCCCTCGGCGGTGAGTCCCGAGCCCGAGTAGTCCTTGGGCGGGAGGAACTCGACGACGGCGCGGCTGGGCCAGGCGAGGCTCGCGAAGGCAGCCTCACAGCGCGGCGTGCCGCGGATGACAACGGGAAGCACTCGCGCGCCGCTCTTGAGCACGAGCATGCCCACGCCGGCCTCATAGGGCATGATGGTGCCGGGGGGGCGTTCGAGGCCGCCCTCGGCGAAGATGCCGAGTGTGCCGCCGTCCTTGAGGTGGCGGAGGGCGGTGCGGATAGCCTGTGAGTCGCGGCCGTTCTGATCGACGGGGATGACGCGGAGCCATTCCCACAGGCCGCGCACGGCGGGGGACATCATGCTGCGCATCATCATCCAGCGGATTTCGAAGGAGCAGATCGACTGAATGAGGATGGGATCAACGCCGGCGGTGTGATTGGAGACGATGACGACGGGTCCGGGCGCGGCGGCGATGGCGGCGAGATGCTCGCGGCCGACCACCTGCAAGCGGTGGACGAGGCGGACATAGATCTGGGAGAGCCCCCATGCGAGGTCTGCGGGGACATCGCCGCGGAACGCGCCGCCCAGGCGCCGGCAAATGGCGGCGAAGGCACACCAAAGGCCGAGCAGGCAAAGGGCTGTGAGCGCACCGACGGGCATGATCGATGTTAGCCGTTGCCAACGTGCTCACAAACTGTCGTTTGCTGAGACTGCAGAATTAAGGTAGGGAGTTTGGGGAGTCCGGAAAACATGGCAAGAGATTACCGCCCGTGACGGTGGTAGGGAATGGGACGGAATTTCGGTCTTTGCGATTTTTCTCTTGTTTTTGTGCAGAGATTCCGTATCTTCGGGGCACCAGTGCGCGGAGTTGGTCGGTGCAGCCTCGTGGTTGCACACTCAGCGCATCGGTTCGGCGGTTCTCTCACCCCGCCGGCTCCCATTTCGTCGTAAAGGAGTTTCCATGTCCCTTCGTTTCGGGATGCCGCTGGCGGCGATCGCTGTCGCTCTGTCCGCCGGCGCCGCCCAGGCCATTTTCGTCATTGGTAACGGCCAGCAGGTGAACCTTGCTGCCGTGCTGAACTCGGACGACCGCAAGTTCCAGGTCGGCGACAAGATCTTCACTGTCGTTTCCTACACGTCCGACGCGCTTCCCGCGGCGAACGCTGCCGTCACCGGCTTCATCTCCACCAATCCGTTCGACGGGATCGGCTTCGATCTCACCGGCGGGTTCGGCGATGTTCCGGGCGATAACGTGATCTCCGACATCGCGCTGCGCTACACCGTTGAGGTGGCCGAGCCGCAGCTGTCGCAGGGAATCCGCATCAAGGACACGGGCCTTGTGTTCAACGGCTCGGCCGTTGGCAGCGGCTCGTACGCCCGCGTCGACGAGTCGATCCTCGACTTTTTCGGCGTCCCCGGCAACAACCTGCTCGGCACCCGCCAGGTGTTCGACATCGTCGGGCCCCCCCAGCAGACGTCTCTTCAGGATTTCCAGGTGTTCGCGAACGGAGCTTCGTACTCCAAGCTCGAGATCATCAAGGACATCCAGTTCTTCGCGTTCGGCCCCAACGGCCAGGCAGCCGCGTCGTTCGTGCGTCAGTCCTTCAGCCAGACCCCCACTCCGGGTGGTTCGGCGCTGGTCGCGCTCGGCGGGTTGATTTTGGCTCGTCGCCGTCGGTAATCTACCTTCGGTCGTCCCTCGGGCGGCCCCCAACCCAGGTTACTCTCTCTCCTCGGGAGCACCGCCTAATCGCGCTGCTCCCCCTTTTTTTTTGGAATGCACGAAAGCCGAATGAGCGGGCGGGTGGAGCACGTGCCGGGGTTTCCCAGATTGACATGGCTGCATCAGGCCACGTCCGAAACGAACACCGGTTTCGGCGAGAGATTCGTGCTTTTATGTGACGAATTGTGGGCGGTCGGCTAGCACTCGTGGGCGGCGTGTTACACTTGGATCACGCCGACCGAAAGGCCGGCGCGTGTGCTCTCTCTCTCGCACGCGGCGTCTCTCTCCGCCGCACAACTCGTTGTAAAGGAAAAGGCATGACATCCCGTGCGCTCTGCGCGCTTGCGGCCACCGGTCTGGCTGCTCTCGCGACCTCGTCGTCCCACGCGGCGATCACGCTCACCAACGGTCAGTCGGTGAACCTCGATGTGGTGCTCGCGTCGAACGATCGTCAGGTCAACATCGGCGACAAGACGTTCACGTTCGAGACCTTCACCTCCACAGCGTTCAACCCGTCGAGCATCGCGGTTGCGGCGTTCATCTCGCCCAATCCGCTGCAGGGCACGGGGTTCGATCTGACGGGCGGTTTCGGTGATGTGATGCCCGGGGACGGCAACATCTCCGAGTTCAACATTCGCTACACCGTCGAGGTGCAGCCGGCGTTCGTGGCGCTGGGATACCGGATCACGGACGTGGGCCTGGTGTTCAACGGCGCGGCGACGGGCAACGGTTCGTACGCGCGGGTGGACGAGTCGGTGTTCAACTTCAACGGCGTTCCGGGGCAGAACCTGATCGCGTCGGCCAGCGCGTTTGCGTACGGCAGCGGCGTGCCCGCGCCGCAGCTGCAGGCGTCGTCGGTGTGGGGCCCTCCGGGGTACGTGAAGGTTGAGGTGAACAAGGACGTGCAGTTCTTCGCGACCGGCGGCGGCAGTTCCTCGGCCTCCTTCGTGCGTCAGACCTTCAGCCAGATCCCGACGCCCGGGGCAATGGGGCTGATCGGGCTGGCGGGCGTGTTCATCGCGCGTCGTCGGCGGGCTTGAGTTCTCGGACAGCACCCGCGAAGAGAGCGTCCAGAAATCTCGAAGAGAGCAGCGCAGATTGACCGGTCACGATCTTTGTGGCAGGTTTTTATTTGGGTTTTCGGTACCCGCACAAAACCCCCCAAACGGGTCAAGTTGATGTCGGAAGTATGGTTTTTCTTGCTAAACGCCTTCACTGGAGTAGGGTGGTAAGGCCGACCCGGGAAGTCGGCACACCAGGCCGTGCGGCTCTGGTAACTCTCTCACCCCGCGCCGGTCTCTCACCCGACGCGACAAATCGGATTGCAGGAGGAGTCATGCCTTCTCGCGCTGTGTTTCTCTCGGCGGCCGCCGGTCTGGCCGCAGCAATGGCCCCGCTCGCGCAGGGTGCTATTACGTTGGGCAACGGACAATCGGCCCAGCTCTCTGACATCATCGGACCCAACAACCCGGATCGCACGGTGAACATCGGCGACAAGACGTTCGTCTTCACGACGTACACGTCGGCCCATTTCCCGGCGACATCTGTGTCGATCAGCGCGTTCATCGCGGCCAACCCGCTCGACGGGATCGGCTTCGACATCACGGGCGGCTTCGGCGACCTGGTCGCGGGCGACGCGATCATCTCCGAGTTCAATCTGCTCTACACGGTGGAGGTGAATCCCGCCTTCCTCGCGCAGGGCTATCGCCTCAAGGACATCGGTCTTGCGTTCAACGGCGCGGCCTCGGGCGCCGGCTCGTACGCCCGTGTGGACGAGAGCGTGTTCGATGCCAGCGGGCTGAACCTGCTCGCGACGCTGCACGCGAACGTGACGGCGGGTTCGTCGAGCGTGCAGCAGGATTTCCGCGACTTCTCGCCCTCGGTGTACACCAAGTTCCAGGTGAACAAGGACGTGAAGTTCTTCGCGGTGGCGCAGGGCAACACGGCGACGGCGTCGTTCGTCCGCCAGACGTTCAGCCAGACGATCATCCCGGCTCCCGGCGCGGCCGCGCTGCTTGGTGTGGGCGGGCTGATGGTGGCTCGTCGCCGTCGGGCCTGAGATCGATCGCTCGGTGAGATTGTTTCCCCAAGGGGCGTCGCGAGTGCGGCGCCCCTTTGTATTTCCACCGCGCGGGCGCGCCGGGCGGGGGCCGGGCTCTAAACTCATGGGCATGGCGGATCTCTGGCAAGCCCGTCGGGACGCGGCGGCCAAGGCTGTGGAGCCCTTGGCCGTGCGGATGCGCCCGCGAACGCTCGATGAGGTCGCGGGGCAGCGGCACATCCTGGGACCGGGGAAGCTGCTGCGGCGGATGTTGGATGCGGATCGGCTGACGAGCATCATCCTGCACGGGCCGCCGGGGACGGGGAAGACGACGCTGGCGGAGGTGATCGCGTCGCACCTGAACCGGCACTTCGAGCGCGAGAACGCATCGAGCGTGGGCGTGGCGCGGATCCGGCAGATCATCGAGGAGGCGCGGATCCGGTTGGGGGACAGCGGGAAACGGACGGTGCTGTTTCTTGATGAGATCCACCGTTTCAGCAAGAGCCAGCAGGATGTGCTGCTCGCGGATGTGGAGCGGGGGCTGATCACGCTCATCGGGGCGACGACGGAGAACCCGCTGTTCGCGGTGAACTCTGCGCTGGTGTCGCGTTCGACGCTGTTTCGACTGGAGAGCCTGAGCGAGGAGGATGTGGTTCAAGTTCTGAAGCGGGCGATCGCGGATTCGGATCGCGGGTATGGGAAGTTGAATCTGAAGGTTGATGAGGATGCGCTGCGGGTGTGGGCGGTGAAGAGCGATGGAGATGCGAGGCGGGCGTTGACGGCGCTGGAGGTGGCGGTACTCAGCGCCGACAGAGGCTCGGGCGCAAGCCCGGGCATGGATGCGGCGCGTGTTCCGCTGCCCGGGCTTGTGCCCGGGCCTCTGTTCATCACGCGAGCGGATGCTGAGGAGAGCATTCAGCAGAAGGCCGCGGTGTATGACGGATCGGGCGACCAGCACTACGACGCCGCGAGCGCGATGATCAAGAGCGTTCGGGGGAGCGACCCGGACGCGGCGATGTACTGGATCGCGTACATGCTGGAGGCGGGTGAGGATCCGCGGTTCATCGCGCGGCGGCTGGCGATATTGGCCAGCGAGGACATCGGGAACGCGGACCCGCGCGGGATCATGGTGGCTGCGGCGGCGTGGGAGCTGGTGGAGCGGATCGGGATGCCCGAGGCGCGGATCACGCTGGCGCAGTGCGCGACGTATCTCGCGCTCGCGCCCAAGAGCAACGCGAGCTACGTGGCGATTGACGAGGCGATGGCGGATGTGCGGGAAGGAAGGACGATCGCGGTGCCGCGCCACATCAAGGATGGGAACGTGCGCAAGGCGGGGGACCTGAGCGAGGGCGGCGCCGGGAGGACGGACGTGGGCGGGTCGTACAACTA
Organism: Phycisphaerales bacterium; assembly: GCA_044221735.1. GTDB lineage: Bacteria > Planctomycetota > Phycisphaerae > Phycisphaerales > UBA1924 > UBA4658. Next base: position 200,726 of record JBGAOP010000002.1, on the reverse strand, counting down.
CACACACGAGGCGGGGATCGAGTCGAAGCTGCTTGGGAAGGTGGGGGCGCAGGACTATCTCGGCGTGGAGAAGCGCTACTACCGGCCGACGGAGTATGGTGCGGAGAAGATGCTCAAGGAGCGGCTGGAGGAGGCGCGGCGGCTGCGGGCGGGGCAGACTCCGGAGAAGCGAACGTGAGCGGCGCGGATGGCCAGAGCAAGGCGGCGCTTCGTCGGCGGATGGCCGCGGCGTTGTCGGTGATGTCCGGGGATGAGGTGCGGGCGGAGTCGGCGCGGGCGTGGGGGCGAGCGCTGGCGGCGGGGCTGTTTCCGATGGGCTCGGCGGTGATGCTGTATGCCCCGATCGCCGGGGTTGCGGAGATCGACCTGACGGGGCTGGCGGTGGAGTTGGGGGGACAGGGGAGTCGGCTGTGCGTGCCGCGGATCGATGGGGCGACGCGGGGAATGGCGGCCGCGCGGGTGGCGAACCTGACGACGGATCTGGTCCCCGACACGGCGTCGCGGCTGAAAGGGATGCTGATGGCCCGGCCGGACGCGCCGGAGATCCCCGGGGAGGAGTTGGATGTGGTGGTGGTGCCGGGGGTGGCGTTTGATCGAACGGGGGCGCGGCTGGGGCGCGGGGCGGGGTTCTATGACCGGTTTCTGGGGCGGCTCAAGGGGGGCCGGCCGCGGCGGGTGGCGATTGCGTTTGATGCGCAGGTGGTGGAGCGGGTGCCGACGGAGGCGCACGACGAGCGGGTGGAGGTGATCGTGACGCCGACGGAGATCATCGAGGTGCGGTGACTGGGCGGAGGGCGCGGGGTGAGCGGCGGGTGGGGGCATGTTGCACCCGGGCCGGCGATCTGGCCGACATACGCACTACGCTTCGCGTCGCGCGCCTGTGTTCGAGGTGTGATCGACCGCGTGCCGGTACACTTTTGACCAAACGCACCCGCCGCGGAGCGGCGGGCCACCTTTCACGGACGGATCTCATGGCCCTGCAATCCCAGACCCTTCGCACGTCTTCCAACATTCGCTCGTCGGAGATCCACTTTCGCGGACGGCGGCAGGGGCAGAAGCGGATGCTCGGGGTGGTGCTGCTGCTGCTGTGCGTGGGCGGCGGGTTTGCCTATCTGATGCGCAGCCGCGAGAGCGGCAACAGCCCGCTTGGGCCGCAATCGGCGAGGGCGGATGGCCTGACGCTTCCGGGGATTGTGCCGGCCGAACCGGTGGCCGCCAAGCCAGTGCAGCCGCCCCAACCTCCAGCACCCGAGCCGGTGGTGCTCGAGATGGGCGGGAAGACGCGGCCGGGCGTAACGGTCGCGGGCAAGGGTGACGCGAATCGGCCGTCGGCGGGTGTGTCTCAGCCCGCGGGGGGCGGGACGCCGGTGGTCCGTGATCCTGCGGGGCAGGCCGCGCCGACGCCGCAGCCGGGGATGACGCAACTGCCGCTGCCGATGCCGGCGCCTGGGGCGGATACGTCGTCGCTTCCGGGGGAACTGGCCGCGGCTCAGAGCGCGGCGGAAAAGGCGATCAGCGAGCGGAAGCTTGTGGAGGCGCGGTCGCAGCTGAACAAGATCTTGGTCGATCCGCGGGTGAGCGAGAAGGACCGCGAGGGGATCCGTCGGTGGATGGCGGACCTGAACAAGGACCTGGTGTTTTCGGCGGTGGCGTATCCGGGCGACCCGCTGGCGGAGACGTACACGGTGCAAAGCGGGGACAGTCTGATCAAGATCAGCCGGAAGGTGAACTCGGTGACGGAGGCGGGGCTTATCCAGCGGATCAACAACGCGAGCCCGAACGCACTGAAGATCGGGCAGAAGCTCAAGATCGTGAAGGGGCCGTTCCACGCGGTGGTGAGCAAGAGCGCGTTTCGCATGGACGTGTACGCGGGGCCGACGCCCGCGCCGACGTCGATCGGGACGAGCCCGCTGGGCGCTGGTGCGGAGCCGGGGTGGGTGTACATCCGCTCGTTCAACGTGGGGCTGGGCAAGGACAGCGGAACGCCGCTGGGCCCGTTCACGGTGAAGGAGGGGTCGAAGCTGGTGAACCCGCCGTGGGTGAACCCGCGGACGGGGGAGAAGTTTGATAAGGATGATCCGAAGAACCCGTTGGGCGAGCGGTGGATCGGGCTGGTCGGGCTGGATGATGTGACCAAGCAGTGCCAGAGCTACGGCATCCACGCGACGATCGATCCGGACTCCATCGGCAAGGAGATGTCGATGGGGTGCGTGCGGATGGCGGAGGAGGATGTGGACCTGGTGTACGAGCTGCTGATGGGCCGGGTGAGCGTGGTGAAGATCGTGCCGTGAGGCCGGGGCCGTGATCAGAGGCCCTGCTCGATGCGCGGGGCCATGTCGAGGGCCTCGAGAAGGCAGGTCTCGACGGCGGGCAGTGCCCAGTTGTCCTGGTTGACGAAGAAGATGTGGTTCTGGTGGGGGAGGCGCATGCGCTCGCAGACGCCCGAGGCGATGAGTCCGGGGCGGGCGAGGGGCATGGAGTGTCCCCATCGCGACATGCGGACCTGGGCGACGTCGGTGAGGGAGAGGCCGAGGACGTCGAGGGTGACGTCGAGCTCGGCGCGGAGGCGGGTGGCGAAGGCCTCGAGCGAGTTGTCGGCGATGAGGTCGAAGCGGCCCTCGTTGTAGGGCAGGGGCCAGTACATGGTGAGCACGCCGTTGTTGCCGTGGCGGCGGTTGAAAGTGCCGTTGACGGCGTCGGTGGCGCGCTGCCACTCGGCGGCTGGGGTCGTGCCGCCGTCGGTGCCGGGAAAACGGCCCTGGTTGAGGAGGAAGAGGTCGTAGAAGCGGCGCGTGGGGGCGCGCCGGAGCAGCACGTTGGCCACGACGTAGCCGCGGGTGCGGACCTCGAGGAAGTCGGCGAGTCGCTGGGGGTCGTCGGCGGCAAGGCCGGGAAGGATCTGGCGGGCGATGTGCTTGGGGCAGGCGATGACGACGCGCTTGGCGCGGAGCGTTCGAAAGCCCTCGTCGAGGCCCTTGTACACGACGCGGACGTTGTTTGGGCCAAGGACACGAACCTCGACGGCGCGGCAGGAGGAGCGGAGGTGGCGCGGCGGGCAGTTGTGGGGCGTGTCGTGCTCGAGATGGAGGAGTTTCTCGAAGAGCAGGGCCGCGAGGCCCGCGTTGCCGCCGGGGAGGACCCAGCGTCCGAACTCCTCGGCGGCGAGGAAGTTCCAACCGCTGGCGGCGGAGACTTCCTCCCAGCCGGCGTTGAAGGAGGAGTAGCAGTAGCCCTGCACGGCGCACTGGAGGAGCTTCGGGACGGGCACGGTGAGGGACTGGGTGATGTGCTCGCGCAGGGTGAGGGCGTCGAGCTGGCGGATCCAGGTGTTGTCGGCGTCGGGGGAGAGGGGGATGTCCGGATAGTTTGCGCCGTAGGCGAGCAAGAGCGCACGGTACTGGTTGAAGCCCTCGATCTCGGGCGGCGTGAGGCCCGCGCCCTGCCAGAAGTTCTCGACAATCGCGCCGTTCACTTCGGTTGGGTCGTCGGTGGGCGGGCTCTGATTGCGAAGATGGTTGACGCCGAGCTGGTGATAGAGACGCTCGAGGTCGGAGCCCGGGTCGGGCGCGATGAAGTACGCGCCGCCGAGGGAGAAGCTTGTGCCGTTCCAGAGCTCGCCCGCGCTGACGCCGCCGAAGCGCGGGTGGAGTTCGAGGACGACGGGGCGACGATGGCGCAGGGCGTAGGCGGTGGCGAGGCCGCTAAGGCCGCCGCCGATGATGACGACGTCGTGGTTTTCGCTGGGCGCGGGCGGCGCGCCGGTCGGATAGACGGCCTCGCCGTGGTGGAAGGGGATGTCGAGAGCGGTAGGGAAGTCGTCGCCGAACCACTGCTTGACCACTGGCAGGCCCGCGATGGAGCGGATGCCCGCGCTGGAGTCGGCGGGGATGATGGGGAATGAGCCGTCGAGGGTGGCCGAGCCGGTGTCGAGGCAGTTCCAGGGGTGGTGGGGATGGCTGTTGCCGGGCGGGACGAACATGCCCGCGGCGTGGCGGGCCGCGAGACCGAGGGCGACGGCGCTCAGACCTGTGCCCAGAAACTCGCGGCGATTGAGCACGGGGGAACTCCTCGGGGGAATCAGGGCTGCGACGGCACTATGCAGTCTGGCCTTGAATTCCGCGTGCCGCAAGGCCAGGGGATTCACGCGCTGCGAGAAGTCGAAGTTTCCGGGGTCCCGCTGGCGGGAGGGAGGGGCTATTTACGGGGCCGCTTGCGAAGTTCTTTCTCGATCGTGGCTTTGGCGGCCTGCACGTCGTCGGCGAGATCGGGGCGATCGCGGAGGCGATTGAGGGCCTCGTCGCCCTCGCCGCTCTCGAAAAGGATCATGCTGGCGAGGGCGTCGTGGGCGGGGCATTGGCGCCAATAGGCGTCGTTCTGCCATCGCTTGGGGCCGGCGAGGACGAGGCTGCGGGCGGCGGGGAGGTCGCCGGCGGCGCGGGCGGCGGCCGCGGCGTTGCCGGCGAGGGTGCCGACGCGGATCCAGAAGAAGTCGTTGAGGACCTTCTTGTCGATGTCGGGCTCGGCCTGATCGATGAAGTCGAGGACGGCGCCGGCGAAGGCGATGTCGGCGGGTGTGGGCGGAGTCGAGGGTGAGTTCGGGCCGCCGCGATCGACTCGGGCGTAGGCGAGGTCGATCGCGCCATTGGCGGTGATGTCCTGCGCGAAGAAGGCGGAGCGGAGGGCGGCGGCCTGCGCGGCGCGGCCGGTGGAGGCGGCCGCGGCGATGGCCTCAAGGCGGTTCTTCTCGCTGGAGCAGGCGGCGAGCCCGAGCGAGCAGGCGAGGGTGAGGCCGACGGCGGCGTGTCGGATGAGAGTGTGTCGGCGAGACTCGCTCATTTGGGGGGTGTTCCTTCATGCCGGCTCGGCGCACGCGACGATACCGACAGCGGCGCGTGGCGGTTGAAGCTCACGATACCACGCGGAAGGGGAGTCAACGCGGCGTTTTGGGGCTACGCGGGGAACGCGGCCGGAGTATTGTGTGACGCACGGACTTTGCTTGGGCAGGGACGGGCGATGGCGGGGCGGGGACATTCACGGGCCCGAGGGACTCGGGCCACCAGGGATGGTGCGGCCATGAAGAGTGCAAACCCTCGATTTCTCGGTCTGTTGGCGGTGGTGGGGATCGCGTCGCTGATGGCGGCGGGATGCTCCACGACCTCGTCGAATCACGCGAGCACGTCGGAGCCGGTGATCAATCGGCCGCTGGTGGATCAGACGGCGGTGGAGGCGTCGGCGAGCGACGGGTCGGCGCTGGCGTTCTTTGACGATCTGGAGAACCGGCCGCTCGCGTCGCAGGACGATGCGATCAACGCGTGCCTGCTGTTGGGGACGGGCTCGACAGCGCCGACGTATGAGCAGCGCCGGGGAATGGCGGCGCGGCTGGGGTACATCCCCAAGGACTTTGATCGTCCGGCGCGCCAGGCCGTGACGATGGGCGAGGTGTCGGTGATGAGCATCAAACTGCTTGAAGGGCGTTCGCTCTCGCAGGAGGATGCGCTGTCAAAGCTGATGCAGCGGGGGATCGCGCCGGCCTCGGCGCGGTACAACCAGGGGCTGACGGGGGCGCAGATGGTGTCCATCACGGGCGGGCTGCGGGATGCGATGCGGATCGAGGGCGTCCGCCGCGTGGCGGCGCCTTCGGTGCCGGAGCCGGTAAAGCCGACGGTCGCAACTCCGGCCGCTCCAAAGGCCGCTCAAGCGGAGACGGCGAATGTGCCGACGCCTCCCGAGGCCGCGCTTTCGACCGATGGGGTGGCGCTGGGTGAGGCGTCGAAGGAGCAGGGAAAGGCGGGCGTGGCGGCGTCGGTGAAGGGATCGGCTGCTCCGGCGCAGGCTCCAGCGGGCGCGACCGCGAGCGCGGCTCCGGCGACGGCGACCGGAGCCAAGGGTCACGCCGAGCCGCTGCCAAAGATTCCGCCGGGCACGGTTCCACCGGCAATCGACCTGCAGGACCCGAAGGCGAAGCCGTCGGTGATCGGGCCGGACGAGAAGGTGATCACGCCGGGACAGCCCAAGGGCGCGGCGAAGCCGGCCGTGATTTCTCCGGCGCCAGCGCCGAAGGTTGAGGACAAGCCCAAGGCAGAGCCCGCGCCGGAGCCCAAGCCGCAGGCACAGGCCGAGCCGGGCGCGGCGCCCACGATGGAGCCGATGCCCGGGGCGGGAACTCCGCCCGTGAAGAAGACGGTGGCGAAGCGGTGGGTTTCCGGCCAGCCGATCCGCAAGACGGCGAGCGCGGAAGAGGGCAAGTGATCCAGCTGATCGAACCATTTTCCGGGACCGCCTCCGCGGGGCCCCGTCACGAGGACGAGCGATGATCAATCGAAGCACATGGTGGACGGTGGCGACGGCGGCGGCGATGCTGGCTGGAACGTCGATGGCCACGGGCCAGACGGCGACGGCCGCGAAGGACGAGAAGGCAAAGGAGGCTGCGCCCGCGCAGCAGCCGCGGAAGATCAAGTCCGTGCGCAAGTCGGTGGTGGACCTGGAGGCGATGGCCAAGGAGCGTCGTCCCGGGCAGGTGATGCCGGGCGATCCCGCGCCGGTGATGCGAGCGCCCGCTCCGGCCTCGACGACGACGGACACTCCGACGGCGATGCAGGGCGGTATGGCGGCGACGACGCTCCCCGCGCCAGCGGCGGATGCGCTGCCGACGAAGGCGACGCCGATTCAGCTTCCGGACACCGCGCCGGCGAATCGGAGCATCATGAAGCCGGAGTCGGACCCGAGCGGCCGAACGACGTCGATCGAGCCGCCGGCGCCGGTCACGCCTGCGCCGACGGCGGTCGCTCCTGCGGGGGCGACTGCGACGGCCGCGATGCCCCAGGAAGAGGTCCACGCCGCGGCGGTCCCGGCGGCGGTGGCGACGGACCTGACGAAGACGCCGAAGATCATTACGGGGCATTCGGAGCCGCTGCCGCACATGGACGCGGGTCCGGCCGAGCCAGTGGTGAGCAAGATCGAGTCGGCAAAGGCGGAATCGGTGAAGGCCGAAGCGCCGAAGGCCGAGGCCGTGAAGGCTGAGGCGATCAAGGTTGAATCGGCGAAGGCCGAAACGCCCGCGCCCGAGACGGGCAAGGCCGCGGACACGGGCGTTGCGCTAGTGGATGGGGCGATCGTGCCGAGCATCCCGATGGCGATGTCGACGGCGGGTGCGCGGCTGAAGATCGAGTCGATTTCGGGAGATGCGTCGGGCGTGCAGTGGCGCGTGCCGGGCGAGTCGTGGCGCACGCCGGGGACGGCCGAGAGCGTCGAGGGGAAGATGGAGATTCGCGCGGGGCTTGACTCGGAGATGGTGATCGTGGTCGACGACCGGGTGCAGCTGCGCGTGTCGCGGCTGGGTCGGGCGCTGATCGAGCGGAGCCAGGAGGCGGGCGGGACGACGGCGGTGAGCGTGACGCTGTCGCGCGGCGCGGTGGAAATCCGGCCGCTCAAGGATGCTGGTCTGACGGCCGGGGAGATGTTCGCCCGGGTGCGGACTCCGGATCAGATGTTCGGTGTGACGGGCGCGCTGCGAGTTGAGTACGACGCGTTCACGGGCACCCGTCGTCGCACAGTGAATCCGTAAGATCAGTCCAACCGACACGCATGGATGGCCACAGCCGCCCCGAACAGGGCGGCTTTTGACACGCCCGCGGGCATTCTGATGGGTGAATGCGCACGACTCCTTGCCCCAGAGAGTTCATAGGGCATTGTAAAGTCGTTGGTGTTTGAACAGGCGATTGTTCCGGGTGGAGCACGATGAGTTCATGTACGCGGCGAGGCCGCGTGTGTGGGTTCGTTGGCGCCCGGCGGGAAGGCGAGCCATGGCCGGCGCGGTGCATTCCATTCACACGATGCGGCTGCGGGTGGTCCCGTGGCAGCTTGAGGTGGGGCAGGTGCTCGACGAGCATCACGTGTGCGCCTTCGGGCCCGATGCGCGGCAGCGTGAGCGGTTCACCATTGATCTGGGGACGAGCCTGGCGAAGTTCGCCGACACGGTGGTGTGCACGATCGAGGGGTCGCGGGTGGTGGATCTTCGCACGCTGTGCGCGGAGTTCGAGCGGGCGCTGGGCGTGGGGCACATCGCGCGGGGGCTCGAGGTGTTCGGGGGCGTGGTGGATGCGCTGCGGCGGCGGCCCTCGCACTCGGGCGCGCCGGCGATCAAGCGGCGGTTCATCGTGTGGCACGATGCGCACGTGCTGCTGGCCAGCGATGCGCAGCTCTTCGGGCGGGCGGCGGATGCGATCATGGGCGTGGCGGCGGAGCACGAGTTCTGCTCGGACGACGTGCTGCTGATCCAGCGGGCGGTGTTCGTGGGGCGGCCCGCGCTGGATGTGTACGCCGAGGACCCGAGCGGGCAGTTCACGCGGTGGTTCGCCGAGCGCGGCGAGGAGCCGCTGTGGCAGGTGGTGACGGGGCGGAGTGCGCCGAGCGTGGCGCGATGGCGGATCGGGGCCGAGGTGGATGCGCCCTGAGCGGGGCGTGAGCGTTCAGGCACAGACACGGGCGACGACGCGCTGCCAGTAGTCGTGGGCGGCGCGGTCGGCTTTGGGCATGAACACGCAGACGGCCCATGCGCCTATGGAGCGGCAGTGGCGGAGATATTCCACCATGTCGTTCTCGGGCGCGCCGAACTCGTGGCTGACGTAGGGCGCAAGGGGTGAGCCGGGCGCGGATCGGGCGTGGGCCGTGGCCATGGCCTTGACGATCTCGAGGGCGACCCTTCGCTCGCGCCGGGCGGCGTCGCGCTCGGTGCTTGGGAAGACCGTCGACCAGTTGTCGAGCGTCTCCCAACCCGGGTCGTCGTTGAAGTGATCCTCACGGCGCACGCCGGGGATGCCGCCGTACCACTCGGGGCATTGCAGGTCGGCGGCGAAGAGGCCGTTCATCTGGTGCTGAAGGGTTTGCGGGCGCGGACGCACGGGGGCCCACGGGCTGTCGCACGCGGCCTGGTACTCGCCGATGCGAACCGTGGCGGTGGGGTTCGCGGGCGAGCGGCGGAAGGCGGCGCGGGCGTAGGCGGAGAAGCCGAGTTCACGCGACCAATCCCACGCGAGGCGGATCGCGCCGCGGTAGGCCTCGCTGTTCTCGTCGTTGATGGGTGCCCGCCCGGGAGGAAGGCCCATGAGGACGCGATCGCGGTATCGGGGGATCGGCTGGCCGTCGAGCGCGGCGCATTGGGCCATGTACTGCGCGAAGGTGCGCACACCGTCGATGGTGTGGGCGGGATCGGTGGAACGCGGGTCGGCGAGGGCCTCGGGCACCCAGCCGGTGTCAGGGTTGCCGAGGTGGCCGCCGTAGTCATCGCCGAGGCCGTTCTCGCTGGTGATGATGAACGCGGCGGGGTCGGGCTTGTGGCGGAAGGAAAGCTCGGCGGCGAGGTGCTCGAAGAACTCGGCGGACCAGGCGGCGTTGAGGCGCAGGCCCTCGGCGAAGAACGGGCCGCGGCGGCCGCTCTTGAGCGCATCGGCGGGGTGGTTGAGGAGCGGAATGGCGTTGGGGAGCGTGCGGAACTCCTCGGGGGTTCTGGCCGCTCCAAACCCGGCGGGGATGCCGAACCAGCGGAACGTGCGGCCGGGGCGGGCGCGCTCGAAGCCGTCCATGATGCGGGTGAGCATGGTCATGAAGGCATAGACGGAGTCGGCAGGGCCGGCGGCGGGGGCGAAGGTGTTGCGGCCGTTCTGGTCGTAGACGTAGCGGACCTCGACGCGCAGGCTGGGGAGGACGTTTGGATGCTCGATCCAGATGGGGTGATCGAAGAGGGGAGCGTCGCCGAGTTCGACGAGGAAGAGCGGCGGGCCGGCGGGGGCCGGTGCGGGGGGTGGCGCTTCGCGCGAGTAGAGCGCGAGCGAGTGGCGGGGATGGGTGGGGGGAGGGGGCACGTGGCGGGGAGCAGGTGAGCGGGGGAGCGGGGGAGCGGGGGAGCGGGAGGATTGTTCGCGGTGCGGCTGCGGGGAGTTTGGGGTTTCGGCCTTCGCTTGCGCGAAGGGCTCGTAGAGGCAATAGAGTTTGGGTATGCGGATCATTTCCGGGCGATTTCGTTCTCGACGACTGCTGGCTCCGAAGGATGCGGCCACGACGCGGCCGATTCCGGATCGGGTGAAGGAGTCGGTCTTCTCGATGCTGCGGGGGAACTGCGAGGGGGCGAAAGTCCTGGACTGCTTCGCGGGAACGGGGGCGATCGGTCTTGAGGCGCTGAGCCTTGGGGCTGAGCAGGTGGTGTTTGTCGAGCGTGACCGGAAGGCGGCGGAGATGCTCCGGCGGAACATCGAGTCGCTGGGGGTGGAGGAGGAGACGGAACTGGTGGAGGCGGATGCGCTGGGCCCGGCCGCGCTGGCGAGGTGCCCGAGGCCGGTGGACCTGGTGTTCTTCGATCCGCCGTATCCGCTGATGCTTGACCCGGAGCGGTGCGGGCATGTGCTGCGGCAGTTCGGACGATTCGTTGATCTGCTGAGCGACACGGGGTTCGCGGTGCTGCGGACGCCGTGGCCGCTGCGGCACATTCATGTGCTTGATCAGAACGGGCTGGAGATTCCCTTCGGAGATGAGCGGAACCCGTTCGATGTGTTCGGTCGGCCGCGGAAGGACCAACGTCCGCCGAGCGGAAAGCGGCACGAAGGGGAGCGTCGGCGGGTGTACAGCGAGGGGGACCGGCGGCGGCGCGAGGATGCGGAAGAGCGCGGGGAGACGTCGTGGGAGCTTGACGACATCGACTTGGAGGCGATCCAGCGGGACACGGACGAGCAGGAGATGCTGGATCACATCGCGGAGATCGGGCCGTCGCGCGGGCTGAAGGTGACGCGTGAGGCGGTGGATCTGCGGTTGCCGAACGCCGTGGGGCCGGAGACGCATGAGTATGCGAGCATGGCGGTGCATATGTACATGCGGAAGAAGTGAGAAGTGAGAAGGGAAGAGTGAGAAGCAAGAGGCGGATGGGGTGGGGTTTGGTAGACTGGGGGGACGATGGACGATGCACTCACAGGGCTGAATGCGGCGCAGCGGGAGGCGGCGGTTCATAACCGCGGGCCGCTGATGGTGCTGGCGGGGCCGGGGACGGGGAAGACGCGAGTGATCGCGCACCGAATCGCGCACATGGTGCACGGGCGGGGCGTGCGGCCGGACACGATTGTGGCGCTCACGTACACGGTGAAGGCGGCGAACCAGCTGCGCGAGCGGCTCGCGGGCCTGATCGGATCGGCGGCGGACGAGGTGCGGGCGCACACGTTCCACGGGCTGGGGCTGCGGATCCTGCGGCGGTTTGCGGATGAGGCCGATGTGCGGATCGGGCGGATGGATGACGGGCGCGGTGGCATTATCGATTCGGCGCAGCAGACGCGTCTGCTGCGCGAGATCGTGCTCGATCACGACCTGTTCAAGCACGCACGGGCGGAGGGGCTGGCGGCGGTGGTCGCAGAGATCAAGGGATACATGGAAACGCTGGCGGATGCGGGCGTTTCGCCGGGGGAGGCCGGGGCATTCTGTGCGCGGGCGGAGGAGTGGCTGGGCGCGGGGCGGAGCTTTGGCGGGGAGGCGCTGGATGGAGAAGGGCTCGCGGCGGAGCGTGAGCGCGTGCGTCGGACGGCGGATGCGGCGCGGGCGATCGGGCACTTCGAGGCGGCGTGCCGGGATCGCGGGTGGTTGACGTTCGCGGACCTGATCTCGCTGCCGATCCGCATCCTGCGGGGCTCGGGGCGGGCGGCGGCGATGCTGCGCGACGAGTGGCGGCACATGGTGGTGGATGAGTTCCAGGATGTGAACGCGGCGCAGATCGAGCTGCTGCGGTTGCTGATGCCAGCGGCGGGCAACCCTGACTTGTGCGTGGTGGGGGACGACGACCAGTCGATCTATGAGTTTCGCGGGGCGGACGACCTGGCGTTCGAGAAGTTCTCGAAGATCTGGCCCGGGCACGCGACGGTGCGATTGAGCGAGAACTATCGGAGCACGCGGACGATCGTAAGGATCGCCAACGCGGTGATCGGGCGGGCGGAGAAGCGGTATGCCCCGGACAAGGCGATCAACGCCGCGGGGGAAGGGGCGGCGCACGGGCCGGTGGAACTGGTGCACCTCGACGATGAGTTCCAGGACGGCGAGGTGATCGCGGCGATAATCCTGACGGACCGGACGGAGCGGGAGAAGGGCGGGGCGAAGCCAAGGTGGTCGGACTACGCGGTGGTGGCGCGGACGCACAACGACGCGGACCGGGTGCGAAGCGCGCTGATGATCGAGGGCGTGCCGACGGCGGCGATGCGCGAGGGGACGCCGGCGGAGGACGAGGGCGTGCGGGACGTGCTGGCGTGGGTGGAGCTTCTGGCCGCGCCGCACGCGGTGCACGCGGCGGCGCGGGTGCTGGCGCGTCCGCCGTTCTCGCTGGACCCGCGAGTGCTCAACCCGCTGCGGGCGCGTTATCGCGGGGAGCTGACGCGCTTTGAGGCGGGAGACACGGCGACGGCGGACCCGGGCGGGTTCGTGGACTGGCTCGCGGCGAGCGCGCCGGAGAACGCGACGATCGTGCGGTTCGTGGGTGTGCACACGGAGCTTCAGCGCGTGGCGACCGAGCGGAGCGCGGCCGAGACGGTGGCGCGGATCATCGCGGCGGGCGACGTGGCGCACGCGGACCTGCTCGCGGCGCGCGAGCGGGCGGAACGGGTGAAGAACCTGGTGGGGATGCTGCGGTTTGCGAGAGAGCGGCAGGGGCGGCTGGATGCGCCGGGGGACGTGCGGGCGTTCTGGTCGTACTACCAGGATCTGTCGGAGGACGAGCAGAAGATGCGCGAGGCGGCGCTGGGCTCGCGGGTGGACGGGCTGAGCGATGCGCCGGCGGAGGAGCGCGAGGATGCGGTGCGGCTGATCACGGCGCATAGCGCCAAGGGGCTGGAGTTTCACACGGTGTTCGTGCCGCGGGTGGCGCCGAGGAACGGGTACGGCGCGGTGCGCGAGCCCGGCGGGACGGACATGCCCGCGGGGCTGGTGCATCGCGGGGACGACCGGACGGCCAAGCAGCGGGCGGCGGCGGAGGCGCGCCGGCTGTTCTATGTGGCGTGCACGCGGGCGGAGACGCGGCTGGTGCTGCTGTCGAAGAAGAACAAGAGCCGGAGCAAGTCCACGCACTACTTCGAGGAGATCGTGCACGACGGGGCCACGACGGATGCGATCCGCGTGCTGGAGTGGAAGGCCGTGCTGGACCGCGCGGCGGCGCTGGGGCTGGGGCAGGGGTTCGGGTGGTCGCGCGGGGGCGACGAGATCGAGGCGGAGTCACGCGGGTTCAAGGGGGCGGAGCATCGGCGGAGCGTGTTCGAGCGGGCCCGTCGGGAGGTGCGGACGATGGCGGCAGGCGCGCTGGACGCGGCCGCGTCGGGGGATGCGGAGAAGATGCGGGGCGCATCGGAGACGCTGGACCTTGCGGCAAAGCGGCTGGCCGCGCTGGCGGCGGCGGAGGCAACCGGGACGGTTCCGGCGTGGGCGGCGGGCCACGATGCGGGGGCGTTTGCGGGGCGCGTGCTGGAGGAGGCGGGGCGTGATCCGAAGGAGAGCGGCGCGGGAGAGCCGTTTGCGCCGGGGCTGAAGCCGCCGCTGCGGCTGAGCTACACGAAGATCCAGGACTATGTGAAGTGCCCACGGTGCTTCTACGCGAAGTATGTGCTGGGGCTCGAGCCGATGCCGGGGCCGGCGGCGGTGGTGGGCATCGCGGTGCACGGCGCTCTGGAGACCTTTTACCTCGAGCAGCGGGCGGCGGAGGCGGAGGGGCATGGGCCGCCCGGTCGCGAGCGATTGATGGCGATCGGGCGCGAGGCGTTCTTCAGGGCGTGGCCGCGGCATCTTGAGGCGGACCGGGCGCAGCTCGATCAGGTGCTGGCGCAGCTGGGGGTGGCGTTCGATCGGCTGCACGATCCGAGCGCGAACGTGGTGGAGATCGAGAAGAAGGTGGTGTTCGCGTATGGGCCGCACGCGTTTGAGGCGAAGATCGATCGGATCGACCGGGTGACGGCGGCGGACGGGAGCGAGGCGTTCCGCATCGTGGACTACAAGACCGGTCACGCTTCGGAGCGGCTGCGCGAGCCGAAGGCGGGGGACTTGCAACTCGGGGTGTATGCGATGGCGCTGGCGCACCTGTACGGCGATGCGGACGCGGGCGGGGAGCCTTCGCTGCCGGGCGTGGCGGAGTACTGGATTCTGAGCACCGGCGAGCGGGGCGTGATCGACCTCGCGGACATCGACCATGCCAAGGTGCGCGAGCAGATCGACGAGGTGGTTGAGGGGCTCATCGCGGGGCGGTGGGAGAAGGGGAAGGGGTGCGACGGGGAGTGCGATGTGCTTGGGGTGTAGGGATGGGTGGTTTTTCGCCTCTTTGTGCGGGCGGCGCGGTATGGTTGTGTGAGCCATGCGGCCCCTGTTGCTGATTTCGATGATGGCCTACGTGTGTATCGGCGCGCGGGCTGTGGGTGCGCCGCCGCCGGCGCAGTTGCTGCGGCCGGCAGCGCCGGTGCCGGTGGTGGAGGATCCGAAAACGCTCGTGTGTGATTCGGTGCTGGAGATGCAGACGGCGCGGCGGTCGGGCGTGACGAGCGCGTGGCTGGCCAACGGGGTGCGGGTCCACCACCGGGAAATGGACCGGCAGGCGGGGCGGGTGGTGGTGACGATCGCGCTCTGCGGCGGCAAGCTGCTGGAGGACCCGACGACGCGCGGGCTCACGGAGGTGGCGGCGGGCGTGCTGGACGATTGGGACTCGGTGGCCCCGGAGGCGAGCCGGACCGCACGCATGGAAGGGCGGGATCTGCGGATCGACGCGGCGGCGGGTCAGGACGCTATCACGATTCGGCTCTCGGGCTCGAAGGGGGACCTTGAGGCGGGGTTTAGTGTCGCGAGGGCCATGCTGACAGCGCCAACCGTCGGCGTGCAGACGGTGGACAACGCGCGGGACCAGGTAGTCCGCGAGTTGCGGCGGCGGTCGGCCGATCCGCGCGCGGCGGTCTCGGAGGCCGTAAACCAGGCGGTGGTGCCCGTGGGGGATGTGCGTCTGCAGCCGCCCAACGAGCGGGCTCTGCGCGGGATCACACCCGAGCATGTACGAGAGTGGATCGCGCGGCACGCGAAGGAGCACGGGGAGCCCATCGAAGCGGCGTTTGTGGGGGATATCTCGCTGGCCGAGGCGCTCAAGCTCGCCGACGCGTCGCTCGGCACGCTGCCGGTGCGGGCGCGGCCCGGGCCGGAGACGCACGCGGCGCGCCGGCGGATAGAGCTTCCCGCGGGCCCGGTGGTGCGCGAGGCGCGGGTGGACGAGGTGATGCTCGGCGGCGGGCGCGCGATCGTGGTGCGCGGGTTCTTTGGCCCCGACATGGCCGCGCTGGGCGATCAGCGCGGGCTTCGGGCGGTGCTGCGCGTGGCGACGAATCGGTTGAAGGATCGGCTCGTGCCGCCGCGGTTCAATCTTGGGCCGGATGGGCCGGTGTCGGGGCTGTACATGAGCGCGTTCGACGGGCTGGGGATGGCGCTGGTGACGGCCACGGCGGGTGGCGGCGAGACGGACGCGGTCGGCGCGGCGATCGAAGAGGAACTCGGTCGGCTGGCCGCCGACGGGCCGACGGCGGAGGAACTGGCACGAGCGACGGATGAACTGGCGCGAGCGGCGGACGCGGCCGAGCGGGATATTCGGTATTGGTCGGCCGCGGCGGCGCGGTGCACGTCGCTGGGGATGGACCCGGATGAGATCGCGCGGGCGGGCGAGTTCTATCGATCGCTGACGCCGGGCGCGGCGCGGGCGGTGCTGGCCAAGTACCTCGTGCCGGGCAAGCGGATCGGGATCACCGTGCGGGCCCGCGCGGCGGAGTGAGGGCGCGGGGGCGGCGAGCCATCAGGGCTCGATGGGGGCGAAGCCCTTGTCGCGGAGTTGCTCAAGCCGGTGGCTGACGTGCCGGATGATGTCGGCCTCGAGGGCGGGATCGCGGATGGGGCCCATCTCGCAGGTGAGTTCGATGGGGCGAGGATCGGGGCCCTCGGTGGTGGTGCGGACCATGAGCACGCCCGTGCGGCCTGAGACATGCTTGAGGCGGAAGCGATACTGGAGCCCATCCGGAGAGATCTGCGGAGCGGCGGCGGCGCACTCAGCCCGGGCGGCCCCGACCTCGACAGCGGCTCCCACCGTGTCCCAGTCGGCCTTGAGAGAGGCGGTGGAGACGGCGGGGGCGGGGGGATAGCGGCGGGGACGCTGATTTTGCGAACATCCACCGACCGCTAACGCGAAAACAGCCAAACACAATACAAACAAAAGGCCGGTTCTGGGCATCATGCAGGCGAGGCTCCGCGTATCATTGTTCCGGGGAAGGAGCGGGGTTATGTCTTCAGAACGTGACGGCGCACGACCGGGATTGAAGGCGGGGGGGGTGGGGGGAACCACCCGGTCGTTGAGGAGCATTTCGGGCGTGGAGTTCAGCATCAAAGTTCCTCAGGGGGCCGAGCGGGTGACCATGCTCGGGGCCGGCGATCGCAACCTCAAGATTATTCGTGAGGCGCTCGGTGTGTCCGTGCTAGCCCGGGAGGGTACGGTGCACGTGACGGGCGAGCGTGACCAGGTGGCGGCCGCGCGGAATGTGCTTGAGCGGCTCTCGGGCGCGGCCCAGAGGTCGGAGTCGCTCTCGCGTCAGCAGGTGATGGACCTGATCGGGCAGGCGGTGTCGGGGGCGCTCTTGCCGCGCCGGCACCGTGATGAGGAAGAAGTTGCACCGGCGGGCCCGCCGTGGGAGGCGGACCTTGACGTGTATGTGGGGGCGCAGCGGGTGCGGGCGAAGACGCCCAACCAGCAGGTGTATCTCGACGCCATCCGCGACCACGACCTGGTGTTCGGCATCGGGCCCGCGGGCACGGGCAAGACCTACCTCGCGGTTGCCGCGGCGGTGCACATGCTCAAGCACCACCGGACGCAGAAGGTGATCCTGTGCCGTCCGGCGGTGGAGGCGGGCGAGCGGCTGGGATTCCTGCCGGGCGACTTGCAGCAGAAGGTGAACCCCTACCTGCGGCCGCTGCTGGATGCGCTCCACGACATGATGGACTATGCGACCATCAAGCGGTTCATGCTCAGCGACGTGGTGGAGGTGATCCCGTTGGCGTACATGCGAGGGCGGACGCTCAACAACGCGGTGATCATCCTCGACGAGGCGCAGAACACGACCAAGGGACAGATGCAGATGTTCCTGACCCGCATGGGGCACGGGTCGAAGATGATCGTGACGGGGGACGTGACGCAGATCGATCTGCCCGAGCCGGCGGAGAGCGGGCTCATCGACGCGGCGCGTCGGCTGCGGCGGATCCGGGGGATCGGGTTCGTCACGCTCGACAAGCAGGACATCGTCCGGCACCGGCTGGTGCAGCGGATCGTGGAGGCGTACGGGGATGCGGCGCACCGGCCGAGCCCGAGCCTCGATGCGGGCGACCCCGAAGACCCGACGGCGGTGCTTCCGGCGCGTCACGGAGTGTTGCGTTCCTCCCGTGTTGAGGGGGATGTTCATCCATGAGCCGTAAGGCCCGATAGCCGATGCATCAGTGACGGACTGCCCGCGACGCGTGTCGAACCCATGGCCAAGGAACTGACCAAATCCAGCCTGCGAGCCCGCACCGAGGACCTTCGGCGCGAGATCGAGTCCGCGTCGGGCGGGGGCGTGTGGCAGCGGCCGGTGCGGGCGCGGAACTTCGCGTGGGCGATGCTGGTGTGGGCGGTGTTCGTGGGCGTAGTGGGGCTCGCGGCGGCGTGGACGCGCGAGCAGCCGCGCGTGGTCGCGGGACGCATCATGACCACGACGGAGGTGGCGGGGGTTCGGTTCTCGACGGACGACCCGGCGGCGACGGAGCAGGCGCGGACGATGGCGCGGGCGCAGTCGCCGCGCGTGTACGTCGAGATTCCGGGCGTGCTGGCGGAGATTCGCGACAGCCTGGAGAAGCTGCCGCTGATCGCGCAGGAGGCGACGACGCTCGAGAGCGTGGAGCCGGGGCTGCGGAAGCAGTACGGGCTGACGGAGGCGGCGCTGGTCGCGCTTCGGCAGGAGGTGGGCGGGGCGGAGGTCAGTTCGGACTGGCGCGATCGGGTGGGGCGCCTCGTGGAGGAACTGGCGGTGCACCCGATGCTGGCCCGCGAGGCGGCGCAGCTGGAGTCGCAGGCGCTGACCAAGGAGATGTCGCTGGTGCGGGCGGGAGCACGCAAGACGACACCGGTGCCGTCGGCGAACATGATCAACGCGGAGGCTCCGGACCTGGCGCAGCACCTGCGGCAACTGGCCCGGGACTCGGGGTTCGAGGCGTCGCTCATCGACGTGGTGGTGGCGCGCCTGATGCAGCCGGCCAAGCCGACATACTCGCTCGACGCGGCGGCAACGGCCGCGGCCCAGGACGCGGAGGCGGCGGCGGTGAAGGTGACGCGGATCACGTATCCGGAGACGGACACGATCTATCGGCGCGGCGACGTGCTGACCAAGTCGCAGCAGGACGTGGTGGCCAAGGCCATGGAGGCGAGGCGGAAGAATCTCCCGGCCGAGCAGCTCTGGGGGTCGCGAGCGGCGGCGGTGGGGGTGGTGGGGGCGATCGCGGTGGCGATGCTGGGGTACACGGTGCTGTTCGTGCCGCGGATCCGGCGGAACCCGGCGCGGATGGCGGCGATCGCCGGGCTCCTCGGCGGGGCGGCGATCGTGGCGTGCGTGAGCAGCGTGATGCTGCCGGACCTGCTGGCGCTGACGGCGGTGGCGCCGACGGTGTTCTGCGCCGTGGTGCTGTGCATCGCGTACAGCCAGCGGATCGCGATCGCGTACGGGGCGCTGCACGGGCTGCTGGTGTGCACGGCGCTGGGGTTGCCGGTGGGAATGTTTGCGGTGCTGATCTGCGGGATTGGCGCGGCGGTATGGCGGCTCAAGGAGATCCGCGACCGCGACACGCTGATCCGCGCGGGCGTGTCGATGGGCGTGGTGCTGGCCCTGGCCACGATGCTGGTGAGCCTGGTGGAGTTGCCCATCACGCCGGGGGCGCTGCTGCAGGCGGCCAAGGACGCGGGGTGGGCGGGCTTCGGCGGGCTGCTCGTGGCGGGGATCACGCTGTTCATCCTGCCGACGATGGAGCGGCTGTTCGCAATTACCACGGGCCTGACGCTCATCGAGCTGCGCGACCCGAAGCAGCCGCTGCTGCGGCAACTCCAGCTGCGTGCGCCGGGGACGTACAACCACTCGCTGACGCTGGCCGCGCTGGGCGAGGCGGCGGCGGAGGCGATCGGGGCCGACGGGCTGCTGGCGTATGTTGGGGCGCTCTACCACGACATCGGGAAGATGAACAAGCCCGACTACTTCGTGGAGAACCAGACGCCGGGGTTCAACCGGCACGACAAGCTGAGCCCGGCCATGAGCCTGCTGGTGATCGTGGGGCACGTGAAGGACGGGCTGGAGCTGGCGCGGGAGTTCAACCTGCCGCGGCCGCTGTGGCACTTCATCGAGAGCCACCACGGCACGACGCTGGTGGAGTATTTCTTCCACCGGGCCAAGCGGACGGCGGAGAAGCAAGGGAAAGCGAACGGCAATGGGGATGAGGACGAGGGGCCGAGCGAGATGGAGTATCGCTATCCGGGGCCGAAGCCGCGCACGAAGGAGGCGGCGATCATCATGATCTGCGACGCGGTGGAGAGCGCGACGCGGGCGATGGCGGACCCGACGCCGAGCCGGATCGACGCGCTGGTGCGGGCGATCGCGACCAAGCGGCTGATGGACGGGCAGTTCGAGGAGTGCGACCTGACGCTGCGGGATCTGAACCTGATCGTGGAGGCGGTGAGCCGGACGCTGGCGAGCATCTACCACGGGCGGATCGCGTATCCGGGGGATGCCGCGGCGCCCTCGACGGCGGCCGCCAAGGCCCCGGACCCTGTTGCGGCGAAGGTTCCCGCGGCGGCCCCCGGTGCGCCGGTGGGCGTGCGTGTGAGGGAAGCGTCTCGCCTGTAGTCCGGCGCTCCGCCGACGTGCGAGCGCCGAATGCCGGGCGAGGGGATGCTGTGGAGCTTGTGTGGACCAGAGTCCCGCGCCGCGTGGCGCGGTACGCTCAGGCCATGAACCGATTCCCTATATGGTGCGTGGCCGCGCTGATGCTCGCGGTCTTGGGGCTGCTCTCGGGTTGCGGCGGTGCCGGGGCGGACGATGGCGGTCCGACGCGCATGAACGTGCTTGTGCTCTTCGCCGACGATCAGCGAGCCGACACGATCGCCGCGCTGGGCAACCCCATCATCCAGACGCCGCACCTTGATCGGCTCTGCCGTGAGGGTGTGTCGTTCGGGCGGGCGTACATGCAGGGGGCCTTCCAAGGGGCGACGTGCGTTCCCTCGCGGGCGATGCTGCTCACGGGCCAGACGCTCTTTCATGTGGACGAGAGGATGCTCCGCGACGAGACCTGGCCCATGGCGTTCGGGCGGGCCGGATACTCCACGCTTGTGTGCGGGAAATGGCACAACGGAGACGCGTCGCTGGAGCGGACGTTCCAGCGCGGCCGGGCCATGTACCTTGGCGGCATGTCGCACGACCCGGTGCACGACAATGTGCGTGAGATGGACGATGGGACGCTTTCGGCCGCGCATCCGGCGGGGGGTCACCTGTGCGCGGCCACCGCGGACGAGGCGATCAGGTTCCTGAGCACGCCCTCGGACAAGCCTTTCCTGTGCTATGTGGCGTTCGACGCGCCGCACGACCCGCACATGCCGCCCCCGGAGTTTCCGATGAAGTACGACCCGGCGACGATCCCCCTCCCGCCGAACTTCCTGCCGGAGCATCCGTTCGACAACGGCGAGATGAGGTGTCGTGACGAGCAGCTCCTGCCCGTGCCACGCGAGCCGGAGGATGTGCGCAGGATGCTCGCCGACTATTACCGCTACATCTCGTTCCTGGACTCGCAGATCGGGCGCATCCTCGATGCCCTGGAGGCCTCGCCGCACGCCAGGAACACGATTGTCGTGTTCGCCGCGGATTCCGGCGTGGCGCGGGGCAGCCATGGGCTAATCGGCAAGCAGAATCTGTACGAGCTGGACGCCATCCGTGTCCCGCTCATCGTCCGCGGGCCGGGCATTCCGCGGGGGAAGACGACCGACGCGATGTGCTTCACGTACGACGTGCTTCCGACGCTCGGGCGCATGTGCGGCGTGCCGGGTCCGAGCACCAGCGACGGCATCGACCTGCGGCCGGTGCTGCACGATCCTGCAAAGGCTGCGAGGACCGAGATGGTGTTCGCGTACCGCGACGTGCAGCGGGCGATCGTCACGCCGGAGTGGAAGCTCATCCGGTATCCCCGGGCCGAACGGGTGCAGTTGTACAACCTGAAGGAGGATCCGTTCGAGATGCGCAATCTCGCCGATCGGCCGGAGCAGGCATCTCGCGTCGCGCAGCTCACGGACAGGATGCGCAAGGGTCTCGTTGCGGCGGGCGCCAAGGACCCGTGACGGCGGGGTCGTCGGTGCTCGTGGTCACGCGCGAGCGGGCGCGGCCTCCGCACGCCCGCCGTGGTAGAACTCCTCGAGCACTCCCAGCCAGTCGGCCACGCTGCCCACGGCGATGAATCGCCGACGCACCTCCTCGCCCCGCGGGTGGTGGGCGGCGAAGCGGATGCCGAACTTTCGCATGGTCTTGCCGGCGCGGTCCTCGCCGTTGATGCTGACGCTGAGGCGGAAGTGGTCTTCGAGGACGGCGCGCTGCTCGGCGATGGTGGGGGCGGTGGGGGTCTCTCCGGCCATCATCTGGCGGGCCTGGCGGAAGATCCACGGGTTGCCGATGCAGCCGCGGGCGACGGCCACGGCCGCGACGCCGGTGTAGCCGATCATGCGGAAGATGTCGTTGACATCCCAGATGTCGCCTGAGCCGAGGATGAGGCGATCGGGGCGGCGGCGGACGATGTCGTGGAGCAGGTCCCAGCGGCTGGGGCCGATGTACTTCTGTTGCACGGTGCGGGCGTGGATGGTGGCCCAGGCGTAGCCCATGTCGAAGGCCGCGTCGAGGATGCGCTCGAGGTTCGCGGCCATCTGCGGCGTGTCGTCGAAGGAGCGGCGGAGCTTGACGGTGCAGGGGATGTGGGCGGGGACGGCCTCGCGGACGGCTCGCAGGATCTCGATCGCGCCGGCGGGCTCGGCCAGCCAGTGGCCGCCGCGGGCCTTGGCCTTGATCTTCTTCACCGGGCAGGCGAGGTTGATGTCGATGGTTTCGAAGGAGAGCTCGGGTTTCGGGTCTCGGGTTTCGGGTTTCGGGTGGCTGGGGAGATAAACGCCGTTGGATTCGGCCGAGGCGTTGATCTCGTCGATGAGCGTCTCGCAGGTGTCTCCGCCCAGTCCTTCGGTGGCGTCGTGGGCGGGAGCGGGTTGGTCGAGGAGGTCGGCGAGTTGCTCGGGCGTGAGGTCCTGGTAGGCGAGGGTGCGGTAGTGCTTGGGGCCCTTGGCGCCCTGCTCGGCGACCTTGAGCGCGCTGGCGGCCATTTCCTTGGGGTCGCTGCCCATGATCTGGCAGGCGAGGGGGTGGTCTTCGGGGCCGCCGGGGACGTTCTCGTGAAGGTCGCCGAGGTCGGCCTTGAGGAAGCCGCGGCCGCCGCCGAGGAGGGTGCGATCGAGGAGGGCCTCGGTGACGCAGAATGGGCAGCCGTGGCGGCGGGCGATGATGCGCATGGCCGCGTCGGAGTAGCCGGCGAGGCCGGCCTGGAAGAAGGGGGCGTCGAAGGCGGGAACGACGGCGGTGAGGCGGGGGTCGGGGCCACCCCCCCATCGTCGGCCCAGTTCGCGAGCGATGGCCGCGGGGTCGATATGCTCTGATCCCGGCGCGATGGCGGGCGAGGGGGGCGTGGCGTTGTTGCCGTCGACGGACATGCGGCGGATGATAGGTTTTCGGGAGAGGGTCTCTCGCAGAGGCGCAAAGGCGCAGAGGAGCAGGTTGGAATGAACACGCGAACTGGGCTTGCGCTGTGCCTGAGCATCTCGGCGGTGTGCGTGGGGCTGGGCGGGTGCTCGTCGAGCGTGGACCCGGCTCTGGCCGGGCCGGAGTATCCGGCGGAAAAGTCGCAGACGAGCACGCTGGACATCCAGGTGGTGCGAAGCGACACGACGATCACGGTGACGAACACGACGGCCCGGGCGTATGGGAAGAGCCGGCTGTGGCTCAACCGCTGGTACAGCCGCGAGATCGACGGGCTGGGCGTGGGGCAGACGATGGAGCTGACGCTCAAGTCGTTCCACGATCAGCACGGCGAGGCGTTCCGCTCGGGCGGGTTCTGGGCGACGCGCAAGCCGCAGACGGTTCAGCAGGTGCAGCTTGAGACGGCGGATGGGTTGTTGGGGTTGGTGGCGGTCGGGAAGGACACCGAGTAGGCCGGGTTGGAGGTGATCGTGCCGCGATTGAAGCACATTCTGATTGGATTGGCGTGCCTCGTGGTTGCGGGGATTGCGGCGATCCTCTTTTGGGATGCGATTCCCGGCACGTTCTTCCGGGACTCCAATGGCTTTCCTCACGGCACGGGTCGCGCGATGTACAAGTATCGCGCCGGAGGAATCCAACTGGTCGAGGACTATTCGCGAGGCAAACTCGTTCGGAGTGAGTGGTTCAAGCCGGATGGCGCGTCGATCCACGTGACGAACTGGAACAAGGAATCGGGAGTCGGGCTGTACCTTCGAGAGGACGGTTCGATCCGAAAGAGAATGTTCTATGTCGCTGGTGTCGCGGATGGGCCGGTCATCTACTACGCCGAGGATGGCACAACTGTTATTGGCGAGGCGGTGTTCAAGGGCGGCGTTCGGATCAGCGGCTACGACCCTGGGAAATCGAAGGAGTAATGTGGTATGGCGAGCGTGCTCGTGATTGGCCCCCATCCCGACGATCAGGAACTGGGGATGGGCGGGACCATCGCGAAGCTGGCCTCGCAGGGGCACGCGGTGACGCTGGTGGACATGACGACGGGGGAGCCGACGCCCTTCGGGAATCCGGAGACGCGGAAAAGGGAGGCCGCGGCGGCCGCGCAGTGTCTTTCGGCGCCGGGGAATGCGGTGCGGCGGGTGGCGCTGGGGCTGCCGAATCGGTTTGTGGAGCACACGATCGAGGCCCGACACAAGATGGCGGGGGTGATCCGGGCGATGCAGGCGCAGATGCTGTTCGTGCCGTACTTTGAGGACGCCCACCCGGACCACATCGCGGTGACGCGGATCGCGGAGGACGCCCGGTTCGACGCGAAGCTCACAGGGATCGCGATGCCGGGAGACGAGGGGAAACCGCCCCTGTATCCCAAATGGCTGTTCTACTACTACGCGACGCACCTGCGGATCGTGCCGAGCCCGAGCTTTCTGGTCGACACCACGGGGTTTGAAACGGCCAAGCGGGACGCCATCCTGGCGTACCACTCGCAGTTCACGGCCAACGCGAAGAACGCGCACGTGCCGGAGGTTCTGGACGCGGCCGGGAAGTACTTCGGATCGCGGATCGGGACCAGGAGCGCTGAGCCGTTCTTCACGCGCGAGCCGATCGGGCTCACGTCGCTGGATGGCCTGGCCTGAGGCTTGGCGGCGCGGGGTCGGGCGATAGACTTGGACGCGTGACCCCCACCGCGGAACTCATCCAGCCGGAGATCGTCGAGCTTGTGCGCGATGGGGCGTACAGCGAGCTGCGGGCCGCGCTGAAGGGGATCCCGCAGGCCGACATCGCGGACATCATCACAAGCCTGGAGCCCGACCAGCGGGCGGTCTGCTTCCGGTTCCTGGCGCGGGACGATGCGGGCGAGGTGTTCGCGTATCTGACCCCCGAGATGCAGGAGGAGCTGGTCCTGAAGCTGGGGGACGCGGCGCTGCGGGTGGTGGAGGGGATGGACCCGGACGACCGGGCGCGGCTGATCGACGAGCTGCCGCCGGAGTGCGCGCAGAAGATCATCGCGTCGCTGAGCCCGGAGGACCGGAAGACCACGCAGGCCATCCTCGGGTATCCGCCCAAGAGCGTCGGTCGCCTGATGAACCCGGACTACATCCGGCTGATGCCGGATTGGACGGTGGCGCAGGCGCTGGACCATCTGCGCAGGTTCGGGCGTGACGCGGAGACGATCAACGTCGTGTACGTTGTCGACGAGAAGGGGGTGCTGATCGACGACCTGCGGCTGCGGCAGATCTTTCTGGCCGATCCGAGCGCGACCGTCGAGTCGCTGATGAACCGGAACTTCGTCGCGCTGCGGGCCGACCAGCCGCAGGACGAGGCGGTGAAGATGATGAGCCGCTACGACCGGGTGGCGCTGCCGGTGCTGGACTCGCGCGGGGTGCTGCTGGGCATCGTGACCTCCGACGACGTGGCCGACGTGGCCGAGGAAGAGGCGACGGAGGACATGCAGAAGCTCGGCGGCATGGAGGCCCTCGACGAGCCGTACTCGACGATCAGCATGTGGCGGCTGGTGCGAAAGCGCGCGGGGTGGCTGGCGGTGCTGTTTGTCGGGGAGATGTTCACCCAGACGGCGATGGCGGGGTTCGAGCACGAGATCGAGAAGGCGGCGGTGCTGGCGACGTTCGTGCCGCTGATCGTGTCCAGCGGCGGCAACAGCGGCTCGCAGGCGACGTCGCTGATCATCCGCGCGCTGGCGGTGGGAGAGATCACGCTGCGGGACTGGTGGCGGGTGCTGCGGCGCGAGCTGGTCGCCGGGGCGATGCTCGGGCTGTTCCTGGGCGTCATCGGGCTGGTGCGGATCAATGTCTGGGGGTGGCTCGGATGGTTTGCCAAGCACGGCGCTCATTCCGAGCAGGACAAGGAGAGCCTGTTGGCGCAGCAGCACTACCACGTGCTGGCGGTGGCGATCGCGATGTCGGTGGTGGGCGTGGTGCTGTGGGGAACGATCATCGGGGCGATGCTGCCGTTCATCCTCAAGAAGTGCCGGCTCGACCCGGCGACGAGCTCGGCGCCGTTCGTGGCCACGCTGGTGGACGTGGTAGGTGTGCTGATCTACTTCACGGCGGCGGCGTCGATCCTGCGCGGCACGCTGCTGTGAGGGCGAGTCGTATCAGGGGCACCCGCCGAACCAGGCGGTGAGGAAGTCGAAGATGTCCTGCACGGCGAGGCCGCTGCCGTTGAAGTCGGCGCTGGGGCTGCCGCTGAACCAGGCGTTGAGGAAGTCGAAGATGTCCTGCACCTGCAGCGAGCCGTTGCAGTTGAAGTCGGCGGCGCAGACGTTCAGGCGGGCCGAGCTTGAGGTGGCGGAGGAGCAGCAGTTGGTGACGACACAGTCGTAGACGCCGTTGTCGGGCGGGTGCGCCGGGTTGAAGGTGATGGTGGGGAGCGTGGCCCCCGCGACGGGCGAGGAGTTCCGGCGCCACTGGTAGGACAGACCGCCGCCGGTGGCGGCGACGGAGAGCGATGCGTTGCCGCCGGGGCAGACCATGACCGGCACGGGCTGCGTGGAGATCATGGGGCTGTCGCAGACACTGACCGAGGCGGGATCGGAGACGACCGGACCGCAGGTTCCGGTGATAACGCAGTCGTAGGAGCCCGAGTCGCCGGTGGCGGCGGCGTTGATCGAGAGCGTCGGGGCCGTCGCACCGGAAACCTCGAGACCGTCCTTGCGCCACTGGTAGGTCGGGGATGCGCCGGTGACGCCGACGCTCAGCGAAATCGCGCTGCCGGCGCAGAGGCTCTGGCCGGCGGGCTGGGTGTTGATGGAGATCGCGCCGAGGATGGAGAGCGACGCGGCGGTGCTGGTGGCGATTCCGCACGAGCCGGTGACGACGCAGTCGTAGGAGGCCGCGTCGCCGGCGACGACGGGGTTGAGCGTGAGCGTGGGCGAGGTCGCCCCGCCGATGGGAGCGGTGTCCTTGCGCCACTGGTAGGTGAGGCTGCCGCCGGAGGCGGTGACGGAGAAGGTGGCGGTGCCGCCGAGGCAGGCGGACTGGGGTTGCGGGTTGCCCGAGATCGAGGTGGTGGTGGGCACGGTGAGGCTCGCGGTGGAGCTGGTGGCGTTTCCGCAGGTTCCAGTGACGACGCAGTCGTAAGACGCGGCGTCGCCAGCCGCGACGGGGTTGATCGTCAGCGACGAGGCCGTGGCTCCGCCGATGGGCGAGGTGTTCTTGCGCCACTGGTACGTCAGGTCCGCTCCGGTGGCGGAGACGGAGAACGACGCGGTTCCGCCGACGCAGACGGACTGAGAAGCGGGCGAGCCGGAGATGGACGTGGTGGTGTTGAGCGACAGCGACGCGGACGAACTGGTGACGGCGCTTCCGCAGGCGCCGGTGACGACGCAGTCATACGCGCCGCCGCCGGCGTCGCCGCTGGTGACGGGGTTGATGGTGAACGTCGACAGGGTTGCGCCGGGAAGCGGCACGCCGCCGCGTCGCCACTGGTAGGTAAGGGATGCGCCCTCGGCGACGACGGTGAAGGACGCGGGCCCGCCAAGGCAGGCGGTCTGCGGCTGCGGCTGACCGCCCGGAGCGATCGCGGTGGTGGGGTTGACGACGACGCTGGCGGCGTCGGTGGTAACGGTGTTGCAGGGGCCGGTGAGGACGCAGTCGTAGGTGCCCGAGTCGGCCGCGGCCGTCGCGGGGATGGTGTACTCAAAGTCGGTCGCGCCGGAGATGGGGTTCCCGCTCTTGCGCCACTGGTAGGTGGTGATCGTGCCGAGGGCGTCAACGGAGAGCGTGACGGGCGCGCCCTGGCAGACGGTCTGGGCCGCGGGCTGGCCGCCGGGGTTGATGGAGATCACCTCGTTGACGGAGAGGTTGGCGATCTGGGAGTAGACGATGCCGCAGGTGCCGGTGACGCCGCAGTAATACGAGCCGGTGTCGTTGGCAACGACGGAGGGGATGGTGTAGGTGGCTGCCGTGGCGCCGGAGATGGGGCTGCCATTCTTGCGCCACTGGTAGGTGAGAGAGTCGCCGGTGGCGGTAACGGTGAACGAGGCGCTCGCGCCGAGGCAGACGGCCTGGCGCGCGGGCTGGCCGGTGATGGTGGTGGCGGGGGTGATGGTGAGGCTGGCCGCGCTGCTGGTGGGCGCGCCGCACGAGCCGGTGACGACGCAGTCGTAGCTTCCGGCGTCGGTTGCGGCAACCGGGGTGATGGTGAGCGTGGGCGCCGTTGCGCCGCCGATCGGAGCGGTGTTCTTGCGCCACTGGTAGCCGAGGTTCGCGCCCGTTGCCGAAACGGAGAAGGAGGCGGTGCCGCCGAGGCAGGCCGACTGGGCGGTGGGGCCGCCATTGATGGAGGTGGCGGCGTTGACGCTGAGCACGGCGGTGTTGCTGGTGGCCGCGCCGCAGGAACCGGTGACGACGCAGTCGTATCCCGCGGCGTCGCCGGCGACAACGGGGTTGATGCTGTAGGTCGACGAGGTGGCGCCGTCGATGGGGACGGTGTTCTTGCGCCATTGGTAGCCGAGGGAGACGCCGCTCGCGGTGACGCTGAACGAGGCGCTGCTTCCGGCGCAGACGGTTTGCGTGGAAGGGTGGCCGGAGATGGTGGTGGCGGCGGTGACCGAGAGCGTGGCGGCGTTGCTGGTAACCGTGCCGCAGTCGCCGGTGACGACGCAGTCGTAGCTTCCGGCGTCGCCGACGGCGACGGGGTTGAGCGTGTACGTGGACGAGGTGGCTCCGCCGATGGGCGAGGTGTTCTTGCGCCACTGGTAGGTGAGGCCGGTGCCGGTGGCGCCGACGGAGAGGGTGGCGCTGGTGTTGGCGCAGACGGTCTGGGTCTGCGGGTGGGTGCCGATGGAGGGCGCGGTGCAGGGCCCGGAGACGGTGAAGAGGCTTGTGCCGGTGGCATTGCCGCTGGCGGTGCCGGAGCCGTCGGAGTTGGACACGAGAACGTTGCGCACGCCGCTGCTTGCGCCGGCGGAGACGACGAAGGAGAGGCCGGTGACCTGCGTGCCGAGGGCGTTGACGACGGGGGTGCCGCTGACGGTGACGCCGGAGCCCGAGACGGTGAACTGGCTGGCGGCGGTGACGCCCTTGAGGTTCACACCGTTGATCGTCACGGGGACGGTGGCGTTGGTGGAGCCCGTCGCGGGCGACACGCTGGTGATGGAGGCCGTGGCGCCGAAGACGACGACGTTGATCGTGTCGGTGGAGGTGAGGCCGTTGGAGTCGGTCACGCGCAGGGTGACGGGGTAGGTGCCGTTGGATGGATAGCCGCCGGTGACGACGGGCTGGACGGAGGTCGAGTCGATGCCGCCGCCGAAGGTGCCGTTGCCGTCGAGGTCCCAGGAGTAGGAGAGGGTGTTGGACCCGCCGCCGGGCCCGGTGTCGGTGACGTAGGAGTTGATGTCGCCGAAGAAGAAGCAGTTGGTGTTGGCCGCGATGCGCTTGTGCAGGCCCGCGATGGCGACCGGGGGCGCCTTGGCGGTGCCGAGGCGCACGGTGAGGTCGTAGAGCTGGACCGTCTGGTTGGCGGATGCGTTGGGGCCGGCATCGAAGACGCGGACCCAGTAGGTGCCCGCGGCGAGCGTGCCGGCGCTAAGCGTTTCGGTGGCGCCCGCGGCGGCCGCCGCGGCGGTCTGGAGCACGGTGGCGCCATTGGTGCCGTTGCGGAGCTCGATGTTCAGGTTGCCCGCCTGCGCGGCGTTGACGGTGGCGGTGGATCCGGTGCACCCGCTGGATTGCTGCCCCTCGGTGTAGGAGCCGCCGGTGGGGACGGCGGTGATGGTGACGGTCTGTGAGGAGCCGAGGGTGAACTTGAACCAGTCGGCGCTGCTGCCATTGGGCCCGGAGGTGCCGTTGGTGGAGAGGTTGAGCTCGATGACGGACTTGAGGACGGGGGTGGTGAGGTTGCTCCAGTCGAACGCGGTCGCGCCGGAGCCGTTGCCGCTGCGGCGGTCGCCGTAGTTGCGGCCCGCGCCGCGGAACTCGTCGATGAGACAGCCGTCGGTGTTGGTGTGGATGAACGGCTCCATGAGCTTGGTGGAGTCGCAGGGGACGGGGTGGATGTAGCCCAACCCGTGGCCGTGCTCGTGCGAGACGACGTCGCGGAGGTAGCGGTAATTGTTGGCGGCAAGGCCCATCGCGCTCTGGGCGACGGGGAAGAAGTCGGAGTTGATCGTCATGTCCGAGCCGGCGGACTGGCCGGCGATGTTGGGAAACTGGTTGTACGCGAGGACGCCGCTGCCGGTGCCCTGCGGGTTGGAGCCGATGCGGATGTCGCCGCGGGTGGTGACGTGGGTGATGCTCTGGGTGAAGGCGGAGTTGTCGTCGGCGACCTCGGTGTAGGTGAGGCCGCCGAAGCGTCGCCACGAGGCGAGGGCCTGGCGAATGAGTTCGAGGCCCTTGTCCTCGTTGCCCGCGCCGAGCCCCATGCCCGAGGGCGTGGCGCCGGCGGCGTTGGTGAAGCGCGTGCGCAGGTCGTTGGCGGCCGAGGGCCCGTTGGAGCCGTCGCCCCAGGTGACGCCGTCGGCGGGGAAGGAGTAGGTGAGGCTTGCGGCGGTGGCCTGGGCGCTCGAGCCCTGCGAGCCCGCGCCGGTCCAGACATTGGTCGTGGTGCGGAAACGCGGCTGGAGACCCGAGGCGATCGTCGGCGGGAGGGCGAGGTACTGACCGAGGATGTTGGCCAGTTGCTCGGGCGTCGGGTTCTCGACGAAACACTTGGCGGCAGTTCCGCTCTGCTCGGCCTGGCTCTCCGCCGCGGCGATCATGGCGCGGGCGAGCATCGGCGAGCGGCGCGGGGCGGGCGCGGGGTCGGCGGACTCGGCGGCGGTGAGGCCCGGAAGGGCGAACACGCACGCGGTGAGCAGAGCCATTGGGAACAGTCGATGCAGGTAGTTCGGGGCGGACCGGCTCGTCATGGAGATTCCTGGCGGGCTAGGGGCGAGGTCGGCCAGAACGGCCGAGTCGGCGTTTGCACACCGACGCATCCGGAGAATGTGACACACATTCTGCCCTTCCCCAGCTTCACAGTCGTGGAGAGGGACAAAAAGCGCGTGCGACGTTCGATTCGGTGCCCGAGGTGCGGCGGATGCGAGGGATATCGGTTATGGGCTGTGGCCGGATGTGGCCGACGGAGCGATCGCCCGGGCGGAGCGGCGGCGCGAGAACGTGGTCGTGCGGCGAGCTTGATCAGGCCGCGGCGGGCTGGGGCGCGCCGCTAAGGGTCATGGATCCCTGCCGACGCTTGCGCGGCGCGAGGTCGGCGCTCTCGATCTCTTCGAGGTCGCTGCCCTGGAAGGACTCGCCGAAGCGGAAGAGGCGGAAGGAGTTTCCGATAACGAAGATGTCGCCGACGACGTGATACACGGCCGCGCCCATGAGGCCGAGGCTGCCGGTGGCGGCGAGAACGAGGCCGAGGATGGCGACGACGATGGAGAGAGCGATGTTCTGGGCGACGATCGTGCGGGTGCGGCGCGAGAGCTCGATGAGGAACGGGATTCGGGAGAGGTCGTCGTTCATGAGCGCGACGCCGGCGGAGTTGGCGGCGATGTCGGAGCCGCCGAGGCCCATGGCCACGCCGATGTCGCTGGCGGCCAGCGAGGGGCCGTCGTTGATGCCGTCGCCGACCATCATGACGCGCCGGCCGTCGCCGACGAGGTCCTGGATCTGTTGGTGCTTCTCCTCGGGGTGGCACTCGGCCTCGATGTGATCCACGCCGACCTGGCGGCCGACGCGCTCGGCGACGCTGAGGCGATCGCCGGTGAGGATGTCGACGCGACGGATGCCGAGTTCGCGGAGGCGGCTGATGACGTTCTTGGAGTTCGAGCGGGTGCGGTCTTCGAGGGCGACGACGCCGAGATAGCGGCCGTCCTTGACGACGTGCACGCCCGACATGCCCTCGATGCGGGCCGTGGCGGCCTCGACCTGCGGGCCGATGCCCGGGAAGACCTCGAGGAGCCAGGAGGCGCGCCCGACGCAGACCTCGCCGGTGGTGGTGCGGGCCCGGATGCCGCGCCCGTGCATCTCCTCGAACTCCTTGCTGCCGTCGGGCTCGATGCGGGCCTGCCGGGCGGTCTGGAGGATGGAGCGGGCGAGGGGGTGGTTGGAGTGCTGCTCGCCGTTGCACGCGGCCACGAGAAGCTCGGCGCCCTCGACGCCCTCGGCGGGGACGAGGCGCGAGACGGCGAAGCGGCCGGTGGTGATGGTGCCGGTCTTGTCCATGACGACGGTGTCGACGACGGCGGCCTCCTCGAGGTAGTTGACCTTCTTGATGAGGATGCCGAGCCGCGCGGCGGCGGCGAAGGCGGCGACAATGGCCAGCGGGCTGGCGAGCAGGAGCGCGGAGGGGCAGGCGACGACGAGCGTGGAGATGGCGCGCTCGAAGGCGATCTTGCTGCCCGCGTCGCGGTTGAGGAACCAGACGATGAAGGCGACGCCGAGGGTGACGGGGACGAAGAACTTGGCGACCTGCTCGACCATCATCTGGCGCGGGGTGCGGCTGCTCTCGGCCTCGCGGATGAGCTGGGTGACCTTGCCGATGGTGGTGTCCTGACCGACCTGCGTGGCCCGGATGTCAATGAGCGCGGAGAGGTTGGTGGTGCCGGCGTAGACGGGCTCGCCGGGCTGGACCTCGTGCGGGATCGCTTCGCCGGTGAGGGCGGCCTGATCGATGGTGGACTTGCCCGTGGCGACGACGCCGTCGACGGGGAGGTTCTCGCCGGCGCGGACGCGGACAATGTCGCCGACCTGCACCGCGGCGAGGGAGACCTCGGCCTCGGAGCCGTTGCGCACGACGCGGGCGATGTCCGGGGTTCGGGCGACGAGGTCCTCGATGGCGCGCTGGGCTCCCCAGGCGCGCTGGCGGACGAACTGATCGGCGACAAGGAGGATGAAGGCGAGGAAGCCGGCCGGGGCGTAGTTGCCCACGGCGAGCGAGCCGAGGATGGCGATGGCGCAGAGGGTGGAGGTGCTGGCGGTGCCGCGCCAGAGCTCCTTGGCGGAGGCGACGAAGAGGGGGAAGCCGAGGAGGATGGCGCCGATGATGGCGGGGATCTCGGCGACGAGATCGGGGACGACATCGCGCGGCAGGACGTACTTGGCCACGACCGTCGCCAGCAGCATGAGGCCGCCGATGAGGTAGAGGAGCATGTAGCGCTCGAGCTTGACGTTGTGGTGCGAGCAGCACTCCATGCCGCCCTCGTGGGAATGGTCGTGCGTGTGGGCCTGTGCCTGAGTCGCCATGAACGCTCCCGTGGAATCGAGTCGTGTCGTCGGATTGCCGTGGAGAGAGTTCCGCGGCGAAAGTCGGGACGGAGTTTAGCGTGTGCCCTCCGGCCGATGGAGAGACTCACGGGGAATCCCGGGAGACCCTCCGCAAGTTGGTTTGTACGTCCGGGGGGGTGGTCGGGTTCGGGCTTGGCGGGGTTTACGGATTCTCAGAGTTCGCCACCCCAAGTTCACAGGGAAACTCAACGAAGACCGTGGTTCCTTGGCCCCAGACGCTGGTGAGGCCGGCGCGGCCGCCGAGGGCCTTGGCCGCGTGCTTGACGATGGACAGTCCGAGGCCGGTCCCCCGCTTTCCGGTGCCTCCGGCGGGGGTGCTGCCGGTGCCGGTGCGGGCGGGGTCGACCTGGTAGTAGCGTTCGAAGACCCGCTCCTGCTGGGCAAGGGGGATGCCGACGCCCTTGTCGATGACCTCGAAGCGGGCGACGCCGCGCCGGGGGCCGGTGGAGGAGGGGCCGTCGGGGCCGCGCTCTTCGATGAGGTGGCCCACGATGCGGACGGTGGTGCCCTCGTGGGCGAACTTGGTGGCGTTCTCCACGAGGTTGCGGAGGATGAGGGTGAGAAGCTTGCGGTCGGTGCGGAGGCCGTCGAGCTCGGGCTCGATCTCGAAGCTCAGGCCGAGACGGCGCTCCTCGCACGCGGCCTCGCTCATGGTCCGCAGCGATCGCTCCAGCACGCCCGCGTCGATGGGCTCGATGGTGAGGGGCACATCGGGGGATTCGAGGCGGGAGAGGTCGAGCAGGTCTCGCAGCATTTCCTCAAGGCGCTCGGCGTGGGCGATGATCATGGCGCGCAGGCGCGCCGTCATCGCTGGATCGTCGGCCGCGGCGGCCATGGTTTCGGCGGCGGAACGAATGGCGGCCACGGGGGTGCGCAGTTCGTGCGAGGCGTTGGCGACAAAGTCGGTCTTCACCTGCACGGCCTGATCGAGCTCGGTGACGTCGCGGAGGGTGAGGACGGCGCCGAACACGCCCGCACCCCACGCGGCGGGCACGGGCGAGGCGGAGACCTGGAAGGCTCGCGTGCCAAGCGGCGTGACGACGCGAACGCGCCCGCGGTGGACGCCGCCCGCCTTGGCCTTGGCGTGCATGTCGAGGATGGCCGCGCTGGTGAAGATCTCGTGGATGGGCCTGCCGACGAGCCCGCCCTGGGGCGCATCGACGATGGCCTCGGCGGAGCGGCTGCACAGGATGACGCGGTCCTGATCGTCGGTGGCAAGGAGGGGCTCGTCCATCGCGTCGATGAGAGCCTCGAGGTTGCGGGACTTCTTGGCAACTTCTTTGAGCTGCCCGCCGACGCGCCCGCGGAGCGAATCGAGCGCGGCCGCGAGGGGGCGGAGTTCGGCGCTGAGCTCGGACGGATCGACGGTGCGTCGAGGGGCGGTTGATCCGGGGCGCTCGGCGAGTGTTTCGGCGGCGGCGGTTTCCAGCGATCGAAGCGAGCGATTCCGGCGGTTCTCGCGGACGGCGATGAGGACGATGCAGAGAACGATGCTCGTGGCGATGACCGCGATGGAGACCGGCAGCGGGAGCGGGATCCCGACGCAAGCGGCGGCGCCGAGGCCGGGAAAGAGAACCCACCACACGGCGGTCCAGAGTCTCGAAGTGCTGGGCGGCGCGGGTGTACGTTGGGACATTCGGGTGCGCTCGGGCCGGCGGGGCGGGGGTGAGAAGCCTCGGCCGGGGCGCGGGCGCCTAGTCGATCTCGGTCTCGACGGCGACGCCCTCGGCGGCCTCGTCAAAAAGATACCCGACCCCGCGGATGGTGCGGATCTTGGCCCCGCACATTCGGAGCTTCCGGCGGATGGCGGCGACGTGGACGTCGATGGTCCGGGTCGTCACAAGGACATCCGGGCCCATGGCGGTGTACATCAGATCGGCGCGGCTGAGGACCTTGCCCTTGGTGCGCATCAGGGCGACGAGGATGCGGAACTCGGTCAGGGTGAGCTTGATCGCCTCGCCGCGGACGGTCACCTCGTGGGTCGAGAGGTCGGCCCGCACGCCGCCAAGTTCCAGATAACCCTGCCCCGCGACCTGTTCCTGGCGGACGCGACGGAGCATGGCCTCGACACGGGCGAGGAGGACCTTCATCGAGAAGGGCTTGGTGACGTAGTCGTCGGCGCCGATCTGCAGGCCGGCGAGTTCGTCGTTCTCCTCGGCCTTGGCGGTCAGCATGAGGATGGGGGTTTGGGCGGTCTTGGGGTTGGTCCGCATCTGGCGGGCGACCTGGAGGCCGTTGAGCTGGGGGAGCATGACATCGAGCACCACCAGATCGGGGCCTGTTTCGAGGATGCGCCGGATGCCGGAGGCCCCATCGCGGCAGACCTCCACCTCGTGCCCCTGCTTGCGGAGGTTGTAGGAAAGGAGCTCTCCCAGATCGGCTTCGTCTTCAACGATGAGGATGTGCTTTGTGGTCGTCATCTCGTTTGTTGACAAGGATTTACGATCAGAATCGGAGATGGATAGAGGGTGGAAAAGGTCCGGATAACTGGGTGCGAACCCCGCCGAAAGGCGGACCATATTGTGGCAATACCGGGGGGGTGGGGAGGCGAAGAAAGTGTGAAAATCATGCCAAACTTGTCGAGTCCGGGCCGGGACAGCCGAAAAAAAGCGAGGTGAGTTTGCGTTTGCTAAGTACTTTGGGTAGTATCCGCACCTCACCGAACGGCGAAAAAGAGCCGTTCGATCCGTTCCCGTCGGAGACGGGATCCCGAGCCGGGCCAGCGGCGCAGGCCGCGAACCATCTCGGGGAGTAGGTTGGGAAGTTTGGTCGACGCAAGTTGAGGGTCAAAAGTGAGCGTGTGCTCACCAACTTGCCGAGAACCACGTGGGGCGTTGTCCGCGGACGAAGCGTTCGTCCGGTGAGTCGGACAAGGGCTCGCGAAGGCCGGGATCGTCGGCCCGGGAACGGTAACAAAGGTCCACAAGCGTTTCTGAAAGAAAAAGGAGTCTCAGAATGGGTCACACCAAGGGTCTCGTGTTTCTCGCCGGTGCGGCGCTGAGCCTGAGCGGCTCGGTCGCCTTTGCTCAGCAGTCCTCTGACGAGGTTCGCGCGGTTGTCGCCGAGATGCTCAGCGACGCCGAGAGCCGCACCAGCCTGCTGGCTGGCGGCGACGCCGGCCACGACGGCAGCCGGTTCTTCATCGCGGGCGACGGCTTCCGCCTGAACATCGGCGGCATGCTGCAGTTCCGCTACGACATGAACTTCCGCGATGAGGACAACATCGCCGGCACCTCGAACCCCAACGACGAGTTCGTCCACGGGTTCCAGACCCGCCGCACCAAGGTCGACTTCAACGGCGAGCTGAACAAGGACTGGTTCTTCCGCGTCCGCATCTCCAACGAGAGCGACGGCCTGGGCTTCGACTATGCCTACGCCGGCTACAAGTTCGCCAACGGCTGGAAGGCCACCTGGGGTCAGTTCAAGCTCCCCCTGCTCCGTGAAGAGCTCGTCAGCGACTCCAAGCAGCTCGCGGCCGAGCGCTCCCTCGTGAACGCTCTGTTCACTCAGGGCTACAGCCAGGGCGTCGAGCTCGCCTACGAGGCCGAGGGCTGGCGCGCGTTCTTCGCCTTCTCCGACGGTCTGAACTCCGCCAACACGGACTTCAACACCCGTCAGTCGGTGGCGTTCCCGATCGCGATCTCCGGCCAGGGTGACTACGCCCTGACGGCCCGCGGCGAGTTCCTCGTCTCCGGCAACTTCAAGCAGTTCGAGGACTTCACCAGCGAGAAGGGCTCTGACTTCGGCGCGATGGTGGGCGCGGCCATCCACTGGCAGCAGTCCGACAACACCAATTTCGGTGGCGACACCGACTACCAGACCTTCCGCTACACCTTCGACGGCTCGCTCAAGGGCGACTCGTGGAACCTCTACGGCGCCTTCATCGGCGACCACACCGTTGCTCGCGCCGGCGGCTCCAACGGCCCCGACCTCGACAACTTCGGCGCCGTCGTCCAGGGTGGCTGGCGCTTCGCCCAGAACACCGAAGTCTTCGGCCGCTGGGAAGGCATCTTCGCCGACTCCGACCTGATCGGTTCGGGCAAGAAGAACTTCCACTTCCTCACCTTCGGTCTCAACCAGTACTACGCCGGGCACGCCGCGAAGGCCACCGCCGACGTCGTCTACTCCCTCCAGGACACCTCCAACCTCTCCGCTGTTCTCCCGAACACGAACGTTGGTCTCCTCGGCCAGAGCAAGTCCGGCGAGGTCGTCGTCCGCCTGCAGTTCCAGGTCGTGTTCTAAATCACGCCTGACCGCAGTCTGATTGCTACTCAAGGCGGGCGTCCCGAATGGGACGCCCGCTTCTTTTTTTGTGTTCAATCGCGGCCGCCAATCGGGGCAGGAAAAAGGCATTTACCGCGAAGTTGCGAAGGGAGAACGAAGGGAGCGAAGAAGGCGAGGCATGGATTTGGCCAATGGATACGTCACGATGCCCGCACGGGAAGGGGATTGCGCGGGATGGCTTCGAGCTCATCCCTGATCTTCTTCGAGATCTTCGTGTTTGGATTCGGATCTGCGCGGTGAAACACGAAGGGAAGCAGCGTTCGAGGCGCGGGCTTCACATGCGATCGAGTAGCCTGATCCCCAGCAGCCCCAACCCATCAGCCATCACCCGCTCGACCATGCGGGACAGGTGCAGGCGCGACTGGCGGCTGGGCTCGTCCGGGGCGTTGAGCACGTGGCACTCGTTGTAGAACGTGCTGTACGCCTGCGCCAGCTCGTAGAGGTACGTGCACAGGCGGTGGGGCTCGAGCGAGGAGCCGACGGAGCGCACGGTGCCGGGATAGCGCAGGAGCGTGAGGGCGAGGGTCTTCTCCTGCGGCGCGGCGATGGCGATCGGCGCGCCGGGATCGATGCGCACGCCGCGGTCCCTGGCCTCGGCGAAGATGCGGCGCACGCGCACGAGGGCGTAGAGCAGGTACGGGCCCGTGTTGCCCTCGAAGGCCAGCATGCGGTCGAAGCTGAAGACGTAGTCCTTGATGCGGTCGTTGGAGAGATCCGCGTACTTCACCGCGGCCACGCCGACGGCGTCGGCGATGTTCCGCTTCTCGTCCATCGAGGGCTCGGCGAAGGGCCTGCCGTGCGTGAGCGCGGCCTGGCGGGCCTCGGCGATCTTCTGCTCGACAACGACGAGGGCCCGCTCCACGGCCTCGTCGACGAGGGCCGAGAGCTTGACGTTCTCGCCGCTGCGGGTCTTGAAGGGGCGGTTGTCCTCGCCGAGGACCATGCCGAAGGCGGCGTGCTCGAGCGAGCTGGGCTCGGAAGCCCCGGGGCGCGTGGTGAAGCCGGCCTTTGCCGCCGCGCCGAAGACGAGCTTGAAGTGCAGGGCCTGGCGGGCATCGACCGCGTAGACGACGCGCTCGGCGCCAAACTTCTGCACCCGCCGACGGATGCCCGCGAGATCGGTGGTGGCGTACAAGAACGCGCCGTCGCTCTTGCGGATGAGGCAG
This sequence comes from Phycisphaerales bacterium, assembly GCA_044221735.1. Lineage (GTDB taxonomy): Bacteria > Planctomycetota > Phycisphaerae > Phycisphaerales > UBA1924 > UBA4658. The sequence goes on along the minus strand of JBGAOP010000002.1, from coordinate 162,179 downwards.
GGCTCCTCGAAGCCGGGGACGCGGATGACGAGGGCGCCCTCGGAGACCTCGGCGACGCCGCGCTTCTCGACGTCGGCGACGATTCCCGCAAGCTCCTCGGCGTAGCTGGATTCGCCGGCGGAGTCTTCCATGCGGACGATGGTGTTGAGGCGGGCGCAGGTGCGGACGCACTCGGTCATGGTGACATCGACGATGCGCTGCCAGAAGCGGACGGTCTCCGGGTCGTGATTCTGGAGCTTGAGCAGCGTGCGCTTGGCGCGGGCGAGGGCCTCATTGGCGCCGGCGACCTGCTCCTCGAGCTCGGCCGCCGCCTTGGGGCCAAGGTTGAAGCGGCGGACGGCGGCGAGGCCCTTGTCGTCGGCGTCGGCCTCGGACTTGGAGTCCTTGTACAGGCGTTCGAGGGCGTCGAGGTCGAGGCGGTTGATGTCCTCGCCCTTGGCGGCGAGCTGCATGAGGCGGTCGGTGACCATGGCGATGGGAAGGCCCCAGTCGCCGACGTGGTTCTGGCGGATGACGTCGTAGCCGAGGCGGCCGAGGACACGGGCGAGGGTGTCGCCGATGATGGTGGCGCGCAGGTGGCCCACGTGCATCTGCTTGGCGAGGTTGACGCCGCAGAGATCGACGACGACGGTGTGGCCCGCGGGCATGGGATCGATGCCGAGGTCGGGGGTGTCGAGGGCGTCGAGCAGGCCGGTGAGTGAGTCCGGGCGCAGGGTGATGTTGATGAAGCCGGGCCCGGCGATGCTGGCCTCGGTGAGTGGCTCGGCCACGCCGGAGAGGTCAACGTGCTGGATGAGGGCCTTGGCGACGTCGCGCGGCGGTTTGCCGGCGGTCTTGGCCAGGCTCATGGCAGCGTTGCACTGGAAGTCCCCGAACTTGGGGTTGCGGCTGGCGGTGATCTGGGGGTCGGCGGGGGAGCCGGGAAAGGCCGCGGCGATGGCCGCGGAGAAACGCTCAGACAGGATCTGGACCGGGTCGTAGGACATGGGGCGGATGGTAAGGAGCGGTCGGGCGGAAGTGGGGAGTGGGAGTGGGGCGGGCGGGGGGACCGGAAAAACTCGGGGGCTGGGCGGGTTGTTTCCGATCAGATAACCCACGGGGGACATTCGGGGCAATCGGAGGTTCGAGTATGTTTACCGCGGGCGTTCGACGAGTGCTTATCGCTTCCAGCGCTCTGGTCATCGCCGGGCTTCTGCTGATGCATATGGCGGGCTGCAACACCGTGAAGGGCGTTGGGCGCGACATCGAGGCGGTGGGTCAGGGCGGACAGGACGTGATCGACGGAAAGACGCGCTGACCGGGACGTCGGCGTGCGCGGTTCGACCCGATGTGTTTCTCCGGTTTGCGGGCCGAGCTTGCTTGGAACATGGCTGGTCGTAGGATCCGGTTCAATTCCTTTCCTTCTGAGGAGACAGGCATGAACCGGCTTTCGATCCGTACTCTCGTCGCGGGCATCTTCGCGGGCGCGGTTGCTCTCACGGCCGTCGTGTGCGTTGGCGGGTGCGAGACCGTCAAGGGCGCGGGCAAGGATGTGCAGCACGTCGGCGAGGCCGGCGAGCGTGCCATCAGCAAGTGAGCATTGAGCTTTCAGGGCGACCGATCGCCATCACGGGCGCGTCGAGCGGGATCGGCGCGGCCACGGCGATCGCCTGCGCGCGGGCGGGGATGCCCGTGGCGCTGGGTGCCCGCCGCGTGGACAAGCTCGAGGCCGTGGCCGCGAAGATCCGCGCCGAGGGCGGCCGTGCGGTGTGCGTGAGCGTGGATGTGACAAAGCCCGAGGATTGCCGTGCGCTGGTGGACGCGTGCGTGCGTGAGTTTGGTTCGATCTACGCGGTGTACGCCAACGCGGGGTACGGGGAGGAGTCCGCGCTGCACGAGATGAGCGACGAGCGGGTGCGGGCGATGTTCGAGACGAACTTCTTCGGCTCGCTGAGCGTGGTGCGGGCGGGGCTGGAGAAGATGCTGGCGAACCCGGGGCCAGATCGCGGGCACATCCTGTGGTGCAGCTCGTGCCTGGCGCGGATGGCGATGCCGAACTACTCGATCTACTGCGCGACGAAGGCCGCGCAGGCCCACGCGGCGACGGCGATGCGGCACGAGCTGCGCGACAAGGGCATCCGCGTCACGAGCGTGCACCCGATCGGGACGCGCACGGAGTTCTTCGAGCACGTGCAGCGGCTCTCGGGCGGGGAGCGGAAAACGTTCACGCTGCCCAAGGGGATGTACCAGACGCCGGAGTTCGTCGCGGCCAAGACGGTCAAGTGCCTGCGGCGGCCGCGGGGCGAGGTGTGGACGGGCTTCGGCGGCATGGCGGTGCGAACGGCGATGGCGCTGGCGACAATGTTCCCGGGGCCGGCGGACTGGGTGGTGGGGCGGATGAAGGCGCGGGGCCGCTGACCGCGCGGGGTATCAAGACTTCGACTGCGGCCTGCGGGCAAGGAGGGCCACGACGTGGGTCTCGACGGCGCGGCTCTCGCCCACGGCGTCCACCTTCTCGTGGCTCTTGCCCTTGACGTTGACCTGATCGGGGGCGATGCGGAGGAGCCTGGCGATGTTGTCGCGCATCTGCGCCTTGACGGGGCCGATGCGGGGGCGCTCGAGGATGACGGTGGCGTCGAGGTTGATGATGAGGTAGCCGGCACGCTCGACGCGCTGCGCGGCCTCGCGCATGAATTCGGCGGAGTCGCGGCCGTCGTTCTCGGGAGCGTTGTCGGGGAACATCTGGCCGATGTCGGGCTGGCCGAGCGCGCCCATGAGGGCGTCGACAACGGCGTGATAGAGCACGTCGCCGTCGGAGTGGGCAATCGGGCCGCGGTCGAACTCGAGGCGGACGCCGCCGACGATCAGCTCGCGCCCGGGGCCGACGGGTGGGCGGGGCTCGAGGCGGTGGAGGTCGTAGCCGTGTCCGATGCGAAGCGTGTTCAGGAGCGAGTTCATCCGGCGGACTCCCAAAGCCCCCGTGTTGTGGGGGGAATGTCGGTTGCCCGAGGCCGTGATTCGCGCTCTGTCAGGACGCGGGCGGGCTCTGGACGATACTCTCCCCGCGAGGAGGAAGGAGCGAGCGAACCGGCGCGCTCCCGAATCCGTCCTTGCGCTGTCGCACAGTCTCGCACTTCGGAGCCCGCATGACTTCCTCCCGCTTTTACCGATGCACGGTGGCCCTGTTCCTGCTCGTTGTGGTGGCGGCCCTTGGCGGCTGCTACACCGAGGGCGGGCCGGGCATGGCGCTGGACCAGCACGTGTATGTCAGCCGCCCATGGCAGCCGTGGACGGTGACGCTGCGCGACACGCGCACGGGGCAAGAGTTCTGGTCGATGGATGTGCCCGTGGGCAAGCGGCTGGTGCTGTCGTTCTCGACGGACACGGGAACCGAGGACAAGTACACGCCCGACAAGATGAACTGGGCCCTTGTGGACGAGGACAAGGACATGTACTTCCGGCTGACCAACAGCCTGCCCGTCCCGCCCGCGAACGCTCGTCGCCTGGAGCCGACGCTCCGCACGGCCCCGGAACTGCCCGAAAGCATGGTGACGGTGACCAAGGGGTCTCTGCCGCCGGCGAAGGTGCAAAAGGTGCGTCCGCCGTCTGTGACAGTGCCGGTCGCCCCTCCGGAAACGCCCTCGGAAAGCGAGGGTTCTCCCGTAACTCCAGCTCCGTCCAGCAGGGGTGCAGCCCAACCCGGCTGATTGCCTAAAAGACATGAATCCGGAACAGGCGTTCCCATAATAACCACCGTTTTTGGTGGCCTGTGGCCGATTTTCTCGGGCTTATAACCAATTCATGACCTCGACGGACTGGGTCTGGCCAGTATGGTGTGGTCATGTTCCGGTCACAATCTCGGGTTCAGGGAGCGCACAGGGATGGTGCGTTTGCAGTCCGGCAGAGCCGCCCGCGTGCGCTATGTGTGTGCGCCCGGGGAATCTCCAATTCTGGGTTTACCCTGATCGAGCTTCTGGTGGTCATCGCGATCATCATGACGCTGATCGCGATCCTGATTCCGAGCCTGAGAGGGGCGCGGGAGGCGGGGCGGATGGCGGTGTGCCTGAGCAATCAGAAGCAGATCGCGGCGGGGTTGGCCTCGTACGGGTATGCGAGCAAGGACATCATGCCGCGCGAGGGCACGGTGGTGATCGAGGCGACGGACCCGATCCTGCAGCGTTCGCGGCTGTGCTGGCCGGTCGCGCTGCGGCCGTTCCTGGACGATCGTGTGAGCGTGAACGATGATCCGAACGATCTGTTCGCGAACGCGCCGTACTACTCGGATCCGTCGCGCCCGCGGGATGGGCACAAGATCCACTACGTGGTCAACGCGATGCCGATGGTGGAGCGCGGCGTGGTCGACACGGGGGCCCGCGTGAACTACTGGCGTCGGCGCGGGCCGGAGGTCTTCTCGCGGATGCCGTTCGCCTCGTCGACGCTGTACCTGACCGAGTTCTCGGACGATGCGTCGTCGGCGGTGTTTAACGCAATCCAGTCGCAGCCGCAGCAGGACCTGTATGTGTCGCAACCCTACGACATCTGGGACATATTGCATGTGACGCCCCAGTCGAGCCAGTATCGCATCGGGGCTTCACGGCACAACGGCTCGGGCAACGCGATGTATCTCGACGGGCACGCGGCGACGCTGCGCAAGGCGGACTTGGAGAACATCGATACCTGGGACGACCGCGACTATGGCGTGCGGAACGAGGCGCCCTCCTGGGTTCAGTAGGCCTCGGCCCGACCATAGAATCCGGCGTGCTGGAGTTTCCTGCTCTTTCACGCCACGGATGACCAGTCCCATGACCACCCTTCGATTTGTGCGTGTCACGGCCGCGTTGGCCGGTTTGTGCCTCTGTGCGTGGTGCTTCGGCCAGCCACCGAACACGTCGAGCCTTCAGCCGGCGCGTCCGCCCGCTCCGGCCCAGCCCAGCAGGCCCGCGCCGCCGCCGCCGGTCGTCTCGCCGATCGATCCGAAGCTCGACGTTGCCGCGGCGATCGAAGCGGCCAAGAAGCAGGCCGCGGCCAAGGGCGGGCGCGTGCTGATCGTGTGGGCCGCGGACCCGGATGGCCGCGACACGCAGACGCTGGTGGAGACCATGCGCGCGGAGGACATTCGCAAGCTGATGGGGCTGGAGTTCGCGGTGGTGTGGGCGGAGATCGGCAAGTCGGAGCATGCGGCAAAGAACGTAGCGCTGGCCAACACGCTCGATGCGCAGCTCAAGGCCGGGGACCAGCACGCAACGCTGACGGTGCTCGACGTTGCGGGCAAGCCGCTGGGCAGCAAGAGCGCGGCGCTCATGGTGGATGAGATGCGGCCCGGGGCGTACAGCGTGCTGAAGATCCAGGATTATCTGATTCCGCTTCGCGCGCCCGCGCCGCAGGCGCGGGCGACGATGGACGCGGCGGTGGCCAAGGCCAAGGCCGAGAACAAGGGCGTGCTGCTGGTGTTCGGCGAGTATGGCAACACCTGGGCCGAGCGCTTCCGGGGCTGGCTGGCCCAGCCGGAGGTTGAGCGGGCCCTGTCGTCGTCGACGGTGGTAGCGCATGTCGAGTTGCTGCGCGACAAGGGCGCGTTCGAGTTGATGGAATCGCTGGGCGGCGTGCGGGTGCAGAGTCTTCCGTGGTTCGCGGTGCTGGGGAGCAACGGAAAAGTGACGGGCCTGAGCCAGACAGAAAAGACCCCGAACATCGGGTTTCCCACTGATGACGGGGAGGTCGCGGCGTTTCTGGACCTGCTGCGCTCGGGGAATCCGGGGCTTACCGAGGCCGACGCGAAGGCCATCCGCGAGTCGCTCGTGGCGTATCGCCAGCGGAAGGTCAAATAGCGCGGCAAAACCGGCGGGCGGGTGCGTAAAACCGAACGATTCGACGCGAAGTGACAAGAACTAGGGTGTGGCTGTACGCGCGGGCCCGGCACGGACCGGCGTGTGAAGCCGCGCCCGAGGGTCCGTATCATCGCACCCTGATCGATTCGAACCTCAGGAAGGAACGCACAGCAATGAAGCACGATCGCACGATGTGGATGATGGCGGTGGTGGGGGCATTGATGGCCTGCGAGGCCCTCGCGCAGCAGCCGCAACCCCAGCCCCCGCCGCAGCCGACGGTGACGGCCCAGCCCGCGCCGGCGGCCCAGCCGCCCGCCGCTGAGAAGAAGCCCGACGAGCCCCCGACCTGCCTCGGCCCGGACGGCAAACAGCACACGTTCCCGCTGAAGGTGTACGACGAGACCGCCGACGCGACGCGAACCATCACCGACGCGATGGTGAAGGCCAAGGCCGAGGGCAAGCGGGTGCTCGCGATGTGGGGGGAGAACTGGTGCCAGTTCTGCCTGTTCCTCGAGGACATCCTCGCCAACGACCCCGGCTGCAAGCCGATCGTGAAGAGCGACTACATCTGGATCCGCATCGACTACGGCCAGGGCTTCGCCAAGGGCACGCCCAAGAACAAGGAACTTTCGGAGTTCTACGGGGTGACGCAGTGGACGCAGCGTCCCGACGGCAAGACGATGGGGGCGCCCGCGCTGTGCATCATCGATCCGGAGACGGGCCGCACGACGGGCGTGATGGACCCCGCACGCGGCTGCCTGACGGGCGTGATGGGCGGCAACGACATGGTCGCCAAGCCGATGACGCTCAACCGGCTCTTCGATGAGCAGGTGATCAAGCGGTTCCTGCTCGAGCATCGCCCGGCGGCCAAGCCGGCCGTGGGCGTGATGAACGCCGCGCTGAGCAAGGCCAAGGCCGAGTCGAAGAAGGTGCTGGCGGTGTTCGTGATGCCCGACCCTGACTGCGAGAAGTTCTCCGACTGGCTGGGCCGTGCGGACGTGGCGGCCGCGCTGGGCCAGACGTTCGTGCCGGTGAAGATCGACACGGAGCGGATGATCGGCGGTCGCGAGATGCTCAAGGAAGCGTCGGGCAAGCCGGTGTTCCCGCCGTTCGTGACGGCGATGGACGACTCGGGCAAGCCGCTTGCGGATGCGCCGCGCATCACCTCGCTGCCCAAGAACGAGGCCGAGATCGACGCGTTCATCAAGGAGCTGTCGAAGGCGGCCAAGATCGGCGAGGCGGACAAGGCCGTGCTGATCAAATCGCTCAAGGACGCCGCGGCGGCGACGGTCGCGGACAAGAAGCCCTGACGAACCAACAGATCGAGAATCGCAGGGGTCGTCCGCGTGGCGGGCGACCCCTGTTCGTTTGGGCCTCGCGCGTGCGCATCACGGGCAGCCGGAGAACCACGCGTTGAGAAAGTCGAAGATGTCCTGCACGGCGAGCGTGCCGTCGGCGTTGAAGTCCGACGAGCAGACGTACGAGTAAGAGCCCGAGTTGCTGTTGAGGGTGCCAACGCTCACAATGACCTGTGCATTGGCGAGGCCGCTGCTTCCTGGGCGGACGGGGGCGAGGCACGCCAGCCGGGTGTGTGTGCGGGCGACGACGGGCGCGGCCTGGCCCGCGATGGTGACGATCGGGTTGAGGCCGAAGTTGCTGCCCTCGATGATGATGGGCGTGCCGCCGACGGCGGGGCCGCTGCTCGGTCGGACCTGATCGATGTGCGGGGCGTCGTAGATGAAGGGGGTGGTGTAGTAGGTGACGATCGGGCCCGCGACGGTGAGGGTGATCGTGTTGAAGACGCCCTCGCCCTCGGGGACGGTGCACGTAACCCGCGAGTGAGGAACCGAGACGAACGCGGAGGGAGACTGGGTTGCGTTGAACTTCACCGTGACAGGCGTGCCGGATGGCCCGAAGTTCTGGCCGTAGATGGTGACCGTCGTGCCGCCGGCGGTGGGGCCGTTCGTGGGCGTGAAGGTGCTGATCTGCGGTCCGCCGTAGCTGATGCCGTTGGAGAGCGTCGCGGTCTGCCCGCCGACGGAGAGCGTGACGGGCACGTTCAGCCCCGCGCCCGGTGGCATGGTGGCCTGCACCTGCGTGTCGTCGATGAAGGAGGAACTCACGGGCTGGCCGCCGATCGTGACGGTGGGCAGCGGGAATCCGCTCAGCCCGAGGTTGGAGCCCGAGAGCGTCACCGTCGAGCCGCCGACCGTGGCGAGGTTGAAGCTCGGGCTGGCCAAGAAGACCGCCGGCGCGGTGTACGCGTACGACTGCGGGATGCTCACGCCGGGAAAGCCGGGCACGATCACGGCGACGGTCTTGTTGGTGCCGATGCCGGGAGGCACGGTCGCGGTGATGAGCGTGTGTGAGTGGCTGGTGAGGCCCGCGTTCACGCCGCCGATGGTCACCGCGGGATTCAGGCCGAAGTTGGTGCCGAGAATCGACATGGTGTTGGTGCCGAGCACCGGGCCGGAGGTGGGCGCGAAGCTGGTGATCTTGGGCGCGTCATAGGTGTACGAGAACACGTTGCTGCTCCCGCCGCCGATGACCTGGAGCGTGGCCGTGTTCTCCCCCGCGAGCGACTGGCAGACGATTCGCGTGGAGCTGGACACGATCACCGGCGTGCTGACTCCGTTGAAGAGCACGGTGGGCGAGGCGGAGAAGTTCGATCCCTGGATGACGATGAGCGCGCCGCCGAGCGTCGGGCGGACGTCGGTCTGCAAGAAGCCGATCGCCGGCTGCGCGCTGGCGGCGGAGGCGGCGCAGGCCGCGGCGAGGATGAACGCGCAGCGAAAGCGGGGCATCATTCGGAAATCTCCGAGGGCATCGAGGGACAGGCGAGAATACAACAACGCCGCGGGAAGGCCACGGAATCCGGGGTCGGCAGGCTCAGGATGGGTCGACTGGCGATTATGCGCCGCCGACGGTGAGGCCGACGGGCTGCGGACGAACCGCGTGCGTGGGCTCGAGGGCCAGGCCTAGCGGCCGACGCTTGGCCCCCGGCGGGGGCATGCCGATGGTGTCGATGTGGCGCTGGATCGCCATGATGCCCTCGAGGAGCTGCTCTGGGCGCGGCGGGCAACCCGGGATGTAGACATCCACGGGGATGAACTGGTCGCAGCCTTGCACCACGGCGTAGGTATCGAAGACGCCGCCGGTGCTGGCGCACGCGCCCATGGAGATAACCCACTTGGGCTCGGTCATCTGCAGGTAGATGCGCTGGAGGACGGGGAGGATCTTCACGGGGATTCGCCCGGCGACGATGAGCAGGTCGGCTTGGCGCGGCGAGAAGCTCATGCGCTCCATGCCGAAGCGGGCGAGGTCGAAGCGGCTCGAGGCCGTCGCCATCAGCTCGATGCCGCAGCAGGCGGTCGCGAAGGGCATGGGCCACATGCTCGAACGCCGGGCCCAGTTGATGACGCGCTGGAGCTGCGTCGTCAGGAACATGTCGGGAGGAAGTGCGGACTCGAGACCCATGGGCGCCTTTGCAAAGTGAGAAGTGACGAGTGAGAAGTGCGTAGAAGCGAGGCGGTGTTACTCGGCCGGTTGCTGCTTGGGACGGATGATCTTGTCGTGCGGCTGGCGCTCGCCGAAGACCCAGTCGTCGGCCTTGGAGTTTTCCTGGTAGGGCTCGCTCACGTCGTACGCGCCCGCGCCCAGACCCTTGGCGCCCACCACGCGGTGGTAGCACCCTCCCGCGAACACCGCGGCCGCGCAGGCCGCGATCGCCAGCACGGGAAGCACCAACCTGGCTCGATCAACGCGTGGAGAATGCATCGGGAACTCCGGAACACAGCGGCCAACCCGGCCGCGATCAAAGGGTAGCGGTGCGGGGGCTCGAAGGCCCGTCGGTTCTGGCCGGGGCTTCCGCGGCCGGCGCGGCGGCTGGGGTCGGCGACGCCCCAACGGGTGCCGACCGCTTGCGGGGTTCGCCGGGGTTGCCGGCGATGTCGGCGAGCGTCTCGGATCCGGCCGCGTCGATCTGGGCCCGCCGCATGCGCTCGACGACAGGATTGGATTCGGGCCCGCCGGCGAGCTCGAAGCCAAGCGAAAGGACCTCGCCGACACGGATCATCGAGGGATTGCGGGCGAGGGCGTATTGGGCATCGGCGGACTCGCCCTCGCGCTCAACGCGGAGCAGGAGGCCGCGCTCGGCAAATCGGGTGACGACGATGGAGACCACGGCCTCTGAGAGCCCGGTGGAGAGGCCGATGGCCTTGAGGGACTGGGGCGTGCCGATGGCCATGGCGCGGGCCATGGTCGTCATCACGAGCAGGCACGCGGAGGGCTCCACGATGGTGGGGCCGAAATCGGAGAGTGGCTGGGGGCTGGTCTTGAGCTTGCCGTGCTGGAACTGATATGTCACGGCGAGGCCGAAGAGCACGATCAGCCATGTGTAGTAGATCCAGAGCATGAACAGAGGGACGAGGGCGAGGGAGCCGTAGAGCTTCGCGTAGCCGGTAGAGTACTCGATGTACTGGCCGAAGCCCCACTTGCCGGCCTCCCACAGGAGCGCGCCGATGATGGCGCCGACCAGCGCGGAGAGCGGCTTGACGCGGGTGTTGGGCACGGTGGCGTACACCAGCGTGAGCATGGCGGTGGAGATGGCGACGGTGACCACGTAGCCGGTGATCTGCACCGTCAAGGCGCCGGTGCCCATGCCGAGACCCTGCGAGTCGATGATCTCCTTGGCCCAGAGCTGGAACTTGGCGCCGACGTAGAACGTGGCGGCGAGGCCGATTCCGCCGAGGGTGAGGAGCGTCCAGTAGTTGACGACGCGCCGGACCCACGAGCGGCCGCGCGGCACGCGGAAGACCTGGTTGAAGGCCCGCTCGATCTCGACGAGCATGGAGATCGCGGCGTAGATGAGCGTGATGAGACCGATGAGGCCGACGGCGCCCGCGGAGAAGCCGAAGCGAGCGCGGGCGATGAGGATGGCGACCCATTCGTCGAGAGAACGATCGACGGGGGGACCCATCGAGGGATCCGAGGCCGCGGCCCCGCTCACGGTGATGTTGTCCAGCCCCGCGTATTCCATCGCGCGCTTGATGATGCCCGCGAGTTCGTCGTCGGCGACGAAGCGGCCGAGGATGAGCAGGGCGACCACGACGGTGGGGATCATGCCGAAGAGCGTGCGAAAGCTCAGGGCGGCGGCCATCTGGGGCAGGCGGGAGCGCTGGGCCTCGGCCGCGGCGGTGCGGAAGGCTTGCACGCTCTCGTCGGTGAGGGGCGCCTGGGCGCGGCTTCGGAACCAGGACAGGGGATTCATCCGTCGGTCTCCGGCGAATCGGCCTCACCCTCGGAGGGCGAGGCGTGGTCCGGTGGATTCATCGGCGTTTCGGGGGTGTTCCGGCGATCGGGCGTCGGGCGGCCCCCGCCGTGGGTGAGGCGCGGCGGCGTGGGCGGCTTGTAGAGCCCCGCGGCTTCCTTGAGCGTGCGCACCTCATCCTTGGTCAGGTCGCGCCAGTCGCCGGGCGAGACGCCCGTGAGCCGCAGCGGGCCGATGGCGATGCGGGCGATGCGCTTCACGCGGCAGCCGGCGGTGACGAGCATCTCGCCGAGGGGATCGGTGCGGCCCTCGCGGGCCACGATCTCGAGGACGGTCATGTTGCCGGGCGTCTGCGGGCGGCGCTGGCGCGAGGGCTGGTTGAGGTCGTCGTCGGTGATGATGCGGACGCCTCCGCCCGCGGCCTCGCGCTTGCCGACGCGCCGGCGGAGCATGTCGAGGATCTCGCCGGGCACCGCGCCGTGGATCCAGACGCGGTAGGTCTTGGTCATGCCGTAGCGGGCGTGGGTGAGGCGTTCGGCGAGGTCGCCATCGTTGGTCATGAGAACCAGGCCGGTGGAGTGGAAGTCGAGGCGGCCGACGGGGAAGAGGCGTGCGCCGGTGTGGTGCTTGACAAGATCGGCGACGGTGCGGCGGCCGCCCTTCTTGTACTCGAGCTCGTCCTTGGTGGTGCCGAGCGTGTTGTCGGGTTTGTTGAGCATCACGTACACGCGGTGGGCGGAGGTGTCTTCCTTGGAAAGGAAGCGGCCATCGACGCGGATGCGGTCGGTGTTGGGATTGACGAAGATGGGCAGGCGCGTGACGATCTCGCCGTTGATCTCGACGCGCCCGTCGACGATCATCTGCTCGCACTCGCGGCGGCTGGCGATTCCTGAATCGGCCATGACGCGCTGGAGGCGCTCGCCCTTGGCGGTGGAGGGGGCGCGGTTGGCGGGGGTGCCGGAGGGGCGGGGGCGCTTGGACGCGCCGGGGCGTGCGGGTCGAGGGGGGCGAGATGAGCCGCCGCGGGAGGGTCTTGGGCGATTACCCAAGTCCTTGCCCTTGCCTTGGAAAGAGGAGCGGCGGGATCGGTCCTGGTTGCGAGGGCGTGGCGTGGGCACGTGTCGATTGTACGCGAACCGGCGATGGGCCCCCGGTTTACCACCCAGAATGTGCAGGGAGAGGCGAACGGGAGCCGATCCAACCGACGAGCGCAGAAACCGCGCGGCCGAGGGGAGGGTCTACATAGGTTGGCGCGCCACCATCCCACGGCGCCCGAGAACGGACGACACCCATGAGCACCCGTGCCCCGTCACGAACCACTCCCATCGACCTTGATGCCGCGGGGAATGGAACCACGGACGTTGTGGTCAACGGGGTGTTCCTCTCGCCGCGCGTGATCGATCGTCGGGCGTACAGCGAGCTTGCGGGGGAACTTCGGGAGCTTGTGGAAAAGTCGGCCGCGGAGCGGAACACGCTGATCGCGGCGCTCGATCAGGCGGGCCGGACGGCGCAGGACTTTCAGAAGCGGGAGACGACGCAGAACTCGAACATCGAGCTGGCGGCCCGGGCGCTCAAGGCGATGGACGAGCGGATGGCGCGGGTGGAGGGGCTGCTGGCCCGGGCCGAGGAGCAGAGCAGGCTCTTCGAGCAGCTCGAGGGCCGCGCCGGGGGGATGATCGAGAGCAAGGTGCAGATGCTCGAGTCGCGGCTGGAGGCCGTACAGAGCGCGGCGACGGCGCGGACCGAGGCGCTCGAGGAGCGCATCCGGCGGGCCTCGCGCGAGCTCGAGCAGCGGATCGAGGCCATTCGACGCGACGCCCAGTCGATCGCGGGCCCCGCGGCCGACGCCCTGTCGGGGCTGTGCCAGCGGGCCGGGGCGATCCTCGGGCGCGAGCCGGGGGCGAGCACGCCCGCCGCGGGCGGATCGCTTGGCGACGTCGTCGAGCGGGCGGAGGCGCTCACGGGCGAGGTGCAGCGAGTGGCCAAAACGCTCGAAGACGGAAGCGAGCGGCTGGAGCTCAGCCGCCGCCTCGCGGCCGAGCTGACCGTTCGCCAGCAGGAGATCGAGGGACGCACCGAGGAGCTCCGCACGAACGTGGAGCGGAACCTCGAGATCGTGCGGTCGCGGCTCATGCAGCAGCAGCTCGAGCTGGTCTCGCGCACGCAGACGGTGGTGGATGGGGCGCAGGAATCGGTGCAGCGGCTGGAGGCGCAGGCGGCCGAGGCCCGCGAGGCCGGAGCCCGCGCGTTCGCCGAGCTGCGGTCGTCGATTCAGCAGTCGATCGACGCCCATAACACGACCACGCTGGCGATCAAGATCCTCAACACCTCGATCGATCAGGCCAAGGTGCTCTCGGCCCAGCTTGAGCCGTGGCGGGGGCTGCTGGACTCTTCGGGTTCCGGGCAGATGCCGCTGGCGATTCGCCGCATGATCGAGGGCGTGCGTGGCGAACTGACCGGCGAGCTCTCGGCGATCGCCGGCGCCCTGCGGGCCGCGGCGGACAAGGCCGATCGGGCCGGACGTTCAATGGACGCGGCCTCGAAGACGACGGCGGTGAGCACGGGCTCGATCGCGGCGCTCACGACGCCGATCCCCGCGATGAACACGAACACCACGCCGGCGCAGCCGTCCAACCCGCTGGTCGGGGCGAGGGTCTCGCGTCCGGCGATCGGCTTCACGCCCGGCAAGGACGCGGCCGCTCCGGCGCGGGCGATCAAGCCCGTCGACGCGGCGGACTGAACACGCTTATCGAGACACGCCAATGAAAAAAGCCCCGGGCCGAGCCCGGGGCTTTTGTGTTTGAAGCCAATCGCAGCCCGGCTCAGCGCTGGATGACGACCTGCCGGATGAGCGAGCCGGCGTTCTGGGTGCCGAGGTAGAAGACGGTATCGGCGGCGTTGTCGGCCAGGCCCGCGAGGTTGCGGGTGACGTCGTTGAAGCCGACGGGGCTGTTGGCGGCCTGGGCGACGGAGTCGGAAGCCATGACGGGGACGGGCGAGGCCGCGCCGCCGACGGCGGTTTCCAGCCGCAGGCCGACGAGCTCGCCGATGCGGCGGGCGACGGCGCCGGTGAGGGCGCTGACGAAGCGATCGACGCCGGCGTTGGTGGGCTCGAAGCCGATGTCGGCCAACGCCGGGATGAAGACCACGGCCTGGTCGTTCTTGTCGACGTTGAAGAAGTCGACCTTCTGGCTGGCGCCGTAGGAGCCGTTGCCGAAGAAGGCGTTGGGCTCGACGTTGCCGGCGAGGAAGACGGTGGAGAAGGACTGGCGGGCGAAGTCGTTGGGATTGGTGGAGATGACGATGTTGACGTTGGCGGCGGTGAAGACGCTGTTGAGGCTGGCGACGAGGTTGTTGAGGACGTAGGTGTCGACGGCCTGTCCGTTGATCTGGCCGGTGAAGCCGACGGCGGAGGAGGAGAAGGCGGAGAGGGCGGTGGTGACGCCCGCGCCGGCCTCGAGCCAGTCGATGAGTCCGCCGTTGGTCTCGAGGAAGACGTTCTGCGGGGTGAGGGTCGTCGAGCCGGTGCCCTGCTGGACGATCTCGAGGGTGTAGTCGCTGCGGATCGCGCCCTGCAGATAGAGCGAGTACGACGCGGGGACGGGCGAGGAGATGCCCTGGGCGCCGGGGACGACGAACTCCATGAAGAAGTCGCCGGTGGCGTCGTAGCCGTAGGTGTTGCGGCCATCGGTGACGGTCTTGGCGGTCTGGCCGCCGATGGGGAGGAAGTCGCTGGGGGCGGCGACGAGCTTGGCGTTGTTGAAGCCGGTGCCGACGGGCGTCTCGAAGAGGGCGAACTGGGCGTGGCCGAGGAGGTCCTGGCCGAGGGTGATGCCGCCGAGGACGGTCGGGTCGGCGAGGGTCTGCGTCAGGCCGATGTTGGAGCCCGTGTTGGTGAGGCGGAGGGTGGCGCGGATCTTGGTGCCGGGGGCCAGCGGCAGGCCGTTGTTGATGGAGAAGATGTCGACGTCGGGCGAGACCTCATCGGGGACGCCCGATGCGCCGGACAGGCCGATGGAGGACTTGATCGTGGTGACGATGCGGTCGTTGGCGGAGCCGAAGGTGCCGTTGGGGGCCGCGGAGCGGGTGACGGTCCAGCCCTGGCTGTTGGTGCCGGTGACCACGGAGGCGGGGCCGCCGTTGCCGGTGAGGCGGAAGACCCAGTCGCCGACGGTATAGGTCTTCAGGTCGTTGGCGTTGCCGAAGATGCCGTCGATGCCGGCGAAGACGATGGGCAGGGGCGGGGTGACCAGCGGGGCGGAGGTGCCGGAGTTGGTGTCGCCGACGAAGCCGGTGTTGCCGTCGTCGAAGACGGTGATGGTGAAGGAGTAGATGCCGAAGGCGCCCGCGACCGGATCGGTGTTGTTGATGGAGTTGACGTCGGCGATGTTGCCCGCGCCGTTGCCGGAGATGGCGATGAAGTAGGTGCCGGTCTGGGTGACGAGGTACTGGTCCTCGCTGGTGGTGGTGAGGTCGAGGGTGACGTTGTTGGGCAGGCGAACGATGGCCGCGCCCGGCGCGCCACCGGTGGCGCCCAGCGGGCTGTTGGAGGCGATGACGGCGCCGGAGGCGTTGTAGATGGCGCGGGTGGCGCCGAGTGCGGTGCCCTTCATCTGGCCCATCTTGAGGATCTGGCCGGCCTGGAGGGTGACGCGGTAGAGATCGACGTCGCCGCCGAGACGGAAGAAGTCCGGATCGGAGTCGGGGTGGTCGCCGATGCTGCCGGTGATGGTGAAGGTGGTGTTGGTGTCGGCGACGGAGCCGACGTTGGCGAACTTGCGGAGGACCAGGTCCAGGTCGGCGGCGGCGTAGAAGTCAACGGAGGGGGCGGAGGCGGGCTTGCCGGCGGTGATCTTGTCGCCGGCGTCGCCGACGATCACATTGCTAGCGAAGTCGTCGCCGGGCTGACCGTCGCCGTTGCCGTCCAGCAGCGAGTCCTGGGTGCTGCCGCGGAGGACCTGGGCGCTCAGGATGATCTGGTAGACGCCGGGGCCGGGAATGCCGGGGGTGAGGGGAAGGTTGCGCTCGGTGACGGAACGGGAGAAGATGATCTTGGCGGTGTTGCGGGCCTTGTCATACTCGATGGTGTAGTCGGTGCCCTCGGCGAGGCCGATGGTGGTCGCGCCGCCGTTGCGGACCTCGACGACCGAGAGGGCGGCCGAGAGGGTGGAGGCGTCCATGGGCTGGTTGAAGACGATGTTGGCCGTGTAGATGCGGCTGCCCTCGGTGACGAAGAGGTCGAGGACGCGCACGGGCACGGCGACGGCGGTGATGCGCTCGACGCGGAAGTTCGAGGTGCCGGTGAAGGCCGCGCCGCCCACGGTGACGGCCCCGATGGTGCCGGTGGAGAGGACGCGGTACTGCTCGCTGTTGAGGGTCGAGCCGACCTGGGTGCCGGTGATGGTGACGGTGCCGATGGAAGAGCGGCCGGCGGAGGTGGTGACGTCCGCGCTGCCGAGGAAGCCGCTCGGGCCCGGCATGACGCCGGCGCCGACGTCGGACTTGCGGAAGTTGCCGTTGACGCGCAGGGAGGTGATGGAGCCCGCGCCGAGAACGTCGGTGTCGCGGCCGGTGCCGCCGTAGTCGGCGTCGTGGCCGAGGTCGGCCCCGGCGAAGATCTGCGAGGAGGTGGCGTCGCCGTTGACGACGACGTTGCCCAGCGAGTTGCGGGCGACGATGCGGCTGCCCGCCATCGTGCCGGTGGTGACGCTGCCGATGGAGAGGCCGGCGCGGACGCCGCCGTCGCTCATCGAGCCGGCGGTGAGCGTGGTGATCGACCGGTCGCTGGAGAGTGCACCGGCGATGACGCCCGTGACGGTGGCCGAGCCGATGCTCAGCATGTCGATGAAGGCGTCGGAATCGACGGTGGAGCGGCCGAGGTCGCCGTTGACGGTGAGCGTGTTCACCGTGCGGCCGCGGAGGATGCCCGCGAGGAAGTTGCCGGTCGTGAGCGAGTTGATGTTGCCGCCGGAGCCGAAGAGGCCGCCGAGGGCGTCGACGCCGGAGAGCGTGAGGGTGGTCACGTCGCCGTTGATGAAGACAGTGGACGAGCCGCGGAGCGTTCCGCCGATGGAGAGTGTGCCCAGCGCCGAGTTGGCGTTGCCGAGCACCTTGATTCCGTCGAGGAACGAGCCGTTCGGAACGATCGTCAGCGAGGTCGCCGTGGTGGTGTTGGCCAGGCGGAGGCGGCCGAGGGCCGGGTCATAGAAAGCGCGGCCGGGGCCGCTGAGCGTCGCGACGCCCTTCTGGCCCGAGGGGAGCTGGAACAGGAAGCCAACGCCGTTCGCCAGCTCGACCTCGGTGATCGTGGAGTTGGTGGCCAGCGTGGTCGGGTCGGTCGCGGGGAGCGTGCCGCCGCGGACGATGCCCGCGGTGGTCGGGCCGAGCGTGCCCGCGGCGTAGGCGGAAACGCCGATGATGTTGTTGGCCGAGACGCTGCCGATCGAGGAGCGGCCGGCGGCGGACGTGGCGTTGACCGTGTTGTACTTGCCCGTGGCGTCGGGAGAGATGCCGGCGGCGATGACGGAGTTGACCGTCTTGGCCACGCCGTTGGTGTTGAGGGTGACCGAGCCGATGGTGCCGCTCTTGACGGTGTCGGCCGCGGAGCCGATGCCGCCGACGCGCCCGTCGGTGCCCAAGTCGATGACGCCGGCGAGGATGCCGACGGCGCCGACGAAGCCGCCGACGCGGACGGTGCCGATGCTGTCACCGGCGACGATGGCGTTGTTGAGGCCGACGTTCAGGGCGTCGTTGCGGAGCTGCAGGGCGATGTCGACCAGGCCGATGGTGGTGCCGGCGATGATCTGGCTCTCGGTGAAGGAGCCCTGCTGGACGGTGACGTGGTCGATGGAGCCGCCGGCCTTGATGGTGACGCCGTCGACGTTGGGGGAGCGCTGCACGCCCGGGGGCAGCTCGTTGCGGAGCGGGTCGGTGGGAATCGGCTTGGAGTTGCGGCGCCACGAGGCGATGCCGATCTGGCCCTTGAAGCCGTCGGGGCCGTTCTTGACGTCGATGCCGCCGATGTTGCCGTCGACGAGCACGTTGCCCAGCAGGTCGCCGCCGTTGAGGGTGAGCTGGGTCAGGTCGCCGTTGTTGACGGTGATGGCGTGGCCCGGGCGGAAGGAGCCCGAGTTGAAGGTGATCGAGCCGATGCCGCCGGAGCGGCTGGTGATGTTGCCATTGAAGTCGTTGTTGATGACGATGGCGTTGATGCGGCCGAAGGCGAGGATGTCGCTGGTGGCCGTCTGGTCGTTGCCGGGCTTCATCGACACGCGCCCGATGGTCACGGTGCCGGTGATGCTCTGGCCCACGAGCAGGTCGGAGTAGATCTGGCCGCCGGTTGCGGAGATGCTGCCGAGGTTGCCGCGGAGGTCCAGGTCCGGGTTGAGCACGCCGAAGGTGCCGATGTTGCGGACGGCGGTGATGGTGCCGGTGTCGCCGAGGATGGAGAGGCCGACGATGAGGTCGCGTCCGGCGCGGAGGGTGGTGAGGCCGCCGTTGTTGGCGCGGACGTCGTCGTTGCGGGTGACGATCGAGCCGACCACGTCGTTGTTCACCGACTCGATGGTGCCGATGCTGCCCGAGGAGGTCACGTCGGCGTTGAGCAGGTTCTGGGCCCGCACGAGGTCGACGCGGCCGTCGGGGCCGGAGGAGTTGACGGAGAGCTGGGTGATCTCGTTGCCGGCGGTGACCGACTCGATCGGACCGGCGACGCGGAGCGAGGTGGAGCGGATGCTGCCGCCGGCGGCGAGGGAGGCGAGGCGGCCGGTCTCGATGGTGGTCGAGCGGACGTCCTGCGTGGCCCGGACCGAGGTGGTCAGGTTGATGATGGCGATGTCGGAGCGATCGATGTTGCGGGCCGCGATCTGGCCGGTGAGCGAGCCGCGGAGGGAGATGGCCAGGTCGGACATGTCGCCCGCGAGGCCGTTGGTGGTGATCGAGCCGAAGTTGTTGAGGGCGGAGATGCGGTTGGGGAAGAACTCGTTGGCGTTGCCCAGGCGGGTGGAGTTGGAGAAGCTGTCGGCGGTGACGGAGCCGCCGTTGTTGGCCGCGTCGACCACGGAGGCGTCGAACGCCCCGCCGGCGATGGCCACCGCGGCGATGTTCACGCCCCAGACCTGCGAGCGGAAGAACGCGGAGTTGTTGGCCTGCACCGTGTCGATGTTGGTGGTGCGGCGATCAACGTCGGCGGTGCGGGTGGAGTGCCAGAAGTCGTCCATCGCGCCGGCGTAGACCAGCGCGGTGTCGTAGCGGCCGTTGGTCAGCTCGACGCGCCCGATGCCCACGATCGGAACCTCGAACTGCTCGGGGTTCGCGACGCTGGTGCCCAGCTGGGTGATGGGGCCGCCGACGCCGGCGGTCATGATGATGCCGCGGTAGGTGACGCCCTGGTAGCGGGTGCCGCCGAAGATGCGCACGATGCCCTGGTCGGCGACGATGCTCGCCTCGGCGAAGGGGCTCACGCCCGAGCCGGCGAGGCCGTCGCCCACGTCGACGCGCCCGATGACGATCGCGTAGATGTTGCCGACGATGCCCTGGAAGTCGCCCTGCGGCGTGATGCCGTCGGCGTTGGCCACCAGCGAGATGAGGTGGCCGCCCTGCACGAGGACGTCGCCCACGGTGCCGTTGACGCTGACGTTCTCGAGGTCGCCCGCGCGGACGATGACGCCGTTGAGGTACGGATCGACCGGCGAGCCGACGTCCTCGAGATAGCCCTGGTTGGGGGCGGGGATGCCGGGGGCGGTGACGGGGGTGTACATCGCCGAGCCCGTGGCCCAGTTGTTGGCGTCGCCGCCGACGTTGATGGTGTTGGCGTTGAGGCCGATGGGGCCCCCGATGCCGCCCTGGCCGCCGCCCGCGACGATGCCGAGGAACGGCCCGAGGAGCGACGTGTTGGAGGCGATGGTCTGGGTGCGGCCGAGGTTGCCGTTGATGGTGATGGTGCGGAGCGCG
This sequence comes from Phycisphaerales bacterium, assembly GCA_044221735.1. Classification (GTDB taxonomy): domain Bacteria; phylum Planctomycetota; class Phycisphaerae; order Phycisphaerales; family UBA1924; genus UBA4658. Next base: position 142,151 of record JBGAOP010000002.1, on the reverse strand, counting down.
GCGGCGTCGATGGCGACGATGTCGCCGCCGGGCGTGGTGTTGGAGATGGAGTCGAGGATGCCGGTGGCGACGTCGATCTTGTAGACGTCGATCTGGGTCTGGCCCTGGATGATGATGCTGGGGTTGGGCGCGGGGGTGGCGGGGGTGCCGCCGCCGCCGGCGTCGGCCGCGGCGTTGGTGATGAGGATGCGGCCGATGCTCACGACGCCGGGCGAGTTTCCGGTGATGACGAGGTTGGCCCCGCCGACGAGGTTGGCGGTGAGGCTGGCGATGGCCGCGCCGCGCGAGCCGTTGACGGCCAGCAGGCGGATGTCAACGAAGGAGCCCACGCGGGCGTCGTTGGTGGGATCGAGGGGCTCGGGGCCGGTGAAGCTGATGGTGATGCTGGCGCCGGCGTCGTCGACGAAGGTGCGCGTCTGACCCCAGACGACGCGGTCGAAGGAGTCGTTGGTGGAGGGCGTCGCGATGGTGCTGAAGGTGAAGAAGCGAACGTCGGAGCCGTCGCCGACGCTGATGAGGGGCACGCCGTTGGTGATGGCGGCGGGAAACTCGGAGCCCGCGCCGCCGTTGTCGGCGCCGACGATGAGCTGATCGAACTGCGAGCCGGCGGAGGTGCGGATGGTCACGCCCGGGCCCTGCATGTAGGCCCCGATGAGCATGCGGCCGATGTCGCCCTTGCGGCCGGCGACGCGTCCGGTGAGGATGCTCACCGCGCCGTTGCGGGCGTCGGGGGCGGGGATCTGGTTCACGGCCATCGCGCCCTTCACGTCGAAGAGGGCGATGCCGCCGCCGACGCGGATGTCGGCGTTGTAGAGGTCGCCGTTCTGGTTGGAGCGGCCGAGGGAGTCGGCCGAGCCGGTGACGAACGTGCCCAGGTCGCCGTTGACCAGGAGCTGCGCGCCGTTGACGCCGGCGCCGACGAAGACGTTGTACAGGTTGCCCGGCGCGCTGAGGGTGGAGGCGCCCCAGCCGAGGATGTTGCGGGCATCGGCGATGTTGGTGACGATGACGTCGGTGGTGTTGCTCTGTGTGCCGTCGGAGCGGAAGTAGCCTGTGCCGATGCGGGCCGAGCCCATGTCGCCGGAGGCGAGGGTGAAGACATAGGGGTTGGCGTTGTTCGTGGCGCCCGCGCCGACGCGGAACGCGCCGAGCGTGACGGGGGCCATGCCGGTGATGGTGATCTGGTAGACGCCGTCGGTGTTGTTCTGGGCGTTGGCGCCGGAGTTCACGACGAGGTAGTACACGTCGGCGTGGTCGGGGCGGTAGCGGAGGATGCCCGAGGCGGAGTTGTTGCCATTGGGGCCGCGGCCGACGCCGCCGTCGTCGAGGGCCGCAAGCACGCGCCCGTCGCGGTCGACGAGGCGGATGTAGTCTGCGCGACCGACGGGCGAGGCGATGACGATCTCACGCAGCGAGTCGGCCGGGAAGGCGTACACGTCGGCGGAGTCGAAGAAGGCGTTGATGGGGTCCTGCCCGTTGACGGCGCCGAAGATGCGGACCGAGGTGCCGTTGTAGCCGACGAACTCGGCGCTGGAAATATCGTCGTTGCGGTAGTAACCGGCGCCGAAGGGCGTGGCCTGGCTGCGGCCCGTCTGGCTGGCCCACGTCGCGCCGTTGTTGATGGTGTTGAAGATGGTCAGGCGCGCGCCGTCGTTGGCGGCGGGGTTGATGGGATAGATGGCCTCGCGGGAGACATAGTCGCGCTGCACGATGCGGGCGCGAGCGGGGTTGTTCACGTCGGCGAGGACGGAGACGGTCGACAGGTTGCGGCCGGCGACGCTGAACTCGCGGACGGTGCGGCCGATGGTGATGCGCGAGCCGGTGGGCACGAACACTCCCGGGTTGGTGCTCGTGGCGTAGCCGCCGGTCTCGGACTGCGAGGTGAACACGCCGAGATCGCCGTCGACGCGCAGCGAGCCGGGCATGAAGCCGACGGACCAGCGGCCCGCCGCGCCGTCGATGCGGCTCGAGCCGTGGACGACGCCCATGATCAGGACGCTGCCGATGGAGGCGCCGCCGTTGACGAAGACGCCCTGGTCGGCGCGATTGAAGTCGTCGGCGGTGAACCCGCCGGTGACCGAGCGGAGGTAGGTGTTGGGGCTGGTGTTGTCGCGGACCCACGGGCTGCCAATGACCAGCGAGGAACCGACGAGCGGCAGGCCGGTGGCCATGGTGCCGCCCGGCAGGATCAGCTCGTAGCCGAAGGGAACGGTCTCGATGATGCGGTTGGTGTCGGCCGGGCCCTGCGGGAAGTCCTTGGGAAGCTGCTGGTTCTGCGGGTCGGGGATGTAGCCGACCATGCTGATGGACGACTGGGCGTTGGTGCCGTTGATGACCACGCGTCCGATGCCGTCGTTGAAGTCGGGAATGTTGTCGCGGTTGCGGTCGATCGGGCTGGTCATGTCGCCCGTGCCGATGCGCTGCATGTCCACCTGGCGCATGTCGCGCCCGTAGAGGTCCAGAAGCTGGACGCTCGCGCCGGCGGGGCCGGTGAAGGTGAGGCGGACGTCGCGGACGTGCGAGTCGACCCACATGGTGGTGGGCGGGATGGTGGTCTGGATGGCCTCGACGACGAAGATGTCGGAGTAGTTGGTGTTGTTGGGAGCGTCGGCCGCGCTGCTGAAGCGGACCTGATCGAAGCCCGCGCCGAAGGCGAAGGTGAAGGTGGTGAAGTTGCCCTGCGTCTGGGCGAGCGCGGCGAGGGCCGCGCCGGAGAAGGTCTGGACAACCACGCCGTTGGCGAGGAGCTCGACGCGCGTGCCGAGGTTGGCGTCGGTGTTGAGGCCGCCGCCGTCGCCGGGGAGGCCGGGGCTGATGGCCGAGAAGGTGAACGTGGCGGTGTTGACGACCGCGCTGACGAGGTTGTTGCCCTGCGCCTGCGGGTCGGCGAACTGGAAGCTGAGGTTGTCGGTGCCGGTGAGGGCGACGCGCAGGGCCTGATCGACCTGGTTGTTGCCGACTGGGCGGCGTGTGAGCTGCACGGCCGCGGCGTTGGTGGACTGGTACGAGACCTGGATGTTGGATCCGGCGAAGCGCGTGCCGTTGGGGGGCACGGGGACGGGGGCGGTGGTCCAGTTGGCCATCTCGTCGTCGAAGTTCTCGAGGACCTGGGTGGCCTGGCCGGTGGTGGTGGGCGCGCCGCCGAGGTACGGAACGACGTAGCTGAAGTCGACGGTGCGGGTGCCAAGGCCGGTGGCGGGATTGACGTCGCCGGGACCGATGGTCACGGTGAAGAGCAGCTGGCGTGCTTCGAGTTCTTCCAGGCCGTGCGCACCGGTTGCGCCACCGGAGGCGGCGGCGAGACGGGCGGCTCTATTCGAGCGAGTCTGCTTGGACTTCCGATCATTGCGAGACGAACGACCGAACAATCCGAAGCGACGCGAGGTGTTCATGCCAAACTCCCGGGCAAGTGTCTTGGCGCAGGGGTGGACGGTGGGCCCAGCCCCTGCGCAGGGCTGTCAAGGTATGACTCCGAACCGGCCGTCTCAATGACGGTGGGGCCCTTTCGGGCCGTGCGGGCGGGCCGGCTGCGTGGATCCCCCGGACGTGTCCGCGGCGGGCTTCGCTGGCCGAGACCGGCCGACGGCGAAACGCTCCGTCCGAACACCGAGAAATCGCCCGTGGGGTGCCGGGCGACCAGTCCTGACGTTGCGGGGTACGTCCATGCTCCCGCTCCGCCTGAGCTTTCCACCGGGGGAGACTAGCGGAAGCCGTGTCGGCTCGCAAGTTCAGACCCCGGCTTGGGTTCCGGGTGTGCACCCATGGCGCACGGTTCCCCGGACTGGGCCGATACGCGACCCGCGGCGGGCGGTTTCAGGCAATCGATGGCATCGGATTGCTTATCTTCACAGGGGTGGGAAGAGGCGCGCCCGACCGGGATTTGGGGTCGCATGAGCGGCACGGGGTAGATGCGGCGCTCTCTGATACCGTTCAGAATACAAACATTTATTCGTGGGGCGAGCGATGTTCACGCGAGCGACTTCAGTCGCAGAAATTCCACCACAATAAGGGGTTTACAAAACTAACTTACAGAATCCGCTTCGAGCGCGGGAAACTGCCGAGCACGTGGAGGTCGCGGGCGAGGCCGCGGGCCTGCTGGACGGCCGCGGCGAACCACGGGTCGTCGATGTGTCCTTCCGCGTCGATGAAGAAGGTGTACTGCCAGTTGGACCGGCCGGACGGGCGCTTGTCGATGTGCGACAGGTTAATCCCCGCGCGCTGGAAGACGGAGAGCACGTTCACCAGAGCGCCGGGCTCGTTGGTGGTGGTGAACATGATGGCGGTCTTGTCGCCCGGCCGGCCGTCGGCGTCCTTGGGCGTGGGCAGCGCCTTCTGGCGCGAGATCACGTAGAAGCGGGTGATGTTGTTGGCCTGGTCCTCGATGTTCTCGAAGAGGACGGTAACGCCGTAGATCTCCGCGGCGAGCTTCGAGCCGATCGCGGCAAGCCCCGTCTCGGGGCCGGCGTCGGCCGCAAGCTGCACGGCGCGCGATGAGGAAATCTCGGGCACGAGCTTGGCCTGCGGATACTGCGTCGCCAGCCACGAGCGGCACTGCGTGAAGACCTCGGGCTTGGAGTGGATCGTCTTCACCTTGCTCGGCGGGCAGTTGGCCAGCAGGGCGTGGTGGACCTCGATCTGTACTTCCGCGTACACATTCACCGCGAGCGGCGGAGTGTGGAACTCCTGGAACGCGGCCATGGTCTCGGCGATTCCGCCGCCGATGGAGTTCTCGATGGGGACGAGGCCGCAATCGACGTGGCCGCGGGCGACCTCTTCGAAGACGCCGGCGATGGCGCGGAGGTCCTCGAAATCCACGCTGGTGCCGAACTGGCGCGTGGCGGCGAGGTGGGAATAGGAGCCGGGCGGGCCGAGGTATCCCACGCGCATGGGCAGCTCCAATCGGAACGAGCCGGACATGAGCTCGCGATACACGCCCTCGATGGTGCGATCCGGGAGCGGGCCCTGGTTGTGGCCGAGCACTTTGGAAAGCACCTGCGCCTCGCGGTGGGGGGCGTACACGGGCGTGCCGGTGGCACGCTTCACCTTGCCCACCTGCACGACGAGCTTGGCCCGGCGGTTGAGCAGGTTGACGAGCGACTTGTCGATGGCGTCGATCTTCTCGCGCAGGGCCTTGAGGGGCGCGGGCTCGGGCGGGGCGGGCTGGTTGGCCTTGGACGCGTGACCGTTGAGCGCAGCGCGAACTCCGGCGCCCGATTCGGGCGTGCGCAGGGCGGTCTTCGGGCGAGGCTTGGATGGGCGTTTGGCCATGGATGGGCGATTGTTGCGTGGCGCCGCGCCGGGCGCGGCCGGAGGCACCATCGGCGCGCCGGAATCCCCACGCGAGCGTGGACCGGATCGGGGGATGGGATTGGGGCGGGGGAGCGCCGCCCGAGCCCGATAATCGGGCGAAGCAACCGAACGCTGACGCGAGAGGCTCTTAGCAGCCCGCGAACTAGCAGCCTGCGAACCAGGCGTTGAGATAGTCGAAGATGTCCTGCACGGTGAGGCCGCCGCCGTTGAAGTCCGCCGCGGGGTTCCCGGCGAACCAGGCGTTGAGGAAATCAAAAATGTCCTGCACGGTGAGCGTGCCGGAGTGGTCGAAGTCGGCGGCGCAGGGGGCGGTGATCGTGAACGTGTATGCGGCGGGGCCCTGCGCGACGCCGTCGCCCGAGGGGAGCGCGGCGGCTGAGTTGGAGGCGAGCTCGCCGTCGAGGCGGGCGCTGTTGGCGGTGGCGGTGATGGCGTCGGAGATGGCGACGTTGTACGTTCCGGCGGCGAGGGGCGCGGCGAAGGTAAGCGTCGCCGTCATCGTCGGGGCGTTGTAGGCGAAGGTGAAGGGAATGCTGGCCGCGCCGCGGGTGACGCCGAAGTTGGCGGCGGTGGCGGCGACGGGATCGCTGAACGACACGGTGAGCGCAGTGGGGGAGGAGGCGATCGCGATGGACGCACCAGGCGCGGGTGAGAGGGCGACGATCTTGGGCGGGCCCTGCACGTAGGTGGCCGAGGCCTTGCCGAGGTTGAGGATCCAATCGTCGGGATCGATGGCGACGGCGGTCGCGGCGGCGGGGATGGGGATGAGGGCGTCGTCGGAGGCGGCCTGCACGCGCACGATGGTGTTGATGACGCCCGAGGGCGTGGTGATGCGGACATCCACGGGCATGGTGAACACGGGCATGGGCGAGGTCTGCGTTTGCGAGATATTCAGGCGCAAGTAGGTCTGGCCGTTGATGGTCGTGTTGGCCCAGCCGAAGGTGAAGTTCGGCGCGCCGGGCTGGTAGAGCCAGGGGTTGAAGAACCAGCTCAGGTCCTGGCCGACAACGGCGGACACAACGGCGGTGAACTCGGCGGTGGTGGCCGCGCCGCCCTGGTAGGCGGCGCGATAGGTCTGCAGGGCGTTGAAGAAGGCGGTGTCGCCGATGATGTGGCGCAGGGCGTGGAGCACCCACGCGGCCTTCTTGTAGGAATAGTCGCTGCTGAAGATGCGATTGGGGCTGGAACTCTGGCCGGTGATGTCGGCGGCGGGGATGTAGACGTAGCTGTTGGTGGCGTTCAGCGCGGCGGTGGTGGGCTTGTGGCCCGTGGTGTTCATGCACGAGCGGAGCGCGGCGAGGCCGGTCGAGCCGGGCTTGCGCTCCTCCCAGAGGCACTCGGTGTAGGTGGCGAAGCCCTCGTTGAGCCAGATGTCCGACCAAGTCTTGCAGGTGATGTTGTCGCCCCACCACTGGTGGCCAAGCTCGTGGGCGGTGATGGACTCGACGAACGCGCCGCCGCGGCCCTGGCCGGTATAGGTCTGGTGCTCCTGTCCGCCGCTGAACTCGAACTGGTAGATGCCGTACTTCTCGGAGAGGAAGGGGTAGAGGCCGTACATCGGGGCGTAGGTGGCGAGCATCGTGGGGACGAGCTGCCAGACGGCGCGGTTGCCGGCCGTGTCGGAGGAGGGATAGATGCTGAACTGCACGGGCATGGTGCCCGAGCCGTAGTCGTACGTCATCGTCCACTGGTTGTACTGCGAGGTGGAGAAGAAGACGAGGTAGGTCGACAGCGGCGAGGAGCAGTGCCAGCGGTAGGTCTTGCGATTGCCCGGCAGCGTGTCGACGCCGACGAGAAGTCCGTTGGAGACGGTCTGCAGCGTGTCGGCGGCGGTGATGGCGATGTCGAGCGTGGCCTTGTCGGAGTTGTCGCCGACCTGGTAGATGTTGCCGTCCTTGCAAGGCCACCACGTGGCGGCGTAGAAGGGCTCGGAGAGCGTGGTGACGATGCTGGGCGCGGTGTTGGAGAAGCCCTGCCCGCCCGCGTAGAACGAGCCGAGGCCGATGTTGGAGATGCCCGTGCCGGAGTAGGCGATGGCGATGGTGAACGTCTGCCCCGCGTTGATCGGGCGGGCGAAGGTGATGGTGCGCGCGTAGGAACTGACGGGGCAGGTGAGCGCCGTGGGCGTGACGGAATAGCTGCCGATCGTGTCGGTGACGATGCAACTCGTCACCGTGTACTGGCAGCGGAGGACGAAGGTGAACGTCGTGAGGTTGTCGACGTTGGACACGATGGTCATCGTGTTGGAACCGGAGAGCTGGGCCGTGCCGTTGTTCGCATTCGGCGCGATGCTCAGGATCTCGATGGCGAGGTTGTTGTTGAGGACGTTGGTCGGGTCGATCGCGCCCGGCCCGCGCGGGGCGAGGCCGCCAGCGGGGGAGAGTTGCGCGGGCGTGAATCCGGCGGCAACCGCGGCGTTGAACGCGGTGGCCTTGCCGCATCCCACGTCGGGCTCGAAGGCGAGCGTGCACGCGTCGATGGGTGGCGGCTCGAGCGTGCCGTTCAGCTGCGCACTGGCGCACGGGACAAGCAGGCATTCGACAGCCGCGACGAAGAGCGTGGCGAGGGCTGAGCGCGCAAGAGTGGCGTGCACGGAGACTTCCTGATGGGTGAACTGTGCGGCGAGACGCGGCCGCGGGAACAAGCATGCCGTCGCGACGGCGAGCGGCCATCGATCTTTCCGGCCCGAATGGGGAATGGTTCCCGAACAGCGGGATCAAGCCCGGTAACGGGTGAAATCCCCGGGCCCCGGCGCGGCCTGATCAGGCCAGGTCCATGGCCCGCAGGATGGCGTTGAGGTCGTCGGCGACGCGGATGGGCCGATTGGCAAGGCGGCCGCGCGGCTCGTGGCGGTGCTGCGGCCCAATGTCAGATTGGGCAGACTTGGTGTCGATGCCGGTGTGGTAGGTGACGGTGGCGTCGGGGTCCTTGAGCTGGTGTCCGGTGAGGATGCAGACGACGGATTCGTCGGGACGGATGACGCCCTCGCGGAGGAGCATGGCGGCTCCCGCGACGGAGGCCGCGGAGGCGGGTTCGCATCCGCACCCGAAGCGGCCGACGAGCGCCTTGTGCTCGAGGATGTCCTCGTCGGTGACTGAGCGGACAACGCCGTTCATGGCGTGGAGGGCGCGGAGGGCCTTGGGGAGATTGACGGGGCGGTTGATCTCGATGGCGCTGGCGACGGTGTGGGCGCGCTCCTTCGCGGCGTCCATGCGGGCGAACTCGGTGTTGACGGCGGCGCGATTGAAGGAGCCGAGCAGTGACGGAGTGACGGAGTGACGGAGTGACGAAGGGGCGGGAGTCCAGCGGATGCCCAGCTCGTTCACCATGCGGTCGAGCGTGCGGGCTCCGCTCGCGTTGATGACGGCGAGGCGCGGCAGGCGATCGATGGCGCCGAGGGCGTGGAGCTCGAAGAAGGCCTTGGCGAAGGCGGAGCAGTTGCCGAGGTTGCCGCCGGGGACGACGATCCAATCGGGAACTGCGAGGCCCGCGCCCGAAGACAGATCGCGCAGCATGCGGTGCATGATCGTCTTCTGCCCTTCGAGGCGGAAGGGATTGACGGAGTTGAGCAGGTACACGCCGCGAGCGGGGTCGGCGGCAATCTCGCGGACGCGGGCGAGGCAGGCGTCGAAGTCTCCGGCGATCTGGAGCGTTGTCGCGCCGTAGTCCAGGGCCTGGCTCAGTTTGCCGAACGCGATCTTGCCGTCGCCGATGAAGACAAAGGCCCGCATGCCGGCGCGCTGGGCGTACATGGCGAGCGACGCGCTGGTGTTGCCCGTCGAGGCGCAGGCGACGACCTTGGCGCCGACCATCTTCGCGTGCGTGAAGCCCGCGGCCATGCCGTTGTCCTTGAACGAGCCCGAGGGGTTCATGCCCTCGTACTGGAGGAAGAATCGCGGCTCATCCGACGCGGAGCGGCCCTTGAACCCGATGTGCCGAGCGAGGTCGACGGCGTGTTGGAGGATGGTGCGACCCTCGCCGACGCTGACGCATGCGGACCGCGACGGGGCGAAGGGCAGGAGATCGAAGAACGACCAGACGCCAGAGCCGTTGAGTGCGGTCTCGGGTCGAAACAGGCGGGAGAAGTCGAGCGGAGTGGTGCGTCGGAGGCCGTCCCAGTCATAGACGATGTCGAGGAGGCTCTCGCCGCGTCCGGCGGATTCGCACGCGGGGCAGGCCGTAAGCACCGAGGAGATGGGAAACTCGGCCCCGCACGCGGCGTCCATGCACCTCTGCACCGCAATTGAGGAAGGAGTGGGGGAGGCCGACATCGGTGCATGGTATCGGCAAGAATGGATGTCTGATTCGGCCCAACACGCGAGGAACCCATTGGCCGCGAGCGAGATTCCGCCCTCCGACGCCTCCGTCCACGCGATGAGCAAGTGGCGGATGGTTACGTGGTTCTGGGCCGCCCAGAGCGTGCTAGTCGTTGCCGTCATGTTTGTGTGGGTGATCCAGGTGGACACGGCGGGGCCCGGGCATCCTTTCGGAGACTGGAACTGGAACGAGTGTGCTCGCGTGCTCAAAGCGGGTGAGTTCTGGGGCTGGGTGGCGGTGTTTGTCTTTGGCTTGGCGGCCTTGCAGGCGATGATCGTGTGGCCGGTGCGAAGGCCCCGGCCGCGCACGAGGGGTGGATGGCCGGTGTGGCTGAGCCTCGCCGCGTCGTCGCTGGTGGGCGTGGGGCTCACGGTCGCAGTGGTGTGCGGTCTGTCGACCATCGGGCAGGTCGAGTCGCGATACCGGATCGAGATCAGCGAGCGGACCGCGTATGTGCTGATCATCGGGTGGTGCCTTGTGTTCTGGGTCGCGGGGTGGATCCTGATGCACGGGTTCTGCTCCCGGACGCTGCGGCGCGGCGGGCGGTACGAGCAGGCGCTCGCAAAGATCAGCGCCGTCCTCTTCACGGGCACGCTTGTCGAGGCCGCCGCCGTGATGCCGCTCGATGTGCTGTATCGCAAGCGAGAGACGTGCTACTGCGCGGCGGGCACGCTGTGGGCGTACACGATCCTGATCCCGGCGGGGCTCATCACGCTTGGACCGGCGATCTTCCTGCCCATCCTCATGCGGCGGCGCAAACGCTGGTATGCCTCGCGGTGCGCCTGCTGCGGGTACGACATGACGGGGCTGCTCGAGAGCGGGCGCGAGTTCGACCGGTGTCCGGAGTGCGGGGCCGGATGGCGCACGTAAACTCCGGCATGCTCGATTGCCATGCTTGCCAGCGCATCGCCGAGGCCCGCGCGGGGACCAACCCGTTCTTCATCGCCGAGCTGCGCGAGTCGATCGCGGTGCTGCACGACCACCAGGCGTACGAGGGGTGGTGCGTGCTGCTGCTCAAGGACCACGCCGAGCATGTGCATCTGCTCACACCCGCGCGCCGGACGGGGTTGAACGAGGACATGGGTCGCGTGGCGGACGCGATCGTGCGGGCGTTCTCGCCGCGCCGCATCAACTACGAGTGCCTCGGCAATCAGTTGAATCACATCCACTGGCACGTGATTCCGCGGTATGAGGCCCCGAAGGACCCCGATCCGCGCATGGCAATCTGGGTACGCCCCGCGGCCGAACTTCAGTGCGGCGTGGACCCCAAACGGCGGTCGGAACTGATTTCGAGGCTTCGGGGAGCCGGGCTGGGTTGAGCGGCGTAAAATAACGTCCCCATGCCAACCACCACCAAAGCCAAGACGAAGACCCCCGGGAAGTCCGCCGCGGGCAAGACGAGCAAGTCCGCCAAGTCGGATCGCCCGGTTTCAAAGGCCGCCAAGCCCGCCGCGTCGGCGACGGGCCCGCTCGCGAAGCGGCTGGGAATCCAGGGCGGCCACGTCGTGGTGCTGATCGATGCGCCGTCGTACTTCCCGGACAAGCTGGGCAAGCTTCCCGATGGCGTTGAGCTTCGGCACTCGGCGATGCGCGGGGCCGGGTTCGATCTGGCGGTGCTGTTTGTCCCCAACCAGAACACGCTGGCGCGTCGGTTCAGCCAGCTGGCCAAGCTCATGCGTCCGGCGGGCGCGCTATGGGTGGCGTGGCCGAGCAAGACGTCGGGGTTCTCGTGCGATGTGTCGCTCGACGGGGCCCGGGCGGTCGCGCTCAAGGACGGGCTGGCGGACAACTCGATGCACGAGATCGACCAGTACTGGACCGGGATGCGGTTTGTCGCGAAGACGGCCGTGATCACCGAGATCAAGTGATTCACGAAGCACGGGCCTTTGGCCCGTGCTTTTTTATGCGCTGCGCCAACTGCCTGAGAGGCTGACCATGATGCGTGCACTGGCGATCATCGCGGCGTGTGTACTCGGAACATTGCCAGGGTGCGCCGCCCATTTTGCCGATCGACATGCCGCTGTAAGCGCCGCGTGGCTCGAATCCGGTACGTGTGAAGCCGACCCGTCGAAGCGAACGATTCAAACCGTTCGGTCCCTCACACCGACTGAAGTTTCGAGTTTCTCGGCGTTGATGAGCGACGGCATCAGCCGTTCCCTCGGGTATGTGCTGTGCAACTGGTACGTTCGATACGAAACGCCGACGGGCGTTCGCCGACTTGGCCTGTTTGTGGACAGGGCCGGATCACTGGAGGGGTTTGATTACACTTCGCCCGATCCGTCTCGGGCGCACATCACCTCTGCCCACAACATGCTCTTCCCCACCGATCGCGCAGCTTTGGCAGCGCTGAGCAAGAGCCTCTTGGGAAAGTGATCTATTTCGAGAGTTTGGTCACCAGTTCCGCCAGCAGTTTCACATCCCGCGTCGCGATGATCTTCTGAATGGCCTTGTCGCTCGCGGCCGTCTTCGCGAGGACCTTCTCCACCGTCTGCCAGAGCTTGTCGGCCTTTTTCGGGCTCTCGCACAGATACAGCTCCGTCGCGGCCTCGGCGACCTTGGTGATGGAGATCGTGTCGAGGTGCTCGTAGTAGCGGTTGACGATCTTCTTCTGGTAGGCGGAGAGGTGCTGGCCGCGGGCCATCGGAGTCCTTTCGGGGGCGAACAATCGAGCGGGACAGAATAGGAATATCGGCCGGATCGAACGCAAAGGACCGAACATGGCGCGGGCGAAATGGGATGCGGTGGATGGGTACTTCGAGGGACTGCTGCTGGGCAAAGACGCCGCGCTCGATCGCGCGCTCGTCGAGAGCGCCAAAGCCGGCCTGCCCGCCATCAGCGTGTCGCCGCTCCAGGGCCGGATGCTCACGCTGCTCGCTCGATCGTGCGGGGCCTGGCGGATCCTCGAGATCGGCACGCTCGGCGGGTACAGCACGATCTGTCTCGCCCGCGCCCTGCCGCGCGGCGGGCGGCTGGTCACGCTCGAGATCAATCCGGACTGTGCCCGCGTGGCAAGTGCGAACATCGCGAGGGCGGGGCTTGGCAAGCTCGTGGAGGTTCGACTCGGGCGCGGGCTTGATTCGCTGGCCGCGCTTTCCAAAGAGAAGTCGCGCTTCGGCTTCGTGTTCATCGATGCGGACAAGGAAACCTACCCGGACTATTTCCGATGGGCGATGCGGCTTGCTTTGCCCGGGTGCGTGATCATCGCCGACAATGTGGTGCGGGATGGGGAGGTCGTGGACAGGGCGAGCCGCGATGCGCGGGTGCGGGGCGTGCGCGAGATGCTGGGGCTGGCCGCGGCCGACAGGCGCGTAACGGCGACGGCGATCCAGACCGTGGGCGCGAAGGGCTACGACGGCTTTGCGATAATGCTCGTCAATCCTCGTCGAAGCAGCTCTCGACGAGCACCTTCAGCGCGGCCACGGCCGCCTCGGCGTCCTCGCCCTCGGCGATGATCTCGAGCTCGGTGCCCTTGGTTGCGGCGAGCATCATCATTTGCATGATGCTCTTGCCGTCAACCTGCTGGTCGGAGCGCTTGACGGTGACGCACGATTTGAAGGGCATCGCCGCGTCGACAAAGCACATCGCCGGCCGGGCATGGAGCCCAAGCTTGTTGGCGATGATGACTTTGACCGAGGCACGGTTGGACACGAACAAGCCCTTGATGAAGAGCGGCCGAGCGGCCGCGATGAGACGGAGAGGGAGGAAAAACGGGGAGATCACCCGCCGATCTGGTGCCCGTCGGCCTCTTCCAGGAGCGTCCAGGCGTCGTCGGCGGTCTGGGCCTGACGGAGGAAGCGCCGGAAGGTCTCCTGCGAGAGGTGCTTGAAGATCACCTCCATCGCCTGGAGGTGGTCGTCGGGTTTGTCGGCGGGCGACAGGAGCAGGAAGACGGTGTACACGGGCTGGTGGTCGAGGGCGTTGAAGTCGAGGCCGCCGGGGGCCAGGCCGATGGCCGCGGCGAGCTTCTTCACGCTCTTGTGCTTCACGTGCGGGACGGCGATGCCCTTGCCGAACCCGGTGGAGCCGATGCGCTCACGCTCGAGAACACGGGAGATGAGATCGGCCCGCAGGGACGCGTCGGCCGCGCCGGAGGAGATGAGCGCATCCACCAGTCGTGAGATGACGACGTCGCGTTCCCCGGTGGGAAGCTTCGCGACGATGGCGCCCTTGGACACGATCTGGGTGAGTTTCATGGTGGGGGGGTGGGGTTTGCGCGGCCGCCATTCTGGGGGCGACGGAGGGAAGTTCAGGTCCGGAGCTTTTCCTTGTAGTCCCTCACCTGACGCGCGGCCTTGTCCATGGCGGTGTCGATGGCGGCGTACAGGTCGGGGCCGGTGAAGTTGGCGATGAAGTCGTCGTGCTTCTCAACGTCCACGACGACCTCGACATGGAACTCGGCCTTTTTGCCCTGCGGCGACTCGAGCAGCACGCGGATCTGCTGGGTGCCGTCGAAGAGCTTGGTGAGCTTGTCCGCCTTCTTCTGCGCGTAGTCCTGGATGGCGGGGGTGATCTCGATGTGCTTGCCGACAACGTCAATACGCATGTTCTGGATTCCGGAAAACGGTTTCGGAAAGGAAGGGCCGCGCCCGCGAGCCGACGGACGTCGAGAGAGTCACCGTCCGTGCCCTTTGGGGTGCATGGTAGGGTGGGGGGGATGGTGGTGGGGGTGAATGGACGGGGAGCGGCGGTGTCTCCCCGGGTTTGGGCCGCGTGCGGGGCCGACCTCGTTGAGGTCGGCCCCGGGCGGGCGGAACGACATCAGGCCTTGGGCCCCGCGCTGCGAACGACCGCGGGCATGTCGAACTTCTGGTCGTTGGCGCGGAACTTGGCGGCAAGCTCCTTGGCCTTCGTGTCGTAGGCCGCGCCGTCCTTCCAGGTGTTGCGCGGGTTGAGCACCTCGCTCGGCACGCCCGCGACCTCGGTCGGAATCGGCAGCCCGAACACCGGGTCCGGCGTGAACTTCGCGTTGCGGAGCGTCCCGTTGAGGATCGCCGTGACAAACGCGCGGGTGTACGCGAGCTTGAACCGGTTGCCGACGCCGTAGGGGCCGCCGGTCCAGCCGGTGTTGAGCAGCCACACGTCGGCGTTGTGGTCCGCGACCTTCTTGGCGAGCATCTCCGCGTACACCTTCGGTGGCCGCGGCATGAACGGGCTGCCGAAGCACGTCGAGAAGTTCGGCTGCGGCTCGGTCACGCCGAGCTCGGTGCCGGCGAGCTTGGCCGTGTACCCGTTGATGAAGTAGTACATCGCCTGCTCGCGGCTGAGCTTGCTCACCGGCGGCATCACGCCGAATGCATCGGCCGTCAGGAAGATGACGTTCTTGGGGTGCCCGGCAACCGACGGGATGACCGCGTCGGGGATGTAGTCCAGCGGGTACGTCGCGCGGGTGTTCTCGGTGTACTTCTGCGAGTCGTAGTTCGGAATGCGCGAGATCGGATCAATGTCGAGGTTCTCGAGCACGGAACCGAACTTGATGGCGTTCCAGATCTGCGGCTCGCCCTCCTTGGTGAGCTTGATGCACTTGGCGTAGCACCCGCCCTCGAAGTTGAACACGCCCGTGTCGCCCCATCCGTGCTCGTCGTCGCCGATGAGGGCGCGGTTTGGATCGGCCGAGAGGGTGGTCTTGCCCGTGCCGGAGAGGCCGAAGAACAGGGCGACGTTGGACGGATCCTTCTTGTCCACGTTGGCCGAGCAGTGCATCGGGAACACGCCCACCTCGGGCATGTCGAAGTTCATGGCGTAGAACAGGCTCTTCTTCATCTCGCCGGCGTACTCGGAGCCGACGATGACGACCATCTTGCGCGTGAGGGACTGGGCGATCATGACGGGGCTCTTGACGCCCAGCTTGGCCTGCTCCTCGGCGGTGAGGCGGCGCTTCCCCGCGTTGATGATGGTCCATCCGCCCTCGGCCTTCCAGACGGCGTTCTTGCCCGCGGCCGGGGAGTCCGTCGGGATGAAGAGCGTGCGGATGAACAGCGCGTGCCACGCCTGCTCGGTGATGACGCGGGCGCACAGGCGGTGCTTCGGGTCGGCCCCGACGAAGCCCTCGAACACGAACAGGTCCTTGCGGGAGTTCATGTGCTCGGTGGCGATGCCGAGGAGGTAGTCGAAGTTCGCGGGGGTGACGGGCGTGTTGAACCCGCCCCAGCCGATCTTGTCGTGGATCGGGGCGGTATCTTCGAGGTACTTGTCCTTGGGCGAGCGGCCGGTACGGTCGCCGGTGAGGCAGACCAGCCCGCCGTTGGAGGCCAGCACGCCCTCGCCGCGGGCCACCGCGAGCTCAACCAGCCGCGCCGGAGCGACGTTTCGATGGACTCGGTCGCCGGTCAGGTTGATCTTGTGGCCGGAAGCGGAGGAAAGGGAGGCGGGCGGGCTGGCAAGGGTGGACATGAATGGGCTCCAATGTCATCCGAGTACGCAGGAGCGGGCAAAGGGCCCGCGGAAACTCGATTTGGGAAGGGTAACCTACCCCCGCATCCGAACCGAGGGCAATCTGGATGGAAGAGTCCCAGTACTCCCCCGGGCTTCGGGGGGCCTTCGGGGCCGCGAGAATCGGTAGGGATTTGTCCCTGTTTGGTCCGGACGGGACGTTTCACCCCTGAGCGCGTACCCTTCACCCCTGCCCGCACCCTTCCAGGCGCCGGGTGTGATGGTGGCTGTAGCTCAGTTGGTTAGAGCACGAGATTGTGATTCTCGGGGTCGCGGGTTCGAGTCCCGTCAGCCACCCTTTTCGTCTTTCCGTCCGGCACCCGAGGCCGGAGCTTCCGCGTGGGCGTTGGCCCTCGCCACGCAGACCCACCGAGCGCACAGATCCACAAGCGCGGCCCGATCAACGGGCTTGGTCAGATAGTCGCTGCACCCCGCGGCGACGCAGTGGTCGCGGTCTCCGCCCATCGCGTGGGCGGTGAGCGCGACGATGGGCATGGTCAGGCCCGCGGCGCGGATTCGGCGTGTCGCCTCATAGCCGTCCATCTCGGGCATCTGCATGTCCATCAGGATGAGGTCGGGCGCGGGCCGCGTGTGGTCGAGCGCGCGGGCAAGGCCCTGGGCCCCGTTGTCGGCGACGTCCACGGCCGCGCCGGCGCGCCGCAGATGGTGCGAGATCAGCCGCTGATTGTCCGGCCCATCCTCGACGAGCAGCACGCGGGCGCCGTCGAGCGTGGCCGCTGCGTGCGCGCCGGCCTCGGCGCGGGGGACGACCAGGCTGCTGGCCTCGGGCCCAGCGCCGTCGAGCGCCGGGGCGGCGACGGTGATGGTGAACGTGGACCCCTTGCCGGGCACGGAGGCCACGGAGATGTCGCCCCCGAGCATCTGCGCGAGACGCTTGGAGATCGACAGACCAAGGCCCGTGCCGCCGAAGCGGCGCGTGGTGGAGGTGTCGGCCTGGGTGAAGGCCGCGAACAGCCGGGAGATCTCCTCGGTCGTGAGCCCGAGCCCGGTGTCGGAGACTTCGAATCGGAGCACGGGCTCCGGCGCGTCGAGGAAGCAGGCCCGAATGACGACCTCTCCGGCCTGCGTGAACTTGATCGCGTTGCCGACGATGTTGAGCAGGATCTGCCGCAGGCGCGTGGGATCGGTGCGCACGCCCGCGGGGAGCGTTCCGTCGACGACCAGCCGCAGCGCAATGCCCTTGGCCAGCGCTCGAACGTTCATGAGCGAGCAGACCTCTTCGAGCAGCACGCGGGGCGAGGTGGGGATCGTCTCAACGGTCATGCGGCCCGCCTCGATCTTCGAGATGTCGAGGATGTCGTTGATGATCGCGAGCAGGTGATCGCCGTTGCGGCGGATGGTGAGCGCGTGCTGGCGGCGTTCCTCGTCGTCGAGCGTGGGGTCCAGGAGCAGCTCCGCGTAGCCGAGAATCGCCGTCAGGGGCGTGCGGATCTCGTGGCTCATGTTCGCCAGGAACTCGCTCTTGGCCTGGCTGGCCTGCTCGGCGAGGCGGCGGGCGTCGACAAGCGCGCCGATCTGGGACGCGATGTGCGCGCCACTTGGGCCGCTCGCGCCGTGGTTCGGCGGTGCCGGAGTGTCCTGCGCGCCAGTCATCCGGATGACATCGGCCGATATTCGTGGCGTCTGAACTCCGTGTATGCGGAATTGCCCCGGGATTCGGGGTGTGCGGGGCAATCGTGGAAGGCCCTCAGGTCGCAGGCACTTTGACCAGCACGCACGCGTGCGGCGGCTTGTCCGTGCACATCTTCCGCTCGTAGTTCGTGCCCACAGTCTCCCCCTCGTCGGCCCAGGTCGGTGCGACGAAGGGGTGACGCTCGAACGGCCGCGGGGGGAGGCGGAAGCGGGTGCGAACGGCGTCGGGAATCGCGCCGGCGGGCGCGTGCGTGGGGGGGGGAGAGGCCCATCGATCGAAGTGCTCGCAGTCCCACGTCCACAGGTCGTCGTGATCGGTGACCACGCGCAACTCGCCCCCGGGCAGCAGCACGCGCCACGCCTCGCCGAGGAACTCATCCTGCACGACCCGGTTCTTGTGGTGCTTGGTCTTCGGCCACGGATCGGAGAAGTACAGATGGATGACGCGCACCACCGAATCCGGGCATCGCCACCGGAGAAAGTCCGTGGCGTCGGCGTGCAGCAGACGCACGTTGGGCAGAATGCGACGCCGCACCCGATCGGCGGTGTAGAGGTAGAACTCCCGGGCGTACTCGATGCCGAGGTAGTTGACGCCGGGGTTGGCGGCCCCTTCCTGAAGAATGAACCCCCCCTTGCCGCACCCGATCTCGATCTCGAAGGGGCGCGACGGGTCGGCGAACCACCGGCGCGGGTCGATGCGTCCCGCGTGCGGGTTGGTCATGATGGCGTCGGGCAATGGCGGAAGGTCGGTCGGGGAGATTCCCACCGTTCCGGGTGCATCGTCGAGTTGGCGGCCGCGGCCGAGCCCGAAGGACATGTCGCCAGCGTAGCCCGCGACGAAGGGGACCCGGCGGACCGATATCTCGCGATCCGGCTCGGACGATCGTGCGTATGAGAGTCTGGGCCGACACATGGGCTTGATCCCCGGCCCCGGGGAGGCCGATACATCCCTCCAGCCTCGGCGGAAACACCGGCGCAAGCCATTTCCGCTCTTGTGACGATCCACAACACCGGGCCGCTCTCGGCCCTGATTGGGGAGTGCGCGCCATGGCCGAGGACATGTCGGGACGACGTTCGATGGGTTCGTTCGACTCCGGCGGCGGAGGCGCGGCGGGCGGCCCGATGGGGTCGCAGGAGATCGCCTCGCTCATCGAGTCGCGGCTGGACCGGCGCTCGTTCCAGAACCACAACTGGTCGGGCTCGTTCTTCGACTACCTCGACATCGTGGGCAAGAACCCCGCTGTGCTGCGCAACGCGTATCAGCGGGCGTACGACGCCATCCTGTCGTACGGGTTTGAGAAGTACAAGCTGTTCAAGAAGGACTGCGTCCGCTACCACTTCTTCTCCGATCCGTTCGACCACGGCGCGGACGGGATCTACGGGCTCGATCTGGCGCTGATGCAGCTGGTGGATGTGTTCCGCTCCGCGGCCGAGGGGTACGGCACCGACAAGCGCATCCTGCTGCTGCACGGGCCGGTGGGGTCGTCGAAGTCAACAATCGCGCGGCTGCTCAAGAAGGGGCTGGAGGCGTACTCGCGAACGGACGACGGAGCGCTGTACTCGTTCAGCTGGATGCTCGACGAGCATTGCGGGCCGGGCTCGATGGACCACGAGTTCCCCTGCCCGATGCACGAGGAGCCGCTGTTGCTTGTGCCGCGCGAGGCGCGGGCGGACATCCTGTCACGCCTCAACGGGCGCTACCAGCCCAAGAACCGCGGCGGGCAGCTCCGCGTGCCGGGCGAGCTGGATCCGTTCTGCCGAAAGGTGTGCGCCGATCTGATGCGGCACTATGGCGGCGACTGGCGGCAGGTGATGAAGCACGTGAAGGTGCGCCGCATCATCCTGAGCGAGAAGGATCGGGTCGGCATCGGCACCTTCCAGCCCAAGGACGAGAAGAACCAGGACTCGACGGAGCTGACGGGCGACATCAACTACCGCAAGATCGCGCAGTTCGGGTCCGACTCCGACCCGCGGGCGTTCAACTTCGACGGCGAGCTGAACATCGCCAACCGGGGCATCTGCGAGTTCATCGAGGTGCTCAAGCTGGATGTGGCGTTCCTCTACGACCTGCTCGGGGCGAGCCAGGAGCACCTGATCAAGCCCAAGAAGTTCGCGCAGACGGGCATCGACGAGGTGATCCTCGGCCACACCAACGAGCCGGAGTACAAGCGGCTGCAATCCAACGAGATGATGGAGGCGTTCCGGGACCGCACCATCAAGATCGACATTCCCTACAACATCCGGCTCGACGACGAGATCAAGATCTACCAGAAGGACTTCGGCGCCGAGCGGATCAAGGGCATCCACATCGCCCCGCACACGCTGGAGGTCGCGGCGATGTGGGCCGTGCTCAGCCGGCTCGACCCGCCGAAGAAGAGCGGCCTGACGCTGCTGCAGAAGATGAAGCTCTACAACGGCCGGGCCATCGCGGGGTACACGGAGGACTCGATCAAGGAGCTCAAGGAGGAAGCGGCCCACGAGGGAATGGAGGGAATCTCGCCGCGGTATGTGCAGGACAAGATCTCCAACGCGCTGGTCGGCCGGCAGGCGGTGGAGGAGAAGTGCATCAATCCGTTCATGGTCATGAACGAGCTCGAGGCCGGCCTCTCGCACCACTCCCTCATCAGCGACGAGGACACCCGCAAGCGGTACCGCGAGATGCTGGCGATCGTGCGCGAGGAGTACGAGGACATCATCAAGGCGGAGGTGCAGCGGGCGATCAGCGCCGACGAGGACGCGATCAAGCGGCTCTGCGCCAACTACATCGAGAACGTCCGGGCGTACACGCAGCGCGAGCGCGTCAAGAACCGCTACACCGGGCGCGACGATGAGCCGGATGAGCGCCTCATGCGCTCGATCGAGGAGAAGATCGACATCCCCGAGAGCCGCAAGGACGACTTCCGCCAGGAAATCATGAACTACATCGGCGCCCTCGCTCTCGACGGCAAGCGCTTCGAGTACAACACCAACGCGCGCCTGTACAAGGCCCTCGAGCTCAAGCTCTTCGAGGACCAGCGCGACACGATCAAGCTCAAGAACCTGGTGAGCAGCGTGGTGGACGACGAGACCCAGCAGAAGATCGACATCGTCAAGCAGCGTCTCATCAAGCAGTTCGGCTACAACGAGACCTCCGCCACCGACGTCCTCAACTACGTGGCCAGCATCTTCGCCCGGGGCGATACCAAGAGCAAGTAGCGACGGGTCGAACGCCCCCGGCCTCGTCTCCACCGCTGAGCCGTCCGACCTCAGGCGGCGGGCGCTATCTGTCTATGAACGGCGTCTCGGTGGGCTGGTTGAGCATTCGCCCGCCGAGCACCGACAAGCTGTGGGATTCTCGGACCGAGGGGGTGGGGGCGGGAACTCGCCCGGATGGCGCCGAGCCGAGGCTCGGGCGGTCCGCCGCCGGGTGGGAGTCGGTGGCAAGATCGTGCTCGCCGCAGAAATGGCTTGCAGTGGCCAAGGAACTTGGTAGGCTGGCGCGTCCACGTCGAGGCGGCGGGGTGCTCTTGTGGGAGGCCGCGTCATGTCGAGGCTGCTCTGTCGGTTCTTGGTGCCGCTCCTTGTTCTGTTGTGCACGACGTCCATGTCGTTCGGGCTCACGATCTCGACGGCGACGTCCAACACCGGCGCGGGCATGGTCTTCATGAACTTGTCCTCGACGAACAACACGACGTTGTACGTGACCTCGTTCCAGACCTACTTCAACGCCGCGGCCGGCACCGCGGCCACGGTGACCGTCTATTACCGCGCGGGCTCCTACGCCGGTTTTACGGGTGCGACAACGGGCTGGACCGTGGCCCAGACCCTGACGGTGACCAGCGCGGGCACCGGCACGCTCGCGACGATCGCGCTGAGCAATCCCATCACCGTTCCTGCCGGGCAGACCGTCGCTGTGTGTCTCTACTCCGCGACCACCGGCAATGGGATTCGGTACACCACCCTCACCGGAACGACCCCGCCCCAGACGACGTGGACCAACATCGACCTGACTCTGTTCAGCGACAGCGCTCGGCCGGCCACGACGTTCGGGGCCGTCAATACGCCGCGTTGCTTTTCCGGTGTGGTGAACTACTTCCGCAATCCGGCCCTGTCCGGTGCCTGCTGCCGCCAGGACGGGAGCTGCTCATTCGGCGTGCCCGCCGATTGTGAGACCTCCCCCGTCGGCGTCTGGCGAGGCTCAAACTCCACGTGCGGCACTGTGGTCTGCGGCCAGCCCGGCGCCTGCTGCTCACCGCAGAACGCCGGATGCACCATGGTCGCACAGTTCGCCTGCGTTGCCCCGAGCACGTTCACGTCCGAAGGAGCGACCTGCTCTCCCACAAACCCATGCCCCGCCGGCGCGTGCTGCAAGCACGACGGCTCCTGCACCTCCGTCACGCAGTCGTGGTGCCAGACCTCGGGTGGCACGTACACGAGCGACGGCACCGCCTGCGGCGCGGCCGGCTGCCCCCAGCCCGGCGCCTGCTGCCTTCCCAACGGCGGCTGCAATCGCCTGCTCGAGTCCGATTGCAATGCCGTCGGCGGCAACTTCGGCGGCGTCGGCGTGCTGTGCGCTTCGGCCAACTGCTGGACGGCCCCGATCCTCTATCACAACGGCGGCATCGTCACCCAGACCGGCGTCGGCGCCGGCGGGGGCGATGTCTCCCAGCTCGCCACCGGCGGCAACGCGCTCGGCGTCGGCTTCGGCGGCACCCTGAGGCTGTCCACTTCGTTCACCATTCCCGCCGGTCAGGCCTGGGACATCAACACGTTCTACACCCTCGGCTACCAGACCTACGCCACGCCTCCCACGGTCCCGCCGGCTCCCACCCTGCCCTACACCTCGCTGCGCGTGCGCATCGTCGATCGTGATCCCCGCACCCCCGGCACGCTCGTGCTCTGGGGCGACACCACCACCAACGTCCTCGACACCGCCAACTCCGCCTTCGCCAACATCTTCCGCGTGCAGGCCACCCTCACCGATACCGCCCGCCCGCTCTTCAAGCTCATCGCCAACGTTCCCAACGTCACGCTCGGCCCCGGCACCTATTGGATCGAGTTCAGCGGCACCAACGGCGCGAGCCCCTTCGTGCCGCCCGTCACCACGCCGCTGGGCGTCCCCTTCGGCTCCGCCCTGCAGTTCAACGCCGGCGCGTACATCGGCGTCTTCGATTCGACCTATCAGTCCGCCTCGTGGATCAACAATCCGGGCGGCTATCCCTACAACATTCCCTTCGTGCTCGAGGGCAGCGTCGGCACGTTCGTCGGCGTCTGCTGCCAGGACAACGGCGGCTGCTTCGCCGCCACCGCCGGTCCAACGTGCAGTTCCGGCGTCCTGGTGCCAAACGGTTCCTGCGCACCCAACGCCTGCCCGCAGCCCCAGGTCGGCGTGTGCTGCCAGTCCGATGGAAGCTGCGTCGTCGCGACCCCCGCCATCCCCGCCGCATCGTGCGCCACAGGCAACCTCGTCGTGAACGGCGCCTGCACCCCCAACACCTGCGTGCAGCCGCAGGTCGGCATCTGCTGCCTCTCCGACGGCGCGTGCGCCCTGGCAACACCCGGCGATGCGCTCGGCTCCAATACCGCTACCTGTGACGTCGGCACGCTCACGGTCAACGGCACGTGCACCCCCAACACCTGCCCCGTGGCCCCCTCGGGCGTCTGCTGCCGAGGCTCGACGTGCTCAACCGCCTACGCCGACGCGGCCGCGTGCGCCGCTGCTCTGGACACCGTGTCCGGAATGGTGGTCTCCAAGTTCGTCACCACCTCGGGCACCTGCAACACGCCCGTGACCGTTCCGGGCACGCTCGGCAACGTCGCCTCGCCCTGCTGCTTTGCCAACTACAACCACAACACGTCGCTTGAGGTGCAGGACATCTTCGACTTCCTCAACGACTGGTTCGCGGGCAAGAAGGGCGCACTCGTCGGCGGCGACGGCGCTACCGGAACCCTGCAGGTTCAGAACATCTTCGACTTCCTGAACTCGTGGTTCGCCGGCGGCTGCGTGTGACATGAGCTTCACGGCTCGCCTGCCCACGCATCGTTTGGATTGACTTCGAAGGCCCCGGACACGTTCCGGGGCCTTTTCGTTGGCCGATGCATCCCAACCCAGCGGAGCGCCGCGCCCGGCAGCTATGCCGGACGTCATCGCCGGACAGGGCATGTCGCTCAGCCCTGAAAGCCCACGATCTCCGCGATCTTCCCCGCCGGGGAGAACCGCACGATGTTCTCCCCCTTGAAGACCATCTTCCCCTCGCCGGACATCACCTTCCAGGGCACCCGCGCCACGCCGTGGATGTGGTTCACCAGGCCGTTCTGCACGAGCGTGCATCCGGGCATGTGCTTGAGGCCATTGGCCATGTGGGCGCTCAGGTCTGGGCGGCTGTCGGTGCAGGCGAAGGCGGAGCGGACGCGGACGTTCGCCTCGGCACACGCGGCGAGCAGGGCGTCACGCTTGGCCGCGTCGGGCTCGGCGGCGGCGGCGAAGTATGCGGAGAGCGCATCGGCCAGCCGGGCCTGGTGGAACTCCATCGAGCTCTGCACCGCGAGGAGCGAGAGGTAGTGCCGCCAGCCGGCTTCGTGGTCCTTGGCGAGTTTCTCGCTCATCGGACCGCTGTGGACGAGCGTGGCGTGGACGCCCTCGGCGGTGGACTCGAGCGTGAGCTCGGCTCGCGTCGCGCCCGGCCCGAGGCCCGTCTTGGCGACGTCCGGGTCGTAGCCCCACGTGAACACAAGCCTGCGCGGCGGGTCGAGCTCGAGCACGCTGCCCTTGGCCTGGCCTCCGTTGGGGAAGACGATCCGCAGCGCGCCGTCCGGGCGCGGCTCGAAGACCGACCCGGCCGGCGCGGGCATGCCGGGGATGAACGTCATCCACGCGAGGAAGCGGGTCTGGTCGGACAAGAACTTCCAGACGGTGGGCTGGTCGGCGTTGATGACGACGCTGACCGAGATCGAGGCGGTCATGGGGAGGGCTCCGGCGGCGGTGTTTACTGGGCGCGGGTCGAGTGCCCGTTGAGCCCCGGCGCGGCCACAATGGCGGGGGATCGCAGCGCCTTGCTCATGATTGCGCTGACGTAGTTGGTCTCTTTCCACTGCACGTGGTCGACGACGCGGTAGCCGTGGCGGAGGTACATCTGCACGAGCCACGAGGCGGGCTCGGGGGTGGAGAGGCCGATCTCCGCCGCGCCGGTCTCGGTGGCCCGCTGCTCGACGGCGCGCATGAGCACGCCGCCGATGCCGTGCCCCTGGTGCTCGGGTTCGACGGCGAACTGCGAGAAGCTGGCGACATCGCCGCGCTGGAACCAGGGGATTGAGGTCGAACCACCGACGCCATCGAGCGCGGTGCGAGCGGCATCCTTGAAGAGTATGGTGCCGACGATTTTGCCCATGTGAAGGGCTACGAAGCACTCGCCGCCGGCGATGCGCTTGCGGGTCACTTCCTCGGGCTGGAACGCGGCCAAGGCCTTGATGCCCCGATCCGAGTGCTGCTTGTACGCGCGGTGCAGGAGGTAGGTGAGGTGGGCGAGCGAGTCGTCGGCCTCCAGCGGGCGCACCCGCACCTTGGCGGCGAGGTGCTTGTCGAACTGGAGCGGAGTGGACATGGGTCGTTGATTGTAGGGAGATGGTTCGCGCGGATGTGAACAGGAGAGCAGGAGAACGGGAGAAGAAGAGAGATGAAGGGATGTACGATCTGGCTCTCCTGCTCTCCTGCTCTCCTGCTCTCCTGCTCTCCTGCTCTCCTGCTCTCCTGCTCTCCTGCATGTCCACTCCCGCCAACGACATCCGCCCGGCCCGGCCAATCCCCCCCAGCGGCTCTCACCGCGTCCGCGTTCGCTACTGCGAGTGCGACCCGATGGGCGTGGCCCATCACGCGGCGTACATCCCGTGGCTGGAGATGGGGCGCACGGAGCTGCTCCGCGATGCGGGCCTGACCTACGCGCAGCTCGAGGCCGCGGGGGTGTTCCTCGTCATCGTGAAGCTGGAGGTCGCGTACAAGCGGCCCGCGTTCTACGACGATCTTGTTGAAATACGAACGACCGTGGCGGGGGGCTCGCGTGTGAAGATCCTGCACGAGTACGAGGTGGTCCGGGCCGAGTGCTCCGGGGCCCATCTGTCCGAAGGGGGCATCACCCCGGGGTTTGGCCCCCAGCCGGGCGACACGCTGCTCACAGGGACATCCATGCTCGCGTGCGTAGATCGTTCGGGTCGACCCGCCGCCATGCCCGATTGGCTGGTTCCGACTGTTCGGAAATAGGCCTGCAATACGGGTCACGCGGCCGCGTTCAACCGGCATGCGACGGCCCCGCGTCGCCCATTCGAGCACCTTCCTGACAGGTTTGCGGGCGCTTAGCCGCGCCCGCACGCCTTGCCGGTTTCTTGGCACGGGTCTACACGCCCGTGCCTTTTTCATTGATTGAAGCCGGGGTCAGCCGAGACGCTCGATGGCTTGGCCGATCGTCGCGACCGCATCCACCACCACGCCCGCCAGCGCCTTCAGAGTCCCGCGCCCGGGCTTCGGCACGATGATCCGCTTGAACCCGAGCCGCGCGGCCTCGCCGATCCGCTGCTCGATCTGGCTCACCATCCGCACCTCGCCGCCAAGCCCGACCTCGCCGACGACGGCGGTCCCCGGTTCCAGCTTGCGGCGATAGTGCGCCCCCGCGATCGCCAGCAGCAGCGCAAGGTCGGAGGCGGGCTCGACGACGCGAATCCCGCCGACGCTGGAGGCGAAGACATCGCGATCGGCGAGGCGGAGCTCGGCGTGCTGCTCCAGCACGGCGATGATCATCGCCAGGCGGTTGGCGTCCAGGCCGGAGCTCTTGCGCTTGGCCGCGCCGAGGAACCCGGTGGCGGTGAGGGCCTGAAGCTCGACAAGCACGCAGCGCGTGCCGGTGATGATGGGGCAGACGACCGCGCCGACCTTGGCCCCCGCGCCGGGATCAAGGACGCCCACGCCGAGCCCGCCGGGGAGTTCCTTCAGGCCGTCGCCGGTCATCTCGAAGATGCCGATCTCCAGCGTGGTGCCGAAGCGGTTCTTCACGCCCCGAAGAATGCGGTGGGCGTGGTAGCGGTCGCCCTCGAAGTACAGCACGGCGTCGACGAGATGCTCCAGCAATCGCGGCCCGGCGAGCTGGCCGTCCTTGGTGACGTGGCCGACGAGCACCACCGCGATGTTGCTCACCTTCGCCAGATACACCAGCTCCGCGCAGCATCGCCGCAGCTGCGCGATCGACCCAGGCGACGCATCCAGGTCGGCCTTGTAGATCATCTGCACCGAGTCGATCACCAGCACGCGCGGCAGCAGCCGCCGCGTCTGCTCCACGATGCGGGCAAGATTGGTGTCGGCGAGCACGAACAGGCCGGGAGCCTCGCCGACGCCAAGGCGCGTGGCCCGCATGCGGACCTGCTCGGCGGACTCTTCGCTTGATACATAGAGCACGGACGACGCGGCGGGCGCGCCGCTGGTCTTTCCCATCGCCCCCGCCGCCTGCAACATCAGCGTGCTCTTGCCGATTCCCGGATCGCCCCCGACGAGCACGACGCTTCCGGGGACGAGCCCGCCGCCGAGGACGCGGTTGAACTCGCCGATGCCCGTGGTGATGCGTCCCACGGGCCCGCCGCCGGCACCGGCCTCGGCGATCGGGCGGGCCTCGGGCGAGCCGGTCTCATGCTGCCCGGCCGCGCCGCCGCCCTCGGCCTGCCACGACTCGATCAGCCCTCGCTGCGGGTCCTTGGTGGCGGATTTTTCAACGCGCTGCTCCTCGAGCGCATCCCACGCGCCACAGTCCGGGCACTTGCCCATCCAGCGACTCTGGGCCGCGCCGCAGGTGCGACAGACGAAGACTTGACGAGCTTTGGCCACGAAGGCTCCTCCGGTGCTGAGCGTACCCGTCCTGACCCCTCCGAGTACTCGGACTCCGGGTGGCCCGCCACTCCGTGGCGATTCCTCACGACGCCTAATCCGCCCGCCTTCGGCACCCTCCGCCTCCCCTTCCTCAGGCTGAAGGCCATCAGCATGGGCTTTCGCTTCATCACCGATTCGCAGTAGACTGAACGCACCATGACGCCACACCCCAAACTCCGCAAGACGATCAAGTGGGGCGGCGCGGCGGTGACGGTGCTGTTGGTGGTTTGGTGTATCGTCAGTGGCTGGTGGTACGCGGGGTACACGTCAGACGAGGGATATGGAGGGGCCGTGACGGTGGGAAGTGTTGTCGTTGGCCGTGCGGCCCCTTTCGTGAATGGCCACTTCGAGGTCCGCCATCTCAGACCTGAGTCGGTTCGAATGTGGGTCTGGTGGTTCGTATTTTCACGACATCGAACCGGCTGGGGGTTGTACGTTCCCTTGTGGGTACCTTGCGCACTCACCAGCCTTTCTACCTGCGTCGCATGGCGATTGGACACTCTCGCTCGCCGCCGCGAGCGGCGCTATCTCTGTCCGAAGTGCAACTACGACCGCACCGGCATCGCGAAGAATGCGGTCTGCCCGGAGTGCGGCCTCCCAACTCCGGGCCCTCCCGCCCCTACTATCCCCACTTGATTTTCAGTCTCCCAGGAACGCCAGATGCCTCCGGAACACAATCGCCAGCCGCTCGACATTCCCTCGCCCTCGACCCTTCCGCCGCCGGTGGGCGCGCCCCCGGAGAAGCCCGCCGCCAAGCGCGTCGAGGATCCGGCGCTGGTCGCCAAGATCGACGACCTGCTCAAGCACGTGGGCGTGGACTCGACGACGTTCAACGCAAAGCTCGTGCGCGATCTGGTGCAGACGTCGCTGAAGCTCATCCCCGACGGCCGCGACACCGGCGAGCTCAAGCTCATCACCACCGCCGTCAAGGAGATGCGCTACGCCTACCGCGTCTTCGGCCAGTACCCCGAGCCGCACAAGGTCTCCATCTTCGGCTCGGCCCGCACGCCGGTGAACCACCCGGACTACGCGGCCGCCCGCGAGTTCGGCGCGATCATGGGCCAGAAGGGCTGGATGGTCATCACCGGCGCGGGCGACGGCATCATGAAGGCCGGCCACGAGGGCCCCGGCCGCGAGGCCTCCTTCGGCGTCGCCATCCGCCTTCCTTTCGAGACCAACGCCAACGAGGTCATCGCCGGCGACGAGAAGCTCGTCTACTTCCGCTACTTCTTCACGCGCAAGCTCATGTTCCTCAGCCAGTCCGAGGCCGTGGCCCTCTTCCCGGGGGGTTTCGGCACCATGGACGAGGCCTTCGAGGCCCTCACGCTGGTGCAGACGGGCAAGAGTTCGATGATCCCGATCGTCATGGTCGAGGGTGCGAACCAGACGTACTGGGAGGAGTTCGACCACGCGATGCGGACGATGCTCCTGACCCGCGGCTGGATCAGCCCGGAGGACATCGACCTCTACCGCATCTTCAAAACCCCCGCCGAGGCCGCCGACCACGTCGTCCAGTTCTACCGCATCTACCACTCGTCGCGCTACGTGAAGGACGACCTCGTCATCCGCCTCAAGAAGCCCCTCAAGCAGATCGACGTGGATCGCCTCAGCGACGAGTTCAAGATCCTCATCAAGCCCGAGGGCACAACCCCCTCGCCCTCCAAGATCGTCCAGCGCGGCCCGTTCGAGGTCGAGGAAGACCACCTCACGCTCCCGCGTCTGAGCTTCCCCCACACCCGCTACAAGTTCGGCATGATCCGAAAGCTGATCGACCGCATCAACCAGTGCGACCCGGCGTAACACGCCCGGGATGAGCCGGTTCCTCCGGCGCATCCCGTGGATACTCCGCGCCCTCACCGGTTCGGATGCTCCCGATTCGCATCCATGTGCGCCCGATCCACATCGTTCTGGATCCGCACGATCGGCGGCGTCGCATCCCGCCCGAACTGGCTCACGGCCCGGTCCCGCGCATCTTGCGACCCGTTGAGCCGCGGATACGCGGCCTCGGCGAACGCCCGCTGCGCCGTCGAGCCCAGATCATCAAACCGCGTGATGGTGGTGGTCACGGGTCCGCGAAGGCCGAACCGGCCGTGGCGATATCCACCGTCGTTGAGCCAGCCGAACCCGGAATAGATCGGGTACCCAAAGCCGTCGGAGGAGTGCGGGGCCCGCTGCGCCTCGGTCCGGGC
Source organism: Phycisphaerales bacterium (assembly GCA_044221735.1). Classification (GTDB taxonomy): domain Bacteria; phylum Planctomycetota; class Phycisphaerae; order Phycisphaerales; family UBA1924; genus UBA4658. The sequence goes on along the minus strand of JBGAOP010000002.1, from coordinate 112,370 downwards.
GATGTCGGCTTCCGCCGCGGCCCGCGTGCGCTCGGCGGCCTCACGCTCGCGGATCGACCAGACCGGCTCGCCCGGCCCCATGGTGTTGTCCGGAATCACAATCGCGCCGTCGGTGCGGGGTGCGGGAACAGTCGGCGGGGTGGTGGTGTTCGCGGCATGCCGCGGCGCGCCCTGAGCCGGGCGATCCGGCGACCAACCGGCCATGCTGATCTTCAATCCCCCAACCTCCACCCGACCGTCGCCGTCATGTGTGGGCGCGGCTCCTTCGTGAACCACGATGGTCGGCGCGGCGGGGGTGGCCGCCGGGGCATCGGGCTTCGCGGTGGTCGATTGGGACGGCGGCGGCGATTTGGACGCGGGCTGATTGGCATCATCGCCGGGGGCGCCCGCAAAGGCCATGGACGTTCCGCTCGCCAGCAGCAGGCACGCGCAGACATTCTTGATCATCATGCGAACCTCCGTCCCCACGGCACAAACCTACACCGTCTTGCTCATCCCACAACGCGACTTTTCACCCGGGCATCCGAATCAGGGTCTCGTTCGTATCATCCCGGTTCATGCCCCGCTTCGGCGTCTTGATAACCGTCCTCGTTCTACCGCTGCTGGCGGGCGCGTGTTCGCATCCCACCGCCAATCCACCCGGCGCGGCCGACTCGGTCATGGCCCATCCGGCGACCGACGCCGATCCGGGCCTGGAACTCACCACGTTCGTCTCCGGTGTGGACGCCCACACGCTCGCGGGCGCGCTCACGCCGTTTGTCGATCAGCCCGTGCCGTTGGGTCGCGATCTGGAGGATCTGTGGGCCGCGTACGGGTTCCGGATCGTCTCGGTGCCGGTCGAGCGCGTGCCGGCGCTGGTGCAAGCGCTTCAGACCTCGGGATCGACGCAGCGTCAGTGGCTTGGCCAGGCATACTCGTGGACGGAGGTGGTTCGGGCCGGGCAATCGTCGGGTCGCGTGATCGCGCTCGACGCCGAGCGCATCCGCCTCGCGCCGGGTGCGCTTCGCCTGCTCGTGCGGAGCTGGATCGAGCCGACGCCTCCGCAGGTGACGGTTGGCGAGGTGGTGAATAGTGGGGGGGGTGGGGGTGGTGGGGTGGGGGGGGGTGGCGGTGACGCGGCACCCGGCGCAACTCTGCGGGTGGAGATAGTGCCGCAGAACCGCGAGTCGCGCACACCCGAGGAGGCCCTCGACCCGCTGGCGGTGAACGAGCCGCGCCTCGAGGCGGAGGGGCAGGGGCTGCTCTTCTCGCGCCTCTACACGCGCATGAGCATGATGCCTGGGCACGCGATCGTGATCGTGCCCGATCGCCCCGACGCCGACTGGAAGACGCTCGCGGCCGAGCCCGCGCCGCGCCCGACGACCGAGGCTGCGCCCGCGCCGAAGCGCACACTCGACGACCCGGACGCGGTCTCGTGGAGCAAGCCGGGGGCCTCCAGCACACCCACTCCCGCGCCAGCCGCGGCCGAGGCAACGCCCCCCGTGCGGGTCGGCCCGCCCAAGCTCGGCGAGGTTGTCCGTGCCGCGCCGCGGCCGGCGGAGCCGGTGGCCAAGCCCACCGACGCGCCCGCCGACGTCGGCCCCGTCGCGGCCCGTGTCCCCACGCTTGGCGAGGCCATGCTCATGGGCGACACGCCCCAGCCCACGGCAACGAATGGATCCGCTCGCCGAGCGGCCGCGCCGCCGCAGCGGGTGCTGCTGGTGCTCGTGCCGCGCGTGCCCAAGGAGTTTCGCCTGCTCGGGCCGATGCCCGGCGGCCCATCGCCCGCCGTGGCTCCGGCTACGCCCAGCGCAGCGCGTCCGCTACCAAGCTGAGCGTTTCCAGCGAACCGGCCAAGTCCCAAACTTGTTTGTCGCGATCGCCCGTGGTGTTGCTCACGACCCGCACTTCGAGGAAGTCCTCAATGAAGCCCTCGATTGGCCCAAGCGCATGCGCGATCGCGGCCCCTTCCATCGCCTCCGCGATCGCGCCGGTTCGTGCGGCAACGTCTCTCGCGCTCGCGTGCGTTCCGGAGCAGGTCGAGACGGTCGCGATGCCTCCGAGGTGTACTGCGGCGCTGAACGCTCCCCGCAGCACGTCCGCGCACCGATCGCGCAGGCTCGCGATTGGCGTGATGGCCGCGCAGGTTCGCTTCGCATCGGTGTCGCACGAGAAGAGCGGGAAGCCGAGCGTTTTCATGTCCACAAAGCCCGCGGGCGTGATGGCGCCCTCGTCTGCGTACACGGCCTCGCTCCCGATCACGATGCTGCGGAGCAGGAGCATTCCGGTAGCGCCGGGCAATGCGCCGCAGATGCCAAGGTTGAGGACGATTGGGCGCTCGCCGCCGCGTTCGAGGGCTCGCGCCGTCGCGCTCGCCGCGTTGACCTTGCCGACGCCGGTTTGGAGCAGCGAGAAGCCTTCGCCGCCATCGATCACTTCGCCGATGCCCCGGGGCGCGGCGCAGCCAAGACCGGCCGCGACGGCGCGGGCCTCCGACGGCGCGGCCACCACGACCAGCACCGATCGCCCAGCCCAGATGGATGTACCGCTCGGCATGGTCAACGCTAGGGGCAGGGCTGCTGTTGCGAGCCTTGAGCCGGGATGAGAGGGCAAGTCGGACTTCGCTTGCGCGAAGGGCTCGTAGAGCTACCCGAGCTTTCCGCCCGCCGCGAGCGTGGCCTCGGCGATGGCCTCCCATCCCTCGCCAAGGGGTGTGGTGAACTGCAGGCGCAGATCAAACTCCGACTCGCGGCGGGCCTCGAAGTAGTCGCCCGCGACATCCTCGCCGTCGATGCTCACGACGCGCAGATCGCGACGCTCGGACAGGTCGATGGGCTCTCCCAGCACCTCGCCGTCGCCCATCGACGCCGCGCTCCCGCCGCGCTCATGGCCGAGGGCCTCATCGAGCGATCGTGGCAGAACACACACCGTCGGCGAGCAGGGGCGCGTCGGCTCCCACCCCGTCACCACGCATCGGCGGTTGTCGCTGAGCGTCACCACGCTCCCGGGCGCAAAGGCGGGTGTGACGGCCAGCAGGGCCTTGAACACCACCGGGTCGAGCTTGCCCGCGCGGACGAGGTCGAGCGTGCCGCGCAGGGCCCGGACCGTGGGCACGCCTTTTCCGCCGGGCGGGTTGCGGAGTCGGTCGAACTCATCGGCGACGGCGACGATGCGGGCAAAGGTGTGGATCTCCTCGCCGCGCAGAGCGGTGGGGGGGCCAAAGCCGCGGACCCGCTCGGGGAAACCCGATCCGTCGAGCCGCTGGTGGTGGTGCAGGACGACGGCGGAGGAGGTGGCGGGAACGCGCCCCTTGACCATGTCGAAGCCGAGCTCCACGTGCCGCCGCCAGGCGGGGTCGATCTCGCCCTCGGGCGTCACGCCGTGGGCGGCCTGCAGGCGCTCGGCCTCCTCGCGCGGCACGCGGGTGAGGCCGATGTCGTGGAGCAGCGCGCCAATGCCCAGCGACTCGATGTTCATGGCCCGGCGGCGCGAGATGCGTCCACCCGCGCCGCGGTGCGACACGAGGTAACCGTCGAGCTTGAGCCCCATGAGCAGGCTCAGGAACCCGACGTTGAACGCGTGCGAGGCCAGCGGCGCGCGGGCGTCGATGATGTCGTGCATGAACAGCGCGGCCGCGGGATCGTCCACCAGCCGCTGAATCAGCATCCGCACGCCGTCGACGTACACCTGCAAGTCGAAAGTCGCGTGGAGATCGGAGGCCATCTTGTCCATCTCGCCGGCGATGCGCTGGGCGACTGTGCTCTGGTCGTTCATCAGCTGCACGCTCGCGTAGCGGAGCAGGAACCGCGTCGGCGGATACTCGATCGCGATCCGCCGCACGCCCAGCTCGTTCATCCGTGCGATCTCCACCCCGTCGAGCACGCACCCCGGGCGCAACAGCACGTAGCCGGGGATGTCCGGGTGGATCACCGGCAGCGCGAGCGTCATTCCCGGCGCGGCCTTAAATGTGGGGAGTGTCAGCATGCGACGGCCCTCCACGCGTGGTGCGAGTCCACTCTCATCGTCCGGCCAGCACCACGGCTCCGGGGCGAGTGCGAACCGGCGCGTCAAGCCGGGCGAGCCCGCCCGTCCGCACCGCCCACGCGCCGGTTCTCGGACCATCGCCCACCCGGCCCCCGCACAGACCCTGCGGGTTGCGCCGTCTGTGCCATGCTCCCGCCCTGTGCCGGAGGCGCTGTCACGCACGCGGGTCAATCCCGCCCAGCCGCCGCCCGATTCACGCTCCGAGCCGCACAGAACCCCCTTCGGGGTGAACGCGGCCAGCGAGGCACCGTTCCGATGTCGTTCCTGTCTCTGGGAAAAGTCCGATCCGCGGCCATGGGCTCGCTCAGCAGCGGGGTACTGCCCATCGCGATCGATTTCGGCGTCGGGTCCCTCAAGCTGCTGCAACTGGCGGCGGGAGATCCGCCCTCGCTGGTCGCCGCGGCCGCCCTCGACACGCCCGAGTCGCTCATCGCCGACAACGCGAAGCGGTACCAGTTCCAGTTCCAGGCCTTGCCCCGCCTGCTCAAGAGCGCGGGCTTCAAGGGCAAGCGGGCGGTGTGCGCCATCCCGGCCGGACAGACCTTCATCAAGCACATGCAGTTCCCGCGGGCGGAAAACCTCCCGCTGGCGGACCTCGTGCAGACGGGCGTGCCCGCCGCGCTCAACTGCGATCCTGATGCGCTCATTCTGCGTCACTTCGCCGTGGAAGGGGCAACGCCACCGGGCTCGCACGGCGGATCGGACCCGATGGGCCCCGGCAGCGGGGGCGTGCGCCAGGAAGTCATCTGCATGGCCGCGGCGCGCGAGTTCGTGCAGCGCCTCATGCAGGCCATCCGCGATTGCCACCTCGAGTGCGTCGGCATCCATCCCGAGGCCGTCGCCACGGTGAAGGCCTTCGAGCACATCAACCGGCGCGTCGGCGACCAGCACGTCTCGACGCTGTACCTCGATCTGGCCGCGGGAACGACCAAGGTCTGGATCGCCCACGGCTCCACGCTGACGTTCGCGAAGACCATCCAGATCGGCGGGCGTGATCTCGACGCCGCTGTCGCCCGCGCCCTCGACGTCGACACGGCGCAGGCCCGCGCCACGCGCCTCGCCGCGTCCACCCTGGTCGCGCCCGCGGCGCGCCCGGCCAACAGCCCCGCCGGCGCTGGAGTCCTGGCCGGCGGCACGCTCGCCGCGATGGCCGCCGACGGTTCCCCGGATGCGCTGGCCAAGACCGACCCCGCCACCCTCACCGCCGAGGACCGCCGCACCGGTCGCATCGCCCCGGGCCTGACGCCGCAAGTCGCCGACCAGAGCGCGGCCCCCGTGGCCCCCGCCGAGTTCGACCTTGGCGACACGCTCGACAACCTCACCGACGAGGTCGGCATGTGCCTGCGCTACTACGAGGCGATGTTCGGCGGCCGGCGCGTCGATCGCGCCATCTTCTTCGGCGGCGAGGCCCGCCACCGCGGCCTCTGCCAGCACATCGCCCGCAAGGCCCGCATGGCCGCGCACGTCGCCGACCCCCTCGCACGCATGGCCCGCACCGGCAAGGAGCCTGTGCGCGGCGTCGACTTCACCACTCCCCAGCCCGGCTGGACCATTCCCTTCGGACTCTGCCTCTGCCCCACCGACCTGTGATCCACTTTTTCCTCACCCCGAGGACCAATCCATGAGCCCTCCGAATCCAAACGAACGCAGGCCCGGCGCGGGCAACTCCTTCCTTCCGGAGGACTACCTCCAGAAGAAGGCGGAGCGTCGCGCCATCGCCATCAGCCTGATGCTGTTCCTCGTGGTCGCCTTCGGCATCGTGGGCGCGTTCTTCGTCACCTACCACCGGTGGATGAAGGTGCGCGACAACCAGGAGGCCGTGAACCGCGCCTTCGCCACCGAGGCCAAGAAGATCGAGCAGCTCAAGGTGCTCGAGTCGCAGCGCGACGAGCTCAAGGAGAAGGCGGACATCACGCTGGCCCTGGTGGAGCGCGTGCCGCGATCGATCCTCATGGCCGAGCTGATCAACCGCATGCCCAAGCAGCTCACGCTGACGGAGTTCAGCCTCAAGTCCAAGCGGGTGATGGAGGCCCCCAGGGGCCCGGCCAAGACCTCGACCATCGCCGGCCCGCAGACGCTCGCCCAGATCAAGGCGAACCAGAACGGCGTGGGCGGCCCCGCCCCCGCCGACGCGCCCAAGCCGCTGCCCCCGCGGTTCGACTTCCGCCTCGAGCTCGTCGGTCTCTCGGCGACCGACGAGGACGTGGCCGACTACTACCAGTCGCTGGTGTCGTGCCCGCTGCTGGACCGGGTCGACATGATCTACTCCTCCGACATCGTCGTGGACCAGGTCTCCATGCGGAAGTTCCGCATCGAGGCCAACATCAAGAACCTCGCCGATGCGCGCAACATCGAGCCCCTGCACGTGCCGCGCCTCAACGGCCGGCCGCTGGGGACGACCAAGCGCAACCGGACCATCAACCCGCTCGACCCGACCCTCTCGAGGGAAGACGTCGTGCCGCCGGTCACCGGCGTTCCCGAGAAGCAGGAGTAACCCAGCCATGTCAACCACGGCCCGACAGTTCCTGTTCTCCGCCGTTCTGCTGGCGCTCCCCGTGAGCTCCTACTTCGTGGTGTTCCGCCCCGTGAACGCCAAGATCGAGCAGGGCAGCCGCGAGATCGAGCACAAGCAGTCGCTGCTCACCAAGCTCCGCGAGGCCACGGCCCAGACGGAGGACCTCCAGCGCGCCAACGACCAGATCCGCCAGTCGATCGAGTCGCTGCAGGCGAAGCTGCCCAGCTCCAAGGAGATGGACAACGTCCTCCGGCAGGTCTCCGGCATCGCCGCGAAAAACAACCTTAAGGTGCCCGCGTTCAAGAAGAACGAGCGCACCACCCCCGCCGGGCTCGCGATGGAGCAGCCGCTCGACATCGAGATCACCGGCGACTTCGACGGCTTCTACAAGTTTCTGCTCGACCTCGAGCAGCTTCCCCGCATCACCCGCCTCACCGATCTCGAGGTCGTCCGCTCCGACAAGGTGGACGGAGAAATGAAGGCCAGACTCGTCCTCAGCGTGTACTACGAGGGCGATGGGAGCAATCAATGAACCGCAATCCAAACCACAGCCCGTCGTCCGAATCCCCGGCCTCCGGCCTCATGCCCCTCGACTCGGCCGCGGCCGAGCCGCTCCAGGCGACCGGCGTGTTCCGGCTCGAGGCCATGGCCCCGGGAGTGGCCAACGCCGAGGCGTCCATGGCCGCCGGGGCCGCGCCGCGCAAGCGCAAGGTCTCCACGCAGGTCATCGCCCTGGGCGTGCTGCTCGCCGTCGGCGGCGGCATGATCTACGGCATGCGCCTGCTGGGCATCGGGCCGCTGACGACCCTCGCCAAGACGGTCCTGCCCGACTACGACCTCACCAAGCCCTCCTCCCACGGCGCCGACCACAAGCGGATCCTTCAGGATCTCGCCGTGGACAGCTCCGACCGGCAGGTCCCGGTCGACGAGGTGCAGAAGAATCCCTTCAAGATGGGCGAGGTGGTCAGCGCCCCGCTGCCCCCGGGCGTCGACCCGACGGCCGCCAACCGCGCCGCCGCCGAGAAGGCCAAGCGCGACGCCGACCAGAAGCGCAACCGCGTGCAGGCGGCCCTCGCCACGTTGAAGGTTAACGGCATCATCGGCGGCTCGAGCCCAGTGGCCCGCATCTCCGGCGAGGCCGTCCGTGTGGGCGACACCGTCGGCGACAACTTCAAGGTCAAGGCCATCCACGGCCGCAGCGTCGATCTCGAGCAGGACGGACAGGTCTACGAGCTGCACATGGACGACGACGCGGCCAACTCGAACAAGTCCAAGAAGAAGTAGCACGGGCCCTGCCCTCCGCACCGCCACGCCTCCTCACTCCGTACCCACCATGGCCAAGTTTGACATCAACGACATCCTGGCCGACCTGGGCGTGAACAACGCGGATCCCAAGGCGCTCGCGCGCCGAAAGCGGGGCGCGCCCGAGGAGCCCCAGCCCAAGCACACCATCGACAAGGCCGAGCAGGCCTTCAGCCCGCTCCCCGCGGTCCCGAGCGGGCAGCGATCGTTCGGCACCTCGGTCACCGTCGACAACGATCCCGCGGTTCCGGTGAAGCCCAAGGCCCCGCCCAAGCCCGCGGTGGGCGAGGCCCTTGCCAATGTCTACATGCCCGAGGGCGACGCACTGGCCGCGCCGGGGTCGGGCAAGGAGCTCGGCGAGTTCCTCGTCGCGGTGGAAGCGGTGAACACCCAGCAGCTCTCCGCGGCCCAGCAGGTGCTCAAGTCCAGCCCCGGGCGTCGGCTGGCCGACGTGCTCATCGAGCAGGGCGCCGACGAGATCAAGGTCTACCAGGCGATCGCGGGCATGTCCGATGTTCCCTTCGAGCGCGTCGACCTGGACAAGGGACTCGACGGCGGCTTCGACGGCAAGCTCCTGCAGCGCCTCACCCCCGACTTCTGCAAGGGCCACTCGGTCCTGCCGCTGCGCGTGACGAAAAACGGCCCGCACGACAAGGGTCGTGTCATCATCGGCGCGGCCAGCCCCGACGACGTCTTCCTGCTCGACGAGGTCCGCCGCCGGCTGGGCGTGTCCAACGTTCGGCTCGTGGTGGTTCCGCCCTCGGACATCCGGGCCGCGCTGGAGGTTGTCGGCCAGACGGAGCAGGCCGCCCAGCCCGACGTCGACGTCTCCTCGATCCTCTCGGAGGTGAACGAGGACGACGTGCAGGTCGAGAAGGTCCAGCAGTCCAACGAGGTGGACCTCGAGCGCGAAGCGGCCGAGAGCCCCGTCATCCGCTACGTGAACTACATCATCCAGTCGGCCGTCAAGGAGGGCGCGTCGGACATCCACATCGAGCCCGGCGAGAAGAAGCTCAAGGTGCGCTTCCGCACCGACGGCGTGCTCTTCGAGATGATGACCCCGCCCGCGTCGATGGCCAGCGCGATCACCAGCCGCCTGAAGATCATGGCGAACCTGGACATCTCCGAGCGCCGGCTCCCGCAGGACGGGCGCATCCGCTGCACCGTCCAGGGCCGCAAGCTCGATCTGCGTCTCTCGACCCTGCCCAACTCGTCGGGCGAGAAGACCGTGATGCGAATCCTCGACACCAAGGCGATCAACGTCGAGCTCGACCAGCTCGGCTTTGAGGAGGGAACGCTCGCAATCTGGAAGAAGGCCATCGACGAGCCGCACGGCATCGTCCTCGTCACCGGCCCCACCGGCTCGGGCAAGACGACCACGCTGTACGCCTCGCTGCGGCAGATGGACAAGAACACGATGAACGTGTCCACCGTCGAGGACCCGGTGGAATACCACCTCGACGGCATCACGCAGACCCAGGTGCACGAGAAGATCGGCATGACCTTTGCCAAGGCCCTCAAGGCCCTGCTGCGTCAGGACCCCGACGTCATCATGCTGGGCGAGATCCGCGACATGGAGACGGCCCAGACGGCCGTGCAGGCCGCGCTCACCGGCCACCTCGTGCTCTCCACGCTCCACACCAACGACGCGCCGAGCTCGCTGACTCGACTGGTGAACATCGGCCTCGAGCCGTTCCTCGTCGGCGCGGCCGTCCGGGCCGTGCTCGCCCAGCGGCTCGTGCGTCGCCTGTGCGCGGCTTGCAAGTTCCAGGGCGCTCCCACCGAGGAGTACCGCGAGTACCTGAGCATGCAGGGCCTCAATCCCGACGGCATGTGGATGCCCAAGGGCTGCGACAAGTGCCGCAACCGCGGGTACTCCGGGCGTGTGGGCATCTACGAGCTCCTGGCGGTGGACGACGCCTTGCGCGACATCATCGCCCGCAACCCGAACGTCTCGGAGTTCCGCCGAACGTGCATGGAACGCGGCATGGTCACCCTTCGCTCCGACGGCATGGTCAAGGTCGCCCAGGGCCTGACGTCGGTGGAAGAGGTCATCCGGGCCACCGAAGCGAACATGTAAACGCGGGCGAACGCTGCCCCGTGCCCGATCTGGTACACTGCGCGCCATCAAGGAGGCGTGCATGTCCCAGTTTCCGCAATCCAGCGACCCGTTCTCTCCGGTCGAGCCGCCGGCGAAGGGCATGTCTATCGCCGCGCTTATCACGGGGATTCTCGGCATCGTTCCGCCCATCGGGATCGTCGGGATCATCCTCGGCGTGATCGCGATGCGCCGGGCCAAGGCCGAACCCTCCCGCTACGGCGGCGAGGGCATGGCCGTCGGCGGCATCATCGCCGGATCGGTCACGACGCTGATGGTGTGCGTGATCGGCGGACTGGTGGCGATCCTGCTTCCCGCGCTCGGCCAGGCCCGGCAGGTGGCGCGCCACGTGCACGCGCAGACCAACCTCTCGCAGATCGGCATGGCGATCGCAATGTACGCCAGCGACCACAAGGACGCGTTCCCGCCGCAGGAATGGAAGGCGGCCCTCGTGCCCGCGTACACCAACGACGGCGTGTTCGCGCGGGTGGGCAGCGACCTCGGCGGCGATGCGTTCATCTACGCGATCCAGTACAAGCGACTTTCCGATGTTCCCCAGCCCAGCCGGACCATCCTGGCCTACGAGACCCCGCCGTACACAATGCGCGGCCGCGTTCTTGTGCTGTACGTTGACGGAAGCGTGCGCACGGTGTCGGAGGCAGAACTAACCGCGGGCCTGGCCGCGGGCGCGAAGCCGTCGGGGGGCGGCAAATCAAATCCCTGAATCGGCTCGGTCTTTCGCGCACTCGCGCAGGGCCCTTCGCTGCGGCGAACTCATCGGCAGCCGGGCGGCCCGGTCGGGCGGCATGAACTCGCCGCGCGGCGGCTCATACCCGCGCGGCGCGCCCGCGCGGTACACCGTGAACTCCATCCGTCGGTGCGTGGCGAGGAACTCGAACGACCCGGTCGCAATGAGCGATCGCGCGGGCAAGCCGGCCACCTTGGCTGTTTCCGCTCGAGTCGGGGCGCGATCGTTGCGTTCCACCGTCGGCGCCTGCCACATCCCGGCCCACATGCCGCCTTCAGGCCGGCGTTCCAGCAGCACCGCCCCGTCGGTACGTATCACCAGCACGGCGGCGCAGAAAACGTCGCCGCGCACGGCCCCGGCTTTCGGGCGTGGGATGTCCATCTGCCGTCCGTCGCGCCGGGCGGCGCATCCGGCGCGCACCGGGCATGCGGCGCAGGCGGGCATCGACGGCGCGGGCGTGCACACCGTCGCGCCAAGCTCCATGAGCCCCTCGTTGAACGTGCCCGGACTGTCGGCCGCCTCCGCGAGCGACGCGGCCCGCTCCCAAAGCCAGGGCTGGATGTCCCGGTCGTCGCTCGCGGCGTCCTTGCCGTGGAGACGGAGCAGCACGCGGGCGACGTTGCCGTCCACGATCGGCGCGGGCTGTGCAAACACGAGCGAGGCGATCGACCCAGCCGTATAGCGGCCTACGCCCGGCAGTCGTCGCAGTGATTCCAAGTCGCTGGGCACACGCCCGCCGAACTCCGAGACGATCTGCTTGGCGGCCGCGTGCAGGTGCCGGGCCCGCCGGTAGTAGCCAAGTCCCGACCACATCTCCAGCACGTCGTGCTCATCCGCCGCGGCCAGCGACTCGACGGTGGGGAAGCGTTCAACAAAGGCCGAGTATTTCTCGATGACGCGCGACACCTGCGTCTGCTGCAGCATCGCCTCGGAGACCAGCGAGCGGTACGGATCGCGCGGCGCGGTCCTCCACGGCAGGGGGCGGGCGCTCTTGGCAAACCACGCCGAGATGGCGGCCGCAACGCGCGCGTCGGCGCTGACGCCGGATTTCGCCACTCCCTCTGGCTTGCGGGCCGTGGCCTTCCGTCCTGTGCGCCCCGCCGGGCTCACTTGTAGCCCTTGCCCTTGCGCTTGGAAGCCTCGTCACGAGCCTTCTGCGCGGCCTCGACGGTGCGGCGAAGCCGAGCGAGGAAGCCCTCGGGCGCGGCCTGGGAAGACTGGTTGCCCTTGCGGTCCCACCAGTTCTTGGTCGGCGGTATGCCGGCGGCGATCTTCGCGGCCTTGACGGCTTCCTGCTCCTTCCACTCTTCCTCGGCCTTGGCGCGGATCCATTTGCTCTCGAGGATGGCCAGCGACGAGTTGGTGGCGAAGTAGAGCGCCAGGCCCGCGGGCGCGTTGTACATCATCAGCGGGAACATGACGACGGTCATCACCTTCATCATCTTCTGCTGCTGCTCCTGCTCGGGGGTCAGCGGCGTGGCGGAGGGCGGCGTGAGGTACTTCTGCTGGATGAAGAAGACCACGCCGAGGATCAGCGGAAGGAGGTTCAGACCGTCGATGGGGCCGAGCAGCATCGACAGCAGGGGAATGTTGAACGAGGTGCCGAACGCCCACAGGTGGTCGGGGGCGGACATGTCGGCAAGGAACGACCAGCCCGGGCTGATGGTCTGGAACACGCCGAAGAACGCGGGCGAGTGGCGGAGCTCGAAGGCGAACGAGATCATCGCCGAGAGCGCGATCCACACCGGTGTCTGCAGGAAGGCGGGCAGGCAGCCGAGCGCGCCGCTGGCGTACACGCCGCCGTGCTCGCCCATCATGCGGGTCTGCTCCTCGCGGAGCTTGGCCGGATCGTCCTTGTACTTGTCCTGGATCGCCTTCATCTTCGGGGCGATCTTGGCCATCTCCTTGCTGAAGAAGAACATCTTGCGCTGCGTCCAGCGCGTGATCGGGTGCAGCAGCGTGCGCACGCAGACCACCAGCAGCATGATTGCCAGGGCCCAGTCGCCCGTGACGTAGTCGTGCAGGACCTTGAGCAGGCCGTGGAGCGGCGAGGTGAGGAACTGGAACGTGCAGAACGCGCACGGTCCGCCGAGGGTGTACATGACGACCTGCGCCACGCCCATCGACGAGGACGCGGGAGCGTGCGACGCGATGATCTCCGACGAGGTGGGGCCCGCGTACACGCCGATCGATAGATCGAGCGGGGTGCCCGATTCCACGCGGTACGTCGGGCTGGAGAGGTAGAGGGCGATGTCGCCGAAGGTCTTGGCCGCCTCGGCGTCGGCCGTGGGAATCGCCACGCGCCAGACCTCGCCCGCCATCCCGAACGCCCGCTCCTTTGTGCCCGCGGGAAGCGATGGGTACATCGCGATGGTGAAGTACCGATTGGTGATGCCCGCCCACGAAAGCGTCAGCTCGCCCTTGGTCGAGTCGGCGTTGGGCCAGAGCTTCGAGGGCTCCCAGCTCGGCGGAACGCGCCCGGGCTTGTCACCCTCCTTGTTTCCGACCGCCGTGGGGTGCAGGATCAGCGCGCCCGAGCGATCCTCCGCGAACACTTGCCGGGCGGGGTCGCGGGAGGCGGGAAGCATGTACCCAAACCGCACGCGGCGGGTGTCGCCGCCGTAGCGCATGGCTCCAACGGGCGGGCTCACCGGGCCGAACTGCTCCCACCGCACATTCAGCGTCGTGCCGGGCCGCAGGTTCTCCACTGTCTGGTGGATCGTCAGCTCGAACGACCCCGCGGCGAGGTCGAACACGCGGGTGACCTTCGCGACCTCAACTCCTGACTGGTTGACAATCACGGCCTCGAAGCGCCCCGGTTTGTCGCCCTGATTCCAGAACGTCGTCTTCGGGTCCGGCGTCTTCCAGAGGCGGACCTCCTGGTCGTTGATAAAGAGCTTGTACGCGGCGAAGGCGTCGAGGCCGGCGCGGGGATCGTCGCTGACTACGGGGTTCGCCGCGTCGCCGTTCACGCGGGGATGACGGAAGTCCTGCAGCACCTCGGGCGCGGATTTCTTCGCATCCGCGAAGTAGTTCGCCAGCCGCAGGCTCTCGATACCCGAGCCGACCGGGGAGAAGCGGACCTCCATCTCGTACGTCCCGCCCTTGTCGTGCGGGGTGAGCGAGCCGATCGGGTCATACGAAACGAAGGGGAAGGTCTTGGCGGAGTAGGTCTCGCCAGTTGGCGCGGCGGGGGCGTTGGTGCTCGGCGCGGTGCTGGGGGGGGTGGGGGGGACGGCGGGTTTGCTGCCGGCGTCGGCCGCGGCGGGAGCCTGCGCTGGCGGCGTCGCGGCCGCGGGAGTGACCGGCGGCGTGGTGGGAGTGGGGGGGTTGGATGCGGGGGTCGTCGGGGCCGAAGTGTTCTTCAGCACCGCAAAAAAGATGCCCACGCCCGCCAAGATGACGAGCAGAGGCACAATCGCCCGGAGCAATCGATTCGGTTCCTGAGCCATAGGGGGCGGATGATACGGGTACAGAGGCATGGGCGCGAGCCCATGCAGAGAGTCTTTAGGTGTGCGAGTTCCAGCCGCGCCCGGGGGTGCGCCCGGGCCTCCGTTACCGCCCCTCGAACAGCCGATCCCCCAACCAGTCCGACAACTCCGGAATGGCCTTGATCTTGTCCGCCGTCGCCTTGATGTTGTACTCCAGGCGCACGAACTGCATCCGGTCCTCGTGCATCACGACGTAGCAGGCCCGCGGGTCCATGTCGCGCGGCTGGCCGACGCTGCCGACGTTCACGATCGCCTTCTCGGTGTTGAACTTGTACGTCGCGTCCGTCAGCTCGGTCGGGGGGTAGAAGTCCGGCTCGTCGCTGAACACGCCCGGCACGTGCGTGTGCCCGACGATGCACAGCTTGGGCACCCGCTCGAAGATCGTGCTGACCTTGTCCGGCGCCGTCATGCAGTCGTCGGGGAATATGTACTCGTTGATCGGGCGGCGCGGCGAGCCGTGCACGGCCAGCAGGGGCAGGTCGGTGCCGGGGATCTTGTCGGCCACGCGCACGCGGAGCTGTCCGAGGAACTCGTACCGCTCGCGACGCTTGGCCGCGTCGGGCTCCTGGTCGAACTGCGAGCGCGTCCAGTACGCCGCTTGTTCAGCGCCCGGGTTGAAGTTGGTGGGCTCGTAGAGCACCGAGAAGTCGTGGTTGCCCATGAGCGACCACTCGCAGTGCGTGCGGACGAGGTCGACGCACTCGAGCGGGTCGGGCCCGTACCCGATGATGTCGCCGAGGGAGATGATGCGGTCGATCGAGCGCGACTTGATGTCCGCGAGGACGACCTTGAGCGCCTCGGCATTGGCATGGACATCGCTGATGATCGCGACCGGCACTGTGGACTCCTGGAAACGCCCCGTTCGGGTCGGGATGTTACCCCCGGCCCCGGACCCGGGCCTACCACAGCATGCGGACGCGGATCGTCTCGGGAATGGCCTTCAGGCGGTCGCTGATCTGGTCGGCGTTGGTCGGGGCCACGTCCAGCACCACGTAGCCGACCTCCTCGTTGGTCTTGAGGTACTGGCCGACGATGTTGATGCCCAGCTCGGCCATCACGGTGTTGATCTTGCTCATCACGCCCGGGACGTTGCGGTGGAAGTGGAGCATCCGGTGATGGCGGTGCCGGGCATGTTTGGGGGCCGCACCCGAACCGTCATCGGTCATGCCGACCTCGTCCTGTTCGGGCAGGTCCACCTGTGGGACGTTGACGGCGCCGGTGGTGGAGCCGTTGTTGACGAAGCGGGCGAGCTTGGTGGCGACGTCCTCGGCGATGGCGGCCTGGGCCTCCTCCGTCGATCCGCCGATGTGCGGCGTGAGGATGACGTTGGACAGGCCGCGGATCTCGCTCACAAAGGGCTCGGCGTTGCTGGAGGGCTCGGCGGGGAAGACGTCGAGGGCCGCGCCGGCGATGTGCTTGGACTTGATGCCCGCGGCCAGAGCGGCGATATCAACGACGCCGCCGCGGGCGTTGTTGATGAGGTACGAGCCCGCGCGCATCTTCGCGATCTGCGGCGCGGCGATCATCCGCTCGGTCTTCTTGGTCGCGGGCACGTGCAGCGAGACCACGTCCGACTGGTGCAGCAGTTCGTCGAGCGACTTCACCGGGCGAGCGTTGCCCATGGGCAGGCAGGACAGGATGTCGTAGAACAGCACGCGCATCCCCATCGCCTCGGCCAGCACGCTCACCTGCGAGCCGATGCGGCCGTAGCCGACGATGCCGAGCGTCCGCCCGCGGACCTCGTGGGCCCCCGCGGCCGACTTGTCCCACGTGCCCGCGTGCAGTTCCGCGCTCTTGTCCGTGAGGCGGCGGTGCAGCGCGACGACTTCGGCGATGGTGAGCTCCGCGACCGAGCGTGTGTTGCTGAAGGGCGAGTTGAACACGGGCACGCCCGCGAGGCACGTGGCCTTGGAGTCCACCTGGTTGGTGCCGATGCAGAAGCACCCGACGCTCAGCAGGCGGGGGCAGGCCTTCACCACCTCGGCCCGGACCTGCGACTGCGAGCGGATGCCCAGCAGGTGGGCGTCCTTGGCGAGCTCGATGAGCTTGGCCCCCTCGTGGGCCTTGGCGACGCGATCGACCTTGAACCCCTCGTGCTCGAAGATCTCCACGGCGCGGGGGTGGATGTTCTCGAGGAGAACGACGCGGATCTTGTCTTTGGGGTAGGAGGTCTTCAAGCGGGGTCTTTCGCAGAGCGAGATCAGCGGGCGGGCTTGGTGATGGTGGTCGGGGGCGTTCGATCGGATTCCTCGTCGGGGGCGATGGAGACCAGTTGCCCGAGGATGAGCCCGATGAGCGTGATCCCGAGCAGGATGCGGTACACGCCGAAGGACGTCAGGCCGCGCCGGTTCAGGAAGCCGACGAGCCACTTCACGGCGATCGCGGCGGAAATGGCGGCCACGAGAATCCCCACAAGAACGGGCCCCGGTCCGCCAAGCTGCGTGTAGAACGGGGGCTCCCCCGTCTGCTTGGCGTGCCAGTAGTCCTTGCCAAGCTTGAAGAGCGTCGCGGCCAGCAGCGTGGGCATGCCGAGGAGGAAGGAGAACTCCGCCGCGGCCGCGGGCTTCAGGCGGGCGAAGTACCCGCCGGTGATGGTCATCATGGAGCGGCTCGTGCCGGGCCACATGGCGAGGATCTGGAGGCAGCCGATCTTGAAGGCGTCGAGGGGGCCGAGGTCATCGATGGTGCCGCCACGGTCATAGGTCCACGCGGGCGAGCCCCAGCGGCCGCTGCGGCGAGCCTCGACGATGATCATGTAGATCCCGCCCACGATGAACGCCAGCACCACGGGCACCGGATGGAACAGGTGCTTCTCGATGGTCTTGTTGAGTACCAGCCCCACCGCCGCGGCGGGAACAAACGCGATGACCAGATTGACGAGCAGTTGGAATCCCGCGTTGTCCTTCCCGAGCAGCCCGCGCAGCATCTGCACGAACCTCGGGAAGTAGAGCCCCAGCACGGCGAGGATCGCGCCCCCCTGCACCACGATGTTGAACGTGTTGACGGCCGCGGCGGCCTGCGGGGTGGTCTTGAGCCTGAGCAGGTCGGCCGTGATCTCAAGGTGGCCGGTGGAAGAGACGGGAAGGTACTCGGTGATGCCCTCGACGAGGCCGAGGACGATCGATTGCCAGACGGTGAGCATGGAGGGGTCCGAGGGAAGGGGCGGCGCGAGAACAGCGCAGGCCTTATCGGCTGACGTTCGGCACCGGCAACGGATTCGGGATGGCCGAAGAGCCGGGGATTACTGCGTGAAACCCTTGACAACCTGATCCCACGCGGCGTCGGCGGCGCCGATCTTGTCGGCCGGACCCGTCATCTTGACGAACACCATGTTCGCCGGAGCCTGGATGATCGCCCCGCGGAAGGCGGTGTTGGCCTGCTTGGAACCGCCCATGCCCGCGTAAGTCCCGGTGGCCTTGAAGATGGTCACGCGGATTCCGGCGACGGTCTCTTGGCTCACCTCGCCCTGCACGGGCTGGCCGGAGGCGTCGGTGATCTGGCCCTGCCAGCGCTTGATGTTGCTGTCCACATCGCCGCCCGCCGTGGAGAAGTTGCACTGGGCTCCGGCGGCCGCGATCAGGTACGACGCGGCGGTCATCGAGCTGCTCGGCTGCGTGCTCTTCCAGCCCTCGGGAATGCCGAACTTCAGCCCGCCGACGACCACCTCGGCCGACGACTGGCCGGTGATTTGGTTGGCGGCGTTGGCCGCGGCGTCCTGGGCCCCCTGCAGCTTGCCCGCGACGTCCTTGCCCATCTTGGCGGACTTACCGGGGATGGAGGTCGGCGTGGACGACAGGTTGCTGATCCCAGCCGGCGGCGGGGGCGTGCGGCTCTCGCAGGCGACGAGGAAGGGAATCACGGCAAACGCGGCGAGGAGGGTGTGGGTTGAGCTCATGCACGAGTTTAGACTCCCGTCCGCCGCATCGCCCGTGTGGGCCCTGCGGGATAAACGATCGGGGAAACGTCCCCGCGCTCCGCCGATGCCCCTCATCCACGTCGACAATCTCGCCGACCCGCGCCTCGCGCCGTACGCCAACATGCGCGATGCGGAGCTGGCCCAGCGGGCCGATCCGCTCGACGCCGCCGCCCACGGCGGGCTCTTCATCGCCGAGGGCGAGCTGGTGCTCCGGCGGCTGGTGGCGAGCCGCTTTGCGGTTCACAGTGTGCTGACCACGACGTCTCGCCTGGAGACGCTTCGCGCCGATCTCGCCGGCCTTTCCAGCGATGTGCCCGTGTTTCTGGCGGATCAGCGGGTGCTCAATGAGATCGTGGGGTTCAACATGCACCGGGGCGTGCTGGCCATCGGGCGACGCGGCGCGGGGCTCACGCCGGCCGACCTCTGTGCGCGCCCCGGGCCCCTGCTGGTGCTCGAGGACCTAGTGAATCACGACAACATCGGGGGAGTTTTCCGCAACGCGGCGGCGCTCGGCGGGCCGGGCGTGGGCGTGGCGCTCTCGCCGCGATGTGCGGATCCCTTGTACCGCAAGAGCCTGCGGGTCTCGATGGGATGTGCCCTTGAGGTGCCGTTTGCCCGCGTGGAAGCATGGCCGGATGCCCTGGGGGCGATCGCCGCGGCGGGGTTTGAGACCTGGGCCCTCACGCCCCGGGGCGGTGCGGTTCCTATCGGGGAGGCGGTTCGGGCGTGTGCTCGCGGGTCGACCCGAATAGCCCTCGTGCTTGGCGGCGAGGGTCCTGGACTGACCGAAGCGGCGATGGCCGCGTGCCGGAAACGGGTCACGATCCCCATGAACAAGGTGAGCGATTCGGTGGACTCGCTGAACGTGGCGATGGCGGCGGGGATAGCGATGTCGTGCCTGAATCCCTGATTGTCAACAAAACCCGAACGAAATCTGGCCAGAAGCCACCATTCATCACGAATACGGTACATACTGCTGTTCGGCGCGTACCTGTTGTGAGGGTGCCCGCGACGATCGTCGCGGGTGGTACGCTGGAGTTATGGATTCGCCCCGGGCCTGTCCGAGGCTGGTTGTCGTCGTCCGGAGATCGCCATGAACCGAGTTGCTGTGTTGGGGACGTGGGGAATGTGCGCGTGTGTGGCCGTGGGGGTGCTCGCGGGCGCACGCGTGAGCGCGGGCGCGCCGGACGAACCGTCGCTGAAGTACCGCGGCGCAGGCTCGACGCGGGCCGCGCTCGACGCGATGCAGCTCAAGCCCTTCGACCAGAGCCTGTGGGCCAATCTGTCGAGTTGGACGGGCAAGGAGCCCAAGAGCGAGGACATGACCGGCAAGGTCGTGCTCGTGGTGACGTGGGCCAACTGGTACAAGGTCTCGCACGGCGCGATGAAGGCCGCCCAGTCGCTCGCCGAGCAGTACGGCGAGAAGGGACTCGTCGTCGTGGGCGTACACAATCCGGTGAAGCCCGACGGCGCGGCCGACAAGGCCAAGGAGCTCGGCATCACCTTCCCGATCGCCGAGGACAAGGCCGGCAAGTTCCGCGCCGGACTGAAGGCGGACCAGGATCCCAACGTGTACTTCATCGATCGAGCCGGCAACATGCGCTACGCGCAGGTTGATACGTCCTCGATGTCCGACGCCGCGGCCCACCTCGTCTCCGAGACGGCCGACGAGGCCGCCGACTATCCCAAGGGCCTGGAGCGCAAGCGGCAGGCGATCGATGCGGCCAAGTGGCGCACGCGCGACGTGGGCGGCATCCGCCCCGGAGCCGAGGCCCCAACGGTCAGCTTCCCCGAGCCCGACGAAGAGGCGTACAACAAGACCCACTGGCCCTACATGGTGGGCAAGGTCGAGACCGACCCGATCCTCGAGAAGATCAAGAACGACCCGCCCAAGATCGGCAACTGGCCCGAGGAGGACTGGGTCCCGCAGGCCCCCAAGAAGGCAGGCAAGATCATCGTGGTGTACTTCGTGGACCCGAAGGAAGTCGAGATGCTCGACGTCATTCCGTCCATGAACCGGCTCTACGACAAGTACCACCGCGACGCGATCGTGGTGTGCAGCCTCTTCAAGATGGGCTCGGGCGGGCTGGGCAACGCCGGCAACAACAACTCCGGCAACGAGGGCGAGGACAAGGTCAAGACCCGCAACCGCGACCTTATCCCCACGCTCGTCAGGACCCGCAGCCCGAACCACTACATCAACCCGTCCGTGCTCAAGGCCGAGAACTTCGACACCAACTCGGGCAACCTGAACTTCCTGTGGTCGGGCAAGCGCGAGGACTTCGGCATCGCCGTCCTGATGTCGACCGACATGAAGATCCGCTGGTTCGGCAACTCGCACGATGGGCTGCTGCCCGTCGCGCTCGACAAGCTCATCGCGGCCGACCCGGGCGTGCAGGCCCGTCGCAAGGCCGAGGCCGCGCAGAAGAAGTAGTCCGCGTTTCCACGTCCCCGTTTCCCGGAGCCGATCATGCGCCCATTCGCCCACGCCCTGACCCTGTCCGTGGCTGTCGCGCTCTGCGGCGCGGCCTCGCTCTGCCTGGCCGATGACGCGGCCGTCAAAACCATCGCCCGCGGGGCCCGCAAAGACGCCCTCGCCGCCATGGCCTACAAGCCCTTCGACGCCGAGCTCTGGGGCAAGGTTGGCGCGTGGACCGGCGGCGCGGCCCCCACCAAGGAATCAACCAAGGGCAAGCCCGTGCTGATCGTGGCGTGGGCAAGCTGGTACACAACCTCGCACGGCGCGCTCGTCGAGGCCCAGAAGATCGCCGACAAGTACAAGGACGTGGTGGTCGTTGGCGTTCACCATCAGAACGGCTTCGACAAGGCTCCGGAGTTCGTCTCGGCCAAGGGCGCGAAGTTCGCCATCGGCCACGACGCCAAGGGCGAGTTCTACAAGGCGCTCCGCATCGAGGCCGCGGGGCCGAACTACTACCTCGTGGACCGGGCCGGGAACATGCGATTCCTTGATATTGACAAGGGCTCGCTGGACGCGGCGGCCAAGATCGTCAGCGACGAATCGGCCGAGGACGCAGGCAAGGCCGAGTCGAGGAGCAAGGAAGACACCAAGAGCGCGGGCGAGACGCCCATGGGCGGCCCCGACGTCAAGGCCCGCGTCACGCCCGATGAGTACAAGGCCGTGAAGTGGCCCAAGAAGAACACCTCGGGGCTCTCGGCCAAGGACCTGCAGGGCAAGCCGCTCCCCGCCAAGCTCGGCAAAGAAAAGTTCCTCGGCAAGGCCCCGGATCGCGACGGAAAGATCGTCGTGCTTGATTTCTGGGCCACCTGGTGCGGACCGTGCAAGGCCGCGATGCCCCACCTCGACGATCTGTCCAAGAAATACTCCAAGGACGTCGTGGTCATCGGCATCTCCGACGAGTCCGAGAGCACCGTCAAGGCCTTCATCGCGAAGGCGAAGCACTCCTACCCGCAGGCCATCGACGGCGCGGCGACCGTCAAGAACGCGCTGGGCGTGCAGGGCATCCCCCACGTGGTGGTGATCTCGACCGACGGGGTCATCCGCTGGCAGGGCAACCCCCACCCGAGTGCCGACCTCAAGAGCCTCGAGGACACCGTCAAGTCGCTCGTCGAGCTCGACCCCGGCGTGAAGGCCCGGCAGGCCAACGAGAAGAAGCCGGGCTGATGTCCCCCGCTTTGCGCCTCGCCACGCCATTACTCAACGTGGTTCTGCACGAGCCGGAGATTCCCAACAACACGGGGAACATCGGGCGGACGTGCATCGCCACGGGGTGTGCTCTGCACCTGATCAAGCCCCTTGGGTTTGACACGTCGGAGAAGGCGTGCCGCCGGGCGGGGCTCGACTACTGGCCGCGGCTCAAGCCCGTTGAGCATGAGAACTGGCACGCGTACCTCGCGACAGCGGGGGCGCCTCGCGAGCGGACGTGGGTGTTCACCACCAAGACCTCGCGCCCGACCTGGGCCGCCGAGTTTCGCCCCGGCGACCACCTGCTCTTCGGCAAGGAGACGCGGGGCCTGCCCGAGGAAATGCTCAAGACCTACGCCGATCGGCTCGTGACGCTGCCCATGGTCCCGGCGGAGCGGTCCTTGAACCTGGCCACCGCGGTGTGCGCGGCGGTGTACGAGGCGATCCGACAGATGGCGGCCCGGGGCGACCTGTCGGTGGATTCCTCCGGCAGAATTGTGCCTCCGGCGGCCGGGGAGCCGAAGCGTTAGACTTGAACCCCATGAGCACCCGCCCCACCTCATCCGCCACCGTTCGAACCGCCGCCGGAGTCGCGGGCGTGTGCGTGCTCGCGCTGCTGGCGATGGGCTGCTCGCGCCCGCTGCTGGCGCCCTCCGAAGAGCGAACGCCCTTCGATCGCTACGACAACGTGCGCGGGCGCTACGCGCCGCAGTACATCGAGAACGAGTACGGCCGGCGCGAGCCGAATCTGCGCGGGCGGCTGGGCTCCAAAGACTGACGAGTCTGACGGTCGTAACGGTTGCTCCCTGATCACAGGGAGGACGTTGACGCGCCAACTTCCGATAACACGGGGCACGCTCCGCCGACCTGTCGTTTGCTCCGGCGATATCGCGCAGCGCGGCGAATGCCGCGCGTGAAGCAAAGGTCGCGCGCGATTTTCAAGAGATCGCGACGACGCGGGTCCGATGATGAATGGGTATAGTCCCCCAAGCTCCTTCTGGGCTCCACACAACTCCATGGCCGCACGACGAAAATCAACCCGACGCTCCTCCCGGGCCGCCGCTCCGTCGATCGGGGCATCCCGCGTCCAGATCGTCTGGGTCAGCTTCCTCGGCGCCATGACCCTCGCGGGCGGGCTGCTGCTGCTCATCGACGGAAAGCCGACGCCCCGCACCGACGGGCTGAGCCTCTCGCCCCTCGCCGCGGCGACCACGGTCGGCTCGGTCAGCTCCGACCCGCTCACGCAGACCCGCGCACCCCTGAACCACGCGAAGTGGCAGGCCATCGTGATCCACCACAGCGGCTCGACGCGCGGCGACCCCACCTCCATCGAGAAGGAAAACGCCGCGGGCACCTCCGACGGCGGCCTCGGCCATCACTTCATCATCGGCAACGGCAACGGCATGGACGACGGCCAGCTCTACATCGGCTACCGCTGGCTCGACCAGCTCTCGGGCACCCACGCCCGCGGCCAGTACGCCAAGTTCTACAACGACAACGCCATCTCCATCTGCCTCGTCGGCGACGGTGACCGCCACGGATTCACGCAGGGGCAAATCCAGCAGCTCACCACCCTCGTCGAGTCGCTCCGCAAGCAGCTCGGCCTCGGGGCCGACCGCGTGCTGCTCCAGTCCGACCTGGCCGATGTGAGCGACCCCGGTCGCCTGTTCCCCGCCGGTCTTCAGGGCCTGCCGTCCGGCCGCGGGCGGCGATAAACCAAAGTTCAGGGAAGATCGCGATTCGGCTCTGCATGGCCCGGACCGTGTGGCCGCGCGCCCGGATGGGCCCGGAACCCTCGTAGATGGGGAACAGGGGGCATGGACGGGCCGGAGGGGGGATACCGGTCGTCCGGAACACCCGGGCGAACCGTCGGCATCGGCAACCCGGATTCGGCGGGGACGTTGAACTCCCCCGGGAGGAGGCCGATACTTCCCTTCCCGGGCGCGGCGAACATGCCCTTCCGGGGCGTCTGAGGCTTGCCTTGGCCGCGTGATCGGTCACTATGGGGGCCGGCGGGGGCGTACCCCGACCGTGCGGGCGGGGGGCGGAGGTGGGGCAAGGATTTCCGACCCGGACAGGTTCCGGGCGGAATGCCGGGTCGGTGTCGGACGAGGAACTACGCGCGAGTGCCACTGGAAATACTCAAACCCGGCGACATGGTCGAGGGCTACCGAGTCATCAAAGAACTCGGTCGCGGCGCGGCCAGCGTGATCTACGCCGTGCAGGATCCCAAGTCCAAGCAGGTCTGGGCCCTCAAGCACGTCGAGAAGGACGACGAGAAGTCTGTCCGGTTTCTCGAGCAGGCCGAGCAGGAATACCAGATCGCCGCCAAGGTCGGCTCGGACAAGGTCCGCAAGATCGAGAAGATCATCAAGAAGAAGGAAAGCCTTCTCGGCGGCGTGAACGACCTGTACCTCGTCATGGAACTGGTGGACGGCTCGAGCTGCGAGCGGCACCCGCCGCAGACGTTCGAGGATGCCCTCAGCGTGTTCGAGCAGGTGGCCGAGGGGCTGGCGACGATGCACTCCAAGGGCTTTGTCCACGCGGACATGAAGCCCAACAACATCATCGTCGATGACAAGAACAACGCCAAGATCATCGACCTCGGCCAGTCGTGCAAGATCGGCACCATCAAGCAGCGCATCCAGGGCACGCCCGACTACATCGCCCCCGAGCAGGTGCACCGACGGGCGATCACGCCCAAGACCGACGTGTACAACCTCGGGGCCGCCCTGTACTGGATCCTGACGCGCTCGTTCATCCCCACGGCCCTCGCCAAGGGCGACAGCCTGCTGGGCTCGGTGGACGATGCGCTGCTGCAGAAGCCCAAGAAGCCCAGCGAGATCAACCCGCGCGTGCCCGAGATGCTCGACACGCTCATCATGTCGTGCGTGGAAGTCGACCAGGACAAGCGTCCGAGCATGGAGCAGGTCCACGACAAGATCAACTTCATCCGGAGTCGGCTTCTAGCGGAGGCATCCCTGCGAAAGAGCGGCATGCTCCCGAAGGTCGATGCGTCGGGTTCCAAGGCGGGGCTGAACCTCAACGGCACCGGGAGCGGGCTGATCCTCGGCGACAGCAAGGTGCTCGGCGGGACAGGCGGCATCGGCGGTCCCGGCGGTTCCAGCGGCGTCGGCGTGGGCCGATCGCGTCGGCCGAAGGATGTCGTGACGCCGCCAGTTGATCCGGGTCCGGGCATCGCGGATGCGGACAACTGAATCGGTACCGGATCGGCGATGTCGGATGTGAGCAGCCTTGACATCGATCCTTGAACAAGTGGACATGCGGAATGCCGGGGCGGTCGTGGCCGCGCTGCGGGCGGGGGCACAGGCCAATCGAGAGGCGCGATGCCGGCGGGGGTCTATCGACGTCGTCGAGGTGCGGGCGGAGGACGCGGGAACGCCGGCGGGCACGCTCATCGCGACGGGGGATCTGCACGACAGCCCGCTGCACCTGGCCCGCGTGGTTCGCGCGGCGGGCATGGACGTTCCGGGTACCGCCACGCTCCGCGTGGCGACGAATCCCAGCGAGCGCCACGCGGAGCGTGGCGGTACCCCATGCCATCTCACCCTGCACGAGCTCATCCACGGCGAGCGGCTGGTGAACGGCATGGACTATTCGTATCGCGTGCTGGTGCGGGCCGCGTCGTTGAAGGCGGCGTTCCCGGAGCGGGTGCACGTGCTGCTGGCGAATCACGAGATCGCGCAGATGATCGGCAGCCCGGTGATGAAGGACGGGGTGAAGTGCAACGAGGCGTTCGATGAGGCCCTCGAGGCGACCTTCGGCGATGAGGCCGATCTAGCCGAAGTGAAGGGGGCCATCCGCGCCTTCATCCGGTCGATGGCGCTCGCGCTGAGGGTGAAGCGGCCGGGGCTGCCCGACATGCTGTGCTCGCATGCGCTGCCCGCGCCGGGGCTGATGGACCGATTCGATCCGGACGTGCTGGGCCGCGAGTTAACCGATGACGACTTTCTGCCCCGCACCGGCAGCGCGTACCTCATGACCTGGGGACGCGGCTGGACGAATGAGCATTTCGACGCCCTCGGCCAGCGCTGGAACGTCGGCCTCTTCATCCTCGGCCACGAAAAGGCGGAGACAGGCTGCACGGTGGTGGCGCCGGGGGCGGTGGTGCTCAACAGCGACCATGCGCGGGGGGTGTACGCGCGGGTAGACGTGGTGCGGGCGGCGACCGCGGCCGACATCGCCGGCGCGTGCGTGGCGCTCGCTGCCGAGTAGTCAGCGCCGCCGCCTTCGTCCGCACACCAGCGTGCCGCCGAGGACGATCGCGGCCGCGCCGCCGGGCGCGGGCGTGGTGCTCACCGTCAGATCGTCGAAGAACACATCCAGCGGGTAGGCCCCGCTCCAGTTCTGGTTGTTCACGCCGAGCGTCACGAGGTCCTGCCGGACGGTCTGCACGCCGAAGTTCGCGTGGTACGAGCGATCGATGCCGATGCCCTGCACGCGGACGTTGATGTCGCCGGTAGGGTTGTATCCCACCGCGCTGATCGAGAGCCATTGGTTGAGCGCGCCCGGGCCGAGGTTGTCGTGCACGGGGTTCGCGCCGTTGAAGTCCTCGATCCGGCCATCGCCGAAGACGCCGAAGTACCACGTCGTGCCCAGCCCGGTGCCGAGGCTGATCGATGCGAACGACTGCGGGTCCGTCGCGGCCGAGTTGATGTACAGGTTGACCGAAGCGCTCCACCACATGTTCGAGTTGCCGCCCGTGGCGTGCGACCCGCTCCCGCTCGCGGCCGTCGGCCAGACACAGCGCATGCTCTGCGAGCCGTGCGCCGCCCGGGTGTTGTCCACATAGCTTCCTCCACCCCCGGCCCACCCCTGCTGGCCGTTCAGAAACGGGCCGGCCACATAGGCCGGGGGCTCGAAATCGAACGAAATGTCCGCTCGGGCCGCGCCCGCTAGTCCCGTCGCCGCCAGCATCGCCAGGATGGACTGCTTCATGGCTCTCTCCAACCGTCCGGCCCCCCGCCTGGTTCGACGCCGCCAGCCTACCACGGTGACCCACGAATCCCAAGACAATTCCAGCGACCGATCGGTCGCCCGCGCAGTGAACCTCCGTGAGGGTTGCCGGTATGCTGCGAGGAATGCGAGAGGAATCTCCCCCGCACATCTGCCCCCGCTGCGGCTACGACGTGTCGGGCGTGGTGCCCACATGGGCCGAATCGTGCCCGCTCCAAGGCACGTGCAGCGAGTGCGGGCTGGTGTACGAGTGGGTGGATGTGTTCCGGCCCGAGCGGATCTATCCGGCGTGGTCGTTCGAGCATGCGCGGCAGGGTCGCTCGCGCGCGCTGGTCCGGACGATTGCTCGCATTCCAACGCCCGGGCGGCTCTGGCGGCAGATGAAGCTGGCCGCGCCGGTGCGTGTTGAATCGCTCGTGCTCATCGCGGCCCTCGCCATGATCATCGGCCATGTGTTGGTGGTGGGGATTCGACTCGGGCTGAGCCATCGGGAACTCTGGCAAGTCGTCCGGATGCGCGTGGGTCCCACTGGCGCGGCGACATCTACCACAGTCTTTGACTGGAACGCGCTGGCGATGATGGCGCTGTGGCCATATTCGCGCGGCTGGGATCGGCTGGTTGGGCCGCTGGGGCTCGTTCTGGTGGTCTGGGCGTTTCTCTCGCCTCTCCCGTTCTTCGTGCTCCAGCAGACCATGTCACGGTCGAAGGTGCGGCGGGCGCACCTGCTCCGGGGCTGGGCATACTTCCTGGTGATGGTGTGCCTGATCCTTGTTGGCGATGCGCTGTTCATGGCCGTGCCGACCTACGTCACCGGGGGAACCTCGGTGAGCCCGATCTGGATGCTCTGGGTCGTGCTCGGGCTCGCGCTCTTCCTGGGCGCGGCGGTGCTGATGGTTCGATGGTGGTGGCTGTTTGCCAGCGCCTATCTGCGTCTTCCCCGGGCGCCGGCCGTCACGGCCGTCATGCTGGCCATCTCGCTCCTGGGTTCGGTGGTCGTCTGCCTGCTTCTGGACTCGGACACTGGCAGCGCCGTTGGGTGGTGGCTGCTGAACCTCCTGGGGTAGATCCCCAGCATTCGCCGTGGACCCTCCGCCCGTATCGTTCGGCCTTATGTCCCACGACCCCATCACCGACGCCACCCTCGCCCTCATCCGCCGGCAAGACCCGGACATCGCCGACCTTATCGCCAAAGAGGGCGACCGGCAGGAGCACACCCTCGAGCTCATCGCCAGCGAGAACCACGTCTCGAGCGCGGTGATGCACGCGATGGGCACCTGCCTGACCAACAAATACGCTGAGGGCTACCCCGGCGCACGCTACTACGGCGGGTGCGAGTTCCACGACCAGATCGAGACCCTCGCCATCGAGCGGGCCAAGAAACTCTTCGGGTGCAACTTCGCCAACGTGCAGCCGCACTCGGGCGCGCAGGCGAACATGGCCGCGTGCATGGCGATGATGAAGCCCGGCGACACCTTCGCCTCCCTCGTCCTCAAGGACGGCGGCCACCTCTCCCACGGCATGTCCATCAACTTCTCGGGCGTGTACTTCAAGCCCGTGCACTATCCGCTGCACTACACCGCGGGCCACCCCGAGCACGAGCGCATCGACTACGACGCGGCCATGAGGGTGTGCATGGAGTTCAAGCCGAGGGTGATCATGTGCGGGTACTCGGCGTATCCCCGCATCATCGACTTCAAGAAGTTCCGCGCCATCGCCGACGCGTGCGGCGCGCTCCTCATGGCCGACATCGCCCACATCGCCGGGCTGGTCGCGGGCGGCGTCCATCCCTCGCCCTTCCCGCACGCCCACGTGGTGACCACGACGACGCACAAAACGCTCCGCGGGCCGCGCGGCGGGCTGATCATGACGAGCGACGAGGAACTGGCCAAGAAGATCAACCGGGCCGTCTTCCCGGGGGTGCAGGGCGGGCCGCTCATGCACGTGATCGCCGCGAAGGCCGTGGCCTTCGGCGAGGCCCTGAAGCCCGAGTTCAAGGCGTACTCCAAGAAGGTCGTCGAGAACGCGCAGGCCCTCGCGGCCGGGCTCACGGAACGCGGCTATCGCATCACCAGCGGCGGCACCGACAACCACCTCATGCTCGTCGACCTTCGCCCGAAGAACGCCGACCTCACGGGCGCCGACGCCGAGACGTGGATGGGCCGTGCCGGGATGGTGTGCAACAAGAACGGCATCCCCGACGACCCGCGCCCGCCCAAGCTCACCAGCGGCGTGCGGCTCGGCTCCCCGGCCGTGACCACGCGCGGCCTCGGCCCGGCCGAGATGAAGCAGATCGCCGGGTGGATCGATCGCGTGCTCTCGGCCAAGGGCGCCGAGGCGGAGACCGCGGCGGTGAATCGCGAGGTGCGGGCGCTGTGCCAGAAGTTCCCCATGCCGGGCTGAGGCCTTTCACCACAGAGACACAGAGGCACAGAGAAGATCCGATTCATGCGATTTCTCTGTGCCTCTGTGTCTCTGTGGTGAGAAAGAGAGTTCTCATGGCCAAGAGCACAAATGTGTATTCGGTGCATCCGAGCATGCGGATGATGGCCGACTGGGTCGAGAGCCTGCCCCAGAAGACCGGCCGATCGCTCGAGCAATGGATCAAGCACATCGCCAAGGACGGCCCCAAGGACGAGAAGGCCCGCCGCGAGTGGCTCGCCAAAGAGTACAAGCTGGGCACGAACACGTGCTGGTGGCTGGCGGAGAAAGCAACGCACCCGGAGAAGATCGCCGAGGACACGCCGGAGGGATACCTCAAGGTCGCGCCGGGATACGTGGAAGCGCAGTACGCGGGAAAGAAGGCCGCGCTCCGGCCGATCTATGACCGGTTGCTGGCGCTGGGGCTGAAGGTCGGCAAGGACGCGAAGGCGTGCCCATGCCAGACGATGGTGCCGCTTTTCCGCGAGCACGTTTTCGCCCAGATCAAGGCGACGACCAACACGCGGGTGGACCTCGGCCTCGCGCTCGGAAAGTTCACGCCCGAGTCGAAGATCCCCAAGGGCATCATCGACACGGGCGGAAAGGCCAAGAAGGACCGCATCACCCACCGCATCCCCATCTCGTCGGTGGACGAGGTTGACGCGTTCGTCGAGAAGTGGCTCAAGGTGGCGTACGACCTTGATGGCTGAACAGAGGCATGGGCGCAAGCCCATGCAGCGGGCTTTGCCGGTGCGTGTTGCGGAGCCGTGCCCAGGTGCCCCCGGCCCTCCGTTCACTTCTTCATCGGCTCCCAGATCAGCAGCGCCCGCCGCATGTCCGGCTCATCGGAGATGAGCGTGGTGATGTAGTCGCGCACCGACATGCGTTCCTCCTTGGCCGCGGCGGTGAGCTCGGCGTCGAGCGCGGCCAAGGTCGAGGTCTCGTCATACTTCCACGCATCGCCCTCTTTGGCGAACGCGGCCGGGTATGTGGGGGGTTTCTGCAACCCGCGACTCATGCTGCGCCCCATGCGCGACATGCCCCCCACGAACTTCTTGGTGCGATAGTCGGACTCGGCCGCGGGGTTGCAGATCACGGCCGTCGCCGTGTCGCCGGTGGGGCTGATGTTGATGTCGCGGAGCTTCCACTCCGAGTCGTAGGTGCCCCAGTGGCCGTCCTTGATGGCGCGCCCGGCGTAGCCGAGGCCGCTGAGGAACTTGATGTCGGCGCGCGTGTAGGAGGTGCGCATGGAAGCGACCTCGAGCATCTCCGTCGGCCGCAGCTTCCAGCACTCCGTGGCGGGAGTATCGAGCGCGACCTTGATCAGACGGGTGTACATGTCGAGCGTGTTCTTCGAAAGCATGGCCGCGGCGGTGAGGCCCTCGCGGGATTCGGCCGCCGCGCGGTACGACTCCCAGTGCGCCTGGATGACCTTCTTCTCTCCGGCATTCTTGTCGCAGCCGCCAAGGACGAGCAGCATCAGGGCGAACAAGAATGCGATAGGCGTGCGCGTGCGCATGGGGGCAAGGTACCAGAGCGAAAAGCCCGACGCAATGCCATTCGCGTGCAGCCCGGGGGCGTGATTCGGGTACGCTGGAACGGATGCGCGAGCGTGTGCCCGAATGCCCACGGTGCGGCTACGACCTTTCGGGGGCGGTGGCGGCGTGGCCGGCGGACTCGTGCCCGTGCGAGGGGCGGTGCAGCGAGTGCGGGCTCACGAGCCTGTGGCGGGATGTGCTCAACCCGAAGTATGCGGTGAGCAACCTGTTCTTCGAGACGGCGCGCCGGGGCGTCGTGGGGGCGTTCTTCCGAACATGGTGGCAGAGCCTGCGCCCATGGGAGCTCTGGCGCGGGGCGCAGATGCAGTTCGCATTGAATGGGCGGCGGCTCGTGGTCTTCGTGCTGCTCGCGATCGTGGGGCTGTGGGGCGTGGGGTCGGGGCTCGCCCTGCTGCGGCTTGCGCTCTCAAAGTACGGATTCGGCGGTCGGTTCGGCTGGACGCCGACATGGGATCAGGTCTTTGCGGAGGTGCTGTGGCCGGTCGCCCCCGTCTGGTGGTGGTGGCGCGGCTACGCATGGGTCGAGCTTGTGCCGCCGTGGCTCGCGCTGGCGTGGCTCTGGCTGCTGGTGACGCCGCTCACGTTCCGGCTCGTGCCTCAGACGCTGCGACGGGCGCGGGTGCGATGGTGGCACGTGGTGCGGATCTGGGCGTACTCGCTCGTGGGCGTGCCGCTGGCCGTGTACGGGCCGATGGTCGGGAACTGGGCGATGGATGAAGCGCCCTGGGTTGGGCAGGCGATGGCAGGCGTGCTGGAACGGCGCGGCCTTGCGGCGCTGTTTCTGCTCGCGCTCTGGAGTGCGTGGATCATCTCCTGCTGGGGCTCGGCGGCCAAGCACTACCTGCGGCTGGAGCGCCCGTGGATGGTGGCCGTGGTGCTCGTGGGGCTCGGCGGGCTGGCCGTGGTGACGCTGACCGTGGCCGCGGCGGCCATTGCCCCCGCGGTGGCGGGATGGATGATGAACGAGCTGAGTTGAAATGAAAATGCATGGGCGAGGGCCCATGCATGGAGTTGCTGTCGGTATGACGGGAAACTCCCGGGCTTGCGCCCGGGCATCTGTCAGGCCACGTGCGGCTCGCGCTTGATGTGGGGCATGCTGGTCAGGACCTTGTCGATCAGTCCGTACTCGAGCATCTCCTTCTCGTCGAGCCACTTGTTGCGGTCGCAGTCCTCGAGGATCTTCTCGACCTTCTGGCCCGTCGCGTCGGAGTAGATCTGGTACAGCCGGTCGCGGATGCGGAGCATCTCGCGGGCCTCGATCTCGAGGTCCGTGGCCTGCCCCTCCATCACGCCGCCGATGAGCGGCTGGTGCATCAGGTTGCGGGCGTTGGGCAGCGCGAACCGCTTGCCCTTGGTGCCGCTGGCGGCGATGACCGAGCCCATGCTCGCGGCCTGGCCGATGATGTACGTGCACACGTCGGGCTTGATGAACTTCAGCGTGTCGATGATCCCGAGCCCCGACGAGACCGAGCCGCCCGGCGAGTTCACGTACAGGTGGATGTCGCTCTTGTCGTCCTCGTTGGCGAGGAACAGCAGCTGCGCCACGATCAGGTTGGCCATCTCATCGCCCACGGGGCCGCCGAGGAAGATGATGCGGTCCTTGAGCAGGCGCGAGTAGATGTCGTAGGCACGCTCGCCGCGGCCGGAGTTTTCAACGACGATGGGAACGAGGTAAGACATGATCGGGTCTCGGGATTCGGGGTTCGGGTCTCGGGTAGGAAAGACGGAAGATCTCAGTAGCAGCGGAGATTCGGGCGGCGGCGTTTTCGTGATTGCAGGTCTTGAACCCGAAACCCGAAACCCGAAGTCCGCTTATCTCGGCGCATCCTTGGGCAACTCGGTGATCACTTCATCCACCAGCCCGTACTCCTTCGCCTCCATGGCGTTGAAGTACTTGTCGCGCTCGGAGTCCTTGCGGACCTGGTCCTCGGCCTGGCCGGTGTGCCGGGCGATGATGCGGATGAGCTCGTTCTTGCTCTTGATGATCTGCTCGGCCTGGATGCGGATGTCCTCGGCCTGGCCGCCGACGCCGCCGTAGGGCTGGTGCGTCATCACCTTGGCGTGGGGCAGGATGAACCGCTTGCCCTTGGTGCCGGCCGTCAGCAGCAGGGCCGCGCCGGAGTACGCCCGCCCGATGCAGTACGTGCTCACGGGGCTGGTCATGAACCGCATGGTGTCGTAGATAGCGAGGGTGTCGTCCACCGCCCCGCCGGGAGAGTTGATGTAGAAGTGGATCTCCTGGCCGCGCTTGAGGTTCTCGAGGTAGAACATCTGCATGATCAGCCGCGCGGCCGAGGCCTGGTTGACCTCGCCGATGAGGAAGACGACGCGGTTCTCGAGGAGCAGCTCGTCGATCGTCATCTCGCGTGTGCGCTGGTAGGAAACGCCTGCGGCGGCCATGGGAACTCCTTACGGTCTGTGACGGCGAGGCCCCTGAATCGGGCGGAAAAGTCGCCGAACTGAACAATCTGTCAATCCCCCCTGAACGTAGGCCCGGGGGATGGGGGCGGTTCGGTCTCCTGAGAGCAAATCGGCTACCAAGTCCGCGCCCTTTGGCGAAGCCGCAAAGCCGGCGCGAGAATGACAGAGATTGGGGGCGCGGCGGGGGCCTGCCAAAGGGGCAGACGCACCGGAGTGGCGCAAGACATGCCCGGGCTCGTAACAGAGGCATGGGCGCAAGCCCATGCAGCGGGCTCCACGGGCGCGTGTTGCTGCGCCGTGCCCGGGATCGCGCCCGGGCCTCTGTTCAGTTTGCCGGGCGCACCTTGACCTCGAACGCTCCCGGCGGCGGTGCACCGGTGGCAGCGCGGCTGAGCAAGCCGAGGAGCTGTTCCACGCCCTGATACCCCAGTCGCCGCTCGATCACCTCGCCGCGCCGGAGCACAATGACGGTGGGCCACGCGCTCACGCCATACGCGTCGCGTTCATCGGTGTTGGCGTCCGCGTCGCTGCGGACAAAGACAGCGCGGCCGCGCTCCATCCAATCCGTGATGCGCGGGTCGGTCCAGACGGTGCGTTCCATGAGCTTGCACGGCCCGCACCAGGTGGCCGTGAAGTCCACCACCACCAGCCGATCGGTCCCGGCCTCGCGGATCGCGTCGTGAATGCGGGCGGGGGCGAAGATCGGCGGCGCGCCGGTGTCGGGGCGGGGTGAGGCCGGTGTGCCGCATCCCAGCGTCGCCATCAGGCACGCGCCCGTAGCCAGCACCAGCATCGTGTGTCGCACACCCATGGGCAAGCGTACCGGCGGGCGTGCTACAGATCGATCATCACGCCGAGGCTCTCGGGCAGTCCCGCGGTGTGCATCGCCGCGGCGGCCTCCTCAAACCTGAACCGCTTGCCGATGAGTCCCACCACGTCGATGGCATCCTCGGCCAGCATCCGCAGGGCGTCGGGGATCGGCCCGTCGCGCGAGCCGACGATCTGCACCTCGTTGACGATCGCGGGCGTGAGGTCCACCGGCGTGCTCCACGCCGAACCGGGCCCCACCTCCGGGAGCGGCCTGCCCGGTGGAAACGGCGCAAGGCCCATGGGGCTCTTGAGCAGCACGATCCCCCGCGGGCGGACGAGTTGCAGAGCCAGCCGCAGGCCCGCGCTGGTGCCGGTGCAGTCGACCACGACGTCCTGGTCCTGCCGTCGACCCGGCTCCTCGATGGCGCGATGCTTGATGCCCCATTTCTCGCAGAGCCGCTGGCGCTCCGGACGCGACGAGAGCACGCGCACGGCCTTGTTCATGCGGGCCAGGGCCTGGGCCGTGAGCAGCGCGAGCACGCCGTCGCCCAGCACGGTGATGAACGACGCGTGCTGGCCGCGAAGCATGTTCACCGCGTGCAGCGCGCT
This sequence comes from Phycisphaerales bacterium, assembly GCA_044221735.1. Lineage (GTDB taxonomy): Bacteria > Planctomycetota > Phycisphaerae > Phycisphaerales > UBA1924 > UBA4658. The sequence goes on along the minus strand of JBGAOP010000002.1, from coordinate 77,819 downwards.
CGAGAGCACGTGCGAGAACACCGCCTTGTCGTCGCTCACGGCGTCGGAGACCTGCGCCATCCCGAGCATCGGCATCGCGAACGAGTCCGCAAGGCATCCGTCCCGCTCGAACACGCCCAGCACCTTGCGGGCGCGGCAGTGGATCGCCAGCCCGTGCCGGCACAGGTCGCACGAACCGCACGAGAGCGTCGGGCTTCCGACCACGCGTTTGCCCACCCACGTCTTGCGGGCTGCGAGCAGCGGCCCCGCATCCGCGGGCAGGTTGATCTTTTTCACCACCCCGACAAACTGGCTGCCGAGCACGCCCTCAAATGGTCGTGATTCACCCGACGGGGCCCCCCCGGCCGCGGCCACATCCGCGGGCGAGAGCAGCACGCGCGTCGGCTTGATGATCGCCTCTCCCGGCGGGCACGAGGGCTCGGGCAGCTCGGCGAGCAGCCGCATCGAACCGGATTCCATCTTGAGTGCGCGCACGCGAAGCCTCGGCGAGTGATTCCCCATCACCCAAATCGGCTCAGTTTCGCGATGAAATCAGCCCGAATGGCGAGCGTCCGAGAATCCCCTCAGGGCGCCTTCTTGTCGGGTGCGGCCTGCACGAATCCGCCGCCCTCTTCCAGCGAGAACCCCACCGGCGTCGAGGGCTGCTCGTTGGGCACCGGTCCGGCGAAGGGGAGGTAGTCGAGCCATCGGCTGTCGCGCCTGAACACCGGATACACATACGGCCGACGTCCCGCGAAGGGCTTGTCCGTCGCCTTGGTCCAGTTCACCCACGCCTTTCGGTCGGCGGGGAGTTCGTCGTTGCCGGTCAGCGTTCGCAGCGACGCATGGGCGCTGCGGTTCACCAGCAGGCTCGGGTCGGCCAGCGCCGTCATGAGGGCCTGCATCCCCGAGCCTTCGGCGTATTGCCCCAGCGCGTTGGCGGCCTCGGCCCGGATCTCCGGCTCTGATTCCTTGTCCAGGTCCAGCCGGGTGATGAGCGCGGGAACCGCCGCGGGATTGTGCAGACGCTGGAGCGCACGCGTCGCTTCCAGCCGAACGAGAATCTCCTCGGCCTTGGTCAGCGGCACGATGCGCGGCACATCCTCGGCATTTCCGTGCAGCCCGAGGGCGCGGCAGGCCACGGCCCGCACGGGCGCGTTGTCGTCGTTGAGCCGCTCGCGGTACATCTTCACATAGGCCTCGGCCCCGCCAAAGGGCGCGTTGGCCAGCATGTTCATCCCGCGGGCCCGCTTGTCAGCGTCGTACGGGTCGGCCGCCCACGCCGCGGCGTCCGCCGGCGACATCTGCTTGAAGACGGGGGCCAGGATGCTGTCCGCCTTGGCCATCTCGGCCCGCTCCTGGGCCGACATGCACCCCGAGAGGCCGACGGCCGCTCCAATCACCGCCAATCCCGCCAGCCGGGCTCCAGCCCGGTACATTTGCGAGGCCCAGTTCACGAGTGCGTGTGGCGCGTGTTGCAGCATGAGTGGCAAGTTTATCGGTCCATCCTCTTCCCTACCCCGGAACACCAGCATGGTACATGTCGTATTACACCACAATAGGGGGCCCCGAGTGCAACGGGCCCGCCCGTCGCTGGGGTCATTGGTCATGGCCACTACTCGATTGTGCGTTCTGGGGTTCGCGAGCGGATCGCTTCTGCTGTCGATCGGCTGCAAGGCCCAGCCCACCGCCGATGCGCCGCTCAAGCCCGCGCCCACGATGGTGGCGGCCAAGCCAGCCAAGCCCGCGGCAACAGCTCCCGCCAAGCCCACGCCCGCCCCGGCCGCGAGTCCGGCTCCAACTGCCGCTCCCACCATTGCCGCGGCCGCGCCGCTGGCCGCCGAGAAGTTCACCGCCCACACGGTGCGCCAGATGACCTACGACGAGCAGCGCGGCGACCATACCGGCACCGTGATCGTTCTGCAGGATGCTCTTCCCGACTGCCACTGCGCCGGAAAGTCGTGGTGGGTGCGCTACTACGACACCGACACCAAGGGCACGCCCCGCCGCGAGGTCCACCTCACGATCGACGCCAGCGGCTACATCGCCGAGACCGAGGAGATCGATCGCGTGGACAAGGTGGAGGTGGTGTACACGCCCGCGCTGGTGCTCGTGCCCGACAAGCTCCCGGCCAAGTCCAGCGGAAACGCGGCCTACGCGCAGGAAGTGAAGATGGTCGTCCACCCGCTGGGCGATCGGTCCAAGATCAAAGCCCACGGCACGGCCCGCAACGAGATCACGTTCGAGGGCGACGAGCCGATCGTCTCGGGCGTGGGCCCGCAGACAGCCCATCGACTGACGTGCACGGTGACGGCAAACCTTGCGGCCGCGATCACCGTGGACACGACCGAGCAGTGGCTCGTCGACGGTATCGGCATCGCGATGCAGCGCGACCGCGAGGAAACCCGCGTCATGGGGGCCAAGGTCCGCGACAACTCCTCGACGATGATCCTGCGGGCCTTCGACGCGTCGAAGTAAGGCGTTACAGAACCCGCTCGCCGTCCTCGCGCATCCCCACCGGCCGATGCAGCAGTTCGGAGAGCACGATCGCCTTGCGCCACTCCGCCGCCGAGGCGCTCTTCGCGCCGGCGCCGATCTGGGCGAGCGCGGCCGCGACAGTCCCGCCTGAGGCCCCGGCCTTTGCCGCTCCGGTGCGGCGAGCATCGGGGATCGCATACGCCGACTCGGCGGAGGTGGCCCCGCGAGCAGCGCGATCCGCCGCATCGCGCCGGGCCGCCTCGGCGTCGGCCGCACGTTCCTGCGAGGTGGCCCGAGTCTCCGCTTCCCGGTTGGCCTGAGCCTCGCGCCGGCGGCGCGCATCAAGGTCCTGCCCTTGGGATGCCGTGGTCCGCCGCTGCTTGGACTGTTGTTTCTGCTGTTGCTGTTGTGCCTGCGGGGGTTGAGGGGGGTGGGGGGGCGGGGGGGCAATGGAAGTCGGGGGACGCGGCATGGGCGTCGCGCTCGGAGCCGACGGCGCCGCCCCTCCCTGCTGGGCCCGCCGCATCACCTCCGCCAACTCGCGACGCCGACGCTCCGCCAGTTCCTGCAACTTCCGACGGGCGTCCTCCGCGGTTGCCTGCCGGGCCGATTGCGAGGTCGCGGGGCCCCCGGCGGCGGGTCCGAAGGCGCCAACCTCGGGCGCGTCCGTCACCGGGCGACCGGTGCGGAGCGCATCCTCCTCGCGCCGCAGCCGCGCCTGCTCCGCCTGCCGCTTGAGCCGCTGCTCATTGACCTTCTTGATGATCGTTCCCAGCACCGAGATGAGCACGAACGCCACCCAGAACGCCGCCTGCAGCATCCGGGGCGAGAGCCAGGTGCTCCAGCCTCCTCCCCCCCCGCCGCCGGCTTGTGCCAAAACGTGCATCATCGTGGCCACATGGTATCGGCCCGAGAGCCTCCGTACCCTGCCCCCGTGAACACCACTTCCCCCGCGTCTTCAGCGACCGCCCCCATGATCATCGCCGTCACCGGCTGCACCGGCTTCGTCGGCCGGGCCCTTGTCCGCGAACTGCTCGGGCGCGGCCACGCCGTGCGCGGGCTGATCCGGAGCGTCGACAAGGCTCGCCAGGTCTTCGGAGCCCGCCCGCCCGCGGGCCTGTCCTTTGTCACCGGCGATGTGGGCGACGCTCGGGCTCTGGACGCCTTGGTGTCGGGGTGCCACGCCGCGGTGAACCTCATCGGCATCATCCGCGAAGTCCGCGGCGGCGATGATGAACGCTCACAGACCTTCGAGCGCATGCACGTCCGGGCCACGCGCGACCTCGTCGATGCGTGCGAGCGCAATGGCGTGCGGCGATACCTGCACATGTCCGCGCTCTCCGTCGGCCCGGAGGGCCGCAGCGCATACCAGAAGACCAAGTGGGAGGCCGAGCAGGTCGTCCGGCACTCGGGCCTGCAATGGACGATCTTCCGCCCCGGCCTCATCCACGGCCCCGACGGCGAGTTCATGCAGCTCATAGCCGAACTCGCCTCCGGCGAGGCCCCGCCGTACCTGTTCATTCCCTACTTCGCCCGCACGCGCGTCGATCACCGCGTGCCGATGGGCGCGATGACCTTCGAGCCCGCGAAGGTCCAGCCCGTCGCAGTTGAGGACGTCGCCTTCGCCTTCGCGCAGGCCCTCGGCACGCCCACCGCCATTGGCGAGATCTACAACCTCGCCGGCCCGGAAGTCCTCGATTGGCGCGAGCTCGCCGAGTTCATCCGCGACACGCTCCCGGGAACGAAGAAGGAACTGGGCGTGTGGTACATCCCCGGCGACCACGCCGCGGCCATCGCGCGCTGCGCCGACAAGGTCGGCCTCGGTCGCCTGCTCCCGTTCGACGAGGGCCAGGCCATCATGGCCACGGGCGACACCACCGCCGATCCATCCAAGGCCCGCATCGATCTCGGGCTCGAGCCGCGCCCCTTCCGCGCCACCGTCCGCGGCTATGCCGCACTGGTCTGAATGCGTGGGAAATGAAGCCGCGTTTAGACACCCCCGTCCGGGGAGGGGAAGTATGCGGTTTCGGGACGTGCGGCGGTGTTCGGGGGCATCCATGAACCCGAATTGAGCCCCAATCGCCCGAACGGTCGAGTAATCTACTGATGACAAGGGTCTCGCCGCCCGTTCTGGGCGCGACGGAGGGCTCGCCATGTCTCAGCACACCGCCACCGCCAAGCCGCTCGCCAGATTGACGGGCGCGTTCACGCTCATCGAACTGCTCGTGGTGATCGCCATCATCGCGCTGCTCATCGGCATCCTGCTGCCCGCGCTCGGCAAGGCCCGCGAGGCCGGCTACGACACCGTCTGCCAGTCCAACCTCGGCCAGTTCTCCCGCGCGGCCAACGCCTACGCGGCGGACTTCAAGGACCAGCTCTGGCCCCAGTTCGACTGGTGCAAGGCCCCCTACCAGGTCACCGGCGGCCCGCCCACCTACGGCACGGGCGTGTTCTATCAGTATGTCAACGACGCGGGCAAGATCGCCGAGTGCCCCAAGAACAAGCGCGCCAGCAAGGACGGCACCACGCACCTGGTCTCCAACACCCCGCTGCAGCCCGACGCCGACCAGTACGGCGTGCAGCCCCTCGGCGTGAACTTCGACTACACCATGATCGGCCGCTTCCAGGGCGTGAAGCTCGGCGCGCCGATCCAGGTCTCGTATCTCAAGCACCCGGAGATCATCGCCGCCGGCACCAAGCCGCCGATCACCATCTCCGGCGGCCAGCAGACCGCGCAGCTCAAGATCATGTCGGGCATCCCGATCTACACCGAAGAGGATGCCTACTTCAACAACTCCGGCATCACCGACGGCCTGTGGGGCAACGGCGACCAGATCACCCGCCGCCACAACGACGGCGGAAACGTCGCCTACTTCGAGGGCCACGCCGGCCCGTGGAAGCAGCCCTCCAGCCACACCACCGGCCCCACGCGCGACGCCCGCGACCTCGATTGCAACGACCTCTACGTCTTCGCCACCGGCTCGTTCTGGATCCGCCTCGAGCCCACCGACACAGGCAACGCCAGCAACTGGATGCCCGGCATCGCCGGAAATCGTCCCTACGGCTGGGCCAACAACCCCCGGCAGTGACCGGTGCGCCGGCGTGTAAGGTCTGAACGGCCAATCCACTCGATCCGTCTACCCTCGCGGATGCACTTCCCGCGCGACATCGGTCTCTGTGCGATCGCACTCTTTGCCGCGTGCGAGCTTGGCCTCGGCCAGGCCACCACCCTGCCCGCTCCACCCACGACCGCCGCGCCAGCACAGCCCTCGTCGCGACTCCTCGGTCCCGATGGGCTCGTCTCCGGACCGACGCGGGCCGGATGGTGGAACGATCGTGTCTTCTACGAGGTCTTCGTCCGCTCGTTCAAGGACAGCCAATCTGGGCCGCTCTCGGGCGACGGCATCGGCGACATCCCGGGCCTGATCGAGAAGCTCGACTATCTCAACGACGGCGACCCGAAGACCACCACCGATCTCGGCGTGACGGGCCTGTGGCTCATGCCCATCCACCCGTCGCCCTCATACCACGGCTACGACGTCACCGACTACTACGGGATCAACCCGCAGTACGGCACGCTCGACGACTTCCGCCGCCTCGTCGCCGAGTGCCACAAGCGGAACATCAACGTCATCCTCGACCTTGTGCTCAACCACTGCTCGAGCAAGCACCCGTGGTTCGTCGGGGCCGCCGACCCCGCGAGCAAGACCCACGACTGGTTCATCTGGTCCGACACCGATCCGAAGTGGAAAGGCCCGTGGGGCCAGAAGGTGTGGCATCGCCGCCGCGGCGACGGGATCGGCTCCCAGTGGTACTACGGCATCTTCAGCCCGTCGATGCCCGACCTGAACTTCCGCAGCGAGGCCGTGGGCGAGGAGATGCTCCGCGTCGCGGACTTCTGGATCGATCCGAAGCAGGGCGTCGGCGCCGACGGGTACCGCCTCGACGCCATCCGCCACCTCATCGAAAACGGCCAGGTGCAGGAGAACACACCCGAGACGCACGCGTGGCTCGAGCGTTTCCACGCCCGCTGCCGCGCGGCGAATCCGCAGGCCATGTCCATCGGCGAGGTGTGGACCTCCTCGGAGGTCGCGTCCTCCTACGTGGGCAGCCAGCTCGACATGACCTTCGAGTTCGACCTCGCGGCCGCGATGGTGGAGTCCGTCCGCACCGGCCTCGCCAGGCCCCTCGCCGACGCCCAGGCCCGCGTGCTCCGCTGCTATCCGCCCAACCAGTACGGCCGCTTCCTCACCAACCACGACCAGACCCGCGTGCTCACCCAGATCAAGCACGACAGCGGCGCCATGGGCACCGCGGCCGCGCTGCTGCTGCTGGGCCCCGGGGTGCCGTTCATCTACTACGGCGAGGAGATCGGCATGGTCGGGGACAAGCCCGACGAGAACCTCCGCCGTCCGATGCGGTGGGACGACACGGCCAATGCGGGCTTCACCACCGGAAAGCCATGGGAACCCATCGGCTTCGAGCAGGCCGACGTGAACGTACGGACCGAGTCACAGGATCGCCGCTCGCTCCTGAGCCTCTATCGCGACCTCATCGCCTTCCGATCGCGCACGCCCGCGGTGGCCAGCGGCGGCTTCTGGCCCGTGGACTCCTCCAACCCCGGGGTGTACGCGTTCGTGCGCGAGGGCCCCGCGCCGGAGGGCGCGGCCGCGGCACGCGATGCGCTGCTGGTCGTTGTGAACCTGACGGACAAGCTCATCCAGTCACCGACGCTCTCGGCAAAGTCCTCACCGCTCCACGGCGCGTGCACGATGCTCACGTGCCCGCTCAGGGCGGGTCCGGACCCGGTGGAGGGACCGCTGCTCAAGGCCTCCGCCGAGGGCGCGTTTGGTGCATACGTCCCCGGCCGTCTCGAACCGCGCCAGGTGCGGGTGCTCCGTGTGTCGAAGATGGAGTAGCGAATCGGCGTTGTTCCGCGCGGCGGTCGCGGCGAGATCAGGCCAAAGAAAACGCTCGCCCCGCGTGGGACGAGCGTGCATGCGTTGAGCTTCCGGCGCCCGCAGGCGGGCGTCGGTGTTCAGCCGCCGGTGCGCGGGGAGTTCACCCAGCCGTAGCCGTGGCTGGTGGCGGGCCACGACGGCGCGACCTGGAACCACTGGTTCGACCTGCCGCGGGCCCAGATGTCGTTGCCCGTGAACTCGCCGACGGTCGGCTCCATGTCCGGCTGGCCGCTGTGGGGCAGCTGCGGCAACTCCACCTCGCCGGTGATGAACAGCATGTGTCCCTTGCGCGCGTGCCGCATGGTGACGCGGTCCCAGTTGCTGAACATGCCGTCGGGCGTGTTGGAGTTGTAGTACGGCGTGTCCTCTTCGTAGAACACCGGGCACGACCGCAGATACACGGTGTTGGCGACCGTCGGCTGGCTTCGCGTCGCCTGGGTGCTCAGGTTCTTGCATGCCTTGTCCCAGCAGAACTGCACGTCGCTGTCGACGCGCCCGCCGCTCGAGCCCGCGACCATCGTGTAATCGAAGTTGATCGCGCGGGGCGAGAGGAAGTCGTTGAACAGCTGGGCCTGCAGCTGGCCCTGCGGCGTCGACCAGTACGCGTCCGACAGGTTGTAGATTTGGCGCGTCGGCGTGCGACGCTGATTCGTCGGACACTCGAAGATCTTGTCAACATCGCTCAGGTAGGCGAACGCGGGGCCGGCAATCACCGGATTCGAGCCCGTGGCCACCGTCGGCGCGGCCATCGGGTTGCTCGCCTGCACGTACCACGTGCGGGGATAGGGGGTGTTGGTCCCGACCTCCCAGATCTGGCCCTTGTAATCGAGCGCGTAGCCGTTCAAGCCCGTGCCGATCTGCTTCATGTTGCTCATGCACTTCACCGTGCGCGCGGCCTCACGCGCCTTGGCCAGCGCGGGGAGCAGAATCCCCACCAGCAGCGCGATGATCGCGATGACCACGAGCAACTCGATCAGCGTGAACGCACGAAGAAACGTGGATCGCTGAGTGTTCATGCCCCAATGTTACCACACAATCTCTAAGTCCATTCTCATTCTGTTCGGTATCCTTGCGGGAACCCCCGGGGGATGTGCGCAGGGGCGTTTCCGCACTACGATCGCCGCTCTTTGTCCGTTTTCCGGAGGTTCTGCATGGCGTGGCTGCGCGTGACCGAGGCCCTGAAAGCCCCCGTTGGGGCGTCCGTGACCGTCAAGGGGTGGGTCCGCACCCGCCGCGATTCCAAGGCCGACGGCGGCCTGTCGTTCCTGGCGATCCACGATGGGTCCTGCTTCGACACCATCCAGGTCGTCGCCAAGGGGGATCTTGCCAACTACACCTCCGAGGTGGCCAAGCTCACCACGAGCTGCGCCGTGGAGTGCGATGGGTCGATCGTCCAGAACCCCAAGGGCGGCAACGAGATCCAGGCGACGGCCGTGCGCGTCGTCGGCTGGGTCGATGATCCCGACAAGTACCCGATCCAGCCCAAGCCTCACTCCTTCGAGTATCTCCGAGAGGTCGCCCACCTCCGCGCCCGCACCAACACCTTCGGCGCCGTCGCCCGTGTCCGCCACTGCCTCGCGATGGCCGTGCATCGCTTCTTCCACGAGCGCGGCTTCTACTACGTGCACACCCCCATCATCACCGCCAACGACTGCGAGGGCGCGGGGCAGATGTTCAGGGTGAGCACGCTCGACACCATGCGCCCGCTGCCGCGCGTGGACAAGGAAGCGCAGAAGCCCGAAGCCCGCGAACACTGCAAGGACCTTGCCGCCAAGGCGAACATGCCGCCGTGGACCTACGGCCAGGTCGACCACTCCAAGGACTTCTTCGGCAAGGAAGCCCACCTCACGGTTTCGGGCCAGCTCAACGTCGAGACGTACTGCATGGCCCTCAGCCGCGTCTACACCTTCGGTCCCACCTTCCGCGCCGAGAACTCCAACACCGCCCGCCACCTCGCCGAGTTCTGGATGATCGAGCCCGAGATCGCCTTCGCCGATCTCGCGGCCGACGCCCAGCTCGCCGAGGACATGCTCAAGTACCTGTTCAAGACCGTCCTCGACGAACGGGCCGACGACATGAAGTTCTTCGCCGAGCGCATCGAGAAGACCGCCATCGACCGCCTGCGCGGCATCATCGACAAGCCCTTCCTCCGCGTGACGTACACCGAAGGCATCAAGGTTCTCGAAGACGCCATCAAGAAGGGCAGGAAGTTCGAGTTCCCGGTGAAGTGGGGGAGCGACCTCCAGTCCGAGCACGAGCGCTTCCTCACCGAGGAGCACTTCAAGCAGCCCGTCATCCTCACCAACTACCCCAAGGGCATCAAGGCCTTCTACATGCGCCTCGACGACAACTGCGAGCCCGACCGCCAGACCGTCAGCGCGATGGACGTCCTCTGCCCCGGCATCGGCGAGATCATCGGCGGCAGCCAGCGCGAGGAGCGCCTCGACAAGCTCGACGCCCGCCTCGAGGAGATGAAGCTCAACAAGGACGACTACTGGTGGTACCGCGACCTCCGCCGCTACGGCACGGTCCCCCACGCGGGCTTCGGCCTCGGCTTCGAGCGCATCATCCAGTTCATCACCGGCATGCAGAACATCCGCGACGTCATCCCCTTCCCGCGGGCGCCGGGGCAGGCGGAGTTCTAAGCCGGGAGATCGCGGGCCGTGCGGCCGATGCCGCGCGGCCTACTTCCGCCGCCGCCGCGCCATCGCCAGCCCGCCAAGCCCCGCCAGGGCGATCGTGCCCGGCCCGGGGATCACGCGCACCGAGAAATCGTCCGTGTACGCCGTCGAGCCGCCCGTGCCCACGCTGATGTTCGCGATGTCCGCGTCCGTCACGTTCGTGTGCGTCACGTTGTCGAAGCCGCCGCCGAACGTGTACACGTCGTTCACGTACAGCGCGGTCGTTCCGTCGGTGAAGTTGATGTAGTAGTTGAACTTCGTCCACGTGTCCCGTGCGATCGTCGCGCCGGTGTTCACCAGCGCCGTCGCCGCGTTCGTCGCCACGATCGACCCGTCCAGCGACGAGACAAAGAACGCCCCGGGCACGCCCGCCGAGCTGAACACATCCACGCCGTGCAGCCCACCGTTGGTGCTCGTCGCGGGCAGATAGATCCACAGTTCCACCGCCAGCGTGCTGCCGTCGGTGCGCGCCGCCCAGCCGGCCGTGATGTCGAGATACGCATCGCGCTCGAACCCGTTGGCCGAGTTCGTCAGGCTCCGCTCCACGTTCACCCCGCTGTGGGCCAGGATGCTCGCCGACGACGCCGTCACCACCTGGTGCCCCGCCGTCGAGTTGAAGTTCGTCCAGCTGTTCTGGCCGCTCACGGCCCCAACGGTCCACAGCGGCGCTTCCCAATCCGACTGCACCAGCGTCTGCCCATGGGCAACACCCGCGGCCAGCGCAACCAAGGCGCACGACAATCCGGTGAACATCTTCATGACCGATTCCCTTCTGATGACCTAAACAGGGGGAGAGAGCAAGCTTGTGCAAAGTAGCCCTGTTTGGCCAAAACGCCACCACAATGGGGGAGGCGTGCTGTCTTTTCGGGTTATGACGCCTGTGCCGAGGCCCGTCCCGCCCAGCACGCCTCGCCGCAGGGTCCGAGAACCGGATTCATCTCGCGCGGCCAGCCCATCCAATATCGAAACTCGTCAATATGCCTAGCCTCTGGGCCCGCCGCCGGTGGGCTCAGCGTGTCCAGCACCCAGACCACAACCCTCTCGCCGGTCGATGCGTCGGCAACACCGCGGCCGCGCTGGGTCATCCCCGCCCACATCGCCGCGTCGTCGCTCGTCCAGTCCACGTGGATGTCCGTGGTCTTCATCACGCCCATCCTCGCCAAGAAGCACTTCAAGGCGGCCGACTGGCAAACGCTCATCATCACCGCGGCCCCGACGGTCTTCTTCACGCTATCCATCTTTTGGAACGACCTGTTCAAGCGGCGCTCGTTCCCGATGTACATGTTCTGGTACTGGCTCGTCGCGTGCGCGCCGGCCGCGCTGATCGCGTTCGCCGATAGCTACACGCTGCTGGTGATTCCCTACCTGATCATGTGCGTGGGCGGTGCCGGGTTGCACCCGGCCACGGGCGACCTGTACCGCGCGCTGTATCCCGAGAAGATCCGCGGGCGCGTGTACTCGCTGGTGTGGGGCTCGTCGATGGTGATCGGCGCGGGCGCGGGCTGGATCGCGGGCCACTCGCTCGACGACCTGCCCAACGCCTATCGCGTGATCTATCCCGCCGCGGCGGTGCTGCAGCTGCTCGGCGCGGGCATGTTCATGCTCCTCTCGCACGCCAGCGGTCACTCGTCGGCCCGGGTGCACGACGACACCGCCGACACCCGCTCCATGTGGCTGCGCGTCACCGAGCCCATCACCCACGCGAAGGAAGTCCTCGCCGCCGATCCCATCTTCGCCCGCTACGAGGCCAGCTTCATGACCTACGGCGTGGGCTGGATGATCTGCTACGCCCTGCTCCCGCTGCTGGTCACCGACAAGCTCCACCTGAGCTACGAGGCCATCGCCGAGTCCACCCACGTGGCGTACTGGATCGCGCTGGCCGCGATGATCTATCCGGCGGGCATGCTCATGGACCGCATCGGCGCCGTTCGCACCACGGGCCTGTCGTTCTTGCTGCTCACGCTGTATCCCGTGGGGCTCATGCTCTCGGGCGACGCCCGCCAACTGCTCATCACCAGCATCGTCTACGGCATCGCCCACTCGGGGGCCAACGTGGGCTGGATGCTCGGCCCCGTCTCGCTCGCGCCCACGCCGGAGAAGGTGCCCCAGTACGTGGCCATCCACGCCACGCTGGTGGGCATCCGCGGAAAAGTCTTCCAGTTTGCGGGCATGGCCCTGTACTGGCTCACGGGCTCGTTCACCACGCCCCTGATCATCGCCGCGATCGCCCTGGCCTGGAGCGCGATCCAGATGCGCCAGCTCCACCGCCGCATGGGCCCGCGGGCCAGATGACGGCTCAGTGCCGCAGGTCGTCGAACACGAACGTGTAGTCGGAGTTGGTGTACGAGGAGGCAGTGCTGCCCGGGCGCACGGGCAGGTAGTTTGCGTGCCCATCCATGAATCCCATCACGGACTTGTTGGTGTCTTTGTAGCTGTTCTTCAGGCGGAATGAGGTGCTGACGTTGTTGGCCACGATGTCGGCGTATTGATCGTTTATCCACACGAATCGGGAGGGAACAAAGGTGTCGGCGAGCCTCATTCGCTGGCATCCCAGCTCAAATCCTTTGATGGTGCCGAGGCTCGAGACCTGATCCCACCATTTGACGTTGAACTGGTACGACGAGCCGACATCGTCGTAGGCCGAGATCGGCGACTCGGTCGGATTGACCCGCACGTCCGGACTCCGCTCGAAGCTCACCCGTTCGGCAGGGTCCTTGTAGACCGGCATCTGCAACGTCTGCCGGGTCGGATCGTCGAACGCCAGCTTCGCCGGGGCGTTCGGAGCAAACACTTCAACGCTGGGGTACAGGTAGGGATTGAGGGGCCGATCCGCCGCCTCCACGTCCCACCCGCCGCCGAAGAGCGAGGCCCAGTCGCCCTGGCAGTTCTTTCCGCCGAACTGCCATGTAGCCCAGCCGATGAGCGACCCGGAATATGGAGACGCGACCATGCCGCGCTCGTACGTAACGCCGATGGGCATGTACTGCTTGTTGTCTTCGCGATACGAATAGGCCGCGGTGGTGATCTGTCGAATGTTGCTCAGCGAGACCGTCTTCCAGCCGGCCAGCCGGGCCTTGCCGAGCGCGGGAAGAAGAATGCCCACCAAGAGCGCGATGATAGCGATGACCACCAGCAGCTCGATGAGCGTGAATGCCCTGTGCGTGGACTTTTCGGTGCGCATGTGCTGTCCCTTGAATGCTGTTCTTCGCCGCGGGCAACAGAGGGCGGCATCGATCTGGAAAGAAAGGCCCGGGCGTTTCGGTCCCGGGCCTTCGAGGGGGGGTCCTTGGACCCTAAAGGTGGTCAGAAGAAGACGGGAGAGGCGGCGGTGCCGTACGGCCGCTCTTTCCGTCGCTGAACTCGGCGCTGTTTAGTTGCAGCCGCCGGCGAACCAGGCGTTGAGGAAGTCGAAGATGTTGGCAATCGCGAGGCTGCCGGTGGCGCCGTCGCCGCCGACGATGGCGGCCTTCTTGCCGGCGAACCAGTCGTTGAGGAAATCGAAGATGTCCTGGACTTCAAGCGTTGCGTTGTGGTTGTAGTTGGCGTAGCAGCAGGGTGTGGTGGTGTTGCCGAGGGTGCCGGGGACGGTCACCGGCGTGTTGCAGACCGAGGCGGCCGGAACGAACTTCGACAGGACGGTCGCCGGGGCGACGGTGTCCACGGCGGCGGCGCAGGCCGCGGCATCGGCGAAGGCCGTCGAGCAGGTAGCACCGCGGCAGCAGACGCCGCAGGTGATGTTGTCCGTGCCGCTGATGGTGAGGGTGCCGGCGCCGCTCGTCGCGGCCGTACCGGGGGAGCCCGTGCCGGACTGCGCGACGCGGATGTAGACCGGGCCGTATGTGACAAGATTGGTGATCCTGGCCTGCTGAGAAGTGCAGCCGCTCACGCCGGACCCCACGTTGTCGGCACAGGCGTTGCCTCCGAGAAGGATCAGGCTATCGCATGTGCCCGTGAAGACGTGCAGCATCGGATTGGTGATGGTCGAGCCGCAGGTGCTGATCGTGTAGGTGCCGCCCTGGTGGCAGGGGGTGTCGAGAAGGAACCACACGTCACGGTTTGAGGCCGTGCCGAACGAGGACACGCCGTAGGCGCAGTAGGTGGTCACGCCGTTATCGCCGGAGACGCCGATGTTGAAGTCATCGGTTGCCTCGTTGAGGTTGAACGTCGTCGCGGAGTTGCCCGTGACCGGGATCGCGTTCGCGCACAGGTCGTTGGCCGGCGCCGCGGGCACCTGCGAGATGGTCAGGGCGCCAGAGGTTGCGCTGCCGGTGGTCGAGGAGGGGAAGGTCTTGGCGCCGACGCGGACGTAGATGGGCACGCCGGAGGTGACGGCGAAGGAGGAGATCACCGAGCGAGTGGTGCTGCACGCGGCGCCGATGCCGGCCAGGCCGCGGGCGCCGACGTCATCGTTGCACCCGTTGGCCAGCTGCGTGCCGTTGCAGGTGTCGTAGAGCTGGATCGTCGTGTCGAACGTGGAAGCGCAGGTCTGGAACCGGGCGTTGCCGGTGAAGGTGGGCGTGTAGCGGTACCAGACCGAGGCAAGGTCGGTAGCGCAGGAAGAGCCCTGGTTGGCCCACGCCGCGCAGATGTTGAAGTTCTTGGTTTCCTCGCCCATGCTCACCGCGTTGGCGCAGTCGTTGTTGGCGGGCGTCGTCTGCGTCGAATCGATGGCGATGGAGCTGTCGATGGTGGTCGCCGTCTGGCCGGTGCAGCCCGTGACCACGCAGTGGTAGGTCCCCACGTCCGTCGGACGGATGTTGAGCAGGCGCAACTGCGTGGAGGTCGTGCCCGTGAACGACGAGCCGGTGCCCGTCGGGCCATCGTTGAGCGCCACGAAGCCGCTGCCCGTGTTGCGGTACCACTGGTAGGTGAACGGACCGGTGCCGGCCGCCGCCACGTTCAGAATCGTGCCGAAGCTGCTGGCGCACAGAGAGGTCGTTACGCTGGCCGTCGGCTGAGTGGTGATCGACGGAGGCACGCACGCCGCGCCGCCGCTGGTCAGGTAGAGCCACGGGCCGGCGGAGGGAACCACGATCTGCGTGCCGCCCTGGCGGCCGACGATCGCCGTGCCATCGGCGGAGATGCCCGTCGGGTTGCCCAGGCGCGGCAGGCCCACGCTCACCGGGTTCGCATTCACATCGATCGGTGCGTAGTAGGTCGTCACGCCCGGCACGCTCTGGGCTACGCAGTAGTCGTACCAGTCCTGGATCGTGTTGTCCGAGGCATGCCAGATCCATCCGCCCGTCATGAAGCTGCCGCAGGTGCTGTAGGTTGCCGAGCCCACGATCGTGCTCCCGTCGTCGCTCATGCCCGTCACCGTGAGGCTCGGGGCTGCACCCCAGTGCGACGAAGCGCCGCACCCGAAGTACACCGAGCCCGGCAGCCACGAGGCCGCCTTGTACACCGCGCCGCCCGTTCCGTCCGTGCCGCAGGCCAGCAGGTTGCCGTCCGGGCCGGAGAACTCGAACGACGTCGGCGACAGCACGTTGGTCACCTGCCACATCCCGTTGTACGACGAGGACGTCGTGCCCGTGATGTAGATGCGGTCATTGACCGACAGGTTGTGCGGCGTCGTGGTCGTGCACGTTGGCGCGCCGATCGGGCACGCCACCGTCGAGATGTCGTGCTTGGCGCCGACATTGGTGCCGATATTGGTCGTGTTCCACGTGGATGTTCCCGCGTCCCACGTCCACTTGCAGATGTAGCCGCTGCCGGTGTCATCAACGTTGCGGCCCGCGATCATCGTTCCCGCGGCGTTCATGAAGTGAACCGGATTGGCCGACCCGGACGTCGTCAGAACGAGGCGGCACGGATTCGGCGAGCAGGAACCGGTGGCCGCGCCCGTGTACACCGTCGTGTTCGCACAGGTGCCGGCCGCGACGACCGTGCACGTGTCGCCGTTGCAGCAGGCATAGGTGGTCGAAGCGCACGGGGCGGGCGTGGTCGTGCACGTCACGACGCCGCCGGCCGCGCCGCCGTACACCACGGTTCCGCCGCACAGCGATGGGCTGGTCACGGTCGAGCACGTGGTGCCCGTGCAGCAGACGTAGTACACGTTGGGAGAGTCCGCGATCAGCGGGGTGCCCGTGGGCAGATAGGACATGTCGTACTGGTTGGTGCCGGTGTTCCAGCGCCACACCAGCGGGCGACCACCGTCCGGGTCCGGCGTCGGAGTTGTGGCGGAGTTGTGCTCCTGAATGCCGAACACGACGCTGCCGTCGTTGCTCACGGCATAGGCGCGGGCCTTGCGGGGCTGCCACGTGGCGCTGCCCGTTCGCGCGGCCGTCGGCAGCACACGCGTGGTGTTCGTGTTGGCATCCCACACCATCGGGTGCCAGCGGCTGACGCTCGCCGTGATCGTGTTGCCCGTGCTGGTGGAGTAGGAGGAGATGTACCCGTGGCCCGCGACAAAGCGGCCGTTCTGCGAGATGGCCTCGCCGTCCAGGCCGCCGGAGCCGATGCCGAAGGTCATCATGTGGACGCCGCCGGCGCTCTGGCCAAAGCAGAGCTGCGTGCTGGTCGGCAGCGGTGCCACGCGCGTCCATGTGCTCGACGAGGCGCTCCACCGGCTGACCATGGTGTCGGACGCCGAGGGCGTCGTGGTGGAGGCGACGAGGGCCGGCGTGGTGCTGAACACGGGGCTGACGCCCGTCGCGGTGTTGCCGAAGTACTGCGGGGCTGTGTTGGGGAGGAGGCCCAACTGGAACGCGCCGTCGACGGAAATGCCCGGATACGAGTTCGACGTGCCACCCAGCTCCGTCGCCGTCAGAACCCCGGTGCCGGGCGTGAACGCCCAGCGTCCGACCGACGTGGTCGTGATGCCCGAGCCGCTCACGTAGTACTTTCCGCCCGTCAGGTTGCTCACGCCAATCGGCGTGCCGCTCCCGAGCGAGGTGATCGTCGGTTCGGCCACCGCCATGCTTGCGAGTGTCGCCGCGGCAAGCCCCGCTCCGATGCCTCTCATCCGCTTCATGCCAAGTCTCCTTGCTCGGGTCTGTCGATTCGTTATGGACGTCCGGGTGCGCTATTCGATATCAACCGTTGACATCGAGTTCTTTGGAGAAACTTACCAGTGCCGCACTCGATGACAACAAAAATGTCGTCCCAAATGACAATTTTTGTGACAATTGGCCCCCTCGATTGGCATTTGCTTTGATTTGCTCTTACTCTGACTTCAAGCTGGTGCGTATATGCCAATCAAAAACCTGACAAATTCAAGTTTGCAGCGCGACGGGAGACCCTCTGTCGGCGTGAACTCGATTGACACCATTCGTCACGCTGTTCATGAGGCACGGGCCGCGCTTGCAACGGTTTTCGAGGCTGCGGGCGTAGACACAGCCAAAACCCGCGAGACCGCACGCGTCCTCAACGTCAACCGCGGCCTGGTCTGGCGCATCTCCCGCGTCGTCTGGGCCCAGGACGACGTCACCGCCGCGTCCAATCTTCCCGGACAAGTTGGTCTGGATCGCCTGCTCGAAGCCTGCCGCGCACGCGGCGTGGACGATGAGGTCCTCAACTCCGCCCGCGTCGCCGTTCGAGCCTTCCACGCCGTCGTGTCCGAACACTCCGGCGACCGCAAGACGCTCGAGATCCTCCTCGCCAACGCCGGTCACTCCAGCACGTCGCTGGATCTTGAAGGAGCCCGCCGCGCCATGTTCGAGGGCGGGTGTGCCGTCTGGGGCGTTCGGGCCGAGGTCCGCCTCCGCACGATCTTCATCGCGCCCAACGCGGAAGATCCGACCCGCCTGGATCAATGCGATATTGCCGGGTATGCCGGGTTTCGCCGCCTCCGCCAGGTGCCGTGGCCCATCTCCTACAAGGCGGTGTACACGGACACGGGCGCCAGCGATGCTCCACGCGAAGAGCCCGTTGATCTTGACGGGGCCAGCGGCAGCTCGCTTCCTCTGATTCGTGAGTTCTGCTCGCCGCAGGATCTCTCGATCCGCGTCGAGCAGACCCAGCGGGCCACGCGCCACGAGCTTCCCGTCGTAGCCGACGGACACGGTGAGGCCTCCACGGTGGTCTTCGGTTCCATACACCGCCGCATCTTCACCGCCCGCCAGACGCCCGAGTGCCGAATGGCCGGCGCGCTGGTGGTGATGGACACGCCCGTCGAGCGCGTGATGCTCGACACGTTCGTGCACAAGTCGCTCGACATGGCCGGCCCGCCCCGCGTGCTGCTGGTCGACCGCCTCACCCGCCCGCACGGCTACAACGAGGACGAGATCGAGCGCGAGGCGCTGCCGATCGAGGCGTCGGTGCGCCGCCTGGGCCCGGGCTCGGCGGGGGCCATCACGCCGCACCTGCCGTGGTACTCGCGGATGATCGAGCGCTGCTGCGACCGGCTGAAGTTCTCGCCCGACGACTTCATCGCCCACCGGATGGAGATGGTCTATCCGCCCATCCCCACGGCGCTGGTGGCCCGATTCCACCTGCCCGAAGCACGCGATTAACACGCTCGGGATGCACGAGTCCGCGAGCGAATCCCGCGGATGGGTGCGTGCCGATCATCGCGAAGGACCGAAGGTCGATGAAGCTACAAAGAAAAGAGCGACCCCATCCGGGTCGCTCGGTGCTTTCTGCTTCGATCCTTCGCCCCAGCTTCGAGTCTTCGCGGTGCTGCCTTTTTCAGTACAGCACGCGAAGGATCTCGCTCTGGTCCGTCAGGCCGAGCTTGACCTTGTCGTTGGCGTCGTCGGTCATCGTCCGCATGCCCAGCCGCTGGGCCGTCTCGGCGATCGTCACCGCGTCGGCGTTCTGGGCCGTCAGCCGGCGCAGGTCGTCGTTCATCTTCATGATCTCGTACACGGCGATTCGGCCGTGGTACCTCGCGCCGTAGCACTTCTCGCACTTGCCCGAGTAGAAGCCCGTGGCGTGCCCCTCGCCCGTGCCCTTGCAGACCTGGCACGTCCGGCGCAGCAGGCGCTGGGCCATGGCCGCCAGCAGCGTCGACGTGACCAGATACGGCTCGATGCCGATGTCGATGAGGCGGGCGATGGCGGTGGGGGCGTCGTTGGTGTGCAGCGTGGCGAGCACGAGGTGGCCCGTGAGCGAGGCCTGCACGGCGAGCTGCCCCGTCTCCTTGTCGCGGATTTCGCCGACAAGAATCACGTCCGGGTCCTGGCGGAGCAGGGCGCGAAGGCCGGCGGCGAAGGTCACCTGACGCTTCACGTTCACCTGCGTCTGGCTGATGCCCTCGAGGTGATACTCGACGGGGTCCTCGATCGTCATCACGTTGCGGGCCGAGCGATCGATCTTGCCCAGCCCGCCGTACAGGGTCGTCGTCTTTCCCGAGCCCGTCGGGCCGGTCACGAGGATCATGCCGGTGTTGCGCGACACGAGCTCGACGAACTCGGTCTGCATCGCCTTGGTCATGCCGACCTCGTCCAGCGACAGGCGCGTCTGGCTCTGGTCCAGCAGACGCAGCACCACCCGCTCGCCGAACACCGTCGGAATCACCGACAGACGGATGTCGATCTTGCGGTTGCCCACCCGCACCGTCGCGTGGCCGTCCTGCGGCGAGTGGCGATTCGCAATATCCAGCTCCGTCATGACCTTCAGGCGAGAGCTGATCGCGGGCGCCAGCGACAGCGGCGGCTGGAACGCGTCCACCAGCATGCCGTCGATGCGCAGCCGGATGACCAGCTTGTTCTCCATCGGGTGGACGTGGATGTCCGAGGCGCGCCGGCGCAGGGCCTCGAACAGAATCATGTTCACCAGCCGAATGACCGGCGTCTGCCGCGCCAGTTGGAGCAGGTCGGTGGAGTTGCGGATCGAACCGGCGGCCGACTCGATCGCCGCCGCGTCCAGCGGCATCTCTTCCACGATCTCGGTGACAAGGTCCTGCTTCTGCTCATACCCGCGGTTGATGAGATTGACGACCGCCCCGCGCGGCGCCAGCACCAGCCGCACCGGCATCCCGAGGCGTTCCTCGAGGATGTTGAACACCGCCGGCTGCATCGGCTGCGCCGTCGCACAGGTCATCACGTGCCCGTCGCTGGTCAGCCCAGCCACCAGCCGCTCGCGGGCCATGTTGGGGGGGATCACCTCATAGAACCGCGCGGCCGACTCGTTGAACCGCGGCTCGATCTCCAGCGGCAGCCCGGTTCGCTTGGCCAGCTTCTCCAGCGCGGTGTGCTCGTCGAGGGCGAGCATCGACAGCAGCACATCCCACGGCTCATCGTCCGAGCCGGGAAGCTGCGGAAAGCTGCGAAGCTGCTCGGGCTTGATCTCCAGCCCGGCGAGGCCGTTTGTGCCCGAGCCCGCAAACTGCGAGGCGATCGCCTGCCAGTCGGCCAGCGACGGCCCCGTCTCCGGCTTGGCCGGCACGGCCCCGTTCTTGGTGCTCGAACGCGTGATGTCGGGTCGCTGCGCCATGGATCCCTTCGTCCTCTCCCCCCGCCCCGCCTCACCCATTCACGTGCCGATCCCGTTCACTGCGGCTCGTCGGACTTCGGAGTCTCCCGCCGAACCGGCGTTCCCTTCTCGGGCGAGATCGGCGTCGGCGGCCGACGCTTGTCGGCCTCCTCGCGCTCGCGGCGCTCTTGCTCGTACTTCATGGTGTCCACCACCGGGATGGCCTCCGCGGTGGGGGCCGGATACTCGGCGGCCATGCCGCTCTCGGCCAGCGGGCCCTTGGTCAGCAGGCGCAGGTCGCCGAACGTCGGATCGCGCATGATCTTCGGCGTGATGAACACGTACAGCGTGCTCAGGCGGTTGGACTTGCTCTGGTCCTTGAACAGGTTGCCCGCCAGCGGGATGTCGCCCAGCAGCGGAACCTTGATCACCGTGCGGCCCGTCTGCGTGAACGACAGCCCGCCCACGATGATCGTCGAGTCCGTCGGCACCGTCACGGCCTTGGAGTTGATCTTGTTCTCGAGCTTCGGCGGGGGCAGGTTGCCCGTGCCCGATCCGCTGAACGACGACAGCTCGATCGAGTACTCCAGCCGCATGTACCCGCCCTCGGAGATCTGCGGCTTCACCTTCAGCTTCGGACCCGCGCTCTCGTAGGACTGGAACCCGGTCACGGTGGAGCCGGCCGAGGACGACTGGCTCGTCGTGCCCGTGGGCTGCTGGTCGAGGCTGGAGACCTCGGCCTCCTCGTTGTCGTCCACCAGCAGCTGCGGCGTCGCCACGATCCGCGTGTCGATGTTGTTGGCGATCGCGTTGATGATGAGCGGAACGTCCTTGCTCCGCACCAGCGCGCTGGTGAACCCGCCCAGGTTCGTCAGCACGTTCTTCGGGTCGAACAGGTTCCCGTTGGTGGTCGTCGTGCCCGTGGTCGTGCCCAGCGAGCCGATCCCGAAGTTCGTGTTGAAGGCGAACTGCCCGATGATCTGCTGGGCCTCGATGGCCAGGCGCGACGAGTCGGTCTGGCTCACCACCACGATCTTCGCGTCGATGTACACCTGCGGGCGGCGAAGGTCGATCTTGGAGATCAGCTGCCGGAACTGCGGCTGCAGCTTCGCCGGGGCCTTCACAAGGATCTGGTTGTTGGGCTCGTCGGCGAGGACAAACACATCCGCGCCCTCGATCTCCGAAAGGCCCCCGCCGGCCCCGGCCGCCGCGGCGTCGGTCGCGCCTGCCGGGGTCGTCCGAGCGGCCCCCGCCGGCTGCGGATTGCGATTCCGGTTGCGGGCCCCGCCCAGATCCCGCCCCAGCAGGCCGCCGGAACGGTTGCCCGAGCCGGCGCTGTTAGAGAGCAGGTTCTGGATCGTGTCCGCCACATCGGTGCTCTTGCCGTGGTGGAGCTTGTAGAACTCGATCGTCTGCCGCTCATCGGCCGAGATGATCTTCAGCGAATCCACCAGCGCGCTCACGCGGACGTGCTGCGGCTCGGTTCCGCGGTAGATGAACCCGCCCGCGTCCGGATACAGCACGAACCCAGCGCCCGCGCTGGAACTGTCGGTCTGGTTCGTGCCGGATCGCCCGGTCCCGCCGCCCAGCGCGCCGCGCGACCCCCCGGTGCTGTCGGCATAGTCAAACTCTGTCACGTTGCCGAGCTGCTCGGCCTTGCCCGCCGCGGCCACCGCCTGCGACGTCTTGTTCCCCACCGGATACCACTTGCTCACCATCGCGTTCGGCGAGTCGATGACGACCAGCATGTCCTCGAGCAGCTTCTTCTCGTTGTCGCGGCCCCTCAGGTACAGGGCGTTCGAGGTCGGATCAATCGTCAGCCGCTCGGAAAGGTTCGTGATCGTCTGACCCGCGCCCCCCGCGGCGGGAGGCGCGGCGATCGGCACCCCGCCCGGAGTAGCGCCCGAACTGATCCGCTGCGCCTGCTGGCCCAGCAGCTCCAGCACCCGGTCCTTCGCCGAGGCCGCCGAGATGTTGCGGATGTCGAACCGGTAGAACTTCAGCGCGGCCCGCTCTTCCACGATCCGGTTCACGAACTCCTCGATCAGCTGCGTGATCCGCGGCGAGTCGGTCATCAGGATGATGCCCAGGTCGTCCATGAACACCGGCTGCGTGCCGCCCTGCCCGCCGCGCCCCGCCGTGAGAAGAGCCTGCACGCTCGTCTGCAGCGACGAGGGCTTGATGTTGGGGGTGTGGATGATGCGGGTGCTCGCAAACGCCCCGGTCCCAAGGCTGGGCTCGATGGAGTTCTTGGGCTTGACGAAGTACACCCCGGTGGTGTCCTGGACCAGCGTGTATTCCTTCTGCTCCAGCAGCATCGTCAGGAACGACAGCACCTGACTCTTCTTGATCGTCACCGGCGAGCTGAGGTAGAACTTCTGTCCTTGAAGGCCGCCGTCGCCCATCACGATCTGCAGGTTCAACTTCCGCTTCACGTAGTGCACGAGCACCGGATACTCGACGGGCTCAACGAAGTTGAACACGAAGTCATCGCCGTGGATGCCGCCCGCCGGATCGGCCAGTGCCTGATCGAGCGCCTCCGCATTCGCCCCCGACGGCGGCTGTGCAACAACAGCCCCCGGTCCGGGAACGGCGGGAACGATCTTGGACCCCGCACCCGCAGGCTGCGGCGCCTTCGCGCCCGGCTGCGCGGCCCCCGGTGTCGGTCCCGGCTTGGACCCAAGCTTGCTGCTCGCCCCCGGCTGCTGCGGCGCGACCGCCGGTTGAGCAGGCTTCGGCGGTGTCGCCACAGGTGGGGGGGTCGTCGTCACGGGCGGTTGAACCGGCGCCGTTTGCGGCGGGGCGCCCTGCGGCCCATCCGTGCGAACGCCCATCTTCTCCGCCTCCGCCTTGATCCGCTTCATGAACTCATCGCGAGCCGCGGCCTCCTGGTCTTTCTGCTCCTTGGTCTTCGGATCCTCGGCGGGCTTGTCTTGCGCCATCGCCGGCGAGCTCAGCGACAGCACGCCCGCCAGCGCAAGGGCCAGGCCGCACGCGGCCAGCACGCCGCGGGGAGAGTTCATCAGTTCAGCCGACGGCGTCTGTGTGTTGGTGAAGCGAGAAATGGTCAAATCCTCCAGAACATTGCATACTCAAGGCAGGAAGCGAGGGTAGCGGTCACCCCTTGAACGTGCCCGCACGGGCACAAGCGAACAACCCTCGACCCGGGCAGAAGCACCCGCGCCGTTCGTCGCACGCCACTGAGCGACCGTCCCACCAGCCCCATCCTGCGGCCCGGTTTTTCCGGGCACGTTGGCGATACCGGCCTCCGTCGGGCCAAGATGCACCCGGGCCGAAATTGATCTCTGGGTGGCGAATCCTTCGCACGCGCGGCGTCCTGCCCGATCACGGGGTGTTCCCCACCCCTCCGTACTATCGGCCATGCGCGTCGTCAGCCTCCTGCCTTCGGCCACCGAGATCCTCCTGGCCATCACCGGCCCCGCCGCCCTCGACGGCTCCGGCCCCATCCACCTCGTCGGCCGCAGCCACGAATGCGACTGGCCTCAGACGGGAACGGCGGAAAGTGGGGGGGGCAGGCTCAACCAAGTCCCCGTCCTCACCGCCTCCCGCACGACCTTCACAACCTCCGCCAACGTCGATCAGGCGGTGAAGGACCACCTCGCCGGCGGCCAATCGCTCTACACCCTCGATATTCCCCAACTCAAGGCCCTCCGCCCCGACCTCATCATCACCCAGGACCTCTGCCACGTCTGCTCGATCGACTTGGCCACCGTCCGGGCCGTCGCGGCCGCGCTCTCCCCTTCTCCGGACATTCTCAGCCTCAACCCCCAGACCTTCGAAGGCGTTCTCGACGATGTCCTCGCCGTGGGTCAGGCCGTCGGCCTCGAGCAGGCCGCCATCGACCTCATCGTCGCACTGCGAGAGCGGGCCTATCGCGCCGAGGAGTACATCAACCCCTACGCCGACCGCCCCTCCGTCGCCTTTCTGGAGTGGACCGACCCCCTGTTCGTCGGCGGCCACTGGACCCCGCAGATGATCGAACGCGCCGGTGGCGAGCACCCCCTGAACCCCAGCATCCCCCACGAAGGCACCGGCGCCGCAGTCGGCCCCATCGGCCAAACCCTCCGCCGCGCGGGCAAGAGCATCCAGATCACCGAGGCCGCGCTGATCGCCTCCAAACCCGAGTATCTCATCGTCTGCCCCTGCGGCCTCTCCCTTGAACAGGCGTGGCGCGAGACCGAACTCCTCAGTAGGAAGGAGTGGTGGGGGTCCCTTCCCGCCGCGAAGAAGGGTCACGTGGCCGTGGTGGATGGCAACCACATGTTCAACCGCCCCGGGCCGCGGCTGGTGGACGCGATGGAGTTCCTCGTCGGGTTCCTGAACGATCGGCCGGAGTTGATCCCGGCCGAGTTCCCATGGCGACGATTCGCGTAACCCGGCTCAGCGACCCTTCTTGCCTCGGTGGTCCTTCTTCCCCTGCTCGCGCTGCTTGCTCTTCATGGCGCGCCGCTTTCCGCCGGTAAGGCGATTGTGATGGAAGAAATCGTCGCCGCCCGGCGCGTGCTTGCCCGGACCCGACGGCTTGCCCGGCAGCGAGCCGGCCTTCTTCCCCTTGCCATGATCGCGGGCGCGAGGATCGGCGACGACGAGGTCCATCTTCCGCATCGCCAGATCGATGGCCGCGATGGTCACCTGCATGCTGTCGCCGACGGCGAATGATCGCCCGGTGCCCTGGTGCACCAGCGCGCCGGTGCGCTGATCGATGATCCAGCGACCACCACCACCGCCGCCGGTGGGCAGGTCCATGGTCTTGATCATCCCCTCGGCGAGGTACTTCTCGATCTGGATGAACACGCCCGCGCCGGTGACGCCCGTCACCAGCCCGGGGAATGTCTCCCCGAGGTGGTTCGTCAGCAGTTGCAGCACAAGGAACCCGCGCAGGCTCTGCTCGGCGCCCTCCGCCCGCTTCTCGGTGTCGGTGCAGTTGCGGCCGATCTCGACAAGCTCGTCCTGGTCGAGAATCCCCCTCTTCGCGCCCAGGTCCATCAGCACGCGTCCCAGCCGCTTGCGGTCCTTCTCCCCGCGCGGCTGCTTCGTGCCGTTGGCGGTCTGCTGCAGGTACGCCGCCAGGGCGCGGTGCACCGTGAGATCCGCATAGCGCCGGATCGGGCTGGTGAAGTGCGCGTACGCCTCGCTGGCAAGGGCGAAGTGGCCGATGAGCGCGGGCGAGTACTCGGCCTTGGTCAGCGTCCGCAGCACGGCAAAGTGCACGGCCCGTGCCGCGCCGGTCCCCGCGGTGGCGTCGAGCAGCTTCTGGAGCTCCTGCCGCGTCGGGTTCTTGGGGATGCTGTACCCCGCGACCTTCGCCATCTGCCGCAGATCCTGCACATCGCCGGGAGGCGGCTCGGGGTGAACGCGCCGCAAGAGCGGCACATCCATGTCCGCGAACAGGCGGGCCAGTACCTCGTTGGCCTCCACCATGAACATCTCGATGAGCGTGTGCGTGAACGAGTCGTCCTCCGGCTCGGCGTCGATCACGTGCCCGGCGTCGTCGAACACGAGGTTCACCTCGGGCAGGTCGAGGTGGATCATGCCCTGGCTGCGCCGCCGCTGGCGGATCGCCTTGGCCAGCGTATCCATCTGCCGCAGCGTCTTGATGAGCTGGTCGGAGTACTTCGGCTCCGTCCGCGCGTGCTTGCGGGCCTCGCGAAGGTCGCCGTCGATCAGGGCCTGCGCCTCCATGTACGTCAGCCGCTTGGCCGAGGTGATCAGCGTTTGGCCCACCTTCTCCGAGATCAGCCGCCCGTCCTCGGAATAGTGCATGAACGCGCTCTTGCAGAAGCGCGGCACGCCCTCGCTCAGCGAGCAGATCCCGTTGCTGAGCACCTCCGGCAGCATCGGGATGACCAGTCGCGGCAGGTAGCAGCTGTTCCCACGCTCCCGAGCCTCGACATCCAGCGGCGAGCCCGGCGGGATGAAGTGGGCCACGTCGGCGATGTGCACGCCGAGGTACCACCCGCCGTCGGGCGCGGGCGAGATCGAGATCGCGTCGTCGAAGTCCTTCGAGTCGTTCGGGTCGATCGTGATGATGAACTCGTTCCGCATGTCGATGCGGTCGGTCCAGCCGTTCGCGTCGCCGGCGCGGAGGTCCGCCTCATACTGCGCGGCCGCGGCCCGGGCCTGCTCCACGCACTCCTTCGGGAACTCCTGCGGCAGGCTGTACGCCGCGATCACGGCCTGCGTCTCCACGTCCGGCAGCCCGGCCTCGCCGAGCACCTTGGTGATCACGCCCTCGCCCAGCTCGTTGCCGTGCGGATAGGTCGTCACCTCGATGACGACCTTGTCCCCCTCGTGGGCGTTCTTCACGGCCGGGTCCTTCACGACCACCGGCTGCGTGAGTTCCTTTCCGTCGGGAAGCACGATCCACATCGAGCCCCGCTTCTTGAGCTCCCCCGTGAATCCGGCCCGCTTGCGCTCGAGCACCTCGACCACGTCGCCGGTGATGTCGCGCTCGCCGTTTCGCATGGAGCGAAAGACCCGCACACGGACGGTGTCGCCCGTGAGCGCATCGCCCACCGAGTCCGGCGGAATGAACACATCGCCCTCGCGATAGGTGATCGCGGGAATGACAAACCCGAACCCGCGCGGGTTCTTGCGCATCGTCCCCGTGATCTCGTCGGGCATCGCGGGAAGACGGATGTTGCCGCCCCCGTCCTTGCCCACCAGCTTGCGTGCGATCAGGTCCTCCACCGCCCGCTGAAACTCCGGCATGTCGTCGGCCGACACACCCAGATCCGCCGCCAGGGCCTCAACAGCCCCCGGCGAGTACCGCTCATGCTTGAGATGGTCCAGCAGGCGGCGTTCGTACTTCAATGACATTCAATAATCCTGTAGGGGGGCCGAAAAAAGCTGTAGAAAGGGTTGGCGACCGTCGTTCCCCCCGAACGCCCCGTCGCCAGAATGCGGCGCAGATCTGCGCTCGCGTATGACCAATAGTATCGCCCAAATCCCCTCCGGGCATGAGCCGGGCAAAAACACCCGTGTTCCCGAAGAAAAACCGCCGAGGAAGGCCTCGGCGGTCGGAGAGATGCACCCATTGAGACGCGCCGTTACGGGCAGCCCGTCATCCACGCGTTGATGAACGCAAAGATGTCCGCCGCCGTCGGCGCGCCGCCCGAGTTGTCGAAATCAGCGTTGCGATCCGCGGCCAGCCAGTCGTTCAGGAACGCGAAGATGTCGTTCGAGGTCGGCGCCCCGCCCGAGTTGTCATAGTCCGCCGGGCACAGGTCCAGCACGTACGGCTCGGTGCCCGAGCCCGCCACGTTCACGCCCATGAGCACGCGCCGGCCCATCGTCACCGGCCGGATCGTCGTCGGGAACGTGCCGGGGCTCGCGATCCAGCGGGCCCCCGCGCTATCCACCATCCACACGCGATTCCCCTGCGTGCCCGTCGTCGGGCTGGTGATGACACCCACCGCGCCAGCGCCCATGGCGAACACCGCGCGAGCCGTCGTGCTCGCCGTTCCCGGCGTCAGGTCCGCCAGCACGCCCATCGAGCCCGTCGCCGTGTTCACGTGCCACACCTCCGTGCCCTCGCTCAGCGTGTTGCCCAGGAAGTACACCTCGTCGCCCACGCTCAGCGTCGTCGGGCTCGAGGCCGTGCCCGTTGTACCGTCCACCGGCAGCGTGGTCACGTTGCCCTGCTGCCCGGCCGGCAGCACGCGAAGCGCGGCCAGCGTCGTGTTCACCGTCCCCATCGACGCCCACAGCGTCGCGTTCTGGTTCTGCTGCGTGTACGTGCCGGAGCTGTCGCCGAACAGGCTCATCCCGTTGGCCGAGCCCAGCGGCGTCATCCGCGTCGTGGTGCCCGAGAAGTTCAGCAGCAGCTGCGCATCCCCGTCGACCGGCCCGAAGTGCCAGAGTTGCACCGACGAGCCGATCGTCGCCCCCCAGTACACCCCCGAGGCGTTGCGGGCCGACCACACGCTCGTCGTCAGCGTCGACGTGGGCATCAGGGCCACGCGGTGCGTTCCCAGCTCCGTGCCGTTGGTTGTCCACACCTGCGGCCCGTCCACCGGCGAGGTGAACGCGAAGTACGCCGACGTGTCATCGGTCGTCAGCGCGGGAAGCGCCGTCGACCATCGCGGCGCCACCGGCAGCTCCTTGATCTGCGTCGTGCCCGCCGCGGTGCAGTCGGTGGAGAGAATGTCGGCCTTGCCCGTGGTCGCGGTGCGCACCACCAGCGCGCGCTGCCCGAGGATCGTCACCTCCGCGATCGTGCTGCCCGTGATCGACGCCGGACCCACCAGCGTCTCGATCGCGCCCGACGAGATCTCCCACGCCCATAGCGCGCCGCCCGCCATGAACAGCACGCGCCCGTTGAGCACCCGCACGTTTCCGTTGTACCCCGCCCGGATCGGAAGCCCCGTCGCGCTCGCCGCGATCAGCATCGGCGCGCCCGAAGGACCCGTCAGATACAGCCCCGCGGGGCCGCTCGCGTTGGCCGACCGCAGGTACACCGCGCGCCCATCGCCGATGCCCACCGCGTCGTTCGTTACGCCCGTGTCAATCTGCACGGTTCCGCCCGGCCGCCCCGTGGTGCGCCACAGGCTGTTCGTCGCGCCCTGGGCGCGGAAGTAGGCAAACCCGCCCGCTACCACGAAGTCCGTGGAATACAACCCCGAACCGACCCCGGCCGCGGTGTCCGCCAGCCGAGAGATCTGTCCCGGCAACGTCTGTCCCAGCGCCCCCGCGCTCCCGACGCACAGCGCGGCCACCGCCGCCGCCCCGGCCATCGCCCGCGGAATCCGACCCTGAGCACGCACGACGTTCGAACGCACCATGAGCGAACCTCCTGTGGTCTTCCACCTTCCAACGCCCCGCGCCCGGTCGAAGAACTCGACCCCCCGAGTATCCCCGAAGTCTGTTCCCCGTGCAAGCCCCGGCCGCGCCTCGGAAATCTAATCGCAATCGTTGTTCGGAACTGCTTATTCAACAGTGCTTTATGTGCCTTTGAACACGCCGATTTCCAGCACCGCCCATTCATAAACAATCCGGAAACCCGCTTTCAGCAGATTGCTCGTCGAGGTCTCCACCGTCAGCACCGTCTCGCTCACGCACACGGAGCGCCCGCGCTCGGCCGCGATCCGCAGGCGCTCGGCGATGATCGCCGTTTGCCCGCCGCGCCCGCGAAAGTCCGGGTGCGTCCCGCCCGCGGACAGATACGACACGCCCCCTGCCTTATCACCAATGACGAGCATGCCCATCGCCACCGCGCGCCCATCGCACATCCCCAGCACCGGCGCGAAGTTCGCCGGTCGCTCCATCGCGCTGAGCATCGATGTCGCCGCGCCCGGCTTCTCCCAGATCGCCTCGATCTCCGCCTCGTGCGCCCGCACCGCCTCCATCGTCGGCCGCACGATCTCCAGGCTGGTCTGCGCCGAGGGCGCCGGCTCCGGAACACGCGCGAGCACCGGATACCGCACCTGCGTGCGCGGCCGGGCCCCGAACTCGCGCATCAACTCCCGCACCATCTCGGCCGTGGCCCCCGCTCCAAGCTCCACAAACCAGTGCCCGATCCCCGCCTCCTCAAACGCATGCTTCCCCGCGAGAACCGTCTCCACTACGTCCACCCCCGCCAGATCAAACACCTGCAACTTGTTCGACGATGATGATGGAAACGCGCTGTCCTCACCCGGCCTCAGGTACGCGCGGGCCCCCTCCATTCGCACCTCGCGCGGCCGCTTCGCCCGCAATGAGTACAACAGCGAGTGCATCTCGCCCAGCGACCGGCTGATCTCGCGCGCGTCAATCTGTCCGCCTGTACCCATGCCCCAGCGTAGTGCCGCACGAACTTACAAATGAACCGGCTGCGCGCCGCACTCCGGACACGGCGCATCCGGCGCAAGGCCCGCTCGGTCATAGCCGCACGTGGGGCAATCGCCGGGCTTCCGGTCCGGCGTGCTCTCCACCCTCTTGGGCATCCGGTTCCAGATCAGCGCGGCCGGAACCACCGCCAGCAGCGTCAGCACCGCCCCGGAAAGAAACGGAGCGCCCGCGCCCGGGAAGTGGCCCTCGCGCTCCGGCGTCGTGAAGTACCCGAACACGTTCGATGAGATCAGCGGCCCGATCACCCCCGCGATGCTCGTCAGGCTCGCGATCGCGCCCTGCAGCAGACCCTGCTCATTGGGCGCCACCGCCTTCGACATGATCCCCTGCATCGCCGGCCCCGCAATGCCGCCGATCGACGCGATCGCCACGATCGTGTAGATCATCCACCCCTCCGTCGCCACGCCGTAGCCCACGAACGCGAACACCCCGATCACCAGCCCCGCCATCAGGCACGCCCGCTCGCCCAGCGCGGGGATGATCCGGCGCGCCAGCCCGCCCTGCACGATCGCGGCCGCCAGCCCCACGATGAACAGCGACATCCCCACCTGGCGCGTGTTCCAGGCGAATCGAGACGACATCGACAGCACCCACACCACGTGCAGGCCCAGCTGCGCCAGGTTCGCCAGGAACAAACTCGCGGCCAGCGCCTCGATCACCGGGTGGTGCCGCAGCCAGACCAGCGTGCCGATGGGGTTCGACTTGGCCAGCGAGAACGCCCGGCGGCGTTCCACCGGCAGCGACTCCGGGAAGATCAGCAGCCCATAGAACCAGTTGGCCAGCGTCAGCACCCCCGCCGCGATGTACGGATACACCACGTTGCCGCTCCCGATCAGCGGCAACGTCTTGGTCTCATCGCCCAGCACGCCGCCCATCAGCGGCCCGATCACGAACCCAAGGCCGAAGGCCGCGCCGATCACGCCGAAACCCGCGGCCCGTTTCTCCGGTGGGGTGATGTCGGCGATGTACGCGCCGCAGATGGGCACCGTCGCGCCGGAGATGCCGTTGATGGCCCGCGTGACGAAGAGCACGGTGAGCCCG
This sequence comes from Phycisphaerales bacterium, assembly GCA_044221735.1. GTDB lineage: Bacteria > Planctomycetota > Phycisphaerae > Phycisphaerales > UBA1924 > UBA4658. Next base: position 46,474 of record JBGAOP010000002.1, on the reverse strand, counting down.
AGGTGGGGATTCACCGCCGCGATCGACGGGGCGCACGCGCCGACAAAGTAGTCCAGCGCCGAGCCGAGCAGCGCGATCAGCAGCACGCTCCGCCGTCCGTACCGATCCGAGAGCGACCCCAGCATCGGCGCGAACAGGAACTGCATCATCGCGTACGTCGCGGCCAGCAGCCCCACGGCCAGCGAGGCCTGATGCTCCCAGAGCTTCTGGTCCACGCCGGTAGTGGTAAGGCCCTCCACCTTCGCCACAAGGCGCGGCGAGACCGGGATCAGCAGCCCGAACCCCAGCACATCCAGCAGCAGCGTGAAGAACACGAAGATGAGCGCGGGCTTCGGCCGGTGCATAGGTGCGAGCATATGCCCGGAGCCCGCCCGCTCAGCCCGCGCTCACCGCCACAGCAGCATCGCCGCCGCCATCGCCGCCATCCCAAGGTCCTCGACAATCGTGACCGTCGTCATCGGCAGGTTCAGCGCGGTGCCCAGGCACGCGCACCTGATCCGATCCTTCCGCAGCACCGCCCGCACCACGCCCACCGCCCCGACCAGCATCAGCACAAGCGCCGCCGTATTGACCGCCGTCAACTCCCACCGCACCAGATACGCCACACCCAGCCCAAGCTCCACAAACGGATACACCAGCCCCCAGCCGCGCCACCGCGCCGCGATCACGTCGTACATCGAATACGCCGAAGCAAACCCGCGCAGATCCAGCAGCTTGAAGAACGAGAACACGAGGAAGAACCCCGCCATGAAATCCAGCATGAACCCATGCCACGGATTCGCCGCCGCGCCCGCAACCGCTTCATGCCCGCCTCGCAGCCACGTCCCCATCGCCACCACCCCCGCGATGTACCCCACGATCAGCACAAGCGGATACAGGCTCGGCTTCGTCTCCACTACCTCGGCCTCAGCGCCCGTCTGCGCATCGTCCACCACCGAATAGTCCCCCGCCGCCCGGACCGCGTTCCGCAGAGCGCCCATATCCAATGAGTCAGCACTGACAACCTCCGCCCGCGGCGGATCAAGCGTCACCCGCACCGACTCCACCCCCGGCACAGCCCGCAGCGCCCGCGTCAACCGCTCCACACACCCGTTGCAGTGCATGCCCGAGATGGCGAGCGTGGTGTTCATTGGTTCGATCCCCCTTCGACTATCGTATCGCATGCCGTTCGCGCCCGATACCCGCATCATCATCGCCGGCGGCTCCGGCTTTCTCGGCATCTCGCTCGCCGCCCACCTCGCCGCGGCCGGCGCATCCATCGCCATCCTCTCCCGCCGCCAGCCCCGCTCCGCAGGCCCGTGGAAGCACCTCCCATGGGACGGCCGCACGCTCGGCCCGTGGCGCGAGTCCCTGAACAACGCCGCCGCTCTCGTTAACCTCGCGGGCCGCTCGGTGAACTGCATCAAGACCCCCGACCATTGCGACGAGATCCTCCGCTCCCGCGTCGAGTCCACGAAAGTCCTCGGCGAGGCCTGCCGCGCCGTGCCGAGCCCGCCGCCCGTCTGGGTGCAGATGTCCACAGCGCACATCTATGGAGACCCGCCGAGCATTGTGTGCGATGAATCTTCGCCCTTCGGCCTCGGCCTCGCCCCAACCGTCGGCCGCGCATGGGAAGAGGCCTTCGACGCCGCCATCCTCCCCACACAGCGTGGCGTCGTCCTCCGCACGTCCTTCGTCATCGGCCGCCCAAACGCCGGCGGCGCAGGCGCACTCGGCACCCTTGGAGCTCTCTCTCGCGCCGGCCTCGGCGGCCGAGTCGGCTCCGGCACGCAGGGCATGTCCTGGATCCACGAGCACGACATGAACCGCATCATCGAGCACGCCATCACCACTCCCTCGATGCGAGGCCCATACATCGCGACCTCCCCAAGCCCCGTCTCGCAACAGGAGTTCATGCGAGAACTCCGCCGCCACGCCGGAGGCCTCGGCCGCATCGTCGGCCTTCCCGCCTTCGCCTGGATGGTCAAACTCGGCGCACCTCTCATCTTCCGCACCGACCCCGATCTCGCCTTCTACGGCCGCTACCTCTCGCCGCGCCGGCTGCTCGATGAGCGATTCGAGTTCAAGTTCTCGACGCTCGGCTCCGCTCTCGCCGACCTCCATGCCCGTCGCTGACGACCGCCCCCTACACTACCTTCCACGCTCGGGGCGTCCGCGCATTCTCGTCGCGCGGACTGAGATGCACCCGTCGAACCTGATCCGGCTCATACCGGCGGAGGGAACGCGACCATGTCCACCACCAACCAGTCCGCTCTGTCCCCCCTCTCCCGCTTCCGCCCACCCCTCCACGGCGCGGCCAACCCGGGACGGACCCCCTCCGTCACCACCCCCGGCTCCTTCGCCCTCGCCCCCGACATCGGCGGCCCGCTCATGTTCGCGTCGCCTGACACTCCGGGCATGCCCGCGCCCAGCACCAAGACCGCATGGGACTTCATGCCCGAAGGCTGGCGCGTCGAGGTTCGCAACGGTGTGCGCATCGGCATACCGCCCGCGGGCTTCACGCCCGTCACCCAGCTCGAGCACGCTCGCCTCGGCCATATCACGCCCCAGATGAAGCGCGTCGCCGAGCGCGAGCCGCACCTGACGCCCGAGCAGGTCCGCGATGAGGTCGCCGCCGGCCGCATGGTCATCCCCGCGAACATCAACCACCTGAAGCACAATCTCGACCCGATGGCCATCGGTCGCGCCAGCAAGACCAAGGTCAACGCCAACATGGGCGCAAGCCCAATCTCCTCCGGCACCCACGAAGAGGTCGAGAAGCTCAAGTGGGCGGAGAAGTGGGGGGCCGACACGGTGATGGACCTCTCCACCGGCGGCAACCTCGACGAGTGCCGTGACGCGATCATCAAGAACTCCACGGTCCCCATCGGCACCGTCCCGATCTACTCGATGATCATCGGCAAGAAGATCGAAGACCTCGACTGGCCCACCATCGAAGCCTCGCTCCATCATCAGGCCAAGCAGGGCGTCGATTACTTCACGATCCACGCCGGCGTCCGCCGCGCACACCTCAAGTACGTCAAGAACCGCCTCATCGGCATCGTCTCGCGCGGCGGCTCGCTCCTCGCCAAGTGGATGCTCGTCCACAACAGCGAGAACATCATGTACACCCGCTGGGAGGACATCTGCGACATCCTCCGCCAGTACGACGTCACGTTCTCCATCGGCGATGGCCTCCGCCCCGGCGGCCTCGCGGATGCCACCGACGACGCCCAGCTCGCCGAACTCGAAACCCTCGGCGAACTCACCGAGCGAGCCTGGCGCAAGGGCGTGCAGGTCATGATCGAGGGCCCCGGCCACGTCCCCTTCGACCAGATCGAGTGGAACGCCAAGATCCAGCGCACCCTCTGCCACGGCGCGCCCTTCTACGTCCTCGGCCCCCTCGTCACCGACATGTTCCCCGGCTACGACCACATCACCTCCTGCATCGGCGCAACCTCCATGGCCTACCACGGCGCGGCCATGCTCTGCTACGTCACGCCCAAGGAACACCTCGGCCTCCCCAAGAAGGACGATGTGAAGCAGGGCTGCATCGCCTACAAGATCGCGGCACACGCCGCCGACGTCGCCCTCGGCATCCCCGGCTCGCGCGACCGCGACGATGAGCTCACCAAGGCCCGCGCCGCCCTCAACTGGGAAAAGCACTTCGAGCTGAGCTTCGACCCCGACACCGCCCGCGCCTACCACGATGAAGACCTCGACGTCGACACCGACTTCTGCGCCATGTGCGGCCACGACTGGTGCTCCGTCCGCATCTCCAAGGAGATCCAGGAGTTCGCCAGCGGCAAGGCCGACGGCTTCGAGCGCATCGGCGCCAGCGGCAAGGTCGGAGCCCCGGTGAAGTCCGCCGCCCTCACCCCCGAACAGCAGGAAATCCTCAACAAGCGCGGCGTCCTCTCCCCCGACGAAATCCACAGGCTCGCCAGCAAGACCAAAAAGGCCATCGGCGCTCATGCGGGTGAGAAGGCCACGTGCCACTCGGACTATGTCGACGCCGACGAGGCGCGCCGCCGACAGGGCGACACGCTCGTGCAGATCGACGTTCGCCCGGCGCTCGGCATTGCGAAAGAGGATCGCCTGGTGTGACTGCTATCCCTGCACAAGTCCTCCGCCCCGAACCGCTTTTTCTCGGCTACGGATTCAAGGAATGCCAGACGCGGCCCAAGTGGGCCGAGGATCTTCGCGTACGAGAAATTGCCAGCGTAACCAAGTGCAACCTCCCACAGCCCGGCGGCTTGACTGAGCGATGGGGTTTCAACTCCGCCGGGTATTTCTCATCACCCGAAAGGGCCACCGCGGACCTCGCGGCCTCGAACGACCCCGCCCCCTTCTGCCTGTTCGCATACGACTTCTACCCGCTTCGTTTCGATCCCTACAGCAACTCGGTTGCCGTCGATCCCGCGGAAGTCTTTGGAGAGCACTTCGATTCGCCGCCGCGTCCAGCCGTCGACACAGGATTCGAGTTTCTCGGTTACGACGCCGTGGAGAGATGGGCGGAGATTGAGCCCGGACACGCGAACGAACGCGTGCTCGGAGGCGGCTTTGGGTGCAGCCCTCTCTTTTGCAACAGTCTCTCCCGCGAACATCCCATCAACTCCCACTGCCTGATCGACCAATGGGATGATGCGGTGGCCGCCGCGCGCCGCTTCGCCAAAGACCAGCCGGAACCCGGCTGCTACTACATCTTCGGCGTCTGGCGCAGCAAGCACCGCTGAGCCCCTCGCTCCGCCCGGGCCCGTTTCCATTACACTCCCCCCCATGGAACCCACCCGCACCATCTGGACTTGGCTCGCCGACTGGTTCGCCGTCCGACGCCCCACGCGCCTCGTCGTCGACGGCCTCTTCATCCTGTTCTGGAGCGGCGTCACCTACCTCCTCTGGGCGCTCTGGTACGCGTACAACCAGGAGGCCATCCTCTCCACATCGTCTCGCCTCGACAAGAACCTCTCCATCACCCTCTCCGCGCTCCACAGCACCCTGCTCTATCTCGGCCTGGTCTTCATCGCAGTCGGCTGCTCCCGCATCATCGCCGAAGGCCGCCCAACGCCCCCCGCGGCCGACAACCCATCACCTCCAACGCCCTGACCACCCCCCGAGAAGCACGGTCTCTCGCATAACTGTTGTTTGGGCAAGCACTTGCGCACAAACAAAAATGTTCGCGCCCAGAGCTTGACGAAATACCAAACATAAGCCATACTCATGCGTCGGCGCGGCGGCCGACGGTCTGTTCAGCACAGGCCAGAATGGGGATTCGATCCATCGCACCGCGGCCAACCGCCGCACGTCGCGATGGAGTGCAGGGGGATTCGGGGGATGTCCACAACCACAACCAGCTCCGACGAAGCCCTGCGCCTCTGGCGCGAGAAGCTCCAGTCTCCAAAGCCCATCCCCGCCTTTGAGTTCGATCCGCCCCCGGTCATCACCGAGCGGATCCTCTCCGATCTCAACAGCTCCGAGCTCTCCTTCGCGCAGGTCGCCGAGCGCGCCAACACCTCCACCCAGACGCTCGCCATCTGGCTCGCCCGACCCGACATCGCCCCGCAGATGGACGCCATGGAGTCCATGCTCCGCCGGCGCGCACGCCTCTCGGTCATCAACCACGTCGACGCCATCACCGACACCTGCGCCACCGTCATGGAGCGTTTCTGCCGCGCCCCCGACCGCGGCATCGGCGACCGGCCCGACACCGCTTCCCACGCCGTCTGCACCCGCAACGCCTCCAACGCGCTCATGGCCACGCGCATCATGCTCCACATGGCCCGCTTCCTCGACGGCGATCCCCGCGCCCCACGCCGCGAAACCCCCCGCCCCGCACCGAAGCCCCGTCCTTCCCCGGAGCCTGATCTCCCCGCCGATTCTTCCGTGCCGGCCCCCGCCACCGATCGCCTTCCGTCCCTCGCCGACATCACGAGCGTCAATCTCCACGACGCCCGCCTCGCGAGCCTGACCACGCCCAACAACCCCGCCCGCGACAACGCCTCTACGAGCCCTTCGCGCAAGCGAAGGTCCGATGCTTCGTCATGGGCCCATGAAATGGGCCCGCGATGGTTGCCAGACGCGCCAGCGTCTGGCAACTCTCCCAATGTCTCCCAAGCCCATGAAATGGGCGACCGAACGCCGCGAAACACGGCAACTCCGGCAGCTCCAATCTCTCCGGGCATGTCTCTTCAGCCCGAAGGGCTGAAACTCAATAGCCGGGGGTTAAGCGAGTCTTCGAGCGCAACCCCCGGAAAGCCGACGCTTGATCTCTCGCACCCTGAAAGGGTGCAACTCCCCATCGCGCCCGCGCTCCAACCCTGCGCGGGCCACCTCACACCACACAAGCGCAAACCCTGCAAAGGCTGCGCGCCCGCCTCCACCACACTCCTCACCATCACCGGCACCTCCACCCCGCGCGCCCGCGACCCCACCAAGTCCTGATCAGCGTGTCCCAAAACCAAAATTAAACCAAGAGCCCCCGCGGCTCGCCGCTATCCATTTCGCCCCATCGCACTACGGAAGCGTCTTCGCATCGCGCGGCAACTTCTCCAGCGACGTCGTCGACCACCACCCGTCCAGCCCGCCCGCATCCCCGATCGCGCTCGAAACGTCCTTCACATCCTTCGCGTCCAAAACAAACACGCCGCCCCCCCGCCGCATCCGTGAACTTCGCACACCACACAATCTTCGCCCCAAGCCCGGCCGCGGCGATCGCCGCCCACCCCTTCTCCGCATCCCCCGCCGTCACCATCACATACCCGCGAATGTTCGGCGGCATTCCCGAGTTCGGCGGCGCAGGCTTCTTCGCCATCTCCGCCTTGAGCGCCCTCTCAAGCTCCAGCGTCTTCCGCAACCCCGCCGACGCCCGCATCGGCCGGAACTCCAGCGCAAAGGCGCCGCTCCGCACGCCCGGGTCCGTCTCGCTCCACTCCCGCGCCGTCTCCACTCTCGGCGTGTCCATCACAAAGATCCCGCGCCAGTCCTTGTCGCGCGGCTTGGCAAACGGCCCCGCCACGATCAGCTTCCCCTCATCCGCCATCCGCCGCATGTTCGCCATGTGCCCATCAAACGTGGCCTTCCGCTCCTCGCTCGAAGCCCCGCCGTTCGACGGCCCCGTCTTCAAGTACACCAGCACAAAGTCCGCCTGCCCCTTTGGCGCCGACGCCGAAGCGCACCCCCCTCCGAGCATCGCGAACATCGACACGATCACCACCACCAGCACGGACATTGCGCTCTTCATGGCCCTACTCCCTTGCCTTCGCCGCCCCGCCTCGCGCTCGCGCAATACCTGCGAGCACGCCCACCACCACCACCAGCACTCCAACGCCCAGCACGCCCGCGCCCGCCTCGGTCAGCAGCATCCCCCGGGCCTGCCAATGCGTGAACGCCCACGCCAGCACCAGCCCCATGTACGTGATCGGCGTGTTCGAGAGCGACGCGAACGCGTTGTACTTCGTCGCCGCCGCGCCCTTGCCGATCGCGTCGAGCACGAACCCCGTGAACGCCGCGTAGCACAGCCCCGTCACAAACGCATACGCGAGGATGTACGCCACATACAGCGACGGCACGAACGGGCTCAGCGCCATCCCCGCGGCCACCGCCGCCATCAGCAGCCCGAACGCCGCGTACGCCCGTCTCGAACTCATCCGCGCACAGACCTCGCCGCCCACCAGGCACCCGATCGCCGAGATCAGCCCGTTCATCACGCCATTGACCAGCGAGACCGTGTCCTCTCCCACGCCCCACCTGGTCGCCACCTCCGCCTGCGAGAGCACGTTCGTCGCCGCCCCGGTCCCGATCGGCAGCACGCACAACACAGCGCACAGGATCCCGCTCCGCGACTTGATCATCTCCCACAGTTCAACGATCACCCCCTTCATCGCGTGCAGCAGGCTCCCCACGCGCGCCTCCGCGTACGCCTCCGGCACAAACCGCAGCATCGACGCACCCGCGATGAACCACAGCCCAAGCCCCGCGCCCGACATCCACGGCGAGGGCATGTGCGTGGCCATCCACAGCCCCGCGCCGCCGCCGAGCCCCGAGCCGCCCAGGTTTCCCGCCTGGAACCACCCGCCCACGCGCCCGCGCTGCTCCGGCGGCGTGGCATGGGCCATCAGCCCCTCCACGCTCATGCCCAGAAACGTCGAGGCCAGATTGGTCACGAAGATGACGACCTCGAGCAGGTGCAAGTTCGCCTTGCCCAGCGGGATCGCGCTCATCGCCGTGATCCCCGCCGCGCACAGCGCCACCGAGATCAGGTACCACCGCTTCCGCGTCAGCGTCGTGTCCACGATCGGCGACCAGAAGAACTTCCACACGTGCGGCACCATCCCCGCCGCGATGAGCAGGGCCGCGTCCTCAACGCTCAGCCCGAACCGCGTCGCCAGAAACGCCATCGCCACCTGCACATACCCGCCCACCGCGCCGAACGGCACGATCAGCAGCGTGAAGACGAATGGGTGTGGCGGACGCATCGTGGCGTCGAGCGATCGATCGGGCACGCGAGGGCTCCTCGGCAACGCGTGGAAGCCCACGCGGCAAGTTGCCAGTGTACAGTGTTTTGAGACTGTCTACGCGAGGTTTTCTCGATCCGGCGGAGCATGCCGAGGTCTTGGAGATGAACCGCTCGGCTCTATCACGCGAATGGCCACTTGCCATGTTGACCCTCGCATATGGCGGTTTCCATTCGACCGATCCGTGTGGCATGTACGCCGAATGCCTGGGTGTCTACCTGCGCGGAGTGCTTGTCGTGCTGGCGTTCTACGTTCCCGCATCGATGTGTATCGAGGGGCTCCGGTGGCGTTGGGTCGGCCTACTCCTGTTTCTAGTAGGCTTTGTGGTGATGTGCACTCAGAGTGTGGTCATGGGTGCGTGGGGCCCAGTTCATGTCGCGATGCCATACATCGTGCTTCTCTGGCCACTTCTATTTGTAGTCCTGTTGAGCAAAGCGATCATTCTGTACGTGCGTCACCGCCGCCCTTTGACGGGCATCGAAGTCCCGGCTGGCTCATCGCCTTCTACACCATCTTCACGGTCAGCGTGATTCTCGGCCCCGCCAGCGCCTTCGACACCGGGCAGCTCGCCTTGGCGATCTCCGCCTGCTTCTGGAAATCCGCGGCCGACATTCCCGGCACTTTCCCCTCCAGCGCCAGTTCGATCAGGGGAATCGCGAACCCCGGCCCGTCCTTTTCCAGGTGCACCTTGGCGGTCGTGCGCAGGATTTCGGCCGTGAACCCGGCCGCGCCGAGCAGCGCGGAAAGCTGCATCGTGAAGCACCCCGCGTGGGCCGCGCCGATGAGCTCCTCCGGGTTGGTCCCCTTCCCATCGGCCGTGCGAGCCCGGAAGTCGTACGGCGCATCAAGGGTCTTGCTCTGGACGGTGATGTGGCCCTTCCCCTCGGTCAGATTGCCCGACCAGTGCGCTTCGGCGGTGCGATACGGCATGGTGAAGTCCTTCGTGTGTACCCACCCCATTCGCACAATAGTCGGGCCGCGCCACGCCTTCTCCAGACCCGCTCATCGCGAATCAGCGATCACCGCTTGGCCCGCGACACCTTCTTCTTGGCCGTCTTCGCAACAACCTTCCTCTTCGTCTTCCCACCTCCGCCCTCCCCCTCCCCACCTCCCACTTTCCTCACAGGTTTTCCATCCACGCCCTTCCCCATGGACGCCAGCGACTCGGTGTACATCTCGATCCACTTCTTCGCCGGCACCCGCCGGAACAACTCCCCGACCAGTTCGAGCGGCACATCCTCGATGCGGTTGAAGCGGATGCACGACTTGCCCATGTCCAGCTTCTTCCCCGTCGCCCTCCACGACTTCACGAACCAGTCCTTGATCGGCGACTCCCCATAGATGCACATGATGTACAGCGACATGTGCTGCTTCTGCGACGCCAATCCCGCAAACGGCAGCGGCTGGCGCGGGTCGCAGTGGTACCCCGGCCCGAACACGCTGTGCGGCACCGCATATCCCACCATGCCATACCCCATCCCCTCGCGATAGTCGCTGTCGAGGTTCTTGAGGATCACCGCCCGCAGGGCCGAGAGCGCGGCCCGCCGGTCCTCGGGAAGCGACGCCAGATAGTCCTCGACGGTGGTGGCGTTGGATTGCATGACGAACAGTGTACCGTCCGGCCCATAGCATCCACCATGCCCACCCAGACCGATCGCGAACTGGTGCTCGATTGGTGGAACGACGCGTGGTCCGAGGGCCTCTGGGCCGCGTCGTGGTCCAAGTCCCTCGAAGGCCTCACCGCCGCGCAGGCGGCGTGGTCGCCCGCGTCGGCCGCCGGGGCCGGGCGTCAACTTCACTCCATCTGGCAGAACGTCTTGCACATGGTCTTCTGGCGCGAGGACGCTCTCGCGCGTCTGGCTGGTGGGGCCAAGCCCACCGCCGAACAGCTTGCCCGCCTGAACTTCCCCGTCATCGCCGACACGTCCGAGCCCGCCTGGGAAGAGGCCCGCCGCCGCTTCGCCGATTCGCAGGCCCGCATCGCCGCGGCCTTCGCCGATGGCGCGCTGAGCATGGAGCGGCTGAAATACATGCTTCCGCACGACTGCTACCACTTCGGCCAAATCAATCATCTTCGCGCCCTGCTGGGTCTGCCGCCGATCGAATGACCATGAGTACATCCGCACCCAAAGCGCTGGAAAGCCTTCCCATGCGAACCCTTCTTCTTCTGGCGTTCGCGCTCCTGTCCTTCGGCTGTGCCGGTCACGGCCGTTCTGATGGTGTCAACAGTGGTCGCGCTGCCGCTGCCCCATCCCCCGTCACCGTCCTCATGCGCACCACGCGCGGCGACATCACCCTTGAACTCGACGCCGCCCGCGCCCCCATCACCGTCGCCAACTTCCTCGCCCACGCCGAGGCCGGGCACTACGACGGCACCATCTTCCATCGCGTGATTCCCAAGTTCGTGATCCAGGGCGGCGGATTCACCCCGGATCTTCAGGACCGCTCCAAGCTCGCGGTCGCGGCCGGACATCCCGACCAGCCCATCAGCAACGAGTGGCAGAACGGCCTCAAGAACATCCGCGGCACCATCGCCATGGCCCGCGACGCCGCGCCCGACACCGCCACCCGCGAGTTCTACATCAACGTCGCCGACAACCCGCGTCTCGACACCGCCCGGGCCAAGACCGGCAACGCGGGATACGCCGTCTTCGGCCGCGTCGTCAAGGGCATGACCGTTGTCGACGAGATCAAGGACGGGGTCACCGGCGACCGTCCGGACGTCATCGTCGACGGCGAGGGGATGCAGAACGTGCCAGTCGCGCCGGTGGTCGTGCTCAGCGTGAAGCGCATCGATCCCGCGGCCCACTAGTCCGGCTTGCACGCCCCGCCCGCATCCCTGCACACCTTGAGCGCTGCATCCCGCAGCCACACGAAGTTCGTCGGCGGGTCCGACATCGGCCCGTTGGCCCCGAACACCGCCACGTGGAACACCTGCCCCGGCTTCGCATGCTCGCTCAGCAGCACGCGATTCGGGCAGTTGAACCCTTTCACCATGGTTCCGCCAGCCTGCCCGAGCTTGCGCGGCAGCTTTCCTTCAACCCACACCTCGGCGTAGTCGTCGATGGTAACTTCCAGCAGCACGGCCGCGCCGTCGGTGGAGACCTCGCCAACCTTCTCCGGCACGGTGATGTTGATCCGGAACCACGCGAACGAGAGCTTGCCGCCGCCGATCGCGTGGTGGATGTCGTCGGGTGAGAGTGTTGCCCACTTCGAATCATCGAAGTCCACGCCTCCGGCATGCGGCGTGATGTCGTGGGTCTTCACGATCGTGCCGGCCTTGGTCTTCCCGTCCACCTCCACCACGCTCGCCTCGATGTACCGCCACGTCCCGCCGACCTGCTTGAGGCCGTCGGCGGTGGTCAGATCGATGCCGGCCTCGGTCTTCGCGGCCGGCGCGGCCGCGCCCTGCTGCCCGCCCGTGGTTCCCAGCCCCGCCACCGCGCATCCACCCAGCACGATCGCCAGCAGCGCACGCGTATTCATGGAGTACCTCCGCGCTGAGCATACCACGATCCAGCCCGCGCATCTGCGCCGAGTACCATCGCCCATGCCTGCGCCCGCCCGTCTCTCCATCCGACCCGCGACCCCCGCCGACATCCCCCTCATCCTCCAACTCATCCGCGAGCTGGCCGAGTACGAGCGTGATCCCGCCGCGGTGGTGGCCACTCCGGAACTCATCCGCCAGCACCTTTTCGGCGACTCGCTCTCGGGCCACGCCCATCTAAATGGGGCGTCGCGAACCGGCCCCGTTGCCGAGTGCCTCATTGGTGAGGTCGACAGCGCAGCGCAGGGCTTCGCCCTCTTCTTCCACAACTTCTCCACATGGCGCGGCCGCCCGGGTCTGTATCTCGAAGACCTCTTCGTCCGCCCCGCGGCCCGCGGCCATGGCCTCGGCAAGGCCCTGCTCATCGAACTCGCCAGGATCGCCCGCGACCGCAACTGCGCCCGCATGGAGTGGGCCGTGCTGGATTGGAACACACCCGCCATCGAGTTCTACAAATCCCTCGGCGCAAAGCCCATGGACGAGTGGACCACCTGGCGCGTCGACGAGGCGGGCATCCGCACGCTCGCGGCCACCAACAATCACTGATGCTCACCGACGCTGAAATCTATTCCCGCCTCGGCGAAGACGGCTTCACCCGCATCGTGCGCGCCTTCTACGCCCGCGTCCCCGCCGATCCAATCCTCGGTCCAAAGTACGAGCGATCGCTCATCGCCCGAGGCGACACCATGGCCGACGCGGAGCTTCGCCTCCGCGAGTTCCTCATCGGCCGCTTCGGCGGCCCGCAGCGCTACATCGAGCAGCACGGCCATCCAAGGCTTCGCCAGCGCCACGGCCGCTTCGTCATCGACGAGGGCGCGGCCGAGCACTGGGTGCGGGTCATGGATGCGGCCATGGTTGATGCGGGCATCGAGGCCGACGTTGCACAGGCCCTGCGACCGTACTTCCATCAGACGGCGCTGCACATGGTGAATCGATAGCCCACGCCGCGCGGCCGCTCAGCCTTGGGCCGTCAAGGACATGGGCAGCACACGCGAGGCGTAGGTGCCCTGCCGAATCAGCACGATGAATACCCGCGTTGGCGTGCCGGGGAACCAATCCGGAACAGTGAATGTCGCCGTCCATGTGGAGCCCGACTGCGTCGCCCACGCCAGATTGTGGTCGTAATCGGTTCCGAAGCTCGGAAGGATGAACGGCTCTTTCTGATACACGCCGTCGAGGTTGGTATCGAAGAACAGGCCCACGGAGCGGGCGTTCGCGGACACGCCCGAGACCGTCAGTGTCGCCTGCTGCCCGCGAACAAGCGGCTGAGGCGTGAACGCGATCGAGCCGACCGTCGGCCCCGCGTTTCGCCCCTCGATCCTGGGCGAAGTGGCCGAGTAGTCGCCGCCCGAGTTTTTCTGAGCGCTGGCCACGAAGTAGGTCTCGTCGTACACATGGGCGCCGTCCGCGGTGAACGTGAGCGTGTAGTCATGGCCCGATCGTGTGCCGATTCCCAGCAGCACCGGGGGATTGATGAAGAGTTGATTCTGGTTGGGCTGGATGTAGAACTTGACCACGCCCGCATCGGGGTCCATGTTGGTGACGTTGCGCGCGGTCAAGGTGACGATGCTGCCAGGGCGAATGTAGCGTTTGCTCACCCCGACAGAATCGATGTGGGGCTGGAAAGTCACGCCAAGCGCGCCATTGGAGGGCAGCACGTTGTTGGACTTGTCGGATTCGGAGATGCGGTTTTTAGGGTCTACCTGCATGAGCAGGCGGTAGCTTCCAGAATCGATTCCGAGAGGGAGTCTGATCGACTTGGTGTACGAAACGCGCCCCCCGGCCGGGATGGCATCGGGAAGGGAGGATGTACGAAGCGGTCGATCGGAGCCGTCGAGCACCGCATCTCGAGAGAGCAAATACCGCACCTGTGCTCCCACCGGCACTCCGGTCGTGCCCATGTTCGCAACGCTGAGGGCAAATGGCCGTACGACCGCCGCCGAGCCCGCGGTTCCTGTGGAAAGCATCGAGATGCCTCCCGGGACGAGGTCCGCCGCGCACAGGGTGCGGGACTCGAGGGGATGGAGATCGAAGGATCCGAACAGAGTCTCGCGGGCACACATCATGGTGGGGAGGTCCTTTGCTTGAGCCAGCATCGGCGGGGTGGGACGCGCTCCTGCAAACTGGCGCGCTCAATCTGCCTCGCGGAGAGTCGCGGATAAACTGGTCCTCTCACGGAGCGGACCACCATGCGACTCGACGACCTCCAGTCCTACATGTCCGACCAGCGCATTGGCGGCTGGCTTGTCTGGGACTTTCGCAACTCGAATCCGACGCTCGCCCGGCTGCTCCCGCTTCCCAAGGGCCACGCGAGCGGCCGGCGGCACCTTACCCGCCGCGCGGCCCTCTGGATTCCTGCTCGCGGCGAGCCCGTCCTGCTCTCGCACGGCATCGACAGCGTCGCCTTCCATGACGCCACGCTCATTGGTGGTGGGAAGGTCAAGACGGACCTGTATCTCACGTGGCAGCAACTCTGGGGCTGGGTGCATGCCCGCGTGTCCGAGAGCGGCGGCCGCGTCGCGATGGAGTACGCCGCGGGCGGCGGGCTGCCCGTCGTTTCTGTTGTCGACGCCGGCACCGTCGAGATGGTCCGGGCCTGCGGTGCCGAGGTCGTCTCCAGCGCGAATCTCATCCAAGTCTGCATCGCCCGTTGGTCGGCCGCGGCGGTTGAGTCCCACGTGTGGGCCTCGCGCGAGGTGGCACGCATCAAGGACGAGGCCTTCAACCTGATCCGCGTGAAGCTAGCCGCGAACCAGCGCGTGACCGAGTGGGATGTCCACCAGCACATCCACACACTCTTCACCCAAGCCAACCTCGAAACCCCGGACGGTCCCATCGTCGCCGCCAATGCCCACGGCGCGGACCCGCACTTTGAGGTTTCGCCGACCAGCCCCGCCGAGATCAAACGCGGCGACTTCATCCTGCTCGACCTGTGGGCCCGCCGCCCCGGCGACGAGAACATCTTCAGCGACATCACGTGGGTCGCGTGGGCCGCGTCTTCGCCCGGGGCACCGGTGCCCGATCGTCATCGCAAAGTGTTCGAGGCCGTGAAGGCCGGCCGCGACGCGGCCGTCACCCTCGCCCAATCACGCTGGAAGTCCAAGCAGCCGGTCCAAGGCTGGGAACTCGACGACGCCACCCGAACCAGGATCGAGTCCGCCGGGTATGGTCAGTACATCAAGCACCGCACCGGCCACTCGCTCAGCGCGGGGCCGATGGTGCACGGCGTGGGCGTGAACATCGACAATCTCGAGACCCACGACACCCGCGAGATCCTCCCCGGCGTCGGCTTTACAGTGGAGCCGGGCGTGTACATCCCCGATGGGCCCGAAGGAAAGGGCTTCGGCGTGCGGCTGGAGATCAACGTGCATGCGGACCCGCAGGCCGGACCTCGCGTCACGAGTTGCATCCAGAACGACGTGGTCATAGTCTGAATCGAAACTCAACCCTCACAAAGAGACACAGAGGCGCAGAGAAGTCCGGATCGATCTTCTTCTCCATGCCTCTGTGCCTCGGTGGTGAATGCCTTGAATCGGAGACCCCATGAAGACCGCCTCCATCCTGCTGCTCCTGTCCCTCTCGCTTCTTTCCGGCTGCGCCTCCGCGGGCGTTGCCCTCCGCGAGTCCTTCGGCATCGAGAAGCGTGAGCAGCTTGTTGATCGCGTGAAGGAGGCCCGCGACAGCCAGGAGGCCGCGAAGGTGCAGTTCCAGTCCGCCCTCGACGAGTTCCTCGTCGTGACGGGCCAGAAGGGCCAGCCCGGCAAGGTGACGGACCTGGAAACCCGCTACCACAGTTTCAAGTCCGAGCGCGAGCGGTGCGAGGCCCGGGCCAATGCCGTCAGCGCCCGCATCAGCAGCGTCGAGACCGTGGGCGAGAAGCTCTTCAACGAATGGCGCGGCGAGCTCAAGGAGTACACCAGCGACGACACCCGCCGCAGCGCCCAGCGGCTCTACGACAACTCGCGCGACACCTACGACCGCCTGCTCCGGGCCATGAAGGCCGCCGAGAGCAAGATGAAGCCCGTGCTCGCGGCCTTCAAGGATCAGGAGCTCTTCCTCAAGCACAACCTCAACGCGCAGGCCATCGCGAGCCTGTCGGGGACGGCGCAGCAGATCCAGTCGGATGTCGGAAACCTCATCCGCGACATGGAAAACTCGATCGCCGAGGCGAACAAGTTCATCGAGCAGATGGGCACGAAGTAAGGCCGGGCGAGCCCGTAGCGCCGGCGTCCGGGCCTACACGCCAATCATCTCAATGTTTATCTCGTGCTGCACAAGGTCCGCGTAGGTCTCCCGCTGCCGCACGATCGTGGCGCGGCCCTGATCGACCATCACCTCGGCCGCCATCGGGTGCGAGTTGTACCGGCTCGACATGCTCATCCCATACGCGCCCGCGGTGAAGATCGCCAGCAGGTCGCCGCGGGCCACCGGCGGCAACGCCCGCGTCATCGGCGAGTTGGAGAGGATGTCCCCCGTCTCGCAGATCGGCCCGACCACATCGCACGGTTCAAGCCCCGGCAAGTCCGCGGCCTTCTCGCGCACCGCCGGAACATGTTGCGGCGCGACGTTCACCGGCCAGATGAAGTGGAAGGCCTCGTAGAGCGACGGCCGCAGCAGCGTGTGCATGCCCGCATCGCACACAAGGAACTTCTTGGAGCCCGACGTCTTGATGTACTGCACCCGCGTGAGCAGCACGCCCGCGTTGGCCGCGATGGTGCGCCCGGGCTCGAGGATGATCCTCGTTCGCCGCCCCGTCTCCGCCCAGCGCTTCTCAAGCCGCTCGTGCAGGAGCGGCACGATCTCCTTGGCGTATTCCACCGCCGGGATCGACTGGCCGGTGGTGTAGTCGGCGCCGAAGCCGCCGCCGAGGTTGAGCACCTCGATGCGGTGCCCATCGCGCTCGAGTTCATCGGCCAGCGCGAGGATCTTCAGGATCGCCTGCACGTACGGCTGCGGCGAGAGCACCGGCGACCCAAGGTGGACGTGCAGCCCGCAGAGCTTCAGGTGCGGATGCCCGTCGTAGGACTTGAAGAACGCCTTGGCCCGCGACAGGTCCACGCCGAACTTCGTCTCCGCCTTGCCCGTCGTGGTGTACTTGTGCGTGAGCGCATCGACGTCCGGATTCACGCGAAGCGCGGCCCGGGCCTTCACCCCGAGGTTCCGTGTCAGCGTGGAGATCGCCTGAAACTCCTGCTCGCTCTCGATATTGAAAAGCCCGATGGGCTCGCGATTCCCGTGCGCATCGTCGAGCGCGGGCTCATCGTCCGCCGGCCGACCGAGCGCTGAGATGATCTCCTCATCCGTTTTGCCCACGCCCGCGTACACGATCTTGTCCGGCGAAACGCCCGCCAGCCGCGCCCGGCAGAGCTCGCCGCCCGAGACCACATCCATCCCCGCCCCGAGCGACGCGAGCGTTCGCAGCACCGTCAGGTTGGAGCACGATTTCACGGAGAAGCAGATCAGCGGGTCCAGCGGCGCGAACGCCGCGGCGAGGCGGGTGTAGTGCTCGCGCAGCGTCGCCGCGGAATACACATACACCGGCGTCTTCACGCTCGCGGCGAGCGTTCCAAGGTCGAGCCCCTCGCAGGCCAGCCGTCCGTTCTGATACGCGAAATGGTCCATGCCCGAGTCTACGAGCCCTCCGCGCAAGCGGAGGACGTCTCCGCCCGAATCCCTCGACATGCCGCGCGTGTGTCCGTGCTCATCGTGGCCCCTCGTTCATGGCCTTAGGCTTGAGCCGCAGTGGGGGATGGGGGGTGGGGGGCCAAGGAGCGGGCATGATCCTCAGCACTCTCGCCATCCTCGCCGCGGCCGTCACCCTCCAGGCCCCACCGCCGGGCACCCAGCTCGACCCCGGCGTCACCCTGCGCATCTACCGCGTCGAGCCCGACCTGACCAAGATTCCCAAACTCGTCGCCGATCAGACGCCCAACTTCGACGAGCTTCGCCCCACCATCGATTTCCGCGACGACGCGGCGTTCGGCAATGTTTCGCCCCCGTTCCTCTCGATCGTCACGGGCTGGCTGTCCATCACTCAGCCCGGCTCCTACGAGTTTCGCCTCACCAGCGACGACGGCTCGCGCCTGAGCATCGATGGGGCGACCATCATCGACCACGACGGCCGCCACGCGGCGACGGCCAAGGCCGCCGGGCCGATGAATCTCACTCCCGGCCTGCACGCCTTCCGCATCGATCACTTCGATCACGGCGGCAAGAAGCAGCTCGCGCTCGAGTGGCGAGCCCCGCGACAAGACGCCTTCGCGCCGATTCCGACGGACAACCTCCGCGCCGAGAAAGACCTCACCCGCGTCACCGCCCCTGGCCTGAAAAAGATCGACGACGGCAAGCGCCCCGGCGACGGCAAGCCCGTCGCGGGCGTGCACCCCGCGTGGACGGTGACCACAATCCGTCCCGAGGGTTTCGAGCCCATGGTCGGCGCGATGTGCTTCGCCGCCGACTGCCGCCTGATCGTCGGCACGTTCAATCCCCTTCAGCGCGACGATCGCACACTCCCCGACATCGATTCCAAGAAGCCCGACAGGCTCTTCGCGATCACGGGCGCCACGGGCGACCCGGCGAAGATCACCGTCAAGGAGTGTGCCACCGGGCTCTACGAGCCCTGCGGCCTGTGCGCTGTCGGCGAGGATCTCTACGTCTCACACCGCAAGGAAATCACCCGCCTCCGCGACCTTGACCACGACGGGTACTACGAATCCCGCGAGACCGTCGCCACTGGTTGGGAGGGCTGGAACTACCACCAGTTCACCTTCGGTCTTGTTCACCGGGACAACCATCTGTATGCCACGCTCTCTACCGCCATGGCCCCGCCCGGGTGGGAGGGCATGGGCACCAACGCCGCGCCCAACGGCCCAATGCGCGGCGGGGTTCTGGAAGTAGACCTCTCTTCCAACACCGCCAGCGTCATCGCGGGCGGCCTTCGCGCGCCAAACGGCATCGGCATCGGTCCCGACAACACGCTCTGGTACGCCGAGAACCAGGGCGCATGGATGCCCGCATGCGCGCTCAGTGAGGTCATCCCGGGTCGGTTCTACGGCCACTTCAACCGTACGAACTTCGTCCCCAAGCTCGCCGACCGCTTTCCCGACGGCGGCGTGGCCAGCGTGTACGCCGATCGGCCGCGCATGCCCGCGAGCATCCTGCTGCCCCACAACGAGATCAGCAACTCGCCCACGCAGCCGCAGCTCATTTCTTCCGGTCCGTTCGCGGGGCAGATGTACCTCGGCGAGCTCACCGCCGGCGGCATCCGTCGCGTCCAGCTTGAGAAAGTCAATGGCCAGTATCAGGGCGCGGTCTTCCAGTTCACTCAGGGCCTTGAGAGCGGCGTGAATCGCATGATCTGGGGACCGGATGGGTGCCTCTATGTCGGCGGCATCGGCGCGGGCGGCGACTGGAACTGGCGCGGTACGAAGTTTGGTCTCCAGCGGCTTTCTCCGAGCGGCAACACTGCCTTTGAGATGCACTCCATTCACGCGACGTCCAGCGGGTTTGAGGTCCGCTTCACCAAACCGGTCGCCTCCGCATGGCTCAGCGACGCGGCCAACTTCACGGTGCGTCAGTGGAGCTACGCGCCCACGGCCGCGTACGGCGGGCCGAAGATCGGCGAAGAAAGGCTGTCCGTGGCCAAGGCCACGCCCTCGCCCGACGGCCGCGCTGTCACGCTGGAAGTGCCGGGCCTGAAGCGCGGCCGGTGCGTCTCGCTGCGCATGGATCCAACCTCGACCGATGGCGAGCCCATCTGGTCCACCGAGGCGTGGTACACCCTCAACGAGATCCCGAGCGCGACGCCGCCGAAGGCCGCGACCATTGCGGGCGTTCCCATCGATCCCGAGACGGTCGGCGTGGGCGTCGGCGTGCTTCCCCCGGGGCATGCCGTCACGCTCTTGGCCGCCTCGGCCGATCCAACTTTTCACAGGGGCTCCGAGAAACAAGCCCCGCGCGATGGCGCTCGCACGCCCGAAGACCTGATGAAGCTCCCCGGCTTCATCGAGATCGCCGGCACGCACGACCTGATCTCCAACACCGAGTTTGGTGACGCACGCCTGCACGTTGAGTGGTTCTGCCCCCCGGGCGGCACTGGCCAGCAGGCGGGCAACAGCGGTGTCTACCTCCAGAGCCTCTACGAGATCCAGGTGCTTGGCACGCTCTCCGCCGACACCCTCGGCCGAGAAGAAGCCAACGACGAGGCTGGGTCCATCTACAAGGTCAAGACTCCCGACGTCAACGCCTCGGCGGGTCCGGGGCAGTGGCAGGCCTACGACATCTGGTTCCGCGCGCCGCGTTTCGACAACGGCAAGAAGGTCGCCGACGCCCGGCTGAGCCTGTATTGGAACGGCGTGCTCGTTCACAACGATGTGGCGATCCCCGGCCCCACCGGCGGCGCTGCGGCCATCGGTGAGCGATCGGCCGCGTCAATTCAGACCGGCCCGCTGCGACTTCAGGACCACGAGACCAAGGCCGAGGGCTCCGTGCGATTCCGCAACATCTGGATCGCCCCCCTCGAAGAGACGGCGCGTGCGCCGGCCGCGTGGGAAGAGCCGCTCAGGACGCTGGGCGACGACGGCCTTCCCAAGGGGTGGACGATCCGCGGCGGCCGCGCCTCGTTCCGCGTGGAGGGCGGCACGCTCATCGGCACGACCGCACCAAACTCTCCCAACACCTTCCTCGTCAGCGAGCGCGAGTACGGCGACTTCGAACTCCTCGCCGACTTCGCCGTCGATCCGAAGCTCAACAGCGGAATCCAGATCCGCAGCGACGTCAAGGGCGGGTTCGCCACCCGAGACGGCGTCGTCACCGGTCCGCAGGTCGAGATCGATCCGGGCGAGCGCATGTACACGGGCGGGATCTACGAGGAGTCCGGGCGCGGCTGGCTGTACCGCCTTGTCGATGCTCCCTATGCCCGCCGCGCATTCAGGCCTGCCACCGCGGCCGGCCCGGCGACCAACCGCCTCCGCATCGTGGCCATCGGCCCCATCGTCCGCACGTGGATCAACGGCGTTCCCGCGGCGGAGATCTTCGACGCCGTTCACGCCCGCGGCCATATCGGCCTGCAGGTCCACGGTGTCGGGGCCGAGGTCGCCCCGCTCGAGATCCGCTTTTCTAACCTCCGCATCCGGGAGCTTGCCCCCAGGGCCCATTGACGGGATTTCCGCAACCGAGCCGCGCTCGCCCGCGAATCGCCCATCGTGAGCGCGGCCGCCGCACCCCCGTTCATCGCCGATACCCGCCATTGTGCGGCCTGCTGGTACGACCTCAAGGGCCTGCCTCTGCGCGGCCGGTGCCCGGAGTGCGGTGCGGCCTACGACCGCGAGCAGCAGGCCGAGGACGCGGCTCGGAATGCCCGGGCGCTCGCGCGCCAGCCTACGGAGTCGCAGGCGTTCATGGATTGGTGCCGACGATATTGCCCGTCGCTGTGGACATTGGCGATCCTGCTGCTGGTGATCGGGGGCGCCGCGATCGTGATGGGCCTCGGGGCCATGGCCCTGCAGAAGTTCCGGAACATCGTGGATCCGCCCTGCGTGTGCAATGGGGGCGGAGGCGGATACCCGGCGTAGCGGACCGGCGTTGCGACAAAGCGCCGCGATGCGTGCGAAACCGTCCGGCCCGTCTACGACAGCCGCTTGATGGAGATATTGCGAAACTCGAGCGGGCTGGAGTGGTTCTGGAGCTCGATCTGTCCGGTCGGATAGATCGGCTTGCTTCGCTCCCAGTAGTTCTCCATCACCACGCCATCCACCACCAGCGTCCCGTTGAGCCAGACGGTGACCTTCTCGCCCACCATCCTGATCCGGAACGTGTTCCACTCACCGATGGGCTTGTCCGCCACGCTCGTCGGGTTCGACGGGTTCTTCTGGTTGTTGTACAGCCCGCCGGAGCCGAGCGGGTTGTCCCAGATCTGCACCTGCGGCGAGCCGCGCAGATAGATTCCGCTGTCGCCGCCCTTCTCGATCTTCCAATCCACCAGCATCTCGAAGTTGCCGTAGTCGGCGGCCGTGCACAGGCTCTCGCCCTTGCCGTCGAACTTCAGCACTCCGTCCTCCACCCGCCAGTGCGCCCGCATCGATTCGTCCGCCTTTGCCTGGGCCGCCGCCAGGGCCTCCGCCGACATCTTGGCCCGGTGCGGCGGATCGGCGACGAGGCCCTTCCAACCGGACAGTGAGCGGCCGTCGAACAGTGGCGTGAACCCATCGGGTGCACGCCCCGTCCGCTCGGCGCGTGTCGGCGAGCATTGGGCAACGGAGTAGTTCGACGAAACTATCGAGTCATTCACGCATCCGCTCATCCCAGCGGAGATCAAGACGGTCACCGAAATGCTATAGAACAGAGAGCTCGTCATGTGCAAGGGTACGGTGCATCGGTGAGCGATTGCGCACGAGTGCATAGTCCGGACCTCGCCAGTTCCTCGGGCCAAAGACCACCGCAGAACATGAATCACATGGCTCTCGGAACTAGACCGCATTCTGGACACGCTGCCCCGATCGCCAGCCCCGCGCGATCGTAGTTGCACTGTGAGCAGAGGTTGAGTCGCTCGCGGCGGCGGGCGAGGGTGTCCAGACGCCAGGCCCATCCCGTGCCAAAGGCACAAATGGCGATGAATACCCACAGGGGAGCACCGCCAGCCCAAGTGGTTGAGTCCTTCCAGACTAACCATTTCTTGCCGTCGAACGGATACCAGTCGGAAGTGTCACCAAAGTATGGGCGACTGTTCAAAATCCACCATCCCACGGTCTGACGTCCTACGACGACACGTCCCTGCACAAGGCCGCCGAAGAAGATGGTATTCGAGCCCGTGTGAACATGCCGCCACACATGGGGCTCGCGCCACGAGTAAGGCATACGCCACCAGTTCGTTTGGCGCCCCAAGACATTTCTCGGCCATTCGTTGAGAATCCACACCACCACCACCAGCACCGTCACCGCCGCGCCGCCCCACTTGATCGTCTTGCGGATTGGGGGGTGCGGCTTCATTGTGTGAGCAGTCTACCACCAGCGCTGCATGAAGCGAAAGGCCATGCGAATGGCCTTCAGCCTGAGGAAGGGAAAAGCAAGCGCAGGGAACATCCGAACCTCGCCAGTTCCTCGGGCCGAAGGCCATCAGCGCGACGGGCTGTGCTCGTGTTCGGAGGACTCTGTTTCAGCACCACGGGCGGACGAGCCGCCCGTGCCACCCACGCTCTCTCACTTCAGCGTCGCCATGTCGATCACAAACCGGTACTTCACATCGCTCTTGAGCATCCGCTCGTAGGCCTCGTTGATGCCCTGCATCGGGATGATCTCAATATCGCTGACGATGTTGTGGGCCGCGCAGAAGTCGAGCATCTCCTGCGTTTCCGGAATCCCGCCGATCGCCGATCCCGCGATGCTGCACCGCTTCATGATCAGCGGCCAGATGCTCGGACTGGGGTGCGGATGCGCGGGCGCGCCGACGAGGCACATCGTGCCGTCGGTCCGCAGCAGGTTCGTGAACGCGTCGAGGTTGTGGCTCGCGGCCACGGTGTTGAGGATGAAGTCGAACGACCCCGCGTGCCGGGCCATCTGGGCCGCATCCTTGGAGATCACGACCTCATCGGCCCCAAGCCGCTTGCCGTCCTCGATCTTGCTGGCCGAGGTCGTGAACAGCACGGTGTGGGCCCCGAACGCGTGCGAGAACTTCACGCCCATGTGCCCCAGCCCGCCCAGGCCGACGACGCCGACCTTCTTCCCCTTCGTGGCCCCCCAGTGCTTGAGCGGCGAGTAGGTGGTGATTCCCGCGCACAGCAGCGGCGCGGCCGCGGCCAGGTTCAGCTTCGGCGACACGCTGAGCACAAAGCGCTCGTGCACCGTGATGTTCTTGGAATACCCGCCGTAGGTCATCTTCCCCGGCATGTGGGCGTCGGGGCTGCCGTAGGTCAGCACCATCCCCTTCTCGCAGTACTGCTCCAGCCCCTTGCCGCAGTTGCCGCAGGACTTGCAGGAATCCACCATGCAGCCGACGGCCGCGAGGTCGCCGGCCTTGAACTTCTTCACGCCCGACCCCACCTTCGTCACTCGGCCGACGATCTCGTGCCCGGGGATCGCCGGAAAGCTGGCGAACTCCCACTCGCCGCGGGCGAAGTGCAGGTCGGAGTGGCAGACGCCGCAGTACAGGATCTCGATCTGAACGTCATTGGCCAACGGATCGCGCCGGTCGATGGTGAACGGAGCGAGGGGGGTCTTGGCGGTCTGGGCGGCGTACGCGGGGGTTTTGAGTGGCATGCCAGAGGGTACCCCCACGCTCCGCGTGGGGCGGCTTCGCTGTACGGCCGCCCTTCAAGTCTGTGGCCTGTGCCCTGTTCCCTGTGGCCTCTACGCGATCATCCCCAGCCGTTTGAACTCGTGCCCCGGCAACACGGCCTTGATGTTCTCGTTGCCCAGGTGCACGCCGACGATCTCTCCGAGCACATCACGGAAGTCCGTCGTGTGCAGCAGGTCGCGCTTGTCGTGCAACTGGTCCGGCGCAAGGCCCGGCCAGCGCGTGAGCACCTTGCGCGAGCCCGTAGGTGACTTGAGTGCGTTCGCATCCGCCAGCACCACCTCCGGCTTGCTCGCCCGCTGCACGGCCCCGCCCATCAGGAACATGCACGAGGCCCAGCCGTGGTCGGTGCCGCCGGTTCCGTTCTCGAAGGCCGTCCGGCCGAAATCGCTCAGCGTCACCAGCAGAACGTCGTCCATCCGGTCGCCAAGGTCCTTGGCAAAGGCGGCAGTCGCATCGGCCATCTGCTGCGCGAGGTTGCCCAATGCGCCCTCGCCGCCGCGACCCTGGTTCTGGTGCGTGTCGAACCCGCCCAGGTCCACCTCGGCGACCTCAAGCCCCACATCCGCCTTGATCAGCCTCGCGATCTGCGCGAGCTTCCGGGCCAGCTCGCTCTTGGGATACTCCACGCCCGCCGTGGGCGTGTACGGCCCGCTCGTCACGGCCCGAAGCTGCCGCACGCCCTCGAGCGTGGTGCTCGCCGACTGGGCCAAAAGGTCCGACGCGGCGTTTGTGGCTCCCTGCGCCGACCGTTGGTACGCGTGCTCCAGCGCGGCCGACATCGTCTCCGGATCGATCGCCCTCGCTGTCTTGGGCAGGTTGAGCTCCTCCAGTCCGCGCACCGCATACGCCGGGGCCTTGCCCTGCATGATCCGCGGCAGCCCGTCGCCGATCGACACGGCCCGGATCGGCCCGCGCCCCGTCGACGTGAGCAGGTGCCGGTTCAGCCACCCGTCGGAGTTGATCGTGTTTCCCGAGACCCCCGTCTCCCACGTGTCCTGCTCCTCGAAGTGGGAGCGCGTGTTCTTGTCGTAGCCCACGGCGTGCGCCGCCGCGCACAGCCCCGAGTCAAAGAACGGCCTGAGCGCGCCCATCCGCGGGTTGAGCCCGAAGAAGCCGTCCAGATCGATCAGCGCGTTCGAAACCCCCGAGCTGGGCGCGGGCGCGGCGATCCCCCGCCGCAGGTCGTAGTAGTTCGAGTCCCCGTACGGCGTGACGAGGTTCAGCCCGTCGGCCCCGCCGCGCAGGAACAGCACCACCAGCACCTTGTTCTTCGCCACCGGCTGCGGCGTCATGGCCCGGGCCAGCGAGGGCAGGAGCGGCGTCACGCCGAGATAGGTCACCACCGCGCCGGTGGACTTGAGGAAATAGCGCCGTGTCAGATGCATACCGCGTCCTTCCAAGAAGCCGTCATCCGTCTTGCCATCCGTCCTTACCGCAGACTCCTATCGAACATTCGCCTCCGGCAACTGCGCAATGAACGCCGCGCACGTCTTTACCTGTCCGTCGTGGTTCCGTTGTTCGACGGGCGTATCCGAAGCGGTGGGGGGGGCGGCCGTTTCCAGCACCTTCAGGGCCTCAGTATTCGAGGCCTCGCTCAGCAGCCGCCCGGTCAGCCGGATCGCCAGCACATCCACAACCATCTGTCGCGTCGATTCGCTCATCGGCCCTTCCGACCAGCGGATTCCCGGCGGGATCCCGTCGGCGAGGGCCCCATCGGCCTTGCTCGCGAGCTTCCACCGTTGCAGGATCGCGTTCGAGTCCATCGCCTCGGCGTCAAGCTCCGGATAGCCGTCGGGCGTGGGGCGATCGAAAAGCCCGTGCCCGCTCGCGCCGAGGAAGTCGCCGATCTCGCTCGGCGCCGTCCACCCGGCGCACCGCGCCAACCGGAACGCGTAGTCGGTGGGGTGGGCCAGCCGTCGCCCGGCCGCGGCCGTCCAGAACGCCGGATGCCGACTCATCGCGACCAGCACTTCCTTCATGTCCCCGCCAGTTCGCGTGAACACCGAGGCAAGGTCGTCGATGAGCGCCTCCGGAGCGGGCACGCCCACGTAGTGGCTGGCCAGCTTCGTGCACACGAACCGGGCCGTGGAGGGATGGGCGCAGAGCAGCTCCAGCGCCAGCAGCACCCGCTGGTGCTGGTCGGCGCGGGGCTGCGGGGCAAACCGATATCCCACCACATCCCGGAACTCGCCGAGCTTCGCCGCCACCGCCGGCTCAAAGCGGAACTCTTCCACCAGCCCGTCCTCATCGGCCGTCGCCTCGGGAACGGTCGCCAGCGCCACCCGCGCCGTCGTCCACCCTGTCAGCACGTGGGCGAGGTTTGTGACGTCCTGCTGCGTGTATCCCCCATGCACCCCGAGCGTGTGCAACTCCATGATCTCGCGTGCGTAGTTCTCGTTGAGCCGTCCCGCGTACGACTTCTCCTGGTCAAGGTACCGCAGCATCGCCGGGCTTGTCGCCGAGGCGCTGAGCAGGTCGTAGAACGGCGCGACCCCCAGCGTGCTGAACCGCTCGTGCTCATCCCACTTCCGCCACGCGTCGGTCTTCCGCACCCATGTCGAGAAGTGATTCTCGGCCCACAGCGTGAACCGGTTCCGCACCGGGTTCCCGGTGGCGATCGCCTGCTGGATCGCTCGGCGCGGCACGTCGTACCCGGATCGCAGGTTCGTGTACCGCACGCCCGCCAAATCGACCGCCGCGGCGTCGGCGCCGTCAACGCCCGCCGCGCTTGCGAGCCGGGCGTCGAGATACCGCTCGATCCCCATCGCCAGAATGTCGCCAAGCTCGCGTGGGTCGGGCCCGTACGCGAAGCGATCCAGGATCGTCACCGCCCGCTCGTACGTCGTGCCCTCCGCCGGCGCGGCCTCCAGCACGCGCACCACCCGCGCCGGCGACTCCGCCACGTGCCCGCGCGTATCGCCAATGCGCACCGCCACGCGATGCTCGCCGCTCGCCCACCCGCGCAGGGGAAGCGGTACCACCACGCGCCCCAGTCCGCCCTGCCGTCGCAGGTCAAACCGCATCCCCTCGATCACCTTGCCATCCACCAGCGGCTCGGCCCACTCCAGTGAGTTGCCGTCCACGGCCGTCGCGACGAGCGCATCGGCCCCATGCACGGCCTGCCCTTCGGCCGGATAGTCGAGCGCGACAGCCCCGGCGGTGTCCGTCCGCGCTGTTCGCTGCACCAGCCGGATTCCCTGCACGTACACCGCTTCCTTGCTCCCCTTCCCGGGAGCCCACTTTCCATCCGCCCCCGGCACGCTGATGACCAGCCGCTGCGGCCCGCCAATGAGCGCGAGTGGGGCCGTGTCCGTGGTGAACCGGTGCGCATCGAACCAGTGCGGCGCGTTCCGCGACGCCACCGGGCGCGGCGGCCCCATCGCCTCGCTCGGCTCGCCGCTCAGGAGTTCCAGGTCCACCCGCCGCTCCGCCGCTCCTGGCCGGACGTTCGAGCGGCACTCCAGCCACACATCGAACTCGCCGTGCAGGTCCGGCGGCAGCTCCACCGTCACGGGCGCGCTCATCGCGATCGGCCCGCTCTTGCGCTGCTCGCCGCCGGTGTTGTCCTTGAGCGCCTTGCCGAAGGCCGGCGCCCATACGGGGTCGTACACCGTCAGCCGGCGCGTCGCCCGAACGGCCTCCGAGGTGTTCTCGCGGGCCAAGGCCCGCGGCAGCACGATCCGCTGGACCGCCGTCTCCGCCCGAAGTCCCGTATCCGCCACGGCCACCAGTTGCACGGTGTTGTCCCCCGCCGCCAAGCTCTCGGGCGCGAGCACAAACCGTGGCGCATCCGACCGCTGCCGGGCCCGCTCCCGGCCGTTGACGATCAGGGCGACCTGCGGCGGCGGACTGGTCCGCTGCTCTTCCCACCACACGGTTCCGCGAATCTCGATCTCGCCCATCACGGCCAGGCCGTCGATGGGCCGCTCGAACGAGATCCGCACCGGCGGGCGCGTCGCCGCCCGCGCGCTCGCCGGCCATGCGCCCGACGATGCCGCAGGCGCGCCGCCCGCCATCATCATCTCCCCTCCGCCGCCCTGCATCGCCATCATCGCGCCGCCGTCGGCCATCGTCTTCTCGGCCGACGCACCCGTGGTCTTCTCGCCCGTGCCCCCCTCATCCGCCACCCGCGCCACCTCGATCCGATCCAGTCGCAGGTTCCGGTCCGTGCCGCGGGCCGCGAAGTCGTTGACGAAATCGCACCGCAGCACGTGCCGGCCCGGCTCGAGCCGCACGGGCGTGCCGATCGGCGTTCGATGCCAGCCCGGCTGCGCGATCGCGCTCGCCGTGGTCGGCCGCTGCGCCTCGTCGATGGTGATCCCCACCGAGGGCAGCGCGCCGCTCGCCGGGTCCCCGCCCGCCGTCAGCATCACCTGATACCAGCCCGTGCCCCGGTCGCTCGGCACGTCCACTTCGTACCGGAACCGCGGCTCGGTCGTCGCGTTGTTGAAGAACTTGCCGCCCGACGCCCCCTTGTCCATCGCGACCGATCCCGTGGGACGCGGCGGCCCGAACTGTCCCGGCAGAATGATCCCGTAATCCGTCTCGCACTCGCCCTGGGCAATCGCCGCCGCGTCGAGCGCGACGACCTGCACCACCGCCGCCTCGCCCGCGTGCTCCACACCGCGCGAGTCCACGCGCACCACCCGCAACTCGCACGGCCCGGCGGCGCGCCCCGACACATCGATCGAGAACGCCGCCATCGCCAGCGGGCCATCCGCCGGCGTGTTCATCCATACCGGGTCCACCATCACGCCGCGCTCGTCGCCGCCCACGCGCAGCCGAAGCTTCGGTTCGCTCCCCGATTCCCCCGCCTCGCGCCACGCCGCCGCGGACACCTGCACCGTTCCCCACACCGCGGCCCCGCCCGTCGGGCTGACGAGTCTCGGCGTCGGACCGAAGGCGATCCCCGCATCCTCAACCCCCTCGCGCCCCGCGACCACCCTCACGCGGATCGACGAGCTTCCCGTCCGCAGCGTCGCCTCGCCCGGGCCCACCGCCCGCACCAGCGCATACCCCATCGTCTGTCCCGGAAGGATCCGCGCCCCGCGCTCAACCGCCACCACCCCCGCATTGTCCGACTCCACATCGGCCACCACATCCGCCTCGCCCGCGCCGGGCACCCGCACGGCCACCACCCGCGTTGGCCGCGCCGGGTCCAGACGCATCACCACCTCATCGGCGGCAAAGCTCCCGCTCTGGGTCCGCGCGAGCGGTTCGGCCCCGACCGGCACCGGCCCGGCCGCGGCCATCGCCAGCGCTCCGGCGCTCATCCCACACGCCGCCACCAACCGCCAGACAAGGCTTTTGACACAGAACATGGTGTCCTCCCGGCCAGATGGCCCGGCCCATGCCCGGGCAGGGCCCCGTCACCAACGCGCGCACTCCAACCACACCATACCTCCAACGCCCCATCCACGCCAAAGTTGCACACCCCCGCCTGCCATTGCCGGATCTCTGCGTTTGCCGCTCCCCTTTCCGGTGTTCCCCTCGCCAATCGTCCTCCCGCTTCCCCCCCCGCCCCTGTGTGCGTACTCTTCACCCCCCCGGGCCAAGGCCCTTCGGCCTCCGGGAGTCACCGCCCAGGTGGCGAAATTGGCAGACGCACTACCTTGAGGTGGTAGCGCCCGCAAGGGCATGCAGGTTCAACTCCTGTCCTGGGCATTCCGACGGATCACATGGAAAACGGCGGCCACTTGGCCGCCGTTTTTCATTGCGAGCGTTGTTCTGGAAAATCCCGCCTCACCCGGGGCCGTCGGTCCGCGTGGCCGAGGTGATCACCACCGGCGTCACGGGCACGTCTCCGTGCATTCCCTTGTTGCCGGTCTTCACCTTCCGGATCTTCTCCACCACATCCAGCCCTGACACCACCTTCCCGAACACCGCGTACGCCGCGCCGTCGTTGGGCTGGTCGAGGAACGAGTTGTTCGCCACGTTGATGAAGAACTGGCTCGTGGCCGAGTCGGCCACCTGCGTCCGCGCCATGGCGATCGAGCCCTTCACGTTCTTCAGGCCGTTCTGCCACTCGTTCTTGATGGGCTTCTCGGTCTTCTTCTGCTGCATGTCGGGCGTGAACCCGCCGCCCTGCACCATGAACCCGTCGATCACGCGATGGAAGATCGTGCCGTCGTAGTACTTCGCGTCCACGTACGACATGAAGTTCTTCGCCGAGATCGGGGCCTTCTCCCCGTCGATCTCCAGCACCATGTCCCCCATCGAGGTCGCGAGCTTTACATACGACTTGGCGTTCTCAGTGGCCACGGGCGTCTCCATTCAAGTGATCTGGGCCGCGCGAGCGGCGCGGCGGCCCCGACGGTAGGCAAATCCCTCCCCTCCTGCCCGCGCACTGTCCCCCGCCCGGATTCTGTTCGCCTCCCAATCCGCGAAACCCCCGGCTTTCCCGCCCTGAAACCGCGGGTTGCTGACTCCATTCCGCTTCGTCGCGTAGCGGACAGAGACCCTCGATGAATCGGAGTTTTCCCATGACCAGCACCGTAACCATCCTCAAGTTCTCCCTTGCCTCTCTCGCCGTTTCCGCCGCGGTATTCGCGGGCGGCTGCTCAAACGCCGGTGAGGGCGCACTCTCGGGCGCCGGCCTTGGCGCGGCGGGCGGCGCGATCATCGGCAGCCTGTCCGGAAAGGCCGGCACTGGCGCGGCCATCGGCGCTGTCGCCGGCGGCCTCGGCGGCGCGGTCCTTGGCGATCAGAACCAGCGCCGGGCCCAGCAGCCCTACTCGTCGTACGCCTACACCCCGGCGCCCGCGCCCTCGTACTCCCCGCCTCCGCAGGTCGTCGTCGCCGAACCGCCCGCTCCGCCGCCTCCTCCGCAGCAGGTCATCGTCGTACAGCCCGCGCCCGAATACGTCTGGATCCCCGGCGAGTACGAGTGGGTCAGCAGCCGCTGGGTCTGGTGCTCGGGCCGCTGGGAGCGCCCGTACTACGGCCACCACTGGGAGCCCGGCCGCTGGAACCATGGCCCCCGCGGGCGCGTGTGGGTGCGCGGCCACTGGCACTGATCCGGGTGCCCCGCCACTCCGTGGTGGATTCCTCCGTCTTTTCAGCAAACGCCCACACTCGGTGAGTGCTCAGGGCTTGTACCGCGTCGCGGGCTGGCTGTAGGGCGGCTCGCCCAGCTTGCGGTACACGCTCGCCGCCTTGTCCTTGAAGTCCGCATCCTTCCCGGCCCGCAGCAGGTCGCCGAGCCGGTGGTCGGTCTTGAGCGTGAGCTTCAGGATTAGTTCGCCCTGCTCGGCCAGAAGCGAGACGTCCTGCCGCTGCGCGTCGCCGAGGGTTCCCGCATCCAGCCGCCGCTCGGCCCGGGTGATGATGTCGCCCGCGATCTCGGCGGCCTTCTGCGTCTGGGCCGCGGTCAGGGGTTCAGACTGGGTCTGCAGGGCATCCGAGACCGCCTTGGCCGCGCGGGCGAAGAACGTGTCAAACTCCGCGCCACGGTTCGTCTTCGACGCCGCGATGCGCTCCGCCGCGCCAAGCAGCGCATCGGTCGCGCCCGAACGCAGACGCTCCACCCGCTCGCTCGGCACGCGCATGGCATTGTCCAGCGCGATCGCGAGGGCGTCGAGCACGCGCGGCGACTTCTCCGTCTTCAGCGCGCCCTCGAGCTTGGCCACGGCCTCGTTGGCCGTGCTGGGCAGCAGGGCGTGGTCCTCGAGCTTGCAGGTGGAGAGCGATGCGCCCACGGCCCCCGCGGCGGCGACGCGCACCGTTTCGCGCGAGTCCCCCAGCGCATCCTCGGCCGCCTCGATGCCTTCCTTGGTCCCCACCAGCCCGGACAGCCGCACCGCGTTCACCGCCACCTCGTCGGAGGCGTTCTTCACCAGCGGACCCGCGACGGGCATGATCGCGCCCGAGTACGCCTGCCGGAACGCCGTGGACGGGCGGGCCGAACGGAACAGCGGCTCGGCCAGCGCCTTGCGGGCCTTCTGCGCCTTCTCCGGGCTCGCCAGGTCCGCCTTGTGGGCGTTCACGATCGCTTCGATGGCGGACTTGTCCGAGATGACCGTCGAGGTGATCACCGAGTCGGCGATGTTCTGTGCACGGGCATTCGACGACAGCGCCATCCCAAGGGCGGCGGCGAGAACGAGCGGCACACTGCGGGCGATGCGGTTCAGGGGCGGATCCTTCGAGGAAAATGCCGGGAAACTCGAAACCCAACGCGAAAAAACGGGCAGAAACCTAGCACCCCCGCCGCCCCACCGTCTTCCTGGAGCCTCAACCGCCCCCGCCCGGCGGAGGCTTCGGCGCGCCCCCTCCCGACCCGCCCGGAGGCTTCGGGCGGCCACCACCGCCGCCGCCCGGGTTCAGCGCGCCCATCAGCTTCGCGGCCAGCGCGGTGAGCATGTCGTCGGCGGTCGCGAACTTGTCCGCGCCGATGTCCGCCGTCACCGAGTCCAGCGACGAGGTCATCCCTTTGATCATCGCCGCCATCGGCCCCATCATGCCGGCGCTGTTGCGGGCGTCGTCGCCCGGATCGATCTTCCACGCATCGCCGACCTTGATGATGTGGGTCGTGTCGTCGTCTCCGGGGAGCGTTGCGTCGGCCTTCGTCGCCGAGACCACCTTCACCGTCGCCTTCGCGACGTTGTCGGCCGTGAGCAGCTTGGCCGTCTTCCCCGCGGCCTCGAGCTGCGGCCCGGCCATCTGGAACAGCGGGTTGCTCTTCACGGCCGGAGACTGCGAGTCCGCCAGCAGCGCCTTGAAGCCCTTGGTGTACTTGGCCACGCACGCGTCGTCGAACTTCTTGGCCGAGAGCGCCAGCGGCATCGTCGCGTCGAACGCCGACTTCTCCGCGTCCGACTGCAGGTCCATCAGGTCCTTGAACGCCGCGAGGTTCCCCGCCGTCATCGCGTCCGATGCCTTCTTTAGCACGTCCCGCGCCGCCGCCTCCACGGCCTTCTCCTGCTCGGGCGTCAGCGCCGCGGCCGCCGCCTCCGGCTTGGCCTCGCCGCCCTCGGCGGGCTTCGCGGCCGTCGTTTCCGCGGCCTTGGGCGCTGGTGCCGGGGGCTTGGGAAGCTCGACGGGCTTGTTCCGCTCGGCCTTCAGCCGTTCCAGCGACTCGGCGATGCTCTTGAGCTTCGCCTGCAGTTCCGCCGATCCGCCCGCCGCGAGGTACGCCGAGCGGGCCTTCTCGTACGCGGCCTCGGCTTCGGTCTTGGCCGCCTCGAGCTCCGCCTTGGCGTCGCCGGCGTGCTTGGCGAGGTCCGCCGCGCCGGGGATCGCCGGCTTGGCCTCCGCCGCCGCGCCGAGCACGCTGGTGTAGACCGCCAGCGACCGGGCCTTGGTCGCGAGCAGGTCGCCGAGCGACTGCTGGCTCACGCCCACGATGGTCTGTCCGGAGGTCTTGCCCTCCTTGGTCGCGCCCGCGAGGGTCTTGGACGCGAGCGTCGAGGCCTCGGTGTATCGCGCCGCCGCGTCCTTGGCGGGCTTGGAGGCGTTCTCGCGCAGGCTCGCCAGAGCGCTCAGCGAGGTCTTGATCGTCTCGCCGATCGCCGAAGCGTCCGCCGTCGCCTTGGCCGACTGCGACCGGGCCGCCGCCGCGCGACCCTCGATGTTCTCCTTGGCCTTCTTCAGCGAGTCGACCTGCGCCTCCAGACGCTCGATCTGGTTGGCGATCTCGTTGGACTTGGGAGCCTCTTTCGCGGCCTCCGCGTTCATCTCCGCCGCCTTGCGGTCGAGCGCATCGGCCGCACGCGAGGCCTCCACGGCCTGCCGGACGATCTCCTCGCGCGCGACCTGCGACTTGCCCTCGGCCGTCGCCCGGATCGTGGCCTCGCGGTTCCGCTCGGCCTTGGCCTGGGCCTTGAACGCGTCCGCCTTGGCGCGGATATCCGCCACCGCCGCATCCTGGGTGCTCTTGTCGCCCGCGAGCTTGCGCGTCTCCGCCGTCTTGGCCGCGATCTCCTTGTCGAGATCGGCGAGGTCCTTGGACGGGTCGTATCGGCTCAGCGAGTCCGCCGTGGCGTGCTGGCTGGTCCACTGGCTCAGCAGAGCGCGGGAGACCGTCGAAGACGCGAGGAACTGCCGCTCCAGGTCCGCCGCCTCCGCCGCCGCGATCTCACCGAGGCCCGATTTCGCCCGGGCGATGAGCAGCGTCGCCGCCGCCGCGTGGGCCGCGTCGCCACCGTCGGCGATCGGCTTGAGCGAGGTCACCACGTCGTTGAACACGCGCGACCGCTGCTTCACCGAGAACACCGGGTTCGATCCCGCCACGCTCTGGGCGTCGAGATCCACGCTGGCCCGGTCGATCGCCACCTGGTTCGGGTCGGTGCGCTCGCATCCCACGCCGGCCCCGCACGCCGCAATCAGCAGCGCGGCCACGACGGGAGTAAGGGTTCGGGTGCGACGGCTGGTCGGGGTCGAGAAGATCATGCGGAAGCGATCCTGTGTGTCAGGGACGGCGCACGCCGCGGGCGCACACGCCGTTCGATGGGGGCAGTTCAGGTCCACGGGTCCGGTTGTGCCCGGTCGTGGGCGGACACTGTACCAACGTCGGCCGATGGCCGGGAGGGTCCGGCCGTCTGTGCCCCCTCCCGCCCATACCCCAAACCCGCACCTATACCGAACAAGCATTGATACGGCGGGCACGCGCCGCGGGTTTCACCGAGGACGAGGCGGGGCCGGCTTGGGCTCCCCCGAACCGCCAGCACCCCCCGCATCGGTCGCCGGCGCGGCCGGCGGTGTCGCTGTCGACGGGGCCGCCGGCTTCTCCGGCCTGGGCAGCTCCAGCGGCTTGAGCGGGGTGTACGAGATCGGGTAGTCCGGACGCGGGCGATACAGCGACTTGACCCACTCCACCGCCGCCGTGAACTGCATGTCGTCCCTGGACCTGAAGAACGGCTTGAACGCATCGTGCTCGTTCACGCCGCGCGGCACGACCGGGTGTGGATGGCGCGACTTCTCACGCGGCAGCCCGAACTCCAGCAGCGGCGAGGCCTCCGGCTCATCGAAGTTCAGCAGGGGCGTTCCGTCCGGCAAGCGATACTTCGACAGGATGTAGAAGTTCGTGTACACGGTGCGCTCCGAGTTCGGACGCCCGTTGAAGAGCATGAACCGCCCCGCGTCCGTCCCCCCGTGGCACCCCGTCGTCGCGCACGAGTTCACCAGCCACGTCCGGCACACCTGGTCGCGGAAGGTCACGAACGCCCGCGGCTGATCGAGCACCTCCACCTGCGGGTAGAACTCCCGGGCCTGGAGCTTGAACATCAGGTCGAGGATCTCGGCCGGGCTTTGCCGAAGCACCGCGTCGCGCCCTTCCTTCGTGATGGGCACCAGCGGGTGCGACGCGTACTTCTCCAGCAGTTTCTGCGTCACCGCACGCGGAATGATCAGCCGCGGCTTCTCGTCGAAGTTCGTCTCGAACACCTTGATGAGCTGCACATCCGCGTCGGTCAGCAGCGGAAAATCGCGAGGCCGCTGGGGCGCGGGCGCGGCGGGCCGCACGCCCGTCTGCTTCTCCGGCGCCGCGTCCTTCTTCACCCGTGCGTGCTGCAGGATCACCTGCTGCTCGAGCACGGGCTTGAGCTTGAGCGCGCTGGCGCACGCCTTGTCCAGCGCGAGCGCACGCTCAACCTCCGTGAGCGCGATCGCGTATTTCTCGCGCGATTGCAGCCACTCCGCCAGCCGCACGATCTGGTCCGGATTGTCCCCAACGGCCTCGCGCAGCTTCCGATACCGCACCATCAGCGGCTCGAGCGTCTCGAGCTTCTCGATCTCGTCGATCGTGAATCGCATCGGCACGCCCGACAGGGCGATCACCACCTCTTCGGAGTTCTGCCGAACCACCGGCCCGGTGAACCGCCGCCCGTCCTTGAGTTGCACGACCAGCTCGGTCGTGTCCTCATCGGCGGCCGGCGTGCTCGGCCGCGCCGGTGCTGAGGCAGGCGCAGCGGCGGGGCGAGCGGATGGTGGGGGAGTGGGCGCCGGCGGCTCGTCCATCGCCACGGCAAGGCCGGCCCAAAGGGCTAGCGCCGCACAGCCCGCCGCGGTATGAAACACTCGCGCCATGAAGAGTGATTGTGTCCCCCCGGGGGCCACGGTTCCACTTCGGGCAAGTTTGGGGAACACCCACCCACCGGCCTCACACCCAACCACATGCCGTCCTCAGGCCGCCTTGCGGGCCTCGATCGCATCGACCATGCACGCGGCCAAGTCCTCCGGCGCAAACGGTTTGATCAACGCCTCGTCCGCCCCCGCCCGGATCGCCGGAATCACCCGTCCCATGTCTCCCGTCGAGGCCAGAAGGACCAGCGGCGTGCTCCGGTCCATGGCCCGAAAATCGCGCACGAACTCCACCCCTTCCGCGTCCGGCAGGCTCGCGTCGCAGAGCACCACGTCGGGCCTGAATTGCTCGCACCGGGCCAGCCCCTCCGCGGCCGTTGCCGCTTCGGCCAGGTCCGTGTGCCCAAGGCGCGTCAGAATCGCCCGCTGGATTCTGCGAAGGGCCTCCGAGTCTTCGATGACGAGAATGCGCATGGTCATCTCCGAGAAGTGTTCGTTCATGCCGCGGCGCTGGCCGAGTAGGCCGTCGCCGTCGACCGCACCAGCGCCGGAACATCCAGCACCACCGCGCTCGACCCATCCGCGATCGACGCGGCCGACCGGATCGGCCCCGCGCTCGCCAGCGTCCGATCCATGGGACGCACCACGACTTCCTGCCTCCCCATCGCCCGATCCACCGAGATCGCCACCCGCCGCCCGCTCGCCCGCACCACCACCGCATGCCGCGAGGCCTCTGCCGAAGGCTCCGCGTTGAGCATCGCCCGACCGTCCACCAGCGGAACCGTGGCGCGGCGCAGCTGCACGGCCCGGCGCGAACCGATCGTCGCGATCTGTCCCGCCCCCGGCATGATCACTTCCTCGACCTGCGCCGTCGGCAGGGCGCACGTCGTGCTCCCGATTCGCACCACCATCGCGTCCAGGAACGCGAGGTTCATCGGCACCCGCACGACCACCGCGGTGCCCTCCGACGGATCGGCCGTGAACTCCACCGACCCGGCCATCGCCTCGATCGCCTCGCGCGCCGTGCTCAGCGTGTCTCCCTCGCACGCCTGGCAGCACCCCGGCGCACCCGTGCACGCGACGCGCACGCACACCGCCGAGCCCTCGGCATCCGCCGAAAGACCAATCACCGCGGGATCCACGCACCCCCGCTCGTCCACCGGCGCCCGGGCCGCATCCATGGCCACGCGATGCACGATCGCCAGCAGCGGATCGCGCAGACGAGACATCACCGCGTCGTCGAGTTCCAGCCGATCTCCGTGCACATCCGCCCGGATGTCGCGCCCCATCTGCCCCGCCACGTTGGAGACCAGCGTGGCGCAGTCCGACAGCAGCGCGTGCAGCGGGCGGGCCCGCGACGCCATCACCGTGTCCCTCATCGCCCCCGCCGCCCGCCCCAGATCGTCCGCCACGCGGTTCACCGCGCGGACGGTGTCCACCGGGTCGGTGTGCTCATCGGGAATATTCATCGCCATAGCCGAGACGCGCCCCGATTCGGTCAACACGTTTGCGAGCGGGTGCAGGAACGAGTCCGGCGCGCCGGTGTTCGCAGAAGCGCTTGCCCGGCGCTCCGCCTCCGGCATCATGCTCATCTCCACGCGCGCCGCAGCCACCGACGCTGTGGGATCGATCTCCGGCACTTCGTGTACCAGGGCTTCGGAGGTTGGTTCCGATGCAGTCACGGCACAGTCGCGCGGTGCGTTCGCATCCGCGGCCAGCACCTCCGTCCACGTCGCCCGCCCATCCAGCGCCGCAACGCCCACTTCTTCCCCCGCCGCGATCATCCTCAGCGCCCGGCACGTGTGCGTCAGGTCGCGCCGCACCACGCTCGACGTCCCCAGCGCGTGCGTGAACTCCACCAGCGCGTTGAGCACCGCCCGCAGCCGCGGCAACGCCCGGCGCGCAGCCTCGTCCGATCGTCCCAGCGCGGGCGCGGCACACTCCACCGCCGCGCCGATGGCCTCGAGCGCCTCGATGCCGAAGAACCGCCCCAGCCGCCGCAGATCGCGCCCCTCCGCCCCGATCAGCTCCGATGCCCCCGAGATCGGCCCGAGCGCAAGCCCCTCCAGCCGCGAGTGCGACGCGGCCAGATCGCTCAGCAAATCGCCCAGCATCGGTGCTTTCCGATCCGCCAGCACCAGCGGTTCGCTCGCGGCCTCCACGCGCTCGGTGGACATCGGCGGAGTCTCGTGCTCCGCAACGGCCGGCGTTGCGTCCGCGGGCTCGGCAACCGCTTCAGCAGCGCGGCTCCGCCCGATCGAGTCCACCGCCGCCCGAAGCATGTCCAGCACCGA
Source organism: Phycisphaerales bacterium (assembly GCA_044221735.1). Lineage (GTDB taxonomy): Bacteria > Planctomycetota > Phycisphaerae > Phycisphaerales > UBA1924 > UBA4658. The sequence continues at coordinate 7,834 of JBGAOP010000002.1, read as the reverse complement.
TTGATCAACGGCCGCGCCGGACGATTGCAGGCTCTCCAGCCGCCGCTCCACCTCTCCCGCCGCCGACGCCAGTTCGCCCAGTTCCAGGAACGCCGCGCCGGTTCGGATCGACCGCAACGCCCCCGTCGCCCGTCCCGCGGCCTCGACCGCCGGCGCAGCGCCGGGCGCGCGGCATATCTCCGCAAAGTCGCTCTCAACCCGGGCCAGCAGCCCGCGAGCCTGATCCGCGAAGTCCGTCAGAATGTGGTCGGGGAGGTTCGACATGGTTCCTCGAAGCGTGGAGGCGATGAGCTATCGGTCCTCGCGGATATCGGCCCCTCCAGGCCATGACTTCAGGGCACTCCGGCAAACCGCCTTTCACGCCCGATAACTGCCACGCCCGGTTCAAGTCGATTCGATTTAGGCAAATGGTCCCCGTGTGCCACGCGCTCGCCCCGGACTCCGCCCCTCGCCCCTCTCCGTACCCTGCTGCCATATGGCGAAACTCCTCGCCCCACTCCTCATCCTCCTCCTCGCCGCGGCCGTCATCCTCACCGCCGATCGTCCCGCTCCCAAGGCCGACTTCACCTTCATCAACCACGGCGACGTCTCCACGCTCGATCTCCAGAAGATGTCCTGGCTCCAGGACCTCCGCATCGGGCGCGTGCTTTTCGAAGGGCTCGTCCGCAACGACATGCTCGGCCCCGAGCCGACGCTCAAGCCCGGCGTCGCCGAGTCGTGGGAGATCTCCCCGGACCATCGCACGTACACGTTCCATCTTCGCACAAACGCCAAGTGGTCCAACGGTGAGCCCGTGCGGGCCCAGGACTTCATCTACGCCTGGCGACGCGCCCTTCTGCCCGATACCGCCTCCGATTACACCGCCCTCTTCCAACTCATCGAGGGCGGCAAGGAGTTCTTCGACTGGCGAAACGCCCGCTTGAAGTCCTTCAAGCCCGGCGTCGACGACGCGGCCGCGCTCTGGCGGGAATCCGAATCACAGTTCAACACGCTGGTCCACCTCCACCCCGGCGGCCCGAACGGTGACGACGACCACATCCTCACCTTCACCCTTCGCCGCCCGGTTCCATACTTCCTCGACCTCTGCGCCTTCGCCACGTTCTCGCCGGTCTATCCGCCGCTCGTCTCGCAATACGACACCCTCGATCCCGTCACCGGCCGCATCACCAGCCGCTCGGGCTGGACCAAGCCCGGCCGGATCGTGACCAACGGCCCGTTCACGCTCACCTCCTGGCGCTTCAAGCGCGACATGCGCTTCGCCCGCAACCCGCACTACTGGGATCCCACCCGCATCAACTTCGACACGATGCTCTGCCTCACCGTCGAGGACGTCAGCGCCCAGATCATGTCTTTCAAGGCCGGCGGCATCGACCTGCTCACCGACGTCTCGGCCCAGTACCGCCCCGACCTCCTCGAAGACCGCGCGGCCTTCGAATGCGAGCACGCCGCGAAGATCGCCGAGTACAAAGCGCAAGGCCTTGACCAGACCACCATCGAGCGACTGCTCCCGCCCGACCCGGCGGGCCGCGACTCCATCCATTCCTTTCCCACCTTCGGAACCTATTTCTACAGCGTGAACTGCCTCCCCAAGCTTCTCGACGGACGCGACAATCCCTTCGCCGACAAGCGCGTCCGGCGCGCGTTCGCGATGGCGATGGACAAGGAGCGTGTCGCCTCGCAGGTCCGCCGCCTTGGCGAGCCGGCCGCGTCCACGCTCATCCCCGTCGACTCCATCCCCGGCTACCAATCCCCCAAGGGCCTCGATCACAATCCCGATGCCGCCCGGGCGCTGCTCGCCGAAGCGGGCTATCCCAACGGCAAGGGCCTCCCGACCATCCAGATCCTCTACACCCGCGACGCCGGCCATGAGTTCATCGCCCAGTCCGTCAAGAAGGATTGGGAGCAGGTCCTCGGCGCCAGCGTCGAGCTGGCCCAGCGCGAGGTGAAGGTCTTCCGCAACGATCTCCGCTCCGGCAACTACATGGTCGCCCGCGGCTCGTGGTATGGCGACTACGGCGACCCGACCACCTTCCTCGACATCAACCGCACCGACGACGGCAACAACGACCGCAAGTACACCTCCCCGGCCTTCGACGCCCTCATGGCCGCGGCCGACGCCGAGCTCGACCGCGACAAGCGCCTGCGCATCCTCGAAGACGCCGAACGCCTCATCGTCGAGGAAGACCTCCCCATCCTCCCGATCTTTCGCTACGTCCAGCTCTACCTCTACGACCCGCACCGCCTCACCGGCCTCACCAGCCACCCGCGCCAGGAGCAGGAACTCCAGGAACTCGACATCCTCGGCGACGGCAAGGGCGCGGATGTGCCGCGCGAACGCCCGCCATCACGAAAGCCTCGCCGACGCCGCGATCGCGGACTACGACGAAACACGGAGAACCACAGGGGGCCACAGAGAGGTGCATTTGGTTCGAACCCAAAGCCTCTCCTCCGTGTCCCCTCCGTAGTCACAGTGGCCCTCCGTGTTTCAATTTCTTCTTCGGGAGGGTCAACATGATCTCCCTCATCCTCCGCCGCCTGCTCCAACTCCCCATAATCCTGCTGGTCATTTACACGCTGACGCTCACGCTCGCGTGGGCCATTCCCGGCAGCCCGCTGGACAAGCCCGAAGGCCGCCAGCCTCCGCCCGAGGTGCGCGAGGCCATGCAGCGGCAGTACGACCTCCACTCCTTTCCGCGCTTCTGCCTCTCATATCTGAACAACGCCACGGGCCTCAAGTGGTGCGTCGACACCGTCTCGGGCGAGGCCCAGCGCCGCGATGAGGCCGCGCGGGCCGCCCGCACCGTCCCGCCTGCGCGATACGTCTTCGATCTCGGCCCCTCGCTCCAGTACGAGGACTGGCGCGTCAACGAGATCCTCGCCTCCAGCCTCCCCGTCTCCATGACCCTCGGCCTTGTCGCCGTGGTCATCGCCACCATCATCGGCGTCGGCGCGGGCGTCATCGGCGCGGCCCGCCCGAACTCCATCGCCGACCTCTCGACGCTCTCCATCGCCCTTGTCGGCGTCAGCCTCCCCAGCTTCGTCGTCGGCACCGCCCTGCTCATCATCTTCCCCGTCTGGCTCGGCTGGGGAGACATCGGCGGATGGGGCAAGCCCTCGCAGATCGTCCTTCCCGCCATCACGCTCGCGCTGCCGCTGGCCGCGTACATCGCCCGACTCACCCGCATGGGCATGGTCGAGAATCTTCGCGCCGACTTCATCCGCACCGCCCGCGCCAAGGGAGCCTCCGAAGCCGCCATACTCCTCCGCCACGCGCTCAAGCCATCCTTCCTCCCGGTTCTGTCCTTCCTCGGCCCCGCCTGTGCCTTCGCCATGACCGGGTCATTCGTCGTCGAAAAGGTCTTTTCCGTTCCGGGCATGGGCCAGCACTTCGTCAACGGCGTGCTGAACAAGGACCTGTTTCTCATCATCGGCGTCGTTCTGATCTACGCGACGCTGCTCGTGATTCTCAATTTGGTTGTCGATGTCCTCTACCGCTGGGTCGACCCCCGGACCGAATAGGCAATTTTTCTTGATTCCCCCCGAGGCTCCCGCACTACACTTGTGTATCGGGAGCGGTGATGGGGAGCGACTACCTCGCTCCGGCCGCGCCCGGGAGGGCCTCCCATGAATCCGTCCGCCACTGTCACCGGCACGTCCAACGACCGCGCCCTGCGCGATGATCTCGACGCCCTGAAGTCCGATCTGCAGACACTCAAGGAAGACCTGCGGGTGTTCGCCTCCGACGCCGGCGCGGCCGCCCGCCACGGCGCTCGCGACGCCGCCGAGCGTCTCCGCGAGCGGGGCAAGGCCGCGTATTCCGCCGGCAAGGAGAAGGCCGTCTGGGCCAAGGACGAGGTCCAGGGCCAGATCGAGGACCATCCGTTCGCCTCCGTGGGCATCGCCTTCGGCGTGGGATTGCTCATCGGCGCGATCATCGCCCGCCGCTGACCCCCCCTCCCCCGTCGCATGTACACCCACCTCTCCCAGTTCGTCGTGAAGGTCGCGGACCTGGCCGAGGCCGAGGGCTTGGTGCTTCGTCGCGTCGTCGCTCGCGTGGGCGTCGGACTGACGATCGCGCTCGCGGCCTCGGGGCTTCTGCTGTGCGGCACGCTCATGCTCCTGCTCGCCGTGTGGCTCGGGCTGCACCAGGGCCTGGACATGAGCCGCGCCGCGGCCAGCGCGATCACCGGCGTGCTGGCGCTCGCCCTCGCGGGCGTCGCGTTCGCCGTCGTGGCCCGGCTGGTGAAGTAGGAGCCCCGCCCCGATGAGCGACCGCCGAAGGCAACTCCCTCCCGCCGCGCCGCCCGATCTGGAGGAGGCGAAGCTCGACCTCCTCGCGTGGGGCATCGAGGCCGACGAGGCCCTGAACGCGCAGGTTCATCAGTGGATCGATCGCGCCACCGGCGCGGCACGAACCGCCGCGCCGTGGGCCGCGGGCTTCGCGCTGCTCTCGGGTGTGCTCTTCGGCCGCCGAAAGCGGCGTGAATCGGGCGAATCATCGGCCTCCCCCCTGAACTCGATCGTCCGCATCGCGATCGACGCGGCCCCCATGATCCTCGACTTCATGCGTTCCCGCCGCCAGCGCTAAGCGCTCGCGGGCGTGAACGTTGCGCCATCGAGCACATCGCAGCTCACCAGCGTCCCCGCGCCGAAGTCGCTCGGGTTCTGACGCTCATCGAGCATCTCCAGGTGGATCGGCATGCCCGCGTCCACGACCAGCGTTCGTGTTCCGTCGTTCCACGACACCACGCGCCCCTGCACCCGGCGCGGCCGGCCGAAGACGGGCTCGACGTACTTCCCGCCCGTGTTCACCGCGTCCACGCGGCGCGACTCGACGCGGATGGTTCCGATCACCCTCGCATCCGCCGGGCCGCTCACGGCGGCGCCGGGGATCAGGTGCATCTGGTAGTTCGTGTTCGCGAAGGCGACGACGATGTGGGCGTCGGTGGCGGTGGCCGGCGCGGCGAGGGTGCCGCGGGCGAGGGCCGAGTCGATCTTGGTGGTGGGGGCGGGGTGGATCATGGGAAGAGAGTATTCAGTGCCCGGTGCTCAGTGCCCAGTGTGGGCCAGAAGGAAGTTCTCGAGGAGTTTGGGGCCTTCGGTGGTGAGGAAGCTCTCCGGGTGGAACTGAACGCCTTCGAGCGGGGCTTTGGTGGAGCCGGGTGGCCAGACGCGGCGGAGGCCCATGACGACGCGGCGGGTCGAGCCTTCGGGGGTCTCTTCATCGGTCCATGCGCTGATGGCCCAGCCGGTGGTCGGGACGGTCTCGGGGAGGACGACGAGCGAGTGGTAGCGGGTGGCGACGAAGGGGTTGGTCATGCCTTGGTAGACGCCTTGGCCGTCGTGGGCGACGAGGGAGGTCTTGCCATGCATCGGGACGGCGTGGCGGGTGACGGTCATGCCGTGCAGGTCGCCGATGGTCTGGTGGCCGAGGCAGACGCCGAGGATGGGGATGCGCCCGGCGAAGCGCTGGATCATCGCGCCCGAGCAGCCTGCTTCCTTGGGGGTGCAGGGGCCGGGGGAGATGATGAGGTGTGAGGGCGCGAGCGATTCGGCCTGGTCGGCGGTGATGCGGTCGTTGCGGACGACGTTGATCGGGAGGGAAGGGTCGATCGAGCCGAGGGCTTGGACGAGGTTGTAGGTGAAAGAGTCGTAGTTGTCGATCAGGAGGACCATTGAAGGGCGGGCCGCGGCTTTCGACGCGGCCCGCCGGAGGGTTCGAGTTTAGGGGCCGACGGAGTTGTAGATCTGGCCGCTGTCGGTGCCGCCGCCGCCGCAGTGGCCCTGGTCGCGGGGGACGCGGACGTAGACGAAGCCCGTGCATGAGCCGCCGAGGCTGGTGGCCTGGTAGGTGATGCGGTAGACGCGGCCGTTGCCGTTGCCCGCGCGCTCGGCGCGGAGGAGGACGGTGGAGCCCTGGATCACGGCGTCGGGCCCGGTGTCGCCGCTGCCGGTGCCGCGGATGGGCTCATCCTGCGTGACGCCGAGGATGGTGACGGTGACGTTGCCGGTGTGGGCGCCGCTGAGGCCGAGGATCGAGACGGGGACGAGCTTGTGGTTCGGGGGCCAGAGCGAGTCGTCGCTGGGCCGCGCGTGGGCGCAGTTGGGGGGCGAGAAGGACTGGCGGATGAAGACCGAGACATCGGTGGTGCTGGAGGCGATGCCGTCGCTGACGGTGACGCGGAAGGTGAGCGTGATGCCCGCGAAGCAGACATTGGGAGCGGTGAAGGAGGGGGTGGCGGTGGCCGCGCCCGAGAGCGTGACGCTGGGGCCGCCGATCTGCTGCCAGGAGAAGGAGAGGGCGTCGTTGTCCGGGTCGCTGCTGGCGGAGGCGTTGAGCGTGACGAGGGTGTTCTCGTCGAACGAGCCGCCGGGGCCGGCGCTCGCGACGGGCGGGTGGTTGACGTTCTCGACGGTGATGTCGACGAAGTCGACGGTGGTTTCGATGCCGTCGCTGACGGCGAGGCCGAAGCGGACGACCGCGCCGGCGGCGCCGACGCTGGGGGCGAAGAAGGTGGGGGCGGGGCTGGAGTCGCTCGAGAGCGTCACCGCGGGGCCGGAGACCTGGGACCAGAAGAAGGTGAGGGCGTCGTCGTCGAGGTCGTAGCTGTGGGAGCCGTCGAGGACGACGGCGCTGTTCTCGGCGACGGTCTGGTCCGGGCCGGCCTCGGCGACGGGCGCGCGGTTGACGTTGGTGACGGTGATGTTGACGAAGTCGGAGACGATCGGTCCCTCGCAGCTGGAGGCGTCGACCTGGAAGGTGAGGGTTCCGCCGCCCGCGCCGACCTCGGGCGCGGTGAAGGTGGGGTGGAACTGGTCGGTCGCGTCGAGGGCGACGACGGGGCCGGCGATCTGGGACCAGGCGAGGGTGACGGAGCAGGCGTCGACGCCGCGGCTGGCGGAGGCGTCGATGACGACGGACGTGTTCTCGGGCACGGTCTGGTCGGGGCCCGCGCTGGCCACGGGGGCGGGCGGGCCGAGGCGGACGTGGACCTGCGCGAAGCCGTTGTAGAAGGAGCCGTTGGTCACGGCGAAGCCGGTTGTGCCGAAGGAGGTGGTGGGATGGAAGCCGCAGACGGCGAGGTAGTAGGTGCCGGCGGGGAGGGAGCCGTTCTGGCCGACCATGGGGCCGAGGCCGGAACGCGCGGGGGAATCGAGACCGAAGGAGAGGGCGCTGAGTGCGCCGGCCCCGTAGTCGTCGTTGACAGCGATGCGGTTGCCGAGGCTGTCGTAGAGCCCGATCTCCGTGTCGTTGGTTGTCAGGAGGCTTCCGACGGTGTCGATGTCGAGGAAGAGGCCGGAGGAGGGGGAGGCCTCGGGGATGGTGAACGAGAGCCACGTGACGGTGTAGGAGTTGAGATTGAAGGTGGTGGTGACCACTGCGGCGCGAGTCGGGGCGCCGAGGTCGGTGGCCGGCGGGGCGGAGAGATCGGCGCGGGCGTTGCCCACCCCTGCGATGGCGGCGCAGCAGAGCGCGGCCGCGGCGAGCGCGCGGGAACAGCCGCGCGGCAGACGGAAACTCCGCTGCGACGGGCGGGTCGGAACGAAACGGGCACGCATCATGGTGAAGACCCTTCTGGAAGCCCACCGCAACGGCCGGGAGGAGGGCCGAGCCCAACAAGGGCGGGCAGATCCTGGCCCGCTGCGGAAGGTAAGAAGAGTCTATCGGAAGAGAGGCGAAATTAGAACCAAGAGTTTGTTTTGTAGGTCGATCGCGAGGGATCTCCTTGTGCGGGGTTGCGTGGAGACGGGCGTGAAGCGCGGCGGATGAGCAGGGGCAGAAGGGTGGCGGGAATGTTGTTAAGGTGCGCGGGCGTCGGGAGTTGGCGAGAAG
>JBGAOP010000038.1:0-31781 GCA_044221735.1 Phycisphaerales bacterium | reverse complement strand
GCCCACGCCTCCGTCAGCCCAGTATCCCGTACTTCACGATGCACCAGAGAGCCCGCACCCCGTCCTTCCACCCGATCTTCTTCCCCTCCTCGTAGGTACGGCCCGAGTACGAGATGCCCACCTCGTGGATCCGCACCGCCGGACGCAGCTTGGCCACCTTCGCCGTGATCTCCGGCTCGAAGCCGAACCGGTCCTCGCGGATGGTGATCTTCTGGATCACCTCGCGTTTGAAGACTTTGTAGCACACTTCCATGTCCGTCAGGTTCAGATTCGTCACCGCGTTGGACAGTAGCGTGAGCGTCTTGTTGCCCACCGAGTGCCAGAAGTACAGCACGCGGTGGCTCTCGCCGCCGATGAACCGCGAGCCGAACACGACATCGGCCTTGCCGTCGAGGATCGGGCGCAGCAGCCGCGGATACTCGCGCGGGTCGTACTCAAGGTCCGCGTCCTGCACGATCACCAGGTCGCCCGTGGCGAGGGCAAACCCCGTGCGGAGCGCGGCCCCCTTCCCCCGGTTCACCTCGTGCCGCGAGACCTTGAGTTGGAACTTCCCCGCCAGCCGCGTCAGCGCGGCGTTGGTTCCGTCGCGTGAGCAATCATCAACGCAGATGATCTCCTTCTCGATGGGCCCGAGATCGACCGCCCAGACCATGTCGAGCAGCCGCTCGATGGTGGCCTCTTCGTTGTAGATGGGGATGACGATCGATAAACGCATGCACACCCCCCACCGCCCCTCGGGCCGCGGATTGTAGCGAATCGCCCGCGCATCAACGTCCAAACCGGTCCGCCCGCAACCAGCGACCGCTGGGACACGAACCGGCCGACGCTCCCCACCGGACCAGACGGGTGGGGTCGCGTTCCCTCGCGGCATAACGTAGTGCGTTCCGATCGCGTTTCCCCCGATCCCATTTCCCACCCACCGGCGGCACCCAAGACATGAGCCTCAACAGCGACTCCGATTCCGGTTCGACCCACACCGGCCACGTCACCCTCGACCCGGACGCCAAGCACGACCCGCACGCGACGCGGTTCGGCGACTTCCTCAAGGCGTCGATCAAGTTCGAGGCTTCGGACCTGATCATGAAGACGGGCCAGAAGCCCAAGATCCGCCTGCGCGGCGCGCTCAAGCCCCTCGACACCACGCCCGTCACCGCCGAAGAGTTCATGTCCATCGCCAAGCACATCCTCAGCGAGGAGCAGCTCAAGGACCTGCACCACTACGGCTCGGTGGACTTCGCCTACGACTACGACGACAACACCCGCTTCCGCGTCAACCTCTTCCAGGCCCGAGGCAAGCTGTCCGTGGCCGCCCGCCGCATCTCGTCGAACATCCGCAAGTTCGAGGAGCTCTATCTCCCCGAGATCATGTCCGACATCGCCATGCAGCCCCAGGGCATCGTGCTCCTCTGCGGCGTGACCGGCTCGGGCAAGACGACCACGATCGCCGCGATGCTCGACTACGTCAACGAGCGCAAGCCCGTGCACATCGTCACCATCGAGGACCCGATCGAGTACATCTTCCAGGACAAAAAAGCGACGATGAACCAGCGGGAGATCGGGATCGATTGCCTCGATTTCAAGATCGCCCTCCGCGCCCTCGTCCGCGAGAACCCCGACATCGTGCTCGTCGGCGAAATGCGCGATAAGGAAACCTTCGAGGCCGCGCTGCACGCCGCCGAGACCGGCCACCTTGTGTACGGAACCATCCACTCCTCCTCGACCACGCAGACCTTCAGCCGTATCTACGGCCTCTTTGAGCAGGAAGAAGTCGAGCAGGTCCGCCGCATCCTCGCCTACCAGATGCGCGCGTTCGTGTACCAGAAGCTCCTCCCCACGCTGCACGAGAAGATCCACCGCATCCCCGCGCTGGAGATCATGATCAACAACGCCGTCGTGCGCAAGCACATCCTCGACGGCCGCGAGGGCGAGCTCCGCGAGTACCTCAATGCCATCGAGGCCAGGCAGATCGGGATGATCGATTTCAACGACTCGCTGGTGAAGCTCGTTGAGGACGAGATGATCCACATGCGCGTCGCGCTCGAGGCCAGCCCGAACGTCGACGACCTCCAGATGCGCCTCAAGAAGCTGGGATAAGAGTCTCGCGCGGAGGCGAGGAGAACGCGGAGGGAGGCAAGGGCCGTGGCCGGGATGCACTCCATTCCGGCCGAGATGGTCGTCAAGCCGGACGACATCCTCTTCAAGTCGGGCGGCTTCCTCTTCAAGCCGGGCGGGGTGCTTTCCAAGCCGGGCAGGGTGGAAACCAAGTCGCCCGAGGTGCTTTCCAAGCCGGGCGGCTTGGGAAGTTCGGCGGTCATACTCGACGCTGAACAGGGCACGATCATCGCGGCCGGGGCTGAGAACTTCGGCGTTTGGGCCGCTCCAGAGCGGATTCGTGCCGGAACCGCCGCGGGGATAGGCACGAACACCTGTGTGGCGTCGGTCGATCACGCCCCCGGCCGAGGGTTCTCTGCGGGCCGATGTGTCGGTATATTGGAACCCACCATGACCCCGGCCGCGCCCAGCGGATCACGCCGGACTCAGCGAACATTCCGCGCCGCCAGCGCGGACGCGGTGGGCTTCACGCTCATCGAGTTGCTGGTGGTGATCGCGACCATCGCGCTACTCATCGCGATCGTCCTCCCTGCTCTGGGAAAAGCACGCCAGTCCGCGCGGGAGGCGGTCTGCCTGAGCAACCACAGGCAGATCGGGGTCGCGTGGGCGGCCTATGTCAATGACTACAAGGTCTTTCCCTACGCGCCCAGTTCCAGCGGCGCGAGTCCCAATGCGCCGCTCCCGGGGATGTGGGGGGGCGTCGACTGGATGCCGACGCCCGGACCATCGGCCAACTTTCCCATCCGCGACCGACCGGTCAATCCGTACTTCGGGTACGACACGCGCATCGTTTCCCGCGTCGATGTGTTCAGGTGCCCGCTCGACACCGGCTCACGCGAGTACGCAACGGGCGTGAATCCATATGCCCCGCTCGCCGCGGTGACGCTCTCGGGCGACCCCGTTGCGGACTTTGGCGTGTTCGGCACGAGTTACTACGACAACCAATGGATGTACTGCAAGCCCGGAGCGTTGAATGGCTGGGGCGGATTCCCGGTGTATCCCAATCTCCGGACGAGCCAGGGGCCGCAGCATGTGCAGGTGGCAACATCGAGGTTTGTGGTCATGCAGGACCTGGGCCCAACCCGGTGGTTCCTGACGCCGCCGTCGAACATGCCCCCGAACATCGTGGGCGGGTGGTGGCATGGCACGGGCCAGAACGTGCTTTCGTTCCTCGACGGCTCATCCAAGAAGACTCGCAGCAAGTACGTGCCCTTCAGCGATCAGTACTCGATGCTGATGGTGCCGATCACGAGTCCGAACACCACATGGCGTTGGCCGGATATGCCCTGAAGGGCGCTTCAAATGGTCCTCGCCGAACCCGGGGCCGCCCGCGCACGGCCCCACCCCCGCCCGACATTTCTTTCCTCCGGTCGTTCAGCCCGCAATCCCGGCGGTCGAAATCTGTCTCCACAAAATCCCCCCGGCGATCCCGGCACTCCGCCGTGGACCTCCGGGCGCGACAAGGAGACCCGCGACGTCCGTCATCCCCGACAAGAAGGTCCAGCAGATCGAGTTCGCCGAGCAGCACGCGCCAGTCTGGTCGAACTCGCCCCCGGCGATCGGCTTGTCGGTCGCCATGTGCGCTTCAATAACCTCGGCCACCGCGACGGCCCGCGCCTCGTATTCCAAGGCGCTCGCGGCCCGCGAGTCCTCCAAGGCCGCCACCGTGCAGGCCGACAACGACCTCAAGACGCTCAACACGCTCGTCGGCGATGCCGTCAAGATCATCCGCCAGTACGCCCAGACCACCAACAACCCCAACGTCTTCGCGACGGCGCAGATCCCGCCCCCCCTACGCGCCCACGCCCGCCATGCCCCCCACCCAGCCCGTCGAGATGCGAGCCATCATCAACTCCATGGGCACGCTCAGCATCGAGTGGAAGGCCAGCCCGGCGACGCACGGCTTCAACGACTCCACCTCCGGCGTGCTCTACCTCGTTCGCCGCAAGATGGGCGCCGAGACTGGCTTCACCATCGTCGGCACCGCCAAGCCCAGCCACGCGGGCAAGCGCGGCTTCTCCTCCATCACCGATGAGACGCTCCCTGCCAACCCCGCGAACCTGCAATACACCGTGCAGGGCGTGCGCGGCGATCTCTCCGGCCCGGCCAGCAACGTGTTCAACGTCACGCTCGGCGTGGGCTGCGGGGGCGGGTTCTTCGTCGCCTCATCCTCCACGAGCACCGGCGGCGACCTGAAGACGGCCGCGTGAGCCAGACCGACAATCTGTTCGTCCTCAAAGCCCAGGGCCTCGCCTTGGGCTTTTTTCATGGCCGCTGGGGCGCGGGAACTCCCCCACGCTTCCCGTACATCCGCAACCCTTCCCGCCCGAACGGCGGACATGTTGATACCCTACGGACTCACCACCGGCCCCAGTTGGCCGGTTCTGCCCATTGGAGACGGCATGCCCACCTTTGATCTTCCCTTCTCGACACTGGCCTCCCTCGACGCGATGGGGGTGCTCACGCTCGCCCAGAAGGAGCCCGCGTATCTCCTGAGCATCTACGCCCCGCTGGTGATGCTGGTCATCCTGCTCCCATGGGCGTGGGTGGTGTCGAAGGTCTATGACAAGCACTGCGCCCAGTTCTTCCTCCCCCGGCGCACGTGGAACATCGTCCACATGGTCGCGGGCTTTCTCGCCCTGCTCGCGATGCTCTTTGTCGGCTCGCTGATGCCCGGCAACCTCGGCGGGTTCTGGATCGGCGCGGGCGTGGCCATCCTGATCCTCGCCGGAGACCTCTACGCGTTCGTGAAGGTCGCCAACAAGGACGACCGCGTCCCCGAGCGTCACCACATCACGTGGGCCACGTTCTTCAAGCGCGACGACAAGAAGAAGGCCAAGGACGTCAAGGGCCCGGCCGAGATCAAGTTCGCCATCCGCGGCCAGGACGAGAAGGGCAAGTTCACCAAGACCGTCGCCGCGCCCGTCGTCGAGACCCCCGAGATGGAGGTCCGCGTCGCCGCCGAGAAGTTCTACTCCGCCGCGCTCAAGTCCCGCGCCGCCCAGATCGACTTCGCCCCCGCCGGCTCGGCCGACGGCGCGTACGCCGTCAAGCACATGATCGACGGCGTGTTCCAGAACGCCGAGGGCGGCAACATGCCCGCCCCCAGCGCGGCCCGCATCATGGACTTCTTCAAGTCCGCCGCCGGCCTCGACGTCGCCGACCGCCGCCGCAAGCTTCAGGCCCTGTGCCAGATCGAGGAGATCGGCGGCACCGCCGTCAAGCACACCGTCCGCGTCACCAGCTGGGGAGCCCAGGGCGGCATGCGCCTCTCGCTCCTCATCGACCCGGACATCGCCGTCAACAAGAAGGCCGAGGACCTCGGCATGCTCCCCATGCAGCTCGACGAGCTCAAGGCCATCGTCGACGACGGCAAGGGCGTGGTCATCGTCTCCGCCCCGCGCGACGGCGGACGCACCACGCTGCTCTACAGCGTCATCAAGAAGCACGACGCCTACATCAACAACGTGCAGACCGTCGAGATGGACCCGCAGGCCGCCCTCGAGGGCGTCCGCATGAACAAGTTCGACGTGCAGGGCGACGGAACCCCGCTTCCCGCCGGCTCCACCGGCCCGGAGTTCTCTACTCTCGTTCGCTCCATCATGCGGCGCGATCCGCAGGTGGTGGGCGTTTCCGACCTTCCCGACGCGGCGACCGCCAAGGAAGTCAGCCGCGCCGACCACGAGCGCACCCGCGTCTACATCTCCTTCAACGCCCCCGACGCCCTCACGGCCGTCGCGGCGTGGGTGAAGCAGGTGGGCGATCAACGGGCCGCGGGCGAGTGCCTGCACGGCGTCGTGGCGGGAAAGCTGCTCCGCAAGCTGTGCACGAACTGCCGCGTGGCGTATCCGCCCGCTCCGGACATGCTCAAGAAGCTCGGCCTGCCCGACAAGGTGCAGCAGCTCTTCAAGAAGGGCGGGCAGGTGCTCGTCAAGAACAAGCCCGAGCCCTGCCCCGTCTGCCAGGGCAGCGGCTACTTCGGCCAGGAGGGCGTGTACGAGGTCTGCCTGTTCGACAAGGAGGCCCGCGACCTGATCGTGGCCGGCAACCTCAACGGCCTGAAGGCCGCGATGCGCAAGCGCAACGTGCCCACCATCCAGCACGTGGCCATCCGCAAGGCCGTCGACGGCATCACCAGCGTCGAGGAAGTGCTCCGCATCACCGCCGGCGAGGGTGGGGCGCCGACCCCCGCCGCGGGAGGCGCGGGCGCACCGGCCGCGAAGCCCGCTGCCCCGGCCTCTCCCGCCAACGGCCCGTCCGCCGCGAAGCCCGCCGCTCCCGCTCCCGCCAAACCGACCGCCAAGGCCTAGTTCAACGCCTCCCGCCCTCCCGTTCCGAGATCCGAGTTCCCACCTCCGAGTTCCACCATGTATCTGAGCATCGGCACCATCATCGTCGCGGGAATGATCGCCTACATCTGGTCGGCGCGCGGCTTCTTCTCCGCGTTCCTCCACATGCTCTGCGTCATCATTGCCGGCGCGCTCGCGTTTGCCCTGTGGGAGCCCATCGCCCACTGGATTCTCTCCACCGACGCCACCGGCGGCACGGCGGGCGATCTCGCATGGGGCGCGGCCCTGGCCATCCCCTTCTGCGTGCTGCTGGTCATCCTGCGGGTTGCCTGCGACAAGCTGGTGCCCTTCAACCTCGACTTTGACACCTCGGGAAACGTCGTCGGTGGCCTGGTATGCGGCATCGTCTCGGGCACGCTCTCGGCCGGCATCATGGTCATCAGCGTCGGCTCGATGCGCCTCGACACCAAGTTCATGGACCACCAGCGCATCGTCTTCAGCCGCGACGGATCCCTCGCCCGCCAGAGCGGCCTCTGGTTCCCCGCCGACTGGATCACCGCGAAGTTCTACGCCACGCTCTCCAACGGCGCGTTCCTCCCGGGCGATCCGGACAAGTCCCTCGGTCGCCTCCACCCGAATCTCGACGACGAGAACTGGCTCATGCGCATGACGTGGGAGGAAGGCAAGGGCCGCAACACCACCGGCGTCGACTCCTTCGAGGTCATCAACCACTACTCCTTCTCCTCCGAAAAGAATCCCGACGAACTCACCGACGACCACATCAACGACGATCCGAAGGACATCGAGGCCCGGATCGCCAACAAGATCACCCCGACGCCCAACCCGCAGCAGTTCTCGTATCTCGACGGCACCGCCCCGAACCGGGCCGAGTGCACCATCGAGGGCTACGGCGTCAACTTCAACTCCGGCGCCAAGGAGCAGTCCGGCCGCGTCATCGTCGGCTCCGGGCAGGTCAGCTTGCTCGTGCAGCGCAACGCCAACGACCCCTACGACACCTTCACCATCCACCCGCTCGCCGTGATCTCGCAGGCCGCGATGCGCGGCGACGACATCCTCAAGACCGAGGAGCTCGGCCGCTGGCGCTTCGAGGGCCCGAGCTGGATCGCCCAGGCCCGCGAGGGCAACGACACGTTCATGGCCTTCGAGTTCCTCGTGCCCAAGGGCGCCAAGCCCATCGCGCTGAACGTCAAGGGCGTCCGCCAGGACGTCGAGAATCTCCAGCCCCGCACCTTCACCACCCAGCTCGCCCGCGATGAGTACGTGCGGAGCAAGGGCGTCAAGTCCAAGGGTTCGGTGAAGGACCCGAACGCCCCCAAGCCCTCCGGCCGCAACGATCCGGCGATCGTCAAGTGGGCCGAGGGCGACCAGATCCTCACCTTCGGCGACGGCATCCCGCTCAACACGATCTTCCAGAAGGACATCATGCACGAGATGGTCGTGGACAACGACACTCGCGCGATCATCGGCGGCGGCTCCGCGCCGAGCAAGTGGGCCAAGAACGAGATCGCCGGCTTCGGTGTGGACAAGAACCTGCAGGTCCGCAAGTTCGCCGTCAACGAGGGCTCGGCGGTCGTCAAGATCCGCGTGGACGCGAAGAACCCGATCTACGGGTTCCTCTCCAAGCCCGCCGCCGGCATCGACCGCGGCGCCAAGATCGTCCTGACCGACACCAACGGCGCGGAGTACTCGCCCATCGGCTACTTCTACCGCACCAGCGTCACCAACGAGACCTGGATCTACTTCAACCCGCAGGCCCCGGTCATGTCCATGCAGGACAAGGAAATGCCCATCATGACCTCCAGCCGCCCGGACCAGGAGCTCTTCCTGATCTTCTGGGTCAGCAAGAACACCAAGATCAAGAGCCTGAGCGTCGGCGACCGCGAGCTGGCCGAGTTCAAGCCCGAGGTCGACGTCAAGTAAGCCGCCGCGGCCAACTCAAACGCAACCAGCGGCGGAGGATCGATCGATCCTCCGCCGCTGTCGTTTTCTCTCTGGCTCGCTCCGAGGGCTCTTACCGCTTCCCGGCCGCGGCGGTGGTCGCCCGCCGCAGGACAAGGTCCCCCTCCACCGGCTCGAACCTCGCCTGGAAGAACCGCAGGTACTTGGGCTCGAAGGTAAACTTGAGGCCCACGATCCGCTCCGGCTCCTCGAAGAGCGAGATCACGCTCTCGGCCGTCACGTCCATGTGCGCCTGCGTGTACACCCGCCGCGGGATCGTCAGCCGGACCAGTTCCAGCTTCGGGTAGTAGTTCTCGCCCGTGTCGATGTTGCGCCCGGCCGAAACGGCCCCGCGCTCCATCGATCGCACGCCCGAATCCACGTACAGCGCGGCCGCCAGGGCCTGGGCCGGGAACTGCTCCCTCGGGATGTGCGGCAGGAACTCGAGCGCGTTGATGAAGATGCCGTGCCCGCCGACGGGCCGCACGATGGGCACGCCCGCGTCGGTCAGCAGCTTGCCGAGGTACTCCACCTGCCCGATGCGGGCCGCCATATGGTCGTACTGCACGCTCTCGCCGATGCCGATCGCCATGGCCTCCATGTCGCGCCCAGCCAGCCCACCGTAGGTGTGCAGCCCCTCGAAGAGGACGACCATGTTCCGGGCTTCCTCGGCCAGGGCGTCGTCGTTCAGGCACAGGAACCCGCCGATGTTCACCAGGCAGTCTTTCTTGGCCGAGTTCGTGCACCCGTCGGTGTGCGAGCAGATCTCGCGCAGGATCTCCTCGATGCTCCAGCGGGCGTAGCCCTGCTCACGCATCTTGATGAAGTACGCGTTCTCCACGGCGCGCGTGGCGTCGAGCATGACCTTGATCCCGTGCCGCTTGCACAAGGCGCTCACGGCCGCGATGTTCGCGAGGCTGATGGGCTGCCCGCCCGCCATGTTCACGCAGCACTGCATGCACAGGTACGGGATCTTGTCGGCGCCCACCTTGGCGATCAGGGCCTCGACCTTCTTGAGATCGATGTTGCCCTTGAAGGGCTCGAGCGAGTTGGGGTCGTGGGCCTCATCGCAGATCACGTCCACGAACCGCCCGCCCGCGAGTTCCTGGTGGGCCCGCGTGGTGGTGAAGTACATGTTGCCCGGCACCACGTCGCCCGGCTTGATGAGCAGGCGGCTGAGGATGTGCTCGGCCCCGCGACCCTGGTGCGTGGGGATGAGATGCTTGTACCCGTAGTACCGGTGCACCGCATCCTCAAGGTGGTAGTAGTTCGCGCTCCCCGCGTAGGCCTCGTCGCCGAGCATCATCCCGGCCCACTGCCGGTCGCTCATGGCGCTGGTGCCCGAGTCGGTCAGGAGGTCGATGTACACCTCCTCGCTCCGGAGCAGGAACGTGTTGAAACCGGCCGCGGCCACCGCCGCCTCGCGCTCGTCGGGCGTGGTCATGCGGAGCGGTTCGACCATCTTGATTTTGAACGGCTCGGCCCAGGATCGCGTGTTTCTCATGCCTGTATGGTCGCGCCGGGCCCGCCGATGCCCACCGGGGAAAACTCCCCTATTCAGGACATTGACGTTCTGATTAGGCCCCTCCCCGCGTATGGTCCCGCACACCATGAAGACCATCATCGAGCCGTTCAAGGTCAAGAGCGTCGAGCCCATCAGGATGACCACGCGCGACCAGCGCGAGGACATCCTCCGACGGGCCAAGTTCAACCCCTTCCTCATCCACGGCGTCGACGTCATCATCGACCTCCTCACCGACTCGGGCACCTCCGCCATGAGCAGCGAGCAATGGGCCGGTGTGATGCGCGGCGACGAGTCCTACGCCGGCAGCGAGTCATACTTCCGCCTCGCCTCGGTCATCAAGGACCTCACCGGCTTCGCCCACGCGCTTCCCACCCACCAGGGACGCGCCAGCGAACGGATTCTCTTCGAACTCGTCGGCGGCAAAGGCAAGGTCATCCCCAACAACGCCCATTTCGACACCACCCGCGCCAACGCCGAGCACTCCGGCGCCGAGGCCATCGATCTGCCCATCCCCGAGGCCTCCGACCCGCGCTCCCGCCATCCCTTCAAGGGCAACATGAACGTGCCCGCCCTCGAGGCCCTCATCGCCCGCGTCGGCGCGGCCAATGTCCCGCTGGTCATGGTCACCATCACCAACAACACCTGCGGCGGCCAGCCCGTGAGCCTGCAGAACATCCGCGAGGTCCGTCGGGTGTGCGATCGGCACAAGATCCCGATGTTCCTCGACGCCTGCCGCTTCGCCGAGAACGCGTGGTTCATCCGGACGCGCGAGGCCGAACACGAAGGGCGCGCCCCGCGTGACATCGTCCGCGACATGTTCAACCTCGCCGACGGCGCGACGATCTCGGCCAAGAAGGACGCCCTCGTCAACATCGGCGGCCTGCTACTCATTCGCGAGAACGCGCTGTTCAAGAAGGCCTGCGACCTGCTCATCCTCACCGAGGGCTTCGTCACCTACGGCGGCCTGGCCGGGCGCGACCTCGAGGCCATGGCTCAGGGGCTTCTCGAGATTGTCGAGCCCGACTACCTCGGCTACCGCATCCGCTCCACCGAGTATCTCGGCGAGAAGCTCCTCGCCTCGGGCATCCAGATCATCGAGCCGCCCGGCGGCCACGCGATCTATATCGACGCCGGGCACTTTGCCCCGCACATCCCGGCCTCGCAGTTCCCCGGCCAGTCCCTCGTCTGCGGCCTGTACCGCACCGGCGGCATCCGAGCCTGCGAGATCGGCAGCGTCATGGCGGGCCCCGGCCGCCCGCCCAAGATGGAGCTCGTGCGCCTCGCGATCCCCCGGCGCGTCTACACCCAGAGCCACATGGACTACGTCGCCGAGGCCTGCGCCGAGCTCTTTGCCAAACGCAAGGACCTCCGCGGCATGCGCATCACCGAGGCGCCGGATGTGCTCCGGCACTTCTCGGCCCACTTCGAGGAAATCTGAACCGTTCGATCAGCGGAACAGCGGACGCAGCTTGCCCTCGAGGTGCCGCATGAGCGGGTCGGCAGACAGCGGCCGCCCGGTCAGCATCTCGCAGAGCTCCCCGGCGCGGTAGCGCTTGCCGTGGGCGTGGATGTTCGTGTTCAGCCACGCCTTGAGCGGCCCGAACTCCCCGCGCGAGATCTGCTCGCGCAGCGACGGGATCTGGGCGTTGATCGTCTCCCAGATCTGGGCGCAGTACAGGTTGCCCAGCGTGTAGGTCGGGAAGTACCCGATGAGGCCGAAGGACCAGTGCACGTCCTGCAGGCAGCCCTTGGCGTCGTCGGGAACCGTGACGCCGAGGTACTTCTTGTACGCCGCGTTCCACTCGCCCGGAACATCCTTCACGGGCAGATCGCCGGAGATCAGGGCCCGCTCGAGCTTGAAGCGGATCATGACGTGCAGGTTGTACGTCGCCTCGTCGGCCTCCACGCGGATCAGGCTCGGGCGCGCCGTGTTCACCGCGGCAAAGACCTCATCGACGCTCACGCCGCGCAGCGCGCCGCCCTGCTGCCCGCCCGCGCCGCCGAAGATCTGCTTGGCGTGCGGCAGGAGCCACGTCCAGAACTCGCGGCTGCGGCCGACGAAGTTCTCCCACATGCGGCTCTGGCTCTCGTGGATGCCCAGCGAGATCGAGTCGGCCAGCGGCGTGCCGAAGAGCGACGGCGTCTTGGGCAGCCCCTGCTCGTAGAGCCCGTGGCCCGCTTCGTGCATCGTCGAGTACAGCGCATCGGTCCACGACGACTCGCGGTACCGTGTCGTCAGGCGCGTGTCGCCGGGGCCCATGCCCGAGCAGAACGGGTGCGTGGTGATGTCCAGCCGGCCGGCCTCGAGATCAAAGCCCATCGCCCGCAGAACGAACAGCCCCAGCTCGTGCTGGCGGGACGGATCGATCGGGTGCCGCATCGGCGCATCGGAGGGCTGCTTGCCCGTCGCCCCAAGCTCCTTCACCAGCAGGCTCAGTCGCTCGCCGAGGGGCTGGAACACGCCGTCGAGCTCGCGGGCGCTCGCGCCGGGCTCGTACTCGTCCAGCAGCGCGTCGTACAACTCGCCGCCGCTGGGAACGCCGAGGCACTCGGCCTTGCGCCGGGTGAGGCCCATCATCCTCTCGAGCCAAGGGCGGAACATCGCAAAGTCGCTCTTCTCCCTCGCCGTTTTCCAGACTTCCTGCGCCTGCGATCCGACCCGGGCCAGTTCCGAGACCAGTTCGGTGGGCAGCTTGGTGCGATGGTCGTAGTCGCGGCGCATCTCGCGGATATTGCGGGCCTCGGGGCTCTTCGCGTCCGCGGTAATCGTCCGGTCGGCCTCGCAGGCCGCGACCAGCTCGCCGATTCGCGGGCTTGTCGCCTTCTCGTGCGCCAGCGCCGAAAGGAACCCGGCCTGCTCCGCCCGGTGCGCCGCCGCCTTCGAGGGCATGTACGTTTCCTGATCCCAGTTCAGAAGCGCGCCGATGGACGTGACCATCGAGGCCTCGCCGAGCAGCTTGCAGAGTTCGGTGTACTGCGGCTTGACGGCGGAGAGCGGGGTGTCGGCGTGTCGCATAGACCGAAGTATATGCGATTCCGCTTGCTCTGAGAGCGTGCGTGGACCGAGAAAACACCGGTTCTCAGGCCTCAATCAAGCACGTGTGAAGAACCGATCGCGCTGTCGGTTCCGTGTCGGTGCCGGGGACGCCGCTCAGACCCGCGCCTCTTCCCGGTCGCGGCTCTGACGCTCGGCCCGCTTGCGCATCGACTCATCGAGCAGCCGCTTGCGGACGCGCACGCTCGTGGGCGTGATCTCGACAAGCTCGTCGTCCTCGATGTACTCAAGGCACGCCTCGAGGGTCATCTTCCTCGCGCCCTTGAGCACCACGGTGGCCTCCTTGCTGGCGGCCCGCATGTTGGTGAGCTGCTTGAGGCGGGTGATGTTCACCACCAGATCGTTGTCGCGGTTGTGCTCGCCCACGATCTGGCCGCCGTACACCTTGTCGCCGGGCGACACGAACAGCACGCCGCGATCGGCCAGCAGCTCGCACGCGTGGTGCGTCACGGCTCCGGTCTCGATCGAGACCAGCACCCCCTGCAGGCGGTGCGGCGTCTCGCCCGTCACCGGCGCGAACCGCTCGAAGGTGTGGTGCATGATCGCCTCGCCCTGCGTGGCCGTGAGGATGCGCGACCGCAGGCCGATGAGGCCTCTGGCGGGGATCTCAAACTCCAGGTGCGTGCCCGCGTCGCCGCGCGGCTCCATGCTCTTGATCTCGCCCTTGCGTCCGCCCACCAGCTCCATCACCGGGCCCACGGCCGAGTTCGGACAATCCACCACCAGCCACTCGATCGGCTCGTGCTCGACGCCGTCGATCGTCTTGATGACGACCTCGGGCTTGCCCACGGCCAGCTCGAAGCCCTCGCGGCGCATCGTCTCGAGGAGGATGCCCAGGTGCAGCAGGCCGCGCCCGGAGACGAGGAACTCATCGCCCGCGCCGAAGTCCACCCGCAGCGCGACGTTGTGCTGGAGTTCCTTCTCCAGCCGCTCGCGGATCTGGCGGCTGGTGACGTAGGTCCCCTCGATGCCCGCGAACGGGGAGTCGTTCACGCGGAAGGCCATCGTCAGCGTCGGCTCATCCACCTTCACCGGGGGCAGCGCCTTGGGATTCGCGGGGTCCGCGATGGTGTCGCCGATGTCCACCGAGTCCAGACCGACAAGCGCGCAAATGTCGCCCGCGCTCACGCAGTCGGTCTCCTTGCGCCCCAGCCCCGAGAACCGCAGCAGCTGCTGCACCTTGCACTGCACGATCTTCCCGTCCATCTTCATCACCGCGACCTGCTGGCCGCTGTTGATCTGTCCGTGGAACACGCGCCCGATGCCGATGCGGCCCACGTAGTCGTTGTAGTCGATCGTGGTGATGAGCATCTGCAGCGCACCGTTCACGTCGGCGTCCGGGTTGGGCACGTGCTTGACGATGGCGTCGAAGATCGGCCGCAGGTCCGCATTGGCGTGGCCCGGCAGGTGGTCCTTGCCCGCGGCCGTCTTGGCGACCTCGCGGTCGTTGGTCGACCATCCGGCCCGCCCGGAGGCGAACACAATGGGGAAGTCCAGCGCGTGGTCGTCCGCCCCCAGCTCCACGAGCAGGTCGAACACCTCGTTGATCACCTCGTCGATACGCGCATCCGGTCGGTCGCACTTGTTGACGATCACGATCGGCTTGAGCCCGAACTCGATCGCCTTGGAGAGGACGAACCGCGTCTGCGGCATCGCGCCCTCCGACGAATCGACCAGCAGCAGGCACCCGTCGGCCATGCGCAGCACGCGCTCCACCTCGCCGCCGAAGTCGGCGTGGCCCGGCGTATCGATGATGTTCACGAAGAACTGCTCGGGCTTCCCATCCGCACCGGGGCGCACGTAGTTCACGGCGCAGTTCTTCGACAGGATCGTGATCCCGCGCTCGCGCTCCAGGTCGTTGGAGTCCATGATCAGCCCGTGCTGGCCGCCCTCGAGCTTCTCGAGCTCGCCCGCGCGAAAGTTGCCCGACTGCTTGAGCATCTGGTCGACCAGCGTCGTCTTTCCATGGTCGACGTGCGCGATGATCGCCACGTTGCGGAGCAGGTTGGCGCGAATGGCTGCGGCTTCGGGAGTGATGGGCATTGGAGCGTCAATCTCTGGACAAAGTGGCGGCGGTGACACGTTCTCGGCCAGTCCCCACTGCCCGCACACCACCGCCATGGGCGTGTGCCCGGCGGGAGGCCGCGGATGTGGACCGACTCAAGGGGAACCCCTACCCCCTCCGACGTGTCTTGAGGTCGATGAGCCCGCCAGTATAGGTCGGCCGATCCCCTGTTTTCACTTCCCGGCGGGTGCGCCCGGCACGGGCGCGGCCGCTGCGGCCGCCGGAACCAGTCGCACGTCCAAATCCCCCTGCACGTCCCCGGCATCGGTGATCCGCAGCCGCATGTCCAGACGGTCGAGCCGGCGCATGGCCGAGCGAAAACCACTGGCATCCGGAACGACATCCGGAAGCAGCCGCTCCACCGCGCCAGGCCGCGCCGTTGCCAGCCACACCCAACGGGCCATTTCCCCCCCCCCACCCCCACCACCCGACACCAACGCCGCGTTGGCGTCCGAGCGGATGATCTCGCCCGCCGTCGGCACTCCATCACCGGCCTTTGCCGCCTGACTCACGTTGACGACCCACCACCCCGGCACGCGCGTCCACGCCGCCCGGCGGCCGCTCCTTGAACTTGCCCACCCACCCCCCACCGCCCACGACGGATACACCCACGACACGATCAGCGGCTTTGACGAGATCAACCCCACCGCCGATTCCGCCCCATCCGCAAACGGCGCGACCCGCACCGCGTTGGGCGCAAGCCCCGCGTAGTCACGAGCCGCGGGCCGCTCCACGCCCAACTGCTTCTCCACCCGCGAGATCCACGCGGCGATCGGGCCATCCAGCGTCTTCGCCAGCCCGCACGTGTCCGGAGATCGGAACGCGAACGTGCACGACACCCGACCCTCCGGCTCCACGGCACGGCACGACATCGCCTGGTGCGGCGCCATCGCCTTCTTCGCCTCATCCGGCAGCGGCAGCAGCGCCCCGATCGTCGTGAACCTCGCCCACGATCCGATCACCTCCGGCAGCGGCGCATTCTGCACCACGGCCACCAGCGATCCCGACGACAACGCGCGAAACGCCGCGTCGCTCGTCGGCTCGATGCCCAGAAGTTCCTCGCGGCGGGCCCGCTGTCGCACCACCACTCGAGATCGCCAAGTCGCCCCGCCGCGCCCGGTCGCGTCGTCGAGCACGGGCTGCCCGGAGAGCAGGATGAAGTCGCCCCATGCCCCTCCCGCCCCTGCATCGGTCCCCAGCGCCCCGATGAACATCACCATCGGCGCATCCACGCCGGCGAGCCGCTCGGCGTCTCTCGCCTGCGCGATGACATCCAGCGAGGCGAGCGTGCCCGCCGCCTTCGCGGGCGGCGTCAGCCTTCGCAGAAGATCGTCGAACAACTCGCCCTTGCCCGTCGGACCCAGCACGAGCGTCACGCGCTCCGTCCCGCCCGCCACCTTCCCGCCGCCCCCCTTGTTACCCTTCGTGCCATTCGGCCACCGGTGTGTCGCAAGTTCGTACGCGCCGTTCTCGAGCGTCAGGATCTGGTGCCCCTCCACGATCGCCCGCGGCGCGGCCAGCAGCCGCTCCTTCAGCCGCTGCTCCGTCTCCACCGAGACATCGCTGAGCAGGGCCCATCGACGGTCGTGCGCGTCGCCCACACCCTTCGACACCACCGCGACCCGCCCCCCCAGCAACCGGTCGAACGCTTCGTTGCGCGACCACCCCAGTTGCGTCGCCAGCCCGTCCCACGCGGCGGTCATCTCCCCCATCGTCCCCGCATCGCCGAGAAACTTCGCCGCGGCGTCTCCCCACGGCGACGCCCGAATCGCCGAACCCCGCTCCACCACGACCGCAAGATCGATGTCGTCGGGCAGCGTCGCGAGGAAACCCGCGACGCCCTCCGCCCCCGATCCCGCCGTGACGGGCGCAACGGCGCCGGCGCCGGTCTTCGCCGCGGGCTGTGTCGCCACAAGCCCCGCGAAGAACAGACACACCGCCGCAAGAACTGCGAATCGAACGATCATCACTCGATTGAACCGCCGGATGGATGAGTGGGTTTCGCGGACCTGCCCGCCGCGACGCGAATGCACAACTAGCGGGGGAGGATAACCCCGTCCAGGTCGTGCTCAAGGAAGGCGGGAACCACCTTCACGCGCGGCACATCCGACGAGAACACCGCCGTGCGGATCGCGCTGTCCGACAGGATCGATTCGCTCGGAAACACCGAGGACTCGAACCGCGAGGCCATCGCGCCGCCGCGAACCCGGGCGAAATCCGCCGCGGGCGTGTCAAGGCCGACCACCTGCGACGGAACCACGATCGGCGTGGACATGCCCGCCGCCGCAACCGCCGGCACGAGGGTCATCGCCCGCCGCCCATCGTTCTCCGAGATGCTCGCCACCGTGGCCATGGCCGAGAGGAACTGCGTCGCGTCCGATTCGCGCACGCTCAGCATGGGGCCGCGCAGCTGCATGAAGTTCGACGGGGCGAGCTTCGCCGCCGCCGCGCACTCCACGCACTGCACCATGTCCGACACCGGCGCGCCCTGCTGCGACACCACACGCACCGCGTTCGGGGCCACGCGATAGGTCATCGCGATCGTCAGCGTTGTCGCGGCCACGCACACACCCAGCCCGATGCGCACCCACGGCAGCCGCCGGCGCACGCTCGGGGCCAGGAACGGCCGCTCGGCGTCGACGCGATCCAAAATCGAAGAGGTAAAGTCCGGAGCCTCGATGGGCGACTCGCGCAGCGATTCCGCCACACGTCGAATGTCGTCCAGCCGGGATCGACGGTTCCGCTCGTTCACACATCACCCCCGGCCGTCCCGACCCACGCGCCCATCATCTCCGAGACATGGCGTCCGAACCGCTCGTGCTCGGTGAGGAGCTGCCGCATCCGCTGACGCCCGCGGTGCAGATGGCTCTTGATCGTGCCCTCGGGCATCTCCATGTGCTCGGCGATCTGCACGATCGGCCAGTCGAGCTGGTGGAAGAGGACGACGATCTCGCGCTGATCCTCCGAGAGCTGCTGCAAAGCCCAGTCGATCGCGGCCTTGGCGTTGGTCGTCACCTCGTCGCCGATCGTCGGCGATTCGGGCGCGTCGAAGTCGCCCTCGCTCCCCGCCACCACGTCGGAGTCGTAACTCGGCTTGTGCTTCTGGCACGCGTTCACGTACAGCCGCTTGGCGATCGTGAA
This sequence comes from Phycisphaerales bacterium, assembly GCA_044221735.1. GTDB lineage: Bacteria > Planctomycetota > Phycisphaerae > Phycisphaerales > UBA1924 > UBA4658. The sequence continues at coordinate 13,635 of JBGAOP010000038.1, read as the reverse complement.
CAGCCATGTGCTGAAGCGGAACCGGAAATCGAAGCGGTTCAGGTTCGTCAGTGCCCGCACGAAGGCGTCCTGCACGATGTCCTCGGCCACCTCGGGCCGGCCCGACATCCGCAGCATGTACGCGTACAGCGACGCCTGGTGGGCCTTGATAAACTCCGCCGCGGCGGTGCGATCGCCCGCGATCGCTCGTCTCATCAGGACTTCTTCTTCGGCGCGGGTCATCGTGATCGAATATACCGCGTACCGGGGAGGTTGGTTGTAGGGATTCGAACGAAGTCGCCGTCTTTGCCGATTGTCCGTTCGATGTTTGTTTGGATAAATCGGCATTGGTGGCCCCGAGAACACTCAGACGTTGGACGCGACGACTTCCGCCACGTTCCGCAGGTGGGACGGTGAACTCATGGCCGGTCAGTCGTCTTTGCCCACCCGCGACCCACACTCCCGGCACGCGGCACCCGCTTGCCCCTCCCCCGCCCCCCCCACTTCGCTGCGAAGTGGGTTGCCTTGATCACTACGCCCTTCATCGAGACACCATGGCCGCCCATTCCCACGCGCCCACCGGGTGTGCACGATCGTCGAAAGAACAGGGCCCGGACGTTCGCTGTCCAGGCCCTGCTTCATCGTTCGGGTGAACCCGCCCGGTGGAGTGAGTGTTCCGCCGTTCGAGCGGCGAGAAGGGCCTACTACCCACCTCGCCTGATTGGAGAGACTCGGCACGGGCCCGCGCCCGTGCCGAGAGGGTTGCTGCTAGTCATCAAGCAGCCTTGGCCTTGCGCTTGCTGCGCCCGACCGTCCGCTGGTTGACCTCGGCCCGACGCTCGGGCTCCTCGATGAGCATCTCGGCCATCTCCATGGGCGTCGTGGCCCACAGATCGGCGCCGATCTCTTCGGCCAGGCCCTCGGCCCGGTTGAACACGCCGCCGCCAACGGCGATCTGCGTGCCGTTGGAGGCGCCGATCTCCCGGAGCGTGTCAATCAGGCCGCGGATCTCCGGCAGGTCCTGCGGGGCCGAGCAGAACATCATGAGCACGTCGGGCTTGTCCTCGTTCACGCGGGCGAGCACCTCGTCGGCCGCGATGCCCGCGCCGCCGAAGCGAACCTCGAACCCGCTCGACTCGAGCACGTCGACGGCCATCTGGGCCCCGAGCTCCTCGTTCTCGCTGGGCCCGCAGAAGGCGAGCACCGTGCGGCCCTTGGAGTAATCAAAAGTCAGCTGTGACGCGTTCTGATCGATGAGCTGCCGCAGCAGCCGGACGGCCATGTGGTGGCACATCCGCGTCATCTGATCCTGCTTGTACAGCCGCTCGATCTGCTGGTGGGTGGGCCAGAAGAGTTCGGTGATCAGGTTCAGCGGCCCGCCGAGCGCGGCCCGCGACTGCTCAACCACCGAGCGGGCCATCGGGCGATCGCCCGCGATCAGGGCCTCGAAGAAACGCTCCATCATTACCTGTTGCTGCATGACCGGTCTCCGGCTCTTGGGACCCGCGACGCCTCCGGCATGCGCGAGCCTTGAGTTGACTGAGCCGGCGGGCTTCCATCCCTGCCGGGTCGCTGTTTCGACCCGCATGTGATCGGGATTCGTCCCAAGTTGTGCCGTGATTCGACCCCTGAAATCTCCGCCCGCCGGGTAATCGGACCCAGCCGCGCAAGGGGCGTCTCAGGGGGCTGATAAGTCGGGCATCCGGACCCCGATGCGCAGTTTCACACCCGCGCCGAGTAGCACACGCACACCCCGAAAGTGAGGGGGGCAGCCTCGATCTGCGTAAAACCCGCGCTCCGGAGCATGTCGCACATCCCCGCCCGCGACACAAACGTCTCGATGGACTTCGGCAAGTACTTGTAAGCACCAGACTTATCACGTGCGATCAGGGTCGCCGTCAGGGGCATGATCCGCTGGCCGTACACCCGGTTGAACCATCGAGCGGGACCAAAGGTGGGTTCGCTGAACTCCAGGATCGCCAGCCGCCCACCCGGGCGCAACACCCGACGGAACTCGCGAATGGCCTTCCCCGGATCCAGCACATTCCGAATCCCGAACGCGATCGTCACCACATCCACCGACGCATCGGCTATCGGCAGATTTTGCGCATCTCCCTGGATGTAGGTGATGCGATCGGCGTTCCGCTTCCCCCCCAGTTTCCCTGCCCTCTGGCGGGCCACATCCAACATTTGGGGTGTGAAGTCGAGCCCGGTCACCCGTTCCGCCCCCGCCGCGGCCAGCGCCTCCGACAAATCCCCCGTCCCGCACGCCACATCCAGGCAGGTATCCGTCGGCTTCACCCCCACCGTCCGCACGGCATACCGCCGCCACGCCTGATCCCGCCAGAACGAATGCAGGCGGTTGTTGAGGTCATACGACGGCGCGATGGCCGCGAACATCCGCTGCACACGCTCAGGCTTGTCCGAGCGAACATGCGGATTCACGGCCAGATCGTCGCTGGACCACGCTGGGGAGGCAGGCTTTGCGGAAGCGTCACCGGAATGGGCGGGCGCGGTCGTCATGTCTCCCCAACCATACGCGCGCCTACAAACTGACCTCTCCCCACCGTCCTCGAAGGAGCCTCCAATGGCCTCACACCTCGCCCGAACGCTCGCCGTCGCCGCCCTCACCGCGGCCGCCCTCATCTCCTCCGCCTGCACCACCAACCAAACCACCGGCCGCAAACAGCTCACCTCGCTCTCCCGCGACGAAGAGGTCCAAATCGGCATGACCGAGGGGCCCAAGATGACCCAGGAGTTTGGCGGCGAGGTGCAGGACGCCCGCCTGCGGTCCTACATCGTCGAGGTCGGCAACAGCCTCAAAGCCCACACCGAGGTCGACGGCCCCACCCGCACCTGGACCTTCACCCTCCTCGACTCCGACGTGATCAACGCCTTCGCGCTTCCCGGCGAGCGCGTCTTTATGTCGCGCGGCCTGGCCGACAAGCTCACCAGCGAGGCCCAACTCGCGGGCGTGCTCGGCCACGAGATCGGCCACGTCATGGCCCGCCACACCAGCGAGCGCCTCGCCCAATCGCAGTACGTCGGCATCGGGGCCCAGATCCTTGGTGCCATCGGCGCCGCGACCACCAAGAACGCCACCGCCGCCCAGGCCATCCCCCAACTGGTCGGCGCCGGCGGACAGGTCATCGTCCTGAAGTTCAGCCGCGAGCAGGAAAGCGAGGCCGACGCCCTCGGCATGCGATATATGACCAAGGCCGGCTACAACCCACGCGGCCAGTTGCAGGTCATGGAAGTCCTCAAGCGCGAGGCCGGTTCGGGCACGTCCGAGTGGCTCTCCACGCACCCCGCGCCGCAGACTCGCATCGACGATGTGAACAAGGCGCTCGCCACCACCTACGCCTACACCCAGTCCGGCCCGCAGGTGGGCAACTTTCAGGACTACACCGATCGCTACCGCCAGCGCTACCTGAGCATCCGCGAACTCGCCCCCAACGCGCCCAAGGCCAAAAAGAAGGCGGAACTTCCCATCGATGCGAACGGCCGCACACGCACGCTCGCCGCGATCCACGTCGAAGACCCGACCACATGGTGCGCCGTCTGCCGCGATAGGGCAGAGGTCGAGCAGCGAATCAACGTTCTGCCGTAGTCACGCCGGGATCGACTCGAACATCCGCATCCAGTTCCCCGCCGCGAAGTCCATCACCTCGTCGTCGCTCCACCCTCGCGCGGAAAGCGCCTCGGCGATTCGCCGATAGTCCCGCGGCCGATCGATCCCCTCCGGCATCCGGTCCGCGGAAAATCCGCCGTCCATGTCGCTCCCCATCCCGACGTGCTTCCGCGAGCCCGCGATCTCGCACACGCGCTCGACGTGCGCCACCACATCCGCCACCGACGCCCGGCCCTTCTCCTTGAGCCCCTCGCGAAGGAACGCGGAGTACAGGTTGATCCCGATCACCCCGCCGCGCCGCACGATCTCGCGGATCTGCGCATCCGTCAGATGCCGCTGGTTCGCCCCCGTCGGATCAGTAATGGCGCGGCAGTTCGAGTGCGAAGCAAACACCCGCCGCGGCGTCGCCGCACAAAGGTCCGCGAACGACCGGTCCGACAGATGCGAAACATCATGCGCGAGCCCCAGCCGGTCCATCTCCCGCACGAACTCGCGTCCAATCGGGGTGAGCCCGTCCGTCGTGGAGTTTCCGCCCGCGTATCTGGAGCTCTTCGCCCACGCCATCCCCACGGCCACGACGCCCCGCTCCTTCCACCACTCAAGCTCCGCCGGCGACCGGATCGGGTCGGCGTTCTCGATCAGGATTCCCAGGTGAATCGCCGGCTTGGCGGGCACCATCGCCATCCGCTTCCGCGTCGAGAGCGGCGACATCTCCGCCACGCCCATCCCGCCGCGCACCTCGCCAAGCCCGGCCCCGGCACGCACGCACGCCAGCCGATCCAGCGCGATCAGCCCGCGATCGCGCCACGTCAGATACACCTCGAGCTGCGCGCGCCCCACGACAAACGCCCGCTCCGCATCGCCCGCCGGATACCCCTCCGCCGTCTTTCCGTCCGGCTCCGTGAAGATCGTCCCAAGGCACATCCGCACGTGGCCCTCGACGAGCGACTCGAGCGTGAGCCCCGCTGTCCCCCCCCACTCCATGGCCTTCGTTACGGACTCCGGTCGCGCGGCCATGTTGCGACCCAGCACCGCGAGCATGGCCAAGTCCAGATGCGCATCAAACCACGCGATATCGGCCATGCTCGCACGGGCTCCCTGTTCAGTACGTCCCGAACCCGCCGCCGCGCACGTGCACGGTGCCGCTCAGCTTCGGGGCGTTGAGCTGCGGATGATCGATCGTCACCTCCACCACGAGCGTGAACCGCGCGTGGCGCGCCGACCTGAACCAGATCCCCTCGAACTCGGCCTTGTCCCCGCTCCACGACTCGACCGACTTCGACCACTCGCCCACCAGCAGCCCGGACTTTGTGCTCACGCGCCCCGTCTCACCATCGGTCAGCGTCATCGTCACGCGCGTGTCCGCTGCATCGACCCACGCCTGCTTCTCGGGCGTCGGCTCGTCAAGGACAATCAACGCGAGCAGATTCTCGCTTGGCAGTTCGTCGAGGCGAAACTCCATCCGCGATGGGCCCGCCAGCGAGATCTGCCCGAGCTCCACGTCATATCGCGGAGCCGCTTTCGGCGCGGCCGTCATCGTCCCATCGCCCGCATAGTCGTTCGGGTGATACCCCGTGCACCCCGTCAGCCCCACCACCACGGCCACACCCACACACGCCGCCCCGCGCCAATTCTTCAAACACATCATGAATCGCCTCCTTGCGATTGAGCAACACACAGACCCTTCATCCTAGCTCCGCACACCCTCTCACCTTCCCCGCCCCACCAACACCGCGTTTACTTCTTCGGCTTTCCGCCGCCATTCGGGCGACCCCCATTTGGCGAAGTCCCCTTCGGCGTTTCCGCCGAGGCCTTGAGCGCAAAGACCCCCGGTGAGAACATCGTCCCCGCAAGTTCCCCGGGCAGCGACTTGTGCGCCACCAGCTTCCCGCCCACGCCATTGCGCTGCACGCTCCCGATCGACGCCGGAGCCTCCTCCGTCACGATCGCCTCCTTTGGCGGCGTCTTGCCGGTCGTTCCCCACTTCACCACATGCACCGGCTTGCCGCTCGGGTCCGACAGCACCAAGAAGTCGCCCTCGTTCCCCAGCGCGGCGTACGGCGACTCGTTCTTCATCGACAGCACGTACGCGCCGTGAAACTTCTCGTTCTTCTTGGCCGCCTTCGTCGTGTCCCCGACCTCGCCCTCCATCTTCTGCTGATACCCGTTGAAGACGACCACCACCTCGCCCGGCTTGAGCTCGAGCTCCGGAAACACAAATCGAATCTCGCCGCGCGGCATCTCTTTCGACGGCTTCGCCGCTCCGTCAGCCCCGGCCGCGCCGCCATCGGCCGGCTTGTCGCCGGGTTTCTGATCCGCCTTCGGCGCCGGCTTCGCAGCCCCCGGTGCCCATCCAGCCGAGTCGACCAGTGTGTATCCCTTGAGCTGGATCGGCTTGTCGTGCGGGTTGACCAGTTCGATGAACTCATCCCCCAGCGCATCGCGCACGCCGTCTGCGTTCGCGTCCCCTCGATCCCCACCGGGCACGGCGAACAGGATCTCGGTAATCAGCGGGTGCGGCGAGGGGACCGACGCGGCAGGCCCATCTGCCATCGCCGCTCGGGCTGCAAGGACCGCGCCCACCAGACACATCAGTTGCTTGTAATCGCCCATGAGACGGCTCCTGAAAGGGGTGTGCCGTCCGTGGCGGGCCACAGACTACCAGATTTCCACCCGCCCATCCACACCCCTTGGCACCCTTTCCGCCTTCGAGGTACTCTGAATCCCGTGACCGGCGCCCAGCCCATGCAGTCTCCGCCCTCCGGACCTGACGCTCACGCGCCGGCCCGCCCGGACCTCCGCCCTCCCACTTTCCACCTCCGACTTCCCGCCTTCACGCTCATCGAGCTCCTCGTCGTCATCGCGATCATCGCGATGCTCATCTCGCTCCTGCTCCCCGCGCTCGGCAAGGCCCGTGCGGCGGCCCACCAGGCCGTCTGCCTTTCCAACCAGCGTCAACTGGGCGTCGCCCTCGCGCTCTACACCGAACAGTTCAAGGAGTGGCAGCCCCGAGAGAGCGGGTTCAGCGAGGCACCTCCGCCGTACAACGGCAACCCCCTCGTACCCGCGTGGTTCAACAGCACTTTCAACCACGCCGAGTACAACATCTCCTGGCCCTTCAACCTCCGTCCGTTCGTCGACAATCTCGCGGTCTGTTCGCAGCCCGACGCGGGCATCGCCGACCGCTACGCGCTCGCGCCCTACTACCGCGACCCCGCCCGACCGAAGGACATCCACCAGATCCACTATGTGAACAACGGCATGAAGTTCCAGAAGGTGGGCAACACCCCGACACCCACCACCCAAGGCAAGCCCCCCACCCGCGCGTGGAAGTACGCCTTTCCTTCCAACACGGTCTACCTCACCTGCTACACCAACGACCCCACGGGCGTGCAGGCCGGCAACACCTACGCCGCGGCCAACGACAATCTCCGCATCAGCGTGTTCTACGACCTGCACGATGTGTTCACCATCACCGGCCTCGGCCCGCAGACCCCTGAAGAGGCCCAGCGCATCGCCGTCAAGCGCCACGGCGCGGGACCAAACGTCCTGTTCCTCGACACCCACGCCGCGCTGACCAAGGCCGCCGATGTCGCCAATCCCAGGCTCTGGGACGACGGCGACTACAAATAGCCCCGGTGCCCCACCAAAAAGCACAAGGGCCCGGAAATCCGGGCCCTCGAACCAACAAATACGGGCGGCAGAAGTCGAATCTGCAACCTCCTGATCCGTAGTCAGGTGCTCTATCCAATTGAGCTACGCCCGCGCTGCGAGTGAACAATAAGCGGGGGCCTCGGGGGTGGCAAGTTTCGTGGCATCGCCCGTTGCGGCAATGGCTTTCGCTGGGCGGGAGGGCCCATCGCCCGGAAGGGCGACGCCACCGGACCACCCCCGGGGCTTGATTCCCAGCCCGAGGCTGCGATACTTCCCTTCCCGCTGGGGCAGTTCCCGGCCTTTTCCCACGATCGAGTTTCCCTCCCTATGGCCCACTCCCTTTCTGCCAAAAAGCGCATCCGCCAGAACGCCAAGAACAAGGCCCGCAACCGCTGGCGCCTCCGGGCCATGCGCGACGCCCTCCGGGAGTTCGCCGACAAGGTCGCCCACGGCACCGAGAAGGACGCCACCGCGGCGTTCGCCAAGGTCTCCAAGATCGTGGACCGCACCTCCGCCAAGGGCGTCATCCACAAGAACCAGGCCGCCCGCCGCAAGAGCCGCCTGAGCAAGCGCCTCAAGGCCAAGTTCCAGACCGCCAAGAAGTAATCGCCCCTCCCCCTCTCTCGTCCCCCGAACCCGCCACTCTCGGCGGGTTTTTTCATGACCGGAGTTCCCACGGGCCGCTCTACCCATGGCCGCGCCGTCATCTCCAGACATCCGACACCCCACATCCCCCGTCCGACATCGATCTACACTCAAACATGCACGCGTTCATCGAATCCATCCTGACCTGGCAGCTCATCGTCAGCGTCGTCGTCATCGTCACCATCATCCACCTGCTCCTCGTGCTCGCGGGCCTGTCCACCTACGCCGAGCGCAAGATCTCCGCCTACATCCAGGACCGCATCGGCCCCAACCGCACCGGCTTTGATCTCGGCCTCCCCGCCCTCGCCTTCCTCAAGGGTCTCTGGGGTCTGGGCCAGTGCCTCGCCGACGGCCTGAAGTTCATCCTGAAGGAAGACTACACGCCGCGCGGCGTCGACAAGACGCTCTTCTCCCTCGCCGCCTGCATCGTCATCGTCCCCGCCCTCATCGCCTTCGCCGTGATCCCATGGGGCGGCACCATCGCGCTCCCCGAGGTCCACATCCCCGGCGTCGATCTGACGATCCACGCCCAGACCGTCGTCGTCGCGGGCGCGAACCTGAGCGTCGGCATCGTCTATCTCCTCGCCGTCGCGGCCCTCTCCATCTATGCCGTCGCGTTGGGCGGATGGGCCAGCAACAACAAGTACGCCTTCCTCGGCGGCCTTCGCGCCTCGGCCCAGATGATCTCCTACGAGATCCCGATGGGACTGTCCATCCTCACCGTCCTCCTGCTCACCGGCTCGCTGATGCCCGAGAAGATCGTGGCGTACCAGATGCAGAACGGCTGGCTCATCGGGGCCCTCCCCGTCGTCGCCATCGTCTTCTACGTCTGCGCCCTCGCCGAGGGCAATCGCACGCCGTTCGACAACGCCGAGTGCGAGCAGGAGCTCGTCGGCGGCTACCACACCGAGTACAGCGCGATGCGCATGGCCCTGTTCATGCTCAGCGAGTACATCCACATGGTCACCGCCGGCGCGTTCTTCAGCATCCTCTTCCTCGGCGGGTACCACCTCCCCCTCACCTGGGTCGGCGCCACCGTCAACCACTGGCTGAGCCCGGACTTCACCTCCGACAGCCTGCTCTGGAGCATCGTCGCCGTCCTCGCCAAGTTCCACGTCATCCTCGGCAAGACCGTCGTCATGGTCGTGCTGGCCATGTTCGTCCGCTGGACGATCCCGCGCCTCAAGTTCAACCAGGTCATGGGCATGGCCTGGAACGGCGTCATCCCGCTCTCCATTGGCCTCGTCGTCATCGCCGCGGCCATGATCCACTTCGGCTACACCGGCCTGAAGTGGATGCTCCCGATGAACCTCGCCGTCGGCGCGATCTTCCTGTTCCTCGCCCCCGCCTCCACCCAGTCCACCGAGAACAAGCGCCTCCGCATCGCCGGCTCGCGCTTCTTCCCCCTCGCCGGCGAGCCCGTCATCGCCCACCCCGCCAACCCGCAGGCACGCCAAGACCACCCGGGGCATTGAAAGCCCGGGTGGCCCGCCACTCCCTAGCGGATTGCTGATGCGAGTGTTTAGTGCGCCGAGTTGATGTTGTCCGACGCACGGTTCACCGTGTACATCGTCGGCAGCAGATACCGCTTCCCGCGATACGCGAACACCTCGCCCGTGAGCGTGAAGCTCGTCCCCTCCGCCGCTGTGTCCATGATCGTCTCAATCGCCGCCAGGTTTTGGCACGGCAGCAGCGTCATGGGCCCCTCGCTCTTGCCGCTGCTTCCCGAGTCCACCACCGCCATCAGCGTCCCGTCATTGCCGCGCACGATCCGCCCGCGCCGCGACGTGAGGAACCCCGTCGAAACGCCCGCCTCCGCCGTGGCCGACGTCGCCGCCGCGGCCGCCTCCACCATCGACGGAGCCGGCGCGGGGGTCACCGCTTCCGTCACCGGCCGCCGCACGTTCGTCGATCCCACGGCCTTGTCCAGGTCCGCCACGATTTGCTCGATGCTCGGCTCGCCGCTGCCCTTGGACGCCGCAGGCTGCGCCCCAGCCTCGGCGGGCTTGGACGACGCCGACGCCGCCGCGCTCGCCGCGGCCGATGCGGCGTTCGACGCCGCGTCCGCATCCACCGCCGCCACCCGATCCACGATCGGCGGCGCGGTCGGCAGCAGGAAGTTCCGATCGCGATACACCAGCACCCGCCCGCTGATCCGCATCCGCGGCGCACCGTCCCCGCCCGTGCCGTTTCCCGCCACCCGCTCCATCGCCCCGAGGTACGCGTTGTCGAGCACGATCATCGGCGGCAAACGCACGCCCGCGCCATCGGCGTCATAGATCGCGTACCACCGCCCGGATCGCCCCTTCACAAGCTGGGCCCGCGCGGCCGACACAAACGCCCCCTCGCGCAGCAGCGGCGGGCTCATCCCCAGCGACAGGTCCTGCGCCGCGCCCGGCGGAACGTTCGGCCGCACCGGCTCAAGGCTCGGAGACGTTGTCGGCGCCACGATGATCCGCGGCAGGGTCACCATCGGCGAGGTCCGCGCCTCGTCGGGGTGCGGTTTTCCCGGTTGTGTCGGGTCCGGAGCCGTCGAGGGCCCCTGCGGCGGTGGATTCCCCGCGGCCATCGCCGCCCCCCAGCCCATCACCAATCCCGAGCAAACGCAAAGCCCGAGAACCCTCATCGCCGCTCGTGTGCGTCCGTGCATGATGCCCATGATACCAACCCGGCCCGGTCACCGGGGCGCAAGTCATCCCAGCCGCACCCGTTCTGGTCCCCCACCCAACAAAGGGATCAACCCCCAGACCTCTTGGGCCGATTGTCCCTGTGCCCTCTGCGCTCGTACACTTCCCGCCTTGAACACGGACCCCCGCAAGGAAGGGTCCACCTGACATCCCGGCCGAGTACCAAAGTGGTCTAATGGAGCGGATTGCAAATCCGTTGGGGCAACCCTTCGTCGGTTCGAATCCGACCTCGGCCTTTCAGGAACGAAACACGCCCGGGCGCACTCCGCCCGGGCGTGTTCGTTTGATGACGCGCCCCGCCCCGGCCACCCTCACGGGCACCCCGCGAACCACGCGTTCAGGAAGTCGAACACATCCTGGGTTTCCAGCGCGCCGCTCACGTTGAAGTCGGCCGCGAGGTCTCCGGCGAACCACGCGTTGAGCCCGTCGAAGATGTCCTGAACGCTCACCGCGCCGTCGCCGTTGAAGTCCCCGATCGAGGGCAATCGCACCTGGGCCCACTGGGCACCCGCGACCAGCGACAGGTTCGGCGCGGCCCCCAGGTTCGTCGTGCTCGTCGCGGGCAGTCCGGGCAGAAGCTGGTTCGACACCGTCCCATCCGCCCGCACTAGCGCGACGCACACGCCGATTCTCGCGCACGCGCGGCTCGCCGGCCGATCCGGCAACCCGATGTCTCCGTACGGCACGCGGATCTCAAAGCCGCTCGTCGCCGTGGCCGCGCTCGCCACACTCGTGCCCGTCACCCCGCCCGTGTTGGTCCGGTTCACCGCCACGGCGAGCCCGGTGAGGTTGCTCCCGCCCGTGAGCGTCCCCGAGTTGCTGTTGGCCGTCCCCGCCCCGCGATAGAACTTCAGCGCACCATCGCCCAACAGCATCACCTGATCCACGTACACGCCGCCGCCATAGCAGTTGATGAAGAACATGTGGTCGGGCGCAAAGTCCGCGTCGAACGTCGTCCCCGCCAGCGCGGCCGCGCCCGACGGCGGCGCGGGCACCCCGGACGTGTTCAATACTCCTTGCCCACCCGCACCAGTATCCAGCCACACCGCCAGCGCCGTGCCGTCGGTGGGGATGTTCCCCGTCACGCCGATCCGCAGCCCGTCGCCCATCGCCCGCACGAACATCTGGTCGAGTTCACCGACATTGTCACCAAGGCTCGTCGGCGCGGTCTGGGTCGCCACCAGCGCACCGGTGCCAAAGTCGGTGGGGATGTTCTTCCCATCGATGTCCGACGGAACCGGCCCCGCCGCCACGGGGGCGACGAGCCCCGCCGATGCGATCACCGACCCATACGCCGGAATCGTGAGCGTGTACGCCCCGCGGTTCGCCGTCGTGATCGCCGGGAGCGACAGCCCGCTCACGAGATCCACCGGCGTCGTTGAGCCCCCCACCACGCCGAACGCCGACAGGTTCACCGCGGTCGTCAATGCCGACCCCGACAGATTGATGGCCACCACGACCGACTGCCCCCCCACTCCCGTCTCCTGACGCACAAACGACCACACCCGCGAAGACGTATTCCCCACCGGCAGATACGTCCCGCGACGCAGCGCGACGCTCGCCTTCCGCGCCGCGATCAGCGCCCGATACGTCTCCAGCAGCGATCCAGACACCCCCTGCTGCTCCTGCACGCTCCGCCCGTCGTTGTTCTGCTCGACCCTTGCGTTGTACGCCGAGGTGTTGAGCACGAAGTAGTTGCTCATCGGCGCCCCCGCCACCGCGTTCCACTTGAACGGCTCGCGGTGCGGGATGTCGTTGGCGTCCGAACCAAAGTTCCCCGTCGTGCCTCGCATCCCCAGCTCATCGCCAAAGTAGATGTTCGGCGGGAACGGCTGCGTCATCAGCACCGCCGCGGCGGCCTTGTGCTTGGGCACGCTCCCGCCCAGCGCCGACGCCAGCCGATCCGAGTCGTGATCGTTGATCTGCGCCACCACGGTCTTCCCCGCGGGCGTTGAAATCACCGTGTTGAGCACGCTGTCATAGAGCGTCTGCGCCTTCGCGTTGTTCACCGCATCCCGCGCCGCGAACTCGAACGGCTTGGTGAGCACCGCGTCAAAGCCCGTCGGTGTCATCACGTCCGCGCCGTAGTTTCCCCAGTCGCCCGGCTCGCAGAACAGGAACACTCCGGGCTTGGTCGTCCGCAGCGACTGGCACCACGTCTGCCAGAACGAGATTGTCGCTCCCCACCCTTCCGGCGAGTTCGAGTACGCGTGGTCCAACCGATACCCATCCACACCGTCGCTCGTGTCCCCGTCTCCGTTGGGATCCAGCCACTTCCTCGCCCACGTCGTCACCAGCCCCACGGCCCCGGCATTGTTCAGATTCCAGTTGATGAACCCGACCGACGACCCGTTCCACGTCGTGTAGGTCGAGCCCACGTACGAGGTGTTCGCCCCGTTGGTGAACGCCAGGAACGCGTCGTACGGGCTCGAGGGATTATTGCGGGCCGAGGTGTAGTACACCGAACTCTGGCTGATCCCGTACGCCACGTAGTCCAGGATCACCTTGATGCCACGTCCGTGCGCCGCGTTCACGAAGTTCTGAAAGTCCGCCTGCGTGCCGAACCACGGGTTGAGCGTGTCCGCCGCGTTGTGCTGATAGCCGTGATACGCGGGCGACGGAAAGACCGGCTGCAGATACACCGCCGTCACGCCCAGATTCTGCAGGTAGTCCAGCGAGGCCGTGAGCCCGTTGAAATCCCCGAACCGCGCGGCCTGACCGGATCGCACATCGTTGTCCGAGTCGCGCCACGCGATGGGCATGATCTGATAGAACACCTCGTCCTGCGGTGGTCGATCCAACGACTGGCCCCACGCCACCGACGAGAGCGCGCCGGCGATCATCGCCACGCCACACATCCGCTCGAACGCTCTTGCCGACCGCCTCGCCATCGCACACACCTCCAACCGGTTTCTCGCCCGGCGCGGCACACCTCCAAACATACACCACGGCCCCCGTTCGGAGGCCGCGCCGCGATGAATCCCGCCGATTTTCAGGTGCGCCCCCAACGAAAACGCCCGGCCATCGCTGGCCGGGCGC
>JBGAOP010000037.1:0-33076 GCA_044221735.1 Phycisphaerales bacterium | reverse complement strand
GACTCGGCGAGGGCGGAGGGGGTAAGTGCGGTTCCCGACCACACCACCACCTCCATCTGCGGCTACTGCGGCGTCGGCTGCCGAGACACCATCGAGTCCGCTCAAAACACCGTGCTCCGTATCCGCGGCACCGAGCACACCGCCGTCAACAACGGCCACCTCTGCGTCAAGGGCCGCTACGCCCACGCCTACCACCGCTCGCCCGATCGCCTCACCACGCCGCTCATCCGCGACTCGCGCGGCGTCCTCCAACCCGCCTCCTGGCCCGACGCCATCGCCTACACCGCCCGCCGCCTCGCCGAGATCCGCGCCGCCCACGGCCCCGACGCCCTCGGCACCATGACCTCCTCGCGCTCCACCAACGAGGCCGCGTACCTCCTCCAGAAACTCTTCCGCACCATCATCGGCACCAACAACGTCGACTGCTGCGCCCGCGTCTGCCACTCATCCACCGCCGTCGCACTCGGCATGGTCACCGGCACCGGCGCGGCCACCGCCTCCTACGCCGATCTCGAAGAAGCCTCCCTGCTCGTCGTCGCCGGCGCCAACGCCACCGAGGCCCACCCCGTCGTCGGCGCCCGCATCAAGCAGGCCGCGCTGTGCGGGGCCCAGCTCATCGTCATCGACCCCCGCAAGGTCGAGCTCGCCCACTACGGCCTCCATCTCCAACTCTGGCCCGGCACCAACGTCGCGCTCTTCAACGCACTCGCCAAGGTCCTCATCGAAGAAAACCTCTTCGACGCTGAGTACGTGAACGCCCGCTGCGAGGGCCTCAGCGAACTCCGCTCCTTCCTTGGGGCCCAGTCGCTCGAAGATCTCTCCCGCCTCACCCGCGTCCCCATCGATCTGATCGTGAAGGCCGCCCGCCTCATCGCGTCTCGCGGCCCCGGCATCTTTATCTCCGGCCTCGGCCTCTCCGAACAAACCCAGGGTGTCGCCGGAGTCATGGCCTACTGCAATCTCGGCCTCCTCACCGGCGCACTCGGCAAGCGCGGCTCCGGCATGCTCCCCCTGCGCGGCCAGAACAACGTGCAGGGCAACGCCGACATGGGCTCCCAGCCCTACTCCCTCACCGGTTACATGAAGCTCGGCGACCCCGCCGTGCAATCCCGCCTCGAACGCATCTGGGGCAAGGCCCCGCCCGTTGAGCCCGGCAAGACCATCCCCGAGATGTACGACGCCGCCGTCGATGGTTCCCTCAAGGCCCTCTGGATCCAGGGCGAGGACGTCGTCCAGTCCGATCCCAACACGAACCACCTCCTCAAGGCCCTCAAGAACCTCGACCTCCTCATCGTGCAGGAACTCTTCCTCACCGACACCGCGAAACACGCTCACATCGTCTTCCCCGCCGCGGCCGTCCTCGAGCAGGAAGGCACGTTCACCAACGGCGAGCGCCGCATCCAGCACGTCCGCCCCGCCGTCGATCCGCCCGGCAACGCCCGCCCCGACTGGCAGGTCATCCGCGACGTCGCGATCGCGATGCACCCGCCCGGCCCGACGTGGAACTACGCCCACCCATCACAAGTGATGGACGAGCTCGCCGCCGTCACGCCCGAACTCTTCGGCGGCGTCACCTACGACCGCCTCACCCCCGACGGCATCCAGTGGCCCTGCCCCACGCGCGACCATCCCGGCACCCGCACCGTCCACGCCGATCGCTTCGTGCGCGGCCGGGCCGCCCTGATGAGCGTCGACTACGCCCCGCCGCAGGACGCCACCGACCCCGACCACCCGTTCATCCTCATCACCGGCCGCGTGCTCGACCACTACAACGTCGGCACCATGACCCGCCGCACACCCAGCGAGCAGATCGTCCCCTTCGACGCCCTCGAAGTGCACCCCGAAGACGCTGCAAGGTTGCACATCACCGACGGCGCGCCCGTCAAGGTGTCCAGCCGCTGGGGCCACTGCGTCGCCAAGTCACGGGTCTCCCGCCGCGTCCTCCCGGGCACCAGCTTCCTCTCGTTCCACTTCCCCGAAACCCAGACCAACTGCGTCGTCGGCCCATACACGGACCCGACCAGCAAGTGCCCCGACTACAAAGCCGTCGCCGTGCGACTGTCGCCGGTTAGTTGAGCTCGGTGCAGTACCACGCCGTCTGCCCACCCACGCTCACCGGCGCAAGCAGGTGCACACGCAGCGCGGTATCCAGCAGCCGGCGCGAGTGCTTCGGTCGGTCCGTGAACAAGTGCATGGTCGGACGGCTCATCTGCCGGACGCCCGTCCCCGTCGCCGCCAGCAACGCCGCGTGCGCCTCCGCCCACGACGACGCCACCATCAGCGACTTCACCGCCTCCTCTTCCCCCTCCGCCGCGCCAGCGCTTGCCAGCAGGTGCAGCGATCCCGCCGCATCGATCGCCAGTTCGATCCCCTCCGCGTACGGGCACGTGAACGCCAGCGGCTTGAGCTCCGCCACATGCGAGGCCAGCGACGCGGCCGAGGAGAGTGAGGAGGGTGAAGGGGTGGCGCTCGCGGCTCGCCCGCCAGTGGTATTGCCAACTCCATCGCTCGAAAACTGAGGCCGAGTCTCCCGCACCGGCGCCGGAACCTCCACAGGCGCCGGCCGAGTCGGCGCCGGCGCGATCACCACAGGCGCCACCGGCTCCAGGCTCTCAACATCCGCCTCCACCGCCGCCCGCAGATCCTCGCGTCCGTGATCCGCACCCTCCGGCGAGCCTGCAAACATCGGCGTCCCAACCGCCCCATCCGGCGACACCGCCCGCTCCGCCATCGACAGCATCGCCTTGAGCCCCACATCCGTCGCCCCGCCAAACAGCGTCCGCGGCGACTTCCCCCCGCCGATCTTCGACGAGCACACCACCGGCGTCACACCGCGCCCGATCGTCTGCTCCGCGATCTTCGCCAGCCCCTCCCCGATGTCTTTCGCCTCGGCCGTTGCGTTTCCCATCAGCGCCAGCCGCACCATCGGCTCCGAGTCTCCCTGCTTCTCCCCAAGCACGCCCGCCAGCCGCTCGAACACCGGCCGGCACGCCTCGCGTGCCATCGGGTCCGCGCCGGAAAGCACCGTGATTGCCCGCGTCATCCCGCACGCCGCCACCACGCCCTCCTGACCCGCATCGCACCGCACGATCCACCGGTCCGTCACTTCGGCCGCCGCGTCGATCGCCGACTCGATATTCGAGAACGTCTCCTCCGGCAGTTCCACGCCCTCCGGCGCGGCCCCCACCAGTTCCAGCCGCACAAAGTCCCCTTCCACGCGCAGGCACGCCACCATCTTCCCCGCCGCGCTCGCCACCTCGCGCACGTACTGGCTCGCCCACGCCGCCCCGATCACCGGCAGATTCGCCAGCACCACGCACTCCATCACCGGGTTCCGCGCAGGCGGCGGCAGAATCACGCCCACCACCCGCGCCTCCCCGTCCTCATCCGACGCCATCTTCAGCACCGGCGCGGCCGGGCGCGTCGAGATCGTCTCCTGCGACGCCGCACGAGGCGTCGCAGGCTCCACCGGATACTCGTGCCCCTGGTCATCCGTCCCCGCAAGCCGAAGCCGCGGCCCATCCTCCTCCGCCGCCCTCATCTGCGCGGGCGCACCCGCCGACGCCCGGGACACGTTCCGCGCCGCGCCCTCGCGCGGCCCGATCTCGCCAAGAAAGAGATCCGCGAGCGCATCGAATGGCTCCCCGGCCGTCGACGACGACGCATCGTCCATCGAACGCTTCCAGAACGGCGCAAGCCGCAAACCACTGTTCCCCGCGGACGATCCGCTGGGAGGCGTATCAAACGGTGACTTGTTCATCCCACCCTCCGCGGGCCCATCGCCGTCTCAGCGCCCAATCCCATCGGCACCACTACCACGCTGTTCGATCCGCCGAACGGATTCGGCGCCACCACCGGGTTGAACGGGTCCGGCATCCACTTCCCGTCCACCACCAGCCGGTACTGCGAGTACCCCGGCTTGATGCTCAGCATCGCCTCCAGCACGCCCGTCACGGGGTTCGCCCGCAGCGGCTCCGGCGTCCAGTCGTTGAACTCGCCCGCCACGGCCACACTCGCCCCGATCGAGAGCGGCTGCACAAACAGCACGCCCCGCGACGTCGCGTGCGCCCCGAACACCGGCCGCGCCGCCGACACCGTCGGCTCCGCGGCAGGCGCCGCGGCCGCTCTTGTCATCGCAACAGGCTCAACCACCCTCGACACCGTGGGCTGCGAAGGCTGTGTCGCGACAACCGCCGCCGGCGCAGCAAACGGATCGCGTGCCGCAATCGGCGCCATCGGAGCCGCCGTCGCCTTCGGCTTCGCCTCCGCGATCGCCACCGCCCGCGCCAGCTTCCGCGTCCGCTGCGCCATGTCCGCCGCGCGGCTCATCCCCGCGCCGCCCGGTGCCGAAGCAGTGGGGGAGTTGGGCGGTCCAGCCGCCGGCAAATCGCCCGCCACCGCCACCATCTCCGCTCCGCCCTCGTTTCCCGACAGCGTGCGATCCCCAACCCCCGCCACCACCTCAACCCGCGGCGTCGCGTGCGGCTCAGTGCCCGCACCGTCCGAGTCCGCCGCCCGCGCCGCGCCCGCGCGTAGCACATTCTCGATCAACCAGTCCGCCAGCGCGGCATAATCCTTCGCGCCCTGCGACTCCTTCGCGTACTCGATCACCGGCTGCCCAAAGCTCGCCGCCTCGCGCAGCGAGTGGTCCGCCGAGATCACCACCGGAATCACCCGCGTCCCGAACCGCCGCCGCAGCTCATCCAGCAGGTCCCGGCTCAGCACGCTCCCCGGGTCGTGCATCGTCGCCAGCAGCCGGTGTGGCGGGGCCACGCCCAGCCGCTTGCCGATCGCCTTGATCGCGTTGACCTGCTTCGTCGCCCCCTGCATCGAGAAGAACCCCGTCTCCACCGGGATGATCACCTCATCCGCCGCCACCAGCGCGTTGAACGCCAGCAGACCGATCGCCGGCGAGCAGTCGATCAGGCAGATGTCGTATTGCGAGTCGAACCGCTTCAGCACCGTCTTCAGCCGGCTCTCCGCATCCGGCCGCGCGGCCAGCTCCCCCCGCGCCGCCTCCAGCCCCGCCAGCTTCAGCGTCGCCGGCGCAAGATCCAGGTTCCGGCTCACCCGCCACAGCAGCCGCTGCGGGTCCACCGGCCGGTCGTCGGGCGCAAGCATCGCATCGCCGATGTGCTGGTCCACCCGCCCCTCGGGAATGGCCAGACCCGCCGCGCAGTGCCCCTGCGGGTCCATATCCACAAGTAGAGTGCGATACCCCCGGCCCGCAAACACACCCGCAAGATTGATCGCGGTGGTGGTCTTGCCACACCCGCCCTTCTGATTCACAACGGCAAACGTGCGCACGGCGCTCTCCCGGTATCCAACGCAGCCGTGGCGCAGGCCGTGACAGGGCATCCATGCCCGAACACGCCGGGCCGCAGCAGTTGCGCAGTTATCGGCAACCACCCGCTCAACGCTCCACACACCGAAAGTTCAAGTTTTGCCAAGTTCAGTCAGAGCCGCCGCGGTCACGCGCGGGCCCCCGGGCCGCACATCAACTCACCCGCGCACAGCCTCAATCGCCCTCACCACAACCCCCTCCCCAACCCCGCTCACCACCCGGCACACCCCCTCACCACACGGCAATACCAACCGCATCATTCCCCCAGCGCTCTTCTTGTCGCTCTTCATCCGCTCATACACCTCCCCAGCCGCCGGCACCCCCTTCGCCACCACCGGCAAACCCGCCATCTCCAGAACCCGCTTCACCCCATCCGTACATCCATCCCCAACCAGCCGCATCAACTCCGCACACCGCGCGGCACACACCAGCCCCAGCGCCACCGCCTCCCCATGCTGCAAAGGCCCGGGCTGACCCGTCCCGGGCGATACCCCAGCCAGCGTCTCCATCGCATGCCCAAACGTGTGCCCAAGGTTCAACAAGGCCCGCCCCCATCCCCGCCGCCTCCTCCCGCTCATCCATCCCCACAACCCGAGCCTTCACCCCCACATTCCGCGCCACAAGCTCCACCATCACCCCCGGCTCCCGCCGCAGAATCCCCCCAAGATTCGCCTTCGTCCAGTGCCCAAGCTCCGCATCCCCAAACGCCGCGCTCAGCATCCCATGCTTGATGCACTCCGCCAGCCCCGCCCGAAACACCCGCTCCTCCAGCGACCCCAGCACAGACACATCCGCCAGCACCAGCGACGGCTGCCAGAATGCCCCCGCCATGTTCTTCTGGAGCTCCGCCCCCACGCGCAGATTGACCCCCGTCTTCCCACCCACCGACGCATCCACCATCGCCAGCAGCGTCGTCGGACAGTTCACCCACGCGATCCCGCGCCGATACACCGCCGCCGCAAACCCCGCCATGTCCCCCGTCACCCCGCCACCCAGCGCCACCACGCAATCCCCCCGTTCCAACCCCGCCGCGGCCACGCCCTGCACCAACTGATGCACCGCCTGCAGCGACTTCCCCTCCTCAGTCGCTCGCACGGGCGCCGAACTCACCCGGATCCCGGCCCCCTCCAGCCCGCGCACCAGCGCCGCCCCCGTCTGCGCAGGCACCCCATCATCCACAATCACATGCACCCGCCGCGCCGAACCCACCGCCCCCCGAATCCGCGCGGCCGCCGAATCCAGCAACCCCGCTCCGACAACAACCTCGTACCCCCGCGAGGGCGTCCGAACCGGAATGACCTCAGGCGCGGCCGTCATAGATGCCACAAGATAGCACAACTCACCCCATCACCCGCGCCCGACCCCTCACTCATCATCCCCTCACCCCTCATCCATCACTCCAGCCCAGCCCGATTCCGATTCTTCTGATCCGCCCGCTCCCACTCCACCCGCGGCGCATCCTGCCACAGCATCTCCAGGTCGTAGTGCGCCCGCGTGTTGGGCTCAAAGATGTGCACCACCACATCCACAAAGTCCACCACGATCCACGTCGACCGCTCGTCCACATCCTTCCGGAACGTGCCGTACCCATGCTTCGCAGCGATCTCCGCCACATCATCCGCCGTCGACCGCATCTGCCGGTCCGACGTTCCCGTCGCCACGATGATGAAGTCCGACACCTGGCTCAGCGACGTCACGTCCATGAGCACGATGTCCTGGCACTTGTTGTCCGCCAGCAGCCGCGCGGCGTCGAGCGCAAACGCCCGCACCTTCGCCGGGTCGCTCTGGCTCACCGAGGCGAACCGCTGGTGCGTCTCCCCGGTCTCCCCTTCCACCGCCCCCGCCCGCTTGGCACTTCCGCCCGCGCCCGAGGTGTGGGACTTGGTCACAGGAACAACAGGAATCTTTCCGGATCGCTTGGGTTCAGGCATTGGGGAGAACTGTAGGGGTACCCCGACACTCCGTGGCGGGCCTTTGGATCGCAAACTGAGACCCCCGCCCCCTGGCTCCTCCGATACCCCCGATTCCTCCGATCCCTCTGAGTTTCTCTCGGCCTTTCTCCGTGCCTCTGTGTCTCTGTGGTGAACTCCAAAACGTCAGCAGCATGTTCGCATATCCCATGACCAAAATGGGTTGCCGGACTGGGGTCCCCGACAGTTCTGCCCAACATCATTCATTCATCGCCACGGATCATGGCCGATACTCGCGCTGAAGGGCACACTTGAACACCAGAGGTTCAAGCCCTCGGAAAGGAGGACGGTTTGACCGATCCTTTACGGACGGCGCGTGCGGACAGACTCTCCTGACCCGACGCCGTGAACCCTCCGCCGGCATTCCATCGCCGCGGCGAACGTCCGGCCCTTGTGCCGGACATCAGATGCCGACCCGAGCCCCACCGCGCAGGCCAGCCAGTCCGTCCGTATCCGTTCGCCGACCAGGCATTCACTGCAATCCCTGGCCAGACATACAGCGCCAGTCCATCGGGGGACGCCGGCAACAGCCGACGTCCCCCGTTTTCATTTCGACCGTCGCGCGTCCCCTCCTTCCTTCCCCCGCCTCTGGCCTCCCACCGCGATCTCCGCGCGACCGCGCGAGACTCTTCTTCCCGCACCCGAAGTACACTCTCCGTACCCCCCGCGCGAGACCCACCATGCGCCACCGCCTTCCCCTCATCTCCCTACTCCTCCTCCTCCCCTCCTTCGCGAGCGCCGCCGCCGAACCCCCCGCCGCTAAGCCCGCCGAATCCGCACCCCCGCCCCACCCCCCGCCCGCACCCGCGAAGACGCCGAAAAATCCGAACAGCGCCTCCGCGATGAGGAACCCAAGATCGTCGCCCATATGGCTCAGATCACCGAGGAGCTCAAAGCCCTCGACCGTGCCGCACTCAAGGACACCGACTGGGACAAGGAGTGGGCCGGCGAGTACTACGACGGCGACGGCCTCGGCCGCAACTTCACGATCCGACTCGCCCCGAAGTCCGGCATCGCCGCGACCAACTACGGCTGCCTCGGCTTCTACGGCGGCGACCACGGCACGATCGTCGAGGTCCTGCCCGATGGACTCAAGATCAAGCCCGTGCTCGGCGCGGACAACTACGGCATGCTCGACGAGCGGCTCTACTTCGTCCGCTGGGGCGACCGCCGCTACCTCGTCCCCGAGTATTCCATGATGAAGCTGGTCAACAACTACAACGAGGGCGGATTCGCCCGCAGCGGCATGTACTCCATCCCGCGCCTCCACACACCGGGAGCTTCGTACCACGGCTACGACGCCGCTCCGGACGGCAAGCCCGCCCTCCCCGCCAAGTACGCCAAGCTCCTCCACGACACGCCCATCACGCTGAAGGTCACCAAGCTCTCCAAGATCGTCAAGAAGGGCGTGACCACCGGCGTGCAGGGCTACTTCGCCGACATCGAGTTCGACGGCGGCGCGGAAAACGGCGTCTACGAGGGCCTCGAGTTCAAGTACGGCAAGTTCGCCGTCGGCGTCACCACCGGCACGATCAGGGTCGACCACGTCGACCTCCGCACCTGCACCGGCAAGCTCACCGCCTTCGGCGGCCCCGACCAGACGTTCACGCCCCCAGCCCTCGGCGAACAAGTCTCCACCGCCGCGCCCAAGTTTGAAGCCCCCAGCATCGAAGAGCTCATGGCCAAGCCCAAGGCCGGCGAGAAGCCCAAGGCCGATCCAGCGCAGCCCTCCAAGGCCCCCTGAGCCCGCATTCCGAGCCCCCGCGGTCACGCGGGTGGCCAACCATTCAGAGCCGAGCGGCGCAAGCCGCCGCTGTGGGCCTGTAGTCCCGAAGGGACGAACGAATGTAGCCACGGGTGGAGCGAGGCCGCCCTGGGCCTCGCGGAACCCGTGGAAAACGTGCGCTCACGGTCCGGCGCCCCGAAGGGGCGCACGAAGCGGTACGCCCCTGAACACCCGCATCACCCTCGCTCCAAACCCGCATACGTTGTCGCACAGCAAGACAACCCCACCCGCCGCCAACTCCCCGCCCTCCGGATTTCGCCCCTTGGGCGCTCGGTGGTTGCGAGTGGCTTCAGCCACTCGAAGAGTTCCCTTGATTGCTCTTCCGGCCC
Organism: Phycisphaerales bacterium; assembly: GCA_044221735.1. Lineage (GTDB taxonomy): Bacteria > Planctomycetota > Phycisphaerae > Phycisphaerales > UBA1924 > UBA4658. The sequence continues at coordinate 23,647 of JBGAOP010000037.1, read as the reverse complement.
TTTGGGCCGACGCAGAACCGTCGATGTACTCGTTGCATGCCCTCCCGCACGCCGATGCAGGAAGGAGGACTCCACACCCCCCAAGCCTCCGCCCTCCTTCCCGCACCCATCCTCCCGCGAAAAGCATGATGGCAACTCCTTCCATCTCTTCGGTATACTCACCGCCGCATGTCTCTCGGCGACAAGATCGGCCTGTTCTGCCGCACCATCCTCGTCCCCGTGACCAGAACCACGCTGGCAGGTCGCGACCAGACCTGCGTTGATGCCGGGCACAACCTTCGAACTGTCCTGTACAAGCGTCCCCGCGACCTCGCTCCCAGCGAGTTCGCGCTGATCTACGCCCGTGCCGCCGGAAAACCCCGCGTTGTGAGCCAGGTGTTCGTCCTTTCGCAAATCCTCGCCTTTGGTGCGATCGGGTTTCTCGCGTACATCGGATTCGCACGAATGTCGACGATCTCCGTCGTATTGGTCACGATCGCGATGACTTGGGGCATCTACGTTTTCATCAAGGACCTGCGAGCAACCGACATTCCTGATCTGATCGAAGCGGCGAAAGTGCGGGATGCATGGCTCAGCGCTCAAAGGTGCCCGTCGTGTGGATACCCGCTGTCCAGTCGAACGGACTCCGCCTCCCCATTAAGCAAATGCACTGAATGCGGCGCCCTCTGGCGCCTTTCTCTCCCCTCGCCTCCCTCCGCGCTCTCCGCGCCTCCGCGAGAGACCCCTCCTCCTCCCCCCGGTTAACCTTGCCCACAAGACCGGTGCTCCCATCTCCGACATATCGCGACGTGCCACCGCCTCCCGTTCCTCCAGAAGGCGGTGCGGGCTGACCACCGCAACTCGCGCACCACGCGCCATCCCCCGCACCCAACCGAAACCGGCAATCTACTCGTCAGACTCACTCACCACCCAACCGCCCCCTCGCAACAACCGCAGCACATTCCCCCATCCCCATTCACCCCTTCCCCCTCCCGCCCTTCCCGGTCTTCCCCTCCAACCCCTTCGTCCGCTCCACCACCCGATCAAAGTCGCTGGTCCCCTCCCGCGAATCCCGCTCCAGCCGCGCCCGATCAAACGCCTCAAACTCCCGCGCGGCGTGTTCCTCCGCCATGATCGCCGACACCTTCCCCGCGTGCGTCAGAATGTTCCGCTCGTTGAACGCCAGGAACGCATCCAGCTTCTTCGCCCAGTCCGCCATGTGCATCGGCGTCTTGCGGGCCGCCTGATCCTCCGCGTAGTCGAGGTACATCGTCACGATGCGGTTCAGCGCGCCGATCTCCTGCTCGCTCAGGTAGTTCTTCGCGATCGCCGCGTCCCCTTTTCGCACCGGCCCCTTCGGCGCGTTCTTCCACGTCGTCAGCCCCATGTTCGGCTTCCGCGCATCCGCCCGCTCCACCACCGTCTCCGCCGCAGTGCGCCCCGTGACCGCCCAGTGCAGTTTGTTCTGCACCATCGCGTAGAACTCCTGAGTGATCGCGGCCTTCGGGTCATAGTCGATGCTCGTCGCGTAAATGTCCGTGATCTTCTGGTAAAACCGCCGCTCGCTCGCCCGGATGTCCCGGATGCGGGCCAGCAGCTCATCGAAGTAGTCCGCCCCCCAGTTCTTCCCCTCTTTCAGCCGCGTGTCATCCAGCGCAAAGCCCTTGGTCAGATACTCCGCCAGCGTCGCCGTCGCCCACTGCCGAAACGCTGTCCCCCGACCCGACCGCACGCGATATCCCACCGCGAGGATCATGTCGAGCGAGTAGTGTTCGACCGACCGTTCGACCTGCCGTTTGCCCTCGGTTTGAACTGTCAAGTATTCCTTGACAGTTGCCAAGGTCGGCAACTCACCCTCCTCCAGAATGTTCTTGATGTGAAGCGAGATGTTCTGCTTGGTGGACTGGTACAACTCCGCCATCTGCGCCTGCGTCAACCAAACGGTCCTCCCCTCCAGCCGAACCGACAGCCGCGAACGCCCATCGGGCGCCTCGTACAGCACAAGGCCCGGCGAACCTGCGGGTGGCAACTCTCGCGGCGGCATCGTCCCGAGTGTACCTCCATCCGCCCCTCTCTGTGTCTCTGTGCCTCTGTGGTGAACCGCCTTCCCGACCGGCTAACCTTGCCCAATGCTCCAGTCCCCCATCAAAGTCGGCATCTTCGACGAACTCGGCCGCTACGCCGACTACCTCTGGAACCAGTGCGAGGGGCCGCTCGGCCAGCACAAGAACATCCAACTCTCCCGCTGGGACGCGGCCGCGCCGCACCGCTTCATCATGACTTGGCCCTCGCCCGAAGGCGGCACCCGCCGCGCCGGCGGGTGGAAGCGGCCGATCTACAAGCTCCTGAAGAAGCCGACCGAGCCGCTGCGCATTCGACACTCCTTCGAGCAGCTCGGCCACGATCCCGCCCGCACCACGCTCATGTTCTATGAGCCGCCCGCGTATCTCCCCGACCTCTGGTTCGAGGAGGCCAAGCGCGAAGCGGCCCGCGTCTACGCGCCCGATCCCCGCGCCACCCACCCCGTCGTCCTTCCGTCGATGTGGACACTCGAGTGGGATGTCCACTCTCTCCGCGCGTACTCGCCGCAGGACAAGCCGCTCCCCCTCGTCTCCATCGCCGCCGGCGCGCCCAAGGGCAAGCGCCTCATCCCCGGCCACCTCGCGCGCCTCGAGTTCTACCGCAAGCTGCTCAAGGCGGGCGTTCCTCTCGCCCTCTACGGCCGCGGCCTCCCGTCCGACGTCAAGAGCGGCGGCCCCATCAACTGCAAGGGCAACGTCATGCGCCCCGCACGCTTCACCCTCGCAATCGAGAACTACGGCGAGGGCGATCAGTACATCACCGAAAAGCTCTGGGACCCGCTCGCTTGCTGGTCGCTCCCCATCTACTTCGGCTCCAAGGCGATCGACAAACTCATTCCGCCCGAGTCCTACATCCGTCTCCCCGATCTCGACGAGGCCGGTGTCCGCGTCGTCAAGGAGACGCTCGCGAATCCCACCATCTGGAACCAGCGTCTCGAAGCCATGGCCGAGGCCCGCCGCCGCGGCCTCGGCGACCTTCGCCTCGTCGAGTGGATCGCCCAGAACCTCCCCGCCTGGATGCGATAGTCTTCGCCCATGCCCGCCATTCCCCAGCCCGACGCCATGGTCATCGGCGTCTGCACCTACAACCGCGGCCCGAAGATCCGCCGCACGCTGGAGGCCATTGCCGCGCTCGACCGGGCGGGCGGGCGCGTGACGCGCGTCATCGTCATCGACAACAACTGCACCGACACCACGCCCGACATCGTCCGCGACTTCGCGGCCGCCACCACTTCCATCCCCATCACGCTCATCCGCGAAACGACGCAAGGCCTCGCCGCCGCCCGCAAACGCGTCTTCGCCGAGACCACCGAACCCCTCATCGCCTTCCTCGACGACGACTGCCTCCCAGCCCCCAACTGGGCCGCGGCCATGCTTAGCCGCATGGACGCCCACGACCGAATCGGCGCGGCGGGGGGACGCGTGGACCTTGTCTGGGAGCAGCCCCCCTCGCCGCTTGCGCTCCGCATGGCTCGCAACCTCGCCCAGCAGGACTGGGGCCCGCGCCCGCGCCGCATCGGCGCCGATGAGTACCTCGTCGGCGCGGCCATCGTGCTCCGCCGGTCCGCCATCCTCGCCAGCGGCGTGCTCGATCGCGGCGAGCTCATGGGCCGCACGGGCGGAAAGCTCACCAGCGGCGAGGACTCCGAGATCGGCATCCGCCTCCGCCACGCCGGCTACGAACTGTGGTACGAGCCCGCCGCCGTATGCGGCCACCTCATTCCACCGGAGCGCACGACGCGCGAGTACCTCCTCCGACTTGTCGGCGCACTCTCGCAGTCCGAGCCGTGGCTGCACTGGCTCTCGGCGGGCAAGCCCGGGGAGGAGTGGGTGCTTGGGCGAATGGCCCGGGCCCGAAGGCGGCTGTTCAAGACCCGGCTGCTGGAGTGGCGGCCGATGCAGCGGACCATTCGAGTGGCCGAGCGGACCGGGCGGCTGGCCGGGTGGGAGCAGGTGCTTGCGCGCGTGCGCGACGACGCTACTCGAGGGGCCGGTTCCTGATCCACGCCCGCAGCCGGCGTGAGAGCGTCTTCTTCTTGCGCGGCCGCGCGGCCTTCTCTGCGAAGTTGCGAGGATGCACGAGTTTCATTGGCACGGCGTCCGACGCGTTGCCTTGCAGCCGCGGATATCGCCCGAGCGCCTCGCGACGCACGAAGAGCATCGCGTTCTGGGCGTACCACCATTCCACGCGCTCGTTCTCCCACAGGGCCGTGCGCAGCACATCGGCGCACACGAACCCGCGATGTGCGAACAGCGCGGCCCAGTAGTCCGGCCACCGCTCATTGAGGTGTCCCGTTCCGCCCTGGGCGGGGATCGCCGCGGAGAAGAGCACGACCGGCGCGAGCGACCCCACGAACCCGACCAGCGTTGCGGCGTGCTGCTCGGGCAGATGCTCGCCCACCTCCAGGCACATGGCCAGGTCGAACTCGCGCCCCAGCGCGGGCGGGTTGGTCAGGTCCGTGCTCGTGAACCGTTCGGCCGGGATCGCCAGCCGGTCGCGCCGCACATAGTCGCCGTCGAGGCCGAGAATCTCCGATGCGCCCAGCTCTTTGGCCGCGGCCAGCCAGTGCCCCTCGCCGCACCCGACGTCGACCACGCTCCGCACGGTCTGGGGCGCGAGCAGGTCCATCACCAGCGGCAGCACAGCGCGAGCGGACTGGCGCATCCCCTCGGCGTGGCGGTCGTAGAACTCGGCGGAGTAGGCCGTCATCGTGGGCTGGCTCCTGGTGGTGCGGGAGGGGTTGGTTCCTTGGTCAGCACGACGTCCACAAGGTGTGGCGCGCCGGCGCCCGGGCCAAGCGTATTCGACCCGCCGAGGTCGGCTCCCATCGCGGACAGATGGGCCCGGAGGTTTTGCATGGCCGCGTCGGATGGGTCGTCGGTGAGCCGCACGCCCGCGAGCATCCATCCGCCCGGAGCGAGCACACGCAGCATCTCTCGCATCAGGACGTCGCGCGGGCCCGGGTCAACGGGCAGCGCGAGGTGGATGATGGCGTCGAACGCGCTGTCGATCTCGCCCGCGAGAGCCTCGGGCACGGTGCCGGTGAGCGGCTCGATCGAAAGGTTCGGGCGGGCGTAGCGGCGCGGGGCGAAGGCCGCGCCTTCCTCGTCGGCGATGAGACTGACGACCGCGCCGGACTCGCCGACCATGCGGGCGAGCCAGTCGGCGGTGTATCCGGTGAGCATGGGCGGGGTGGCGATCTCGAGGATGCGTGAGCCGGGGCGGATGAGCTGGGCGACGCGATCGAGGCGGTGGAGGTGCTCCGGGCCCATGAGGTCGGCGTAGCAGCGCTCGCGCGTGCAGCGGACGATCTGCTTGGATCCGCCCCGGCCCTTGCCCGCGTCGTCGAAGGTGATGCGGTACTTTTTGAAGCCGTCGCCGCGCGTGGAGAGTGCGCGTCCGAGGCGTTGTGCGGAGAGCTCCTTGTAGTACACGCCCCCCTCGGGCGCGTGCACGCCGCGGCGGATGCCCAGCGCGGCCCGGGCCTGTTCGACCCAGAGGATGACCGTGCGCACGGCGCGGGAGCGGGCTTCGGCCAGGCGGTGGGACAGGGCGGGGCGGGGCGGCACGGGGGGATGGTAATCTGGTGGTATCGTGTGGAGACGATCGGCCCCGAGCGGCCATTGGTATGTGACACCGCACACTTTCCACGCCGGAGACTGACCATGATGATCCTGCCCACGTTGAGCGCCGCCATTCTGCTCTGTGCCGCCGCGGGTGTTGAGCCGGTCGGCACGCAGCCGGTCGATCCGGAACGGGCCGTTGAGTCGTCGAACGGGTTTGGGTTTGACTTGTACAAGCGGCTGGCGGCCGAGGGAAAGGGGAACGTGTTCCTGTCGCCGTATTCGGTCTCGGTGGCGCTGACGATGGCGGCCGAGGGGGCGCGCGGCGGGACGCTCCACGAGATGATCCAGACGCTGCACATCCGCGAGGCCAACGCCGGGTCGAGCCTGCCGCCGGTGCACGTTGGGTATGCCGAGCTGGCGAGGCGATTCGCCGCCGCGTCGGGGGATAAGGACCCGGCGACCAGGACGAAGATCGCCGCGCTGCGGGAGCAGCTCGATGCGGCCAACGCGAAGGCGGAGTCGCTGGAGAAGGGTGGGAACTACAGCGGCGCGGCAAAGGAACAGACGCGGGCGGAGGAACTGGCGGCGCAGCTCAACACGCTGCTGGCCACGGTGGACCGCTATGACCTCCGCGTGGCCAACTCGCTGTGGGTCGAGCGGACGTTCGCGCTGGTACCGGAGTATGTGAAGGCGATCGACGCGTGGTACGGCACCGGGGGCGTGACGCCGGTGGACTTCCTCAAGCAGGGCGAGAGTGCGCGGCTGCGGATCAATGGGTGGGTGGAGGACCATACGGAGAAGCGGATCACCGACCTGTTGCCGAAGGGCTCGATCACGCCGGATACGCGGCTGGTGATCGCGAACGCGGTGTACTTCAAGGGGCAGTGGGCGAATCCGTTCGCGGAGGCCTCGACGCGGGAGGAGGACTTTCGCGGCGCGGATGGGAGCACGTCGAAGGCCCGGATGATGCAGGATCACTGGAAGAGCGGCGTGCGGTATGCGGCGTTCAACGCGGATGGCGCGTACTTCGAGACGCCGCACCAGGTGGCGCGCGAGGAGAAGGATCGGCCCGCGTGCTATCCCGGTGATGGGGGCTTCACGATGATCGAGCTGCCGTACAAGGGGGGCGACCTGGCGATGACGATCGTGCTGCCGCGGACGGTGGATGGGCTGGGCGCCGTGGAGTCGGCGCTGAGCGCGGACGCCGTGGATGGGTGGGTGAAGCGGCTGGAGGCGCGGATGGTGGATACGGCGATGCCGAAGTTCAAGGTGGAATACGAGCAGGAGTTGTCGCGGGCGCTGCAAGCTCTCGGGATGAAGCGGGCGTTTGTGAGCCCGGGCCTGCCGGACGCGGCGGACTTCGGCGGGATGTCGGCGAGCACGGACCCGGCGCAGCAGTTGTACATCGGGCTGGTGCAGCACAAGGCGTGGGTGGAGGTGACGGAGAAGGGGACGGAGGCCGCGGCGGCGATGGCGGTGGCGATGCGTGCGGGCGCGGCGATGCGGCGGGAGGAGACGGTGCCGTTCCACCCGGTGTTCCGCGCGGACCATCCGTTCGTGTTCATGATCAGGGACACGAGGTCGGGCGTGGTGCTGTTCATGGGGCGGGTGACGAGGCTGTAGGGCGTGGGAGTGCGGGGTTGCTTGGGGTTTGTTGTCTCTGAGGCCGGGCCTGGCCTAAAAGACGACTTGCATATCCATTATGCTGGTGTATCAATTGAGTGTCCACCGTGGATCGGTGGGGAGGTGGTGGCCGCTACGGCCGAGGAGCGAGAGGCGCATGTCGTACAACCAGATGTCGGTGCGGGTCGGGGTGTTGGGGCTCGCGGTGGTGATTGCCTCGATGGGCGCGGCGAATGCGTCGGCGGCGATCGCGGGGACGCTGGATGACTTTCAGGACCAGACCACGATGGGCTGGAGCGGGTGGGACCCGTTCATTTCGATCAAGTCCGATGGTGGACCAGCGGGCAGCGGTGATGCGTACATGCGGATCGACGCGGCGGGCGGCAACGGGCCGGGGAGCCGCATGGCGACGGACAACGAGGACCCGCGCTGGACCGGGAACTATCTCTCGGCGGGGATCACGGGGCTTGAGGCGGACTTTCTGAACACGAGCGCGAGCGCGATGGAGATCCGCGCGGTGGTGTTCGGCGGGAGCACCAACCGATCGACGTCGCTGCTCTCTTCGACGCTCCCGGCGGATGGGCAGTGGCATCACTTGGTGTTCTCGCTGGACGATGCGTCGATGACGGTCGTCATGGGCACACTCACGAATGCGGAGATCCTGGGCGATGTGACCGCGGTCATGTTCCGGCACAACAGCGGGGCGCCGATCGCCGGTGGCACGCCCGTTGTGGGGCGGATGGGCATCGACAACATCCATGCGATCCCCGCGCCGGGCCCGGCGGCCGCGCTGATCGTGGGTGCGGGAGTGTTGACGCGGCGCGGCGGACGTCGGCGTGGTGCGTTGAAATGAGCGAGTTTGTGGCGTGCGAGCCCCGTGGAGGGGCGGGGGCGGTTACGGCGGGCGGGGGCGATGGGCGGAGATGGTGAGGGGGACGAACGAAGAGGGGAGTGCGCGCAACGCGGGTAGAGCGGGTGGGGAACGGGCGAGTGGCGGGGATGAGGAGTGGAGTGGTGGAGGAGTAGAGGAGTCCGGGGGCGTGGAGCAGGAAGACCATGGAACGGTGCCGGCACGCGTGAGGAGGGCGTGGGCTGGGGTGGCGGCGTGATCGTGCGCGGCAGGTGGCGCGTTCGCGCTCGTTGAGTCTTGAGCATCCTCTTCGCCTGTTCGGCTGGCGCGAGGGAAGCGTGGAGACTGGAGGCGGCACTCGCGGAGTTGCAGGAGGTCTGGGGTGTGGAGGGATGGGTCGAGGGGTTTGGGGTGGGATGGATCCTCGTTGGGATCGGAGCGCGGCGAGTCGGACTCTCGCTGACGCTTCGGGCTCGCTGAAGGCCCCTCACTGCGTTCGGGGTTCGTTGATCCGGATGCGCTGGCGCGGGGATGGAAGGTGGTGAGGCGGAGGAGGAGGTTGCAGGCTTTGCGTGCGCTCTCGCGGGCGCGCTGTTTGGCGTCGGGCGGGAGGGCGTCGGGCTGGATGAGGTCGAGGCTTTCGAACTCGTCGTGGGCGTCGAGGAGGCGGCCGAGGATTCGGGCGATGTGGACGGAGCGATTGGAGGCGATGAGGCGGGTTCGCTTGGCGCACACGGTGGTCATGGCCGCGAGGCGGGCGTCGATGTCGGGGCGCATGAGCCAGAGGTTGAGGGCGTCGAGGGAGGTGTTGTGCTGCTCGGCGATGTCGCGGAGGGTGAGGTCGTCGGCGGCGAGTTCCGAGAGCAGGGTGTCGGCTTGGGCGGGTGAGGGCGTGAAGGGGCGCGGCGGATGGGTGATGTCGGGCGTTGCGGGTTGACCGTCGGATGCGGGGGCGCGTGAGGGCGGCGCGACCGGCGGGGCGGAGTGGACGAGCGAGCGGCGGTTGGGCGTGGAGGAGCCCGGCGCGGGGCGGATGTCGTAGCCGCGGGATTCGAGGATGCGGTCTCGCTCGCGCGCGGCGTCTTCGCGGTCCAACTGGGCGCGCAGGATTTCTGCTGCGGCCATGGGATTTCTGGATGTGGATTGCATGCCCCCGTGTCCCCCGTGTGTGTTGGGGAAGATACGGGATTAGTTAGGTTTTTGTCAAGTCTGCGTGGTGGGATGTGGATAAGTGCGAAAGTGGTGGGGGGGGGGGGGGGGGGGGGGGGCGCGGCCGGGGGGGCCAAGGGAGCAGGGGGAGCTCCAGAGCAGGGGAGCAGGAGAACAGGAAGGTGGGATTTGTGACGGTGGGTGTGGATGGTCTCCGCATGGAGGGTGGGGAATGGGTCGGGAGTGCTTGAGATTTGAGGAGGCTTGCCGTGATTCCTGCCGCGCTTGTTGGTCGTCGGATGGTGGTCGGGCTTGTGGCCGTGGTTTCAGTCGTGTCGGCGGTGGCGGTGGAGGCGCTGGGCCAGTGCGAGCTGCTGGTGCGCGAGACATTTCGGCCGGGCGACCGGCCGCACGGCGGGAACGGTCGGCCGCGGAATGCGCAGATTCATGACACGCTGAAAGACTACTGGCCGCAGTGGCCGCAGGACGGGACGCGGTGGATCGGGAATGACCAGGCGGGCGTGCCGACGTGGGGGTTTGCGGGCTCGAGCCTTGACCCGGCGGAGGTGGATGTGCTCGACCCGTACAACGGGACGGCGTTCGGGGAGGCCCCGGCGGCGGCGGTGCTGGCGTTCACACCGCCGGCGGGCGCGTTCACGGTGTCGGCGGAGGCGGTGATGCTGTTCAACAGCACGAGCGCGACGTACCTGGGGTGCACATCGAGCCCGGCGCTGCTGAGCAACTTCGAGAGCAACGGGTCGCTGTGGATGTCGCTCAACGGTCGCGGGGAGTGGACGATCCGGGCGAACGGATCGATGGTGGTGGCGGAGGGAACGGCGCCGATCGCGGGGACGCTGGACAGCGGATGGCTGCACATGGAGTTCACGTTTGATCCGGCGACATCGATGGTGTCGGGGCGGGTGATGAACACGGTGATTCCGCCGACACCGGTCGCGGTGGTGAGGCCGATGCTGTACGTGGGCATGGAGGCGCACGAGAGTTGGAACGTGCTGAACAACCTGTCGATCTCGACGGGGACGCGGCTGGCGGCGACGGCGACGGGCGGCGGCCGGGTGTGCCGGGGCGGGATGGCGGTGCTGGGTGCGACGACGAATGCGCCCGCCGGCGCGGTGGTGCGGTGGAGCCGCGAGGGGGGCTGGCCGCTCGGCGACGGGGTGCAGGCGGATGGATCGGTGGTGTCGGGGTCGCAGACGGGGATGCTGACGGTGGAGAACGCCCGGGCGGGGAGCTATTTCTGCATCGTGTCGAGCGAATGCGGGAGCGTGAACTCGAACCCGGTGGAGATCGCGGTGTGCGATGCGGACTATGACTGCAGCGGGGGGCTGGCGGTCGGGGACATCTTCGCGTTTCTCAACGGGTGGTTCGCGGGATCGGCGAGCGCGGACTTCGACGGAGAGAGCGGTCTGCAGATCGGCGATGTGTTTGCGTTCCTCAACGCGTGGTTTGCCGGGTGCTGAGCCGGCTAGCGGCCCTCGGCGAGGCGTCGCTGGTAGATGGCAAAGTCGCGCCAGAACCAGATGGCCGCGCCGACGATGAAGGCGAGGGAGGCGAAGAACGGGATGATGAGCCAGCGGTGGGAGTTGCCCAGAAGGCGGGAGCGGCCCTCCTTCATGGGGAGATACTGGACCTGCACGAACTTCTTGTCGGCGGAGATGTCGGCGGGGTGGTCGAGGTACCAGTCGGGGTCAACTTCTTCGACTTCGTGGCGCACGATGGGCAAGACGGGTGCGGGCTGGGGCTCGGTGATGGTGTACATGATGACGAGCGTGTCGTAGTCGGGCGCGTTGCGGGGGTGGTTGGTGTGGATGTAGGTCTTCTCGACGGGGGCGGCGACGACGCGGCCGGAGGACATGTACTGGAGCTCGCTGCAGGAGCCGATGGTGCAGACGATGAGGGCGGCGATGGCGAAGAGGAAGACGTAGAACTTGGCAGCTTCGTTGCTGAGTTCTTCGTTGAGGTCGTGGAGCATGGGGGAGGGGGGAACAACTCTGGACCGCCGCGCCGATTTACTCTCCGGCGTCTCGGAGGATCTCCTCGCGGAGCTGCGACGAAATGCGGAAGTGGATTCGGGACTCGAGCAGATCGATGAGTGGACCGACGCGGTCGACCAGGCCCTGTTGCTTGGCGAGAACGAGCAGTCGCATGGCGCCGATGGTCTTGAGGTCGTGTCGGCGGGCGATTCGGCGGCCGGCGGATTCATCGATGATGATCGCCTGGGCGCGGGTCTCGATGGCCAGGGCGATGGCCTCGGCCTCGCCCTCGCCGATATCGGCCTTGAGGACCCGCACCATTTCGAGATCGCGCGGCTCGCGGATATTCAGAAACGGGTGTGCGGAAAGATCCAGCGCGCCGAGCGTGGCGATTTCCACACCCAGTTCGCGTGCGACAGCGGGCGGAACGAGCACTGGCCCGAACAGTTGGGGGAGGATCGACAGAAGATCGAGGGCCTGCAATGCCCGGAGCGGCGAGGTGTCGCTGACGACGATCACCTGTCACCCAGCCTTCCGAACGGGAGGGTTCGGGAAGGAATCGCGGTCCTGGTGGTAGTCTTCGGCCGTGGTGCGATAGACAGTCAGGCCGCGAGCGTGCAACTGGGCCTCGAACTCGACACGGGAGAGTCCGCACATCCGCTCGGCGGTGGGCTTGTCGAGCTTTCCTGCGTCGAAGAGTCGGCAGGCGAACTCGATGAGCGCGTCACGATCCGAGAGGCCAGCCTGAGTCAGAATTTCGTCCGGGATGAACAGGCCCATGCACAATGATAGGGAGGCCCGTGCTCAGCGTTGGGCGAGGGGGACGTACTTGACGGCGTGGGGGCCGACGTACTTGGCGGCGGGGCGGTAGAGGCGGTTGCCGTCGAGCTGCTCGAGGATGTGGCCGCTCCAGCCGCTGATGCGCGACATCGCGAACATGGGGGTGAAGAGGTCGAGCTTGAGGCCGATGGAGTGGTACGTGGTGGCGGAGTAGAAATCGACGTTGGGGTAGATGCCCTTGGCGCCGACCTCGCGGGCCATGATCTGCTCGATGGTGGAGGACATCTCGTAGAGCTTGAGGTTGCCGGTGTCGGTGGCGATCTGCTTGGAGAAGGTCTTGAGGAAGGTGGCGCGGGGGTCGATGGTCTTGTAGACGCGGTGGCCGAAGCCCATGATCCGCTCTTTGTTCTTGAGGCGGTTCATGATGTAGGGCTCGACGGCGGACACTCCCCCGCCGCCCTTGGCCTCGATCTCGCCGAGCATGACCATGACCTCTTCGTTCGCGCCGCCGTGGAGCGGGCCGCGGAGGGAGCCGATCGCGCCGGTGAGGGCGGAGTAGACGTCGGAGAGGGTGGAGATGATGACGCGTGCGGTGAAGGTGGAGTTGTTGAGGCCGTGGTCGGCGTGGAGGATCATGCAGACGTCGAAGGCGCGGGTCATGGCGTCGGTCGGCATCGTGCCGTTGAGCATGTAAAGGAAGTTGGCGGCGAAGGAGAGGTCCTTGCGCGGGGCGACGAAGGGAAGGCCGCGGCGGGCGCGATCGAAGGCGGCGATGATCGCGGGGGTTTGGGCGAGGACCGCGAGAGACTTGCGGCGGGCGGTGGGGATGTCGTTGGCGTCGGGGTCGGCGTCGTACATCGCCAGGGCCGAGACCATGGTGCGGAGGACGTGCATGGGCGCGGCGTCCTTCGGGCAGGCCTGGATCTTCTCGAGCATGCCCTTGGGCAGGTCGTAGTTGTTGCGGAGGTCGGTGGTGAAGGCCTCGAGCTCGGCCTTGGTGGGGAGGCGGCGGTTCCAGAGGAGATAGACCGTCTCCTCGAAAGTAGAGTTGCGCGCCAGGTCGTCGATGGCGATGCCGACGTATTCGAGGATGCCCTTCTCGCCGTCGATGAACGACATGTGCGTCTCGGCGGCGATGATGCCTTCGAGGCCTTTGGCGAAGGAGGGAGCAGCGGCGGGAGTGGTTGGAGGAGTCATGGTGGCGGTTGACATGGTGGTGAGCCTGCGATGGGGTGCGGCTTGAGAAAATGATGCTAGGAAACGCTTACAGGGATGTCTGGAGCGGCTCGGGGGAACGGGGAGAATTCCCTGCGAGACAGGGGGGCGGGTTGTCGGTGGAGGCGTGCCCGTCCATGGGCGATCCGTAGCATCCGGGGCCCATGTTGCTGCCATTGGGGACAGACCGGCCGCTCCGACGACCCACGCTGGTGACCTATGCGCTCGTGGTGGTGTGCGTGGGCGTGTGGGTGTTTGAGGAAACCGTAGGGAAATCGAGCGGGGACGCGGCGGAGGCGATGCGGACGTGGGGGGCACTGACTCCGGGCCCGGGGTTTCACTGGTGGCAACTGGTGACGTATGCGTTCCTGCACGGTGGGTGGAGGCACCTGCTGGGGAACATGTTGGTGCTGTACGTGTTCGGGCCCAACATTGAGGACCGGTTGGGGCGGATCGGATTTACGGTGTTTTATCTCGGAGGGGCGGCCGCGGCGGCGGGGATGCACATGTACTTTGAGCGGGCGGGGGCGATCGGGGCGTCCGGGGCGATCGCGGCGTGCACGGGGATGTATCTCGTGTTGTTTCCGCGGACGCAGGTGAAGGTGCTGTTCCTGTTCACGCTGGGCGTGTTCAACGTGTCGGCGTGGTGGTTCATCGCGCTGTCGGTGGTGTGGGAGTGGACGTCGCAGTGGTTCTGGGGCGGGCACGACAATGTGGCGCACCTGGCGCACCTGGGCGGGTACTTGTATGGCGCGGGGGTGGCGCTGGTGCTGCTGTGGTGGAAGGTGCTGCCGCGCGAGCCGTTTGATCTGTTCACGATGGGGCGGCAGGCGTATCGGCGGCGGCAGTTCAAGGAGGCGGGGCTGGCGATGGAGCAGGCCCGGCGCGAGCATTGGCAGCGGGCGCAGGCGGGTGAGGTTGGGGACTCGGATGTAATCGCGGGGGCGCGGGCGGAGGTGGTGCGTTTGTGGACGTCGGGGGACTTGGCCGGGGCCGCGCGGGCGTACAAGGGGCTGGCGGACAGGTGGGCGAATGTGCCGGGGGCGAGCGTGCTGAGCAGGAAGTATCAGTATGAGCTGGCGAACTGGTTCTATCAGGCGAAGGACCAGGACGCGGCGGCGTACGCGTATGCGCGGTTTCTCGAGGCGTATCCGCGCGACCCGGAGGCGGGGCATGTGCGGCTGCTGCTCGGGATGATTCATGCGCGAGCGCTGAACGATCCGGTGAAGGCGAAGGAGTTGATCGGAGAGGCGATGAAGACGCTGGAGGGAGGGGAGGCGGAGATGGCGCGGCGGGAGCTTGAGGCGCTGGGATGACAGAGGCCCGGGCGCGAGCCCGGGCACCGATGACGCACACTGCCCGGGCTTGCGCCCGGGCCTCTGAAGGACACCATGGCACGGACACGGGTCAAGATTTGCGGGATCACGGATGAAGAGGGGTTGTTCGGCGCGTGCGATGCGGGCGCGGACGCTGTGGGATTTGTGTTTCATCCCAAGAGCCGGCGGTTTATTGAGCCGGAGGAGGCGTTTGACCTGATCTCGTTTTTGCCGCCGTTTGTGTCGAGCGTGGGGCTGTTTGTGGATGCGAGCGTGGAGCGGTTCAGCGATCTGGAGGAGGTGTGCCCGACGGATCGGTCGCAGCTTCACGGGAACGAGCCGGAGGATATGGTGCGGCAGTGCGGGCCGGGGGTGATCAAGGCGGTGAAGTTTGAGGCGGGGACGATCGAGCGCGAGCTCAAGCGGTGGAGCACGATCGAGGAGGTGGATGCGATTCTGGTGGATGGATCGGCGGGGGGCGAGGGCGTGGCGTTTGAGTGGGGGGAGCTGGCGAAGGTGAAGGAGGCGTGCACGAAGCCGCTGATTCTGGCGGGCGGGCTGACGGCGGCGAACGTCGGCGAGGCCGTGCGCGTGGTGCGGCCGTGGGCGGTGGATGTTTCGAGCGGAGTGGAGCGGGAGGGCGTGAAGGACCGCGCGATGATGGCCGCGTTTTGTGAGGCGGTGCGGGAGGCGGATCGGGGCTAAGCGCCGGGTTACTTGGTCGCGGTGATCTCCGCGCTGGTGACGTACGTGCCGATCTTTTCGCCGGGGTCGAGCTTGGCGATGATGGCTTTGTAGAGCGGGTCCTGCCAGTCGGTCATGGCGTCGATGTAGTCGCCGCGGCGGTTGATCTTGAGGTCTTTCAGGCCGGCGCGACGGGCGTATTGCTCGATGAGCGAGGTGAGCGATGCGCCGGCGACGCAGCCGACGAGGGCCTCGACGTCGGCGCGGACGCTCGCCGGGAGCGGGCGGAGGAGGACGATGTCGGAGATGGCGACGCGCCCGCCGGGCTTGAGCACGCGGGCGATCTCCTGCCAGACTCGGGGCTGGTCCGGGGAGAGGTTGAGGACGCAGTTGGAGATGACGACGTCGACGCTGGCATCCGCGAGGGGGATGTTCTCGATCTCGCCGAGGCGGAACTCGACGTTCTTCAGGCCGGTCTGCCTGGTGTAGTGCTCGGTGTTGGCCCGCGCCTTGGAGAGCATCTCGGGGGTCATGTCGACGCCGTAGACACGGCCTGTTGCGCCGACCTTGGCACCGGCGATGAAGCAGTCAAAGCCGCCGCCCGCGCCGAGGTCGAGGACAGACTCGCCGGGGATGAGGGAGGCGAGGGCGGTGGGGTTGCCGCAGGAGAGGCCCATGTTGGCGGAGTCGGGCACCACCGAGAGGTCGCCCTGCGTGTATCCGATCGCCTGCGCGAGCTGGTCGGGGGTGAAGGTGCTTGGTCCGCAGCAGCCTCCGCCGGAAGAAGGCGAGCAGCAGGAGGACGCGGCGGGTGCGGGGAGTTTGACCGCCTGTGCCGCGGACCACGAGCCGGACTTGGCGATGTGCGCGTACCCGGCTCGCACGGTGGAGCGGATGGCGTCGGCGGTCTGTGCGCTGGGCTGTGTCTCTTTGCTCTTGCCGCCGCAGCAGTTCGGACCGCAACAGGAGGACTCGGAGGTGTTGGCGTTGGGATGGGTTTGGTTGTTCATGGGCATCCTTTCGTAAAGCGAGAGTCAGGCCTTGACAGTGGCGGGCGAGGCTGCGAACCAGCGGCGGCCCAGCCACAGCGAAACGTTCACAAGGGCGATGAGTGCGGGAACCTCTACGAGCGGTCCGACGACCGCGGCGAAGGCGACGCCAGAGTGCACGCCGAAGACAGCGATGGCGACAGCGATGGCGAGTTCGAAGTTGTTGCCCGAGGCGGTGAAGGCGAGCGTGGCCGCGCGGGGATAGTCGGCCCCGGCTCGATGGGCCATCCAGAAGCTAACGAAGAACATGACGCCGAAGTAGATGATGAGCGGCAGGGCGATACGCGCGAGGTCCAGCGGGAGGCGAACGATGGTGTCGCCTTTGAGGCTGAACATGCAGACAATCGTGAAGAGCAGGGCGACGAGGGTGAGCGGCGCGATGCGCGGGATGAATCGGCCCGAGTACCACGCCTCCCCCTTGAGCGGCCGGAGGACCGCACGGGTGAGCACTCCGGCCAGGAAGGGAACACCCAGATAGATGGCGACGCTCTGGAAGATCTGCGCGATCGTCACGGGAACGTCGGCCCCTTTGAGGCCGAGTGCGGGCGGGAGGACCGTGATGAACACCCACGCGTAGAGGCTGAAAAAGAGAACCTGGAAGATGCTGTTGAAGGCGACCAGGCCCGCGGCGTACTCGGCGCTGCCCCGGGCCAGGTCGTTCCACACCAGCACCATCGCGATGCAGCGGGCCAGTCCGACGAGGATCAGGCCGATCATGTACTCGGGCTTGTCGTGCAGGAGCGTGATGGCCAGCACGAACATGAGGACGGGGCCTACGAGCCAGTTCTGCAACAGGGAGATGGCCAGGACCTTGCGGTCCTTGAACACCTCGGGCAGCTTCTCGTACCGCACCTTGGCCAGCGGCGGGTACATCATCAGGATCAGGCCGATGGCGATGGGGATATTTGTGGTGCCTACTGAAGCACGGTCGAGGGCCTCGGCCACGCCGGGGACGAGTCGCCCCAGCAGCACGCCCGCAGCCATGGCCAGGAAGATCCAAAGCGTGAGGAAACGGTCGAGGAAGCCCAGCCGAGTCGTCCGGCACGGCTCGCGTGCTTGGAGTTGGGCGGGACCGGCGGCGGAGGTCATGGCCGTTCTCCCGAAGACCGTGACGCGGTAACGGCTGTTGGAAGGGTGAGAACGAAAGCGCGAATCTCGTCGCGGACGCGGCGGTAGTGCGGCATGGCGTCCTCGTCGCTGGCCGCTCCTTTGGCGAGGCGCGGCGGGTCGTCGAAGCCGACGTGGACGACGCGCGTGGCCGCGGGGAAGGTGGGGCAGGACTCGTGGGCGGAGTCGCAGACGGTGACGACGACGTCGAACGCGACGCCGATGTCTTCGGGGCGCTTGGAGGTGTGGCGGGAGATGTCCACGCCCGCTTCGGCCATGGCGCGAACGGCGAGCGGGTTCAGGCCGTGCGGGGTGGTTCCCGCCGAGTAGGCCTCGACCGCGTTCGATCGCAGCGCGCGGGCCCAGCCTTCGGCCATCTGGCTGCGGCAGGAGTTGCCGGTGCAGAGGAAGAGGATGCGGGGTTTGCGGGGCTCAGCCACAGCAGGCGCCCTTGTTGGGGTGGCAGACGCCGCCGGGGCAGCACTGGTCGAGGGCGTCGGCCAGCGCTCGCAGCATCTGCGTGACCTCGCGGAAGCGCACGGAATAGGACACGGTGCGGCCCTGTTTGCGGGCCTCCAGCACGCCCGCATCGGCCAGCAGGGCGAGGTGCCGGGAGACGACGGAGAGATCGACGGAGCAGCACTCGGCGACCTCGCTCACGGAGCAGGGGCGGGCGCACTTGGCCAGGCAGGCGAGCAGGACGAGGCGGGTGGGGTCGGAGAGGGCCTTGAAGAAGTCCGCGTCGAGGCGATGGTCGATGGGGGTGCGGTGGCGGGCGGCCTGGCGGGGGGTGCGGGGCGTACGGGGGGTTCGATTGCGTACTTGCGTCATTGTGCAAGTATAGGCGGGGCGGGGGAGCAGGGGAGCAGGGGAGCAGGGGAGCAGGGGGGGTGCTATGCGAGCCTGCGGTGGATTTCTTCGGCGAGGTGCTCGGCGCTCTGTGTGTTGGCGTCGATGGTGATTGACGCGAGGGTCTTGTAGAGCGTGTCGCGGAGGTTGAGGAGGACGCCGATTTCTTCGAGGGTGCCCTTGCCGGTGAGGGAGGGGCGGGTGTGTTCGGGCGGATGAGTTACCCCCTCCGCCGTCGCAGAGCCTCCGGCACCTCCCCCGCTGGAGCGGGGGAGGGGGGGGAGGAGGCGGGCTCGGAGCGTGGCTTCGCTGGCGCGGAGGTAGATGATTTTGACTTTGCCTTGGCGCTGCGCGCCTTCGAGCATTTCGGTTACGCCGGGGGCGGTGGGGGTTCCGCCGCCGAGGGCGAGGATCTGGCCGGGGGTTTTGAGGGCGTCCTGGAGGGCGGCGAGTTCGGCGCGGCGGAAGGCGGGTTCGCCGTGTTTGCGGAGGGCGTCGGCCGCGGTTTGCTCGTGGAGGTACGTTGGGGTGAGGTCGTCGAGGTCGACGGCGGGGCGGCTGAGGCGCGCGGCGAGGAGTTTGGCGATGGTGGATTTGCCGCTGCCGCGGAGGCCGATGAGGATGAGGGTGGAATCGGGGGCGAGCACTGTGGGAACGGTATCGCCCGGGCGGGAGGGGTGGCTGAAGCCGTTGGTGCGGGAAGCCCGCTGAAGCGGGCTGGCGTGGTTGAAGGTTGTGGGTGATGCGGAGCGGCGGTGTCCCGACCCTGAAGGGTTGGGCTCGAAGTGAACAAGCCCGCTGAAGCGGGCTTGGGAGGGAGGGACTCTTTTGTGCGAGCAAGGGTTGAGGGGCTCATCCGCGGGATTCGCCGCCCCCCACCAGGAACCGGGTCATCCCGGGCGTGCTACTCCTTGGCGCGGCCGATGTAGGAGCCGTCGGTGGTGGAGATCTTGACGGTCTCGCCGATCTTGATGAAGGCGGGGACGCGGGTGGCGAGGCCGGTCTCGAGGACGGCGTCCTTGAGCTGGTTGGTGGCCGTGGCGCCCTTGATTTCGGGGGAGGTGTCCTTGATCTCGAGCTCGACGGTGAGGGGGAGCTCGATGGTGAGGGGGTTGCCGTTGTAGCAGAGGACGACGGTGGTGGCGTTGGGGCGGAGGTACATGAGCGCTTCGCCGAGGACGTCCTTGGGCATGACGATCTGGTCGTAGGTTTCGGTGTCCATGAAGGTGGCGCCGTGGCCGTCGGAGAAGAGGTACTCCATCGGGCGGCGGTCGAGATCGATGACCTCGATATCCTCGGAGGGCTGGCAGCGCTTCTCGATCTGGCCGCCGGTCTGGACGTTCTTGAACTTGATGTTGACGAACGAGCGCAGGTTGCCGGGGTTCCGGAACTCATAGGCGGCGATGACCCAGAGCTTGCCGTCCATTTTCACACCGTAGCCGGGACGCAGATCGATCGCCTTCATGCCGTAAATCCTGCTGGAACAGATGGTTAGAATCACCGACCGGGACGCGGGCCGTTCGGGAGCCGTTGTAGCCCACAAAGGGTCGGATGGTAGGCCGGTCGGCTGGCTTAGTGAACCGCGCGGGTCGGGGGGCGGCGGCCGCCCGCATCCGCGGATAGAGTGGCCGAAGATCATGACCAGACTTCTCGTTGCTGCCATACTTGCCGTCGTTCCATTGGCCGGGTGCGCGGGGCCGGATGTGGCGGCGCTATCGGTGCGGGTGACCGACAGCACGACGGGCGCCCCGATGGCGAACGCCAAGGTGGTGGCGGACACGCCGAGCCACGACCATCCGCTGTCGATCGAGTCGATGCTCGGACAGACCGGGCCCATCGAGAAGAACGTGTACACGGACGAGGCGGGGGTGGCGGTGGTGCAGTACGCCGCCGGGCGGCCGGTGCGGATCGGGGTGCTGGTGCGCGGGTATCCGCTGCTGATTCAGAGTATCGACGAGCCGTGGCTGGGCGAGAGCGTGCTGATGGGCGAGCGGGACGGGGGGCGGCAGCTGCGGGCCCGGGTGGCGCCGGCCGCGCGTCCGGAGTAACGCGCGGCCGGGAGAGACTGCTTCATGCGCGGGAGGCGGCGGCGGGACTGGCGTCGCGGAAGACCTTGCTGCCGACGACCGGGGCGAACCTCGCCTGGAAGAAGCGCAGGTACTTGGGCTCGTAACTGAACTGCAGGCCGACGACGCGCTCGGCGTTCTGGAAGACCTCGATGACGGACTCGGCGGTGACGTCCATGTGCGCCTTGTTGCGTCCGGCGGAGACGGCGCCGCGCTCCATGGCGCGGACGCCGGAGTCGACGTAGAGCGCGGCGGCGAGGGCCTGGGCCGGGAACTGTTCGCGCGGGATGTGCGGGAGGATCTTGCGGGCGTTGAGGAAGATGCCGTGTCCGCCCACGGGGAGCACGATGGGCACGCGGGCCTTGTGCAGCAACTGGCCGAGATACTCGACCTGACCGATGCGGGCGCGGAGGTGGTCGTACTGGACGGACTCCTCGATGCCGATGGCCATGCACTCCATATCGCGGCCGGCGAGGCCGCCGTAGGTGTGCAGGCCCTCGAAGACGACCACCAGGTTGCGGGCCTGCTCGGCGAGCTCATCGTCGTTGAGGCAGAGGAACCCGCCGATGTTGACCAGCGAGTCCTTCTTGGCGGAGTTGGTGCAGCCGTCGGTGTAGGAGCAGATCTCCAGCAGGATCTGGTCGATCGGCTTGTTCTCGTAGCCGGCTTCGCGCTGGCGGATGAAGTAGGCGTTCTCGACGGCGCGGGTGGCGTCGAGCATCATGCGGATGCCGTGCTTCTGGCAGAGGGCGCGCACAGCGCGGAGGTTGGCGATGGAGATCGGCTGGCCGCCGGCCATGTTGACGTTGCACTGCACGTTGATGTAGGGGATGCGGGCGGCGCCGTGCTCGTCGATGACGCGCTGAAGCTTGGCGAGGTCGATGTTGCCCTTGAAGGGCGACTCGTCGTCGGGGTCGTGGGCCTGATCACAGATGATGTCGACGAAGCGGCCGCCGGCGAGTTCCTGGTGGGCCTTGGTGGTGGTGAAGTACATGTTGCCGGGAATGAAGTCGCCCGGCTTGATGAGCATTTTCGAGAGGATGTTCTCCGCGCCGCGCCCCTGGTGCGTCGGGATCAAGTGCTTGTACCCGTAGCAGCGGTGCACGACCTCTTCGAGGTGGTAGTAGTTGGCGCTGCCGGCGTACGCCTCATCGCCCATCATGAGTCCGGCCCATTGCCGGTCGCTCATGGCGCTGGTGCCGGAGTCGGTGAGCAGGTCGATGTAGACATCTTCACTCTTGAGGAGGAAGGTGTTGAAGCCGGCCTCGGCGATGGCGAGTTCCCGCTCGGCGCGGGTGGTCATCTTGAGGTGCTCGACCATCTTGATCTTGAAGGGCTCGGCCCAGGAACGACGGCTCATGTCGATACTCCTGATCGGGGTGCTATTGGCTACTAATGGACAATCATATCCACAAGACATCCGTTAGACAGCCGAACAGCCTCCCGGCCGGGTGGGCGGGGGATGACCACCGTTCAAAATGCGAACTTCGAGTGCGC
The DNA here is from genome assembly GCA_044221735.1 of Phycisphaerales bacterium. GTDB lineage: Bacteria > Planctomycetota > Phycisphaerae > Phycisphaerales > UBA1924 > UBA4658. The sequence goes on along the minus strand of JBGAOP010000037.1, from coordinate 1,844 downwards.
GGCTATTCGCTCGCGCCGACGGTGAGGCTGGCCTTGGCGACGCGCTTGACGCCGACGGGCCTTGGGGCCTGCTGGTGCATCTTCTGAGCGCGGTGCTCGGACCAGTCGGTCACTCGCAGGTCGGGCGAATCGGGGCCGGCGTGCACGCGCAGGACGTCGTAGGTGTTGTTGCGCTGCGCGGGGGTGAAGCCGGCCTCGCGGACCAGCCGGCAGAGCACGGCCTCGTCAAGGCAGTAGGTGGTGCCCGCGCTGCTGACGACGTTCTCCTCCATCATCACGCTGCCCATATCGGTGGCGCCGTATTGCAGGGCAACCTGACCGATGTGCGGGCCCATGGTGACCCAGCTGGCGCCGATCGAGAAGATGTTGTCGAGGAAGAGACGGGAGAGGGCTTGGGTGCGGAGGTAGTCGGTGGCGCTGGAGAGGCGGACGCGGCGACCGAAGAGGGGGACCTTGGCCGCGACTTCGTCGGGGGAGAGGTTGGAATCGAGGCGAGCGGCGGCATCGCCGGGGAACTCCGATCCGGGAGCCAGTTCATTGGGCTCCGCGCCCCAATCTTTGACGCGGCCGAGCGGCGTGTTCTCGCGCTGGAAGGGCCAGGCGATGAACGCCTTGTAATGCCCGAAATGGTCGGCCTGGCTCTCGGCGACGCGGAGGGCCTTGTCCTGCCACTGGCGCACCAGCCACATGTGGTGCACGCGGTCGGCGAACGCCTCGATGTGCCCGAACATCATCGTGGCGCTCGTGAACATGCCGAGCGAATGGGCGGCGTACATGACCGTGAGCCACGCCTCGGCGTCGCACTTGCCCAGGCCGATCTTGCGGCGGACGGGCGTCGCGAAGATCTCCCCGCCGCCGCCCGGCAGGCTGTGGAGCCCGGCGTCGCGGAGCTTGGTGAGCACCCAGCGGCACTTGTCGAAGAGCGTCGCGCCCGGCGGGTTGAAGAAGTGAACGAACTCGATCATCTCCGGCGGGCTGAAGGCGTGGACATGGATCGCGGGGAACTTTTCGCGGATCGAGCTGAGGAGGTCGAGGTAGTAGTCGAGGGGCAGGTCGGGGTTCATGCCGCCCTGCATCAGGATCTGCGTGCCGCCGATCGCCTGGAGCTCGGCGATCTTCTGGTGGATCGTCTCCTTGGGGAGGACGTAGGCGTCGGCGTCGCCCGCGTCGCGCCGGAAGGCGCAGAAGGTGCAGCGGGCGTTGCAGACGTTGGTGTAGTTGATGTTGCGGTCGATGATGGAGGTGCGGATCGAGTCGCCGTGAAGCACGCGGCAGCGCGCGTCGGCCCAGCGCCCCAGCTCGTGGAAGGGCATGCGGTTGAAGATGTCGAGCGCCTGCCCGCGGGTCAGGCGCGCCTCGCCCGCGACGACGGCGCGGAGCAGGGCGTGGTCGAGCGCGTCGAGGTTCGGATACTCGCGGGGTGTGCCGGCGGGGAGTGTGTTCATGCGGGGCCCTGGTGAGCTTTCAGAGCTTCCTGAAAGCATTGGGAGATGGTACGGGCGCGCCCCCGCGCGGTCCACGCGAGGGCTTCTCGATGGCTCGCGCGTGCCGCGGCGACACCGCGAGCGCGGCACCGTAGACTCTGGCGGGGGTTCATCATGGCGGCACGCAAGCACAATCCGGGTCGGCGCAAGCCGCGGGTCACCAAGTCCGCGGGCAACAGTTCGCCCGCGCCCAAGAAGAAGCGCGTGGCCAAGAAGCGAACAACCCGCTCCGCCGCGCCGGCGCCCGCGCGTCGCCACGCCAGCGGCCGCCGGGAGATGAGGCCCGCGCCGCCCTCGGCCCGCGCGGGCGGCATCGGCACCGACGCGGTGCAGAAGGCGACGGGATTCGGCTGGGACCAC